>JACRIX010000008.1 GCA_016215645.1 Rhodocyclales bacterium
ACTCGGCGATGTCGCCCATCATCTTCAGCGCAAACTCTGAGTAGAATATGCAGGTGTTCTGGCCATGGTCCTCCTTGAGTATGTCGGCCTGCACCGTGCCGCGCACCTAAGAGAGCGTCCATTCGCGGATCTTCTCGGCTTCGTCCTCGGTCGGCTGGCGATTGTTGTCGGTGACGAACTTGGCTATCTGCTGGTCGATCGCGGCATTGAGGAACATGGCCAGCATCATCGGCGCCGGACCGTTGATGGTCATCGATACCGAGGTCGCCGGATCGCACAGGTCGAAGCCCGAGTAGAGCACCTTGAGGTCGTCCAGCGTGGCGATCGAGACGCCGGAATTGCCGACCTTGCCGTAGATGTCCGGGCGCGGATCGGGGTCGCAGCCATACAGCGTGACCGAGTCGAAGGCCGTGGACAGGCGCTTGGCCGGCATGCCCTCGGACACCTTGAGGAAGCGCTTGTTGGTGCGGAAGGCGTCGCCCTCGCCGGCGAACATGCGCGTCGGATCTTCGTTCTCGCGCTTGAAGGCGAAGACGCCGGCGGTGTAGGGGAAGGAGCCGGGAACGTTCTCGCGCATCAGGAACTTGAGCAGTTCGCCCTCGTCCTCGAAGCGCGGCAGTACCACCTTGCGGATCCGGGTGCCGGAGAGCGTCTCGTAAATCAAACCGGTGCGGATTTCCTTGTCGCGGATCTTGACCACGTACTCGTCGCCGGCATAGGCCTTCTTCATGTCCGGCCACATCGCCAGGAGCTTCCTCGCATGCGGCGTCAGCTGGCCGTCTTTCCAGGTGATGAGTTCATCGAAATCCCTGGCCTGCTTGCCGCAAGCCTCGAAGATGGCCTTGGCCGTCTTCAGCGACTGGCGTTCGCGCGCCAGCGTGGCCTGTTCGGCAACGTGCCTGTGGTAGCCGCGCAGGGTATCGGCGATCTCGGCGAGGTACCTGACGCGGTCGGCGGGCACGATGGCGCGGCCGGCTGACGAGGCCTTGACGGTGACGGCCGGCAGCCGCCCCCTGGCGAACTTGAGGCCGCGCTCGGCAAGCTTCGGCGCCAGCGCCTGGTAGAGCGCGGTGATGCCGTCGTCGTTGAAGCGCGCCGCCATGGTGCCGAACACCGGCATGTCGTCGGGCTTCTCGCCGAAGCGTTCGCGATTGCGTTGGTACTGCTTGCGCACATCGCGCAGCGCATCGGAGGCCCCACGCCGGTCGAACTTGTTGATGGCGACGAAGTCGGCAAAGTCGAGCATGTCGATCTTTTCCAGTTGCGAGGCGGCGCCGAACTCGGGGGTCATGACGTAGAGCGAAACATCGACCAGCGGCACGATGGCGGCATCGCCCTGGCCGATGCCGGACGTCTCGACCACGATCAGGTCGAAGCCGGCCACCTTGCAGGCGGCGATCACGTCGGGCAGGGCCTTGGAGATTTCCGAGCCGGTGTCGCGGGTGGCCAGCGAACGCATGTAGATACTGGGATGCTGGATCGCGTTCATGCGGATGCGGTCGCCCAGCAGCGCGCCGCCGGTGCGCTTGCGCGAGGGGTCGATCGAGATCACCGCGATCTTCTGCGCATCGTCCTGGTCGAGGCGAAAGCGGCGGATCAGCTCGTCGGTCAGCGATGACTTGCCGGCGCCGCCGGTACCGGTAATACCCAGGGTGGGAACTGCGGTCGGCGCCGACGACAGAGTGGCGGCCTTCTCCAGCAGCGCCTTCTTCGCCTTCTCCGGCCAGGCGCCGTTTTCCAGCGCGGTGATGATCTGCGCGAGATTCCGCAGGCGCTCGGCGCCGTCGGCGACTTCCAGCGCCTTGAGTTCCTGCGGCGCGCGTTTGGAGAGATCGTGGTCGCAGCGCATCACCATGTCGTTGATCATGCCCTGCAGGCCCATCTTCTGGCCGTCCTCGACCGAATACAAATGGGCCACGCCGTAGTCGTGCAGCTCCTCCATCTCGGCCGGCACGATGACGCCGCCGCCGCCGCCGAAGACCTTGATGTTCTCTCCGCCGCGCGCCTTGAGCAGGTCGATCATGTACTTGAAGAATTCGACGTGGCCGCCCTGGTAGGAGGACACCGCGATGCCTTGCGCATCCTCCTGCAGCGCGGCGTTGACGATCTCGTCGACCGAACGGTTGTGGCCGAGGTGGATCACCTCGGCGCCGGTCGCCTGCAGGATGCGGCGCATGATGTTGATCGAGGCGTCGTGGCCGTCGAACAGCGAGGTGGCGGTGACGAAGCGCACCTTGTGCCTGGGCTTGTAGGGCACCAGCTTGGCAGCGATGGACAAGTCGGTCATGGCGCGGCTCCTGAAGATGGCGGCAGGCTTTGCATGATAGGGAAAGCCCGGCGACGATGCCATGACACAAAACGACGATAACTATGCATAATTTGCCATCATGCCCACAACAAGCCCCCGGCCACGCAGGACCACCGGCAGCGCGCCAACGGTCGCCATCGGCTTTGTTACCGGCATTCTTGCCGGAATCGGCCGCACCGGGCTGAGCCCGCGGGAGCTGCTCGAACATGCAGGAATTGCCAGCGATCTGATCCACCAGCGCAATGCCCGCGTCCCCGTGGCGCACTACGCGGCGCTGTATCGCCTGATCAATGAGCAGCTCGACGACGAGGCCTTCGCACTTTTCTCGCGGCCGCTGCGCCGTGGCAGCTTCGAACTGCTGTGTCGCGCCGTGTTGTCAGCGCCGACTCTTGAGGTCGCGCTGGAGCGCATCGCCCGCAGCCTGCGTGTACTACTCGACGATGTCTCGGTCGACCTCGATCGGGGCGGCCGCGCGGCGGTCCTGGTCATCGCCGAGGAGCAGCCGCTGCCGGTCGGTCGCGCCGGACGGGTGTTTGCCTTCGAGTGGCTGCTGCGCCTGATCCACGGCCTGGCCGCCTGGCTGGTGGCGCATCCGCTGCCGCTGGACGAAGTCAGCTTTCCCTATCCGCCGCCCTTGCACGTCGCCGACTACGAACTGGTCTTCGCCCCGCGTCACAGCTTCGACGCGCCACGCCTGGAAGCGCGCTTCCCGATCGAATGGCTGGCGCTGCCGGTGCGTCGCGACGAGGCGGCGCTGACGCTCTTCCTCGCCGACGCGCCGGCCAGCATCACCACGCTCTATCGCCGCGACCGGGCGTTGGCGCAGCGCGTGCGCGAACACCTGCGTGCCGCCCTGCCCGAACACCTCGCGCTGCCGGCGCTGGCCACGCGCCTGTTTCTTTCGCCGCGCACCCTGCACCGCCGGCTGGAGGACGAAGGCACCAGCTTTCGCGCCATCAAGGACGGCTTGCGCCGCGAACTCGCCATCGAATGGCTGTCGACGACATCGCGGCCGATGGGCCGCATCGGCGCCGACCTCGGTTTCGCCGACGCTGCCGCCTTCTATCGTGCCTTCGCCGCCTGGACCGGCAGCGGTCCGCGCGACTACCGGCGCCGCTTTGGTGCCTGAGCGGGATGCGCCGGCCGCGACGATGTTAGGATTCCGCTTCCCGATCCGCACCTGCCAGACGTGACCTCGCCACCCGCCACTACCCTGCCCGTCGATTTCGAGATCGGCATCGCCGAACTCGACGCCCAGCACAAGCGCCTGCACGGCTTGCTGGAGCGTCTGCGCGAAGCGGTGGGCAAGCACTACGGCTTCGCCACCATTGCCATCCTCGACGAGTTGTCCATCGAAGCGCGGATCCACTTCGCGGTCGAGGAAAGCCTGATGCGCATGCTGTCGTTCCCGGAGGTCGGGTCCCATATCACCGAGCACGAAAATCTGCGGGGCCAGTTGGAAAAGTTTCGCAAGCGCGCCCAGGACTTCGAGGTCGCCGACGACCTCGCGGCCTTTATCCAGCAGTGGCTGAACGACCACGTCGATCGCTTCGACCGGGACTTCGTCGACCATTTCCTGCGTGCCGGCGTCGATCCGAGAGCCGCCCCCGAATCGCCGTGAAGGCAACGCGCATCGCCGTCATCCCCGGCGACGGCATCGGCCGCGAAGTGGTACCCGAAGGCCTGCGGGTACTACAGGCCGCCGCAAGCCGCTTCGACATCGCCCTGGCCTTCGACCACTTCGACTGGAGCTGCGACTACTACCTCAAGCACAGCCGCATGATGCCCGATGACTGGAAGGCACAGATCGGCAGTCACGACGCCATCTTCTTCGGCGCCGTCGGCTGGCCGGAGAAGGTGCCCGACCACATCTCACTGTGGGGCTCGCTGCTCAAATTCCGCCGCGAGTTCGACCAGTACGTGAACCTGCGCCCGGTGCGCCTGATGCCGGGCGTGCCCAGCCCGCTGGCGAACCGCCAGGTCGGCGACATCGATTTCTACGTGGTGCGCGAAAACACCGAGGGCGAATACTCCAGTGTCGGCGGCCGCATGTACGAGGGCACGGAACAGGAAACCGTGATCCAGGAGAGCATCTTCACCCGCCGCGGCACCGACCGCATCATGAAGTTCGCCTTCGAACTGGCGCTGACGCGACCGAAGAAGCACCTCACCTCGGCCACCAAATCGAACGGAATATCGATCTCCATGCCCTGGTGGGACGAGCGCTTTGCCGAGATGGCGGCGAACTATCCGGCGGTGCGCGCCGACAAGTACCACATCGACATCCTCACCGCGCATTTCGTGCGCCATCCGGACTGGTTCGACGTCGTGGTGGCGTCCAACCTGTTCGGCGACATCCTTTCGGACCTCGGTCCGGCCTGCACCGGCACCATCGGCATCGCGCCCTCGGCCAACCTCAACCCCGAGCGGCTGTTCCCCTCGCTGTTCGAGCCCGTGCATGGCTCGGCGCCGGACATCACCGGCCGCGGCATCGCCAACCCGATCGGCCAGATCTGGTGCGGGGCAATGATGCTGGAACACCTGGGCCACCCGGAGGCGGCCGCCACGATCATGCGCGCCATCGAGACCGTGACGGCGAAAGGCCCGCGCACGCCGGACATGGGCGGCACGGCAACCACCGTCGACGTCGGCAGGGCGATCGAGGCGGCGCTGGGCTGATCAGGCCGAGGAAAGCCCCCGCCTCAGCCGCCACTCCTTCACCAGCGCATAGATCGCCGGAATCACGATCAGCGTCAGCACCGTCGACGAGATCATGCCGCCGACCATGGGCGCAGCGATGCGGCGCATGACTTCGGAACCGGTGCCGGTGCTCCACATGATCGGCAAGAGGCCCGCCATGATCGCCACCAAGGTCATCAGCTTGGGCCGCACACGTTCCACCGCGCCTTCCATCACCGCGCCGTACAAGTCGGCGCTGGCGACACGGCGATTTTCGGCCCGGCAAGCGGCCTGCGCCGCTTCCCAGGCGTGGTCGAGGTAGATCAGCATCACCACGCCGGTCTCCGCCGCGACGCCGGCCAGGGCGATGAAGCCGACCGCCACCGCCACCGAGAGGTTGTAGCCGAGCAGCCACATCAGCCAGACACCGCCGACCAGGGCGAAGGGCACCGAGAGCATCACGATCAGCGTCTCGGTCATGCGCCGGAAATTGAGGTAGAGCAGCAGGAAGATGATCAGCAGGGTCACCGGCACCACTACCTTGAGCTTCTCGATGGCGCGCTCCATGTACTCGAACTGGCCGCTCCAGGTGATGTAGTAGCCGGGCGGGAACTTGACCTTGTCGTTGACCGCCTGGCGCGCCGCGGCGACGTAGGAGCCGATGTCGCGCTCGCGGATGTCGACGTAGATGTAGGCCGAGAGCAGCGCGTTCTCGGTGCGTATCGCCGGCGCGCCCTTGACGATGGAAATCTTCGCGACCTGACCCAGCGGCACCATGGCGGGCGGCGCGTTCGATTCCATGCCGGAGCCATACACCGGCACCAGCACCTCGCGCGCGATGGCCTGCGGGTCGGAACGCAGCTCGCGCGGATAGCGCAGGATGACGCCGAAGCGCTCGCGCCCTTCGACCGTGGTGGTCACCATCTCGCCGCCCAGCGCCGTGCCTATGGTGTCCTGCAGTTCGCCGACCGAGAGGCCATAGCGCGCCAGGGCCGCGCGGTCGGGTTCGATGTCGAGGTAGAAGCCGCCGGTGATGCGTTCGGCGTAGGCGCTGGTGGTGCCAGGCACCGCCTTGACCACGCCTTCGATCTCGCGCGCCAGGCGTTCCATCTCGGCCAGGTCCTTGCCGAAGACCTTGATCCCGATCGGCGTGCGGATGCCGGTGGACAGCATGTCGATGCGCGCCTTGATCGGCATGGTCCAGGAGTTGGCCACGCCGGGGAACTGCAAGGCCTTGTCGAGTTCGGCGATCAGCTTGTCGGTGGTCATCCCCGGCCGCCATTCCGACTCGGGCTTCAAGTTGATCACGGTCTCGAACATCTCGGTCGGCGCCGGGTCGGTCGCCGTATTGGCGCGGCCGGCCTTGCCGATCACCGAGGACACCTCGGGGAAGCTCTTGATGATCTTGTCCTGGGTCTGCAGCAGCTCGCCGGCCTTGGTGATGGACATGCCCGGCAGCGAGGTCGGCATGTAGAACAGCGTGCCTTCGTTGAGCGTCGGCATGAACTCGCTGCCCAGGCGCGAGGCCGGATACACCGTGGCCACCATGGCGATCAGGGCGAGAAGGATGGTGCCGCCCTTGAAGCGCATGACGCCGGCGATGACCGGCCGGTAGAGCCAGATCAGCACGCGGTTCACCGGGTTCTTCGCCTCCGGCATGATCCTGCCGCGAATGAAGAACAGCATCAGCACCGGCACCAGGGTCACGGAAAGCATGGCGGCACCGGCCATGGCGAAGGTCTTGGTGTAGGCCAGCGGCGAGAACAGGCGGCCCTCCTGCGCTTCCAGCGTGAATACCGGCAGGAAGGAGACGGTGATGATCAGCAGCGAGAAGAACAGCGCCGGGCCGACCTCCCGGCATGCCGCCACGATAGCCTCGGCGCGCTCGGCGTTGGTATGGTCTTCCTTGAGCCGTTCGATGTGCTTGTGGGCATTCTCGATCATGACGATCGCGGCATCGACCATGGCGCCGATGGCGATGGCGACACCGCCCAGGCTCATGATGTTGGAATTCATGCCGAGCGCGCGCATGGCGATGAAGGCGATCAGCACGCCGACCGGCAGCATGATGATCGCCACCAGTGCGCTCCTGACATGCAGCAGGAACACCAGGCAAACCGCGGCGACGATGAGGCTTTCCTCGATCAGCGTGGTCTTCAGGGTATCGATCGCGCGATGGATCAGTTCGGCGCGGTCATACACGGTCTCGATCGTGACGCCGGCCGGCAGGCCCGGCGCGATCTCGGCCAGCTTTTCCTTGACGCCATGGATCACGTCGAGAGCATTCTGCCCGTAGCGCGCCATGGCGATGCCGGACACCACCTCGCCCTCGCCATTGAGCTCGGTGATGCCGCGCCGCTCGTCGGGGCCGAGTTCGACGCGGGCGATGTCGCGCACCAGCACCGGCGTGCCGCGCTCGGCCTTCACCACCAGGCCCTCGATGTCGGCCTTGCCGCGCAGGTAGCCACGACCGCGCACCATGTATTCGGTCTCGGCCATCTCGACCACGCGGCCGCCGACGTCGCGATTCGAATCGCGGATCGCCTGCACCACCTTCATCAGCGGCACGCCATAGGAGCGCAGCTTGACCGGATCGACGATCACCTGGTACTGCTGGACGAAGCCGCCGATGCTGGCCACCTCGGCCACACCCGGCGCCTTGGTCAGCTGGTAGCGGACGAACCAGTCCTGCAACGTGCGCAGTTCGGCCAGCGATTTGTCTTTCGCTTGCAACACGTACTGGTACACCCAGCCGACGCCGGTGGCATCCGGCCCCAGCTGCGGCGTGATGCCGCGCGGCAGGCGACCGGAGGCGAAGTTGAGGTACTCCAGCACCCGCGAACGCGCCCAGTAGATGTCGGTGCCGTCCTCGAAGATCACATAGACGAAGGAGGCGCCGAAGAAGGAGAAGCCACGCACCACCTTCGACTTCGGCACCGAGAGCATGGCCGTGGTCAGCGGGTAGGTGACCTGGTCCTCGACCACCTGCGGCGCCTGGCCCGGCACCTCGGTGTAGATGATGACCTGCACGTCGGAAAGGTCGGGCAGCGCGTCGAGCGGCGTCTTCAGCACGGCATGGATGCCGGCCAGGGTGATGAACACCGTCATGATGACGACAAGGAACTTGTTGCGCGCCGACCAGGAGATGAGGGCGTTCAGCATGGTGCTTGCTCCATGGCGAACCCGTTGGAAGCCAGGTGGGCGCCGAGAGCGATGGGTGCCCATCTCCGTCCGTGTCCCCCGGGCCGATAAGGCGCCGGCCCTCCTCCTTTACCTACCGGAGATGGGCACCCATCGCCCTCGGCGGGATACGCTTCTGCCTTGCTACGGTAAAAACCCGAAGGCGTCACCGGATCGGGAGGGTGGGGCGTTCCCCGCAGCGAAGTAAAGAAGGGCGTAGGCAGGGTTTCGCGGAGCACTGCTCCGCGCTGCCGAAGCCGGCTTGCCATGCAGGGCAAGCCGTGGGAGGAAGCGCCGGAACGGCGCTGACGGATGACATGAGCGGAGGGGAATGCCCCGCCGTCCCGATCTCGCACCGGCCAAGAATCCGCGGCGGTTTTCATCCTAATGCCCCTTGTGCGCAGACGCAGCGCCCTTGGCGTCCATCTTCGTGATCACCCACTCCCCCGGCCCGCGCTCAACGAACTCGATGGCGATGGGCGCGCCGGGCTTGTGCTTCTCAACCAGCCCTGGGTTGGCGAGGATGAAGTCCATGGTCATCGCCGGCCAGTTGAGGCTGGCGACCGGTGCGTGGGTCACGGTGACGGAGCCGTTCTTGGCATCGATGGCATCCAGCGTGCCGACGGCCTGGTGGCTGACCGATGGCTTGCCGGCCTTGTCCGGTGAGGCGGCGGGTGCCGCCGTCAATCCGGAGAGCGCGGCCTTGAGGTTGCTTTCGGCATCGATCAGGAAGTTGGCGGCAACCACCACGGTGTCGCCTTCGGCAATGCCTTCGCGCACCTCGACGTAGTCGTCACTGCGCTGGCCGAGCTTGACCGCGCGCGGCTCGAAGCGCCCCGCCGCCTTCTGCAGCAGCACGACCTGGCGCGTGCCGCTGTCGATCACCGCGGACGTCGGCACGGTCAGCACTTTTTGCGCGCCGCCGACCGCCAGATCGACATTGGCATACATGCCGGGCTTGAGCAGTCCGCCCGGGTTGGCCAGTTCGATGCGCACCGGCACTGTCCGCGTTTCGGCTTTCAGCGTCGGGTAGATGTAGGCCAGCTTGCCGGCAAAGCTCTTGTCGGGATAGGCGTTGATTTTCACCGTGACGCCAGCGCCGACTTTCACCGCGCCGATGTCGCGCTCGAAGACGTCGGCCAGCACCCAGACTGCGGAGATGTCGGCGATCTGGTAGAGCATCTCACCGGACATGAAGCGCATGCCGGCGACAGCCTTCTTCTCGATCACCACGCCGCCGGCCGGAGCGCGGAAGCTCAACGTGCGTTTCGGCTCGCCGCCGGCAGCCAGGGCCTTGATCTGTTCTTCGGAAATGTCCCAGTTGCGCAGGCGAGTCAGGCCGGCATCGGCCAGCTGCTTCATGCCCGATTGCATCTCGGCGCTGGCGTCCTTGAGCGCGGCCACGCCCTTGCTCGCCACCACGAATTCACGTTGGGCCGACACCAGTTCGGGGCTGTAAACCTCGAACAGCGGCTGCCCCTTTGCCACCGGCTGGCCCGTGGCGTTGACGTGGAGGCGATCGATCCAGCCTTCGAACTTGGCGCTCACGGTATGCACCCGGCGTTCATCGATTTCGACCCGACCCGCCGCCGTGACCTGGCGCGCCAGCTCGCGCACCGTCGCCAGCTCGGTCTTGACGCCCAGCTTCTGCACCTTCTCGGTGCTGATCTTGATCTCGCCGGCGGCAGACGGTTCGTCCTCGCCCTCATACACGGCGATGTAGTCCATGCCCATGGAATCCTTCTTCGGCGCCGGTGAGGTATCGGCAAGGCCCATGGGATTGCGGTAGTAGAGCAGTTTGCGCGGCTTCTGCGCGCTTGCTTCGGCCGCGGGCGCCGGAGTAGCGGCCGGCGCCGTCGCCCCTCCGCCACCGGCCGTCCGTTTCGCACCTGCCCAGTAGCCCGCGCCAAGCGCCACGATGAGGGCGACGACCACGCCCAGGGATTGCTGTTTCATAAGTCTTCTCCCAGCATTTTCTCGATCTCGGCGAGGCGCACCTGTTGGTCGCCGCGCGCCTTGACCAGCTCGGTACGTGCGCGCCGCAACTGGCGGTGCGCATCGAGCACCGCGGCAAAATCCGCACGCCCGGTCTCGTAGGCCGTCAGCGCCGCATTCAGATTGACTTCCGCCTGTGGCAACAGGCCGCCGGTGACCAGCGACTCAAGCCGTTGCGCCACTTCCAGCCCGGCCAGGCTCTGGCCCAATTCGGCCAGCGCCTGATTCAGTTCGCTCTGGCGGCGCAGGCGTACCGCCTCCAGATTCAGCTCGGCCTCGCGTTCCTGGGCGCGGCGGCTGTCGCGCTGCAAGGGGATGTTGATTTCGAACATCAGTTCCCATTGCGAAACGCGGTTGCGGGTCTGGGTCGGTGACACGCCCAGGGTCACGTCCGGGTAGCGATTGAGTTCCACCAGCTCACGCGTTTTCTCGGCGCCGGCGATGCGCGCATCCGCCGCCGCCAGTTGCGGATTGCTGGCGCGCAGCCGGTCTTCCAGCGCCGGCAAGGCCAGCTTCGCCACCGGCGGCAGGGTGCGCAGCAGTTCGGGTGGACGCAGCTTGACGTTCTCCGGCCGGCCGAGCAGCGCCCGCATGCGCGCGCTGGCCTGGGCGCTTTCGCCCTCCAGCATGGCCAGATCGGTTTCCATGGCGATGATCTCGGATTGGGCACGCAAGGCATCCTGCTGGCCACCGAAGCCGCTGGCATAGCGCGTGCGAGCGATGTCGGCAACCCGGCGCATCAGGTCGAGGTTCTCCCTGGTGTAGCGAATGCTCAGCAGGTGTACGTGATGCTGGGCGTAGGTCAGCTTGATCCGGGTCGCCAGATCGATCCAGCCGGCACGGGTCTTGGCGTTGGCCTCGTTGGCGCCAGCCTCGGCCACGTCGCGGCGCAGGTCGCGCTTGCCGGCCCAGGGCAGGGTCTGGCTGAAGCTGTAGCGCGCGCCGCCGATGCGCGGCGGCAGCACATTGGCGCTGGCGTCGAGGCCCTCGTTGGTGACGTCGCGCAGTTCGGTGCGCAACAGCGGATCGGGCAGGGCACCGGCCGGCTCGATGCGCGCCGCGGCGGACTCGGCTTCGGCGCGCAGCGCGGCGAACTCGGGATGGTACTCGCGGGCGAATTCGAGCAGGCTCTCGACGCGGCCGCCGATCAGCTGCTCCGCCGCCTGGACCTGCATGCTCGCCGCGACGGCCAGGGCCGCCAGCAGCGCCAGATGGGAGGCCATGGCGCTACTTCGCGGCTTCGATGCCGACGACGGTCAGCTTGCCGCCGACCTCGGCAGCGCGGAACCGCACCTTGTCGCCTTCCTTGAAACCCTTGAGCATGGCCGGATCCCCGGCCGAAAACGTCATGGTCATCGGCGGCATCTTGAGGTTGGCGATCTCGCCGTGGGCGATGCTGACCTTGCCCGCCGACAGATCGAGCTTCCGGATCGTGCCTTCGGACATCGCCTGGCCGGCGGCTTTCGCCGCCGGCGCGACATGCGCGGAATGATCCATCGCCTGCACGGGTTGCAGGAGGAAGGCCAAGGCAGCCGCGGTCGCGGCACGCAGTAAATGCTGTTTCATGAAACGCTCTCCCATGACAAAAAAATTCGATGTGCCGCGCGTATCGCTCACGCCATCCTCAGCTCGAAGCAAACGCCGCCCGCCACCGCCCTGACGTCGATCTCGCCGCCATGCGCGCGCACGATGGAGCGCGTGATGGCCAGGCCGAGGCCGGCGCCCTCGTCGCTCCGGTGCCGCGACGGATCGGCGCGATAGAAGCGATCGAAGATGCGCGCCATCTGCTCGGGCGGAATCGGCGCGCCGGAATTCTCCACGCAGAGCCTGGTACCCGCGCTGTCGGACTCGATGCCGACCCGGATGGTTCCGCCCTCCGGCGCGTGCCGGATTGCGTTGGCGATCAGATTGGCCAGCGCCCGGCGCAGCATGAGCGTGTCGCCCGACACCTGGCCGCTGCCCGCCAGCACGAGATGCAGGCGCTTTTCTTCGGCCAACGCATCAAAGAAGTCGAACAGTTCCCGCACCTGCCGCGCCAGATCGACCGGTTCGCGGTTTGGCACGACCAGCCCGTTGTCGGCCTGCGCCAGGAACAGCATGTCGCCGATCATGCGTGCCAGGCGCTCGTATTCCTCGGCATTCGAGGCCAGCACCTCGCGGTACTCGTCGGCGCCGCGGGCGCGGCTCAGGGCGACCTGGGTCTGGGTCATCAGGTTGCTGACCGGCGTTCGCAGCTCGTGGGCCAGATCCGACGAGAAATCCTTCAGGCGCTGGAAGGATTCTTCCAGGCGGGCCAGCATCTGGTTCAGGGTCTCGGCCAGTTCCGCGAGCTCGGCCGGCACGGCGTCCAGGCTCAGGCGGGTATCGAGACGATCGGCCGTGACACCGGCCGCGTCACGACGCATCGCCTGCAAGGGCGCCAGGCCGCGGCGTACCACGATCCAGCCGAGCACGCCGACAAACAGCGCGGCCATGGCGACGAAGAGCCACAGCGTAGTGCGAAACGACGCCATGAAATGTTCATGATGGGAAATGTCGACCGCCACGGCGACCAGCAGCGGCGACAGTTCGCGAGCGCCGGTCGGCAGCAGCGTGGCAATGCCGCGCCAGGGATAGCCGCCCTGCGTCCATGCCCGTGGCTTGCCGTCCGCCGCGGCCGGCTGCAGCATCGCCTCCGGAAACGCGGCATGCGGGGTGGCGAACACGCGTTTCCCGTCAGGCCCCAGGACCACCACCGCCAGCCCGTGATGCCCAACCAGGGAATTGTCGAGCTGCGCCGGCAGCAAGGCGAAATCGTCCCGCGAACCCACCTGCGCCAGCAAGTGGGCGGCCAGCTGCGTCTTTCCGCTCAGCACCTCCATGTCCTGTTCGACGAAATGCTGTTCAACCACCTTGCCGATCAGCATGCCCAGCGCCAGCAACACGGCCGTCGACACGGCGGCGAAGAGCAGGGTCAGGCGTGCGGTGATCGACGTGCCCCGGCTCATGCCACGGTCACCTCCAGCACATAGCCCATGCCGCGCACGGTGCGGATCAGCTTGGGCTCGAAACCGTCGTCGATCTTGGCGCGCAGCCGGCGCATCGCCACCTCGATGACATTGGTGTCGCTGTCGAAATTCATGTCCCACACCTGCGAGGCGATCAGCGAGCGCGGCAGGACTTCGCCCTGGCGCCGCAGCAGCAGTTCCAGCAGCGCGAACTCCTTGGCGGTGAGGTCGATGTGGCGCCCCGCCCGCGAGGCGCGCCGCCGCAGCAAGTCCAGCTCCAGGTTCGCCGCGCGCAACTGCTGCGGCTCCTGGCTGCGGCTGCCGCGCCGCAGCAGGGTACGCACCCGCGCCAGCAACTCGGCGAAGGCGAAGGGCTTGACCAGGTAATCGTCGGCGCCGAGCTCCAGCCCCTTGACGCGGTCCTCGACCTGGTCGCGGGCGGTGAGGAACAGCACCGGCAGCTCGCGCCCGGCGCGGCGCAGGCCGGCCAGCACCTGCCAGCCATCCAGGCGCGGCAGCATCACATCGAGGATCGCCAGGTCGTAGTCGCCGGTTTCGGCCAGATGCAGGCCATCGACGCCGTCACGCGCCAGGTCGACCACGAAACCGGCCTCGATCAGGCCCTGCCTGAGGTAGTCGCCGGTTTTCGGCTCGTCTTCGACGACCAGCAGCTTCATTGCACCTTCCCGCTCGTTGCGATGCCGCGATTGTGCGCCCGCAGCATCGGCGCCCGTCCGAGATTACAGAAATGTAATCGGCGCGTCAGCTTGCGGTGAGGATGCCGTTTGGCATCTGCGTCTGGCCCGATTCAAGGCGCGGCGTGAAAGTCGGCGCTGGTGATACGGCGTTGCTTGTTGTCAGCGATTGCCCAATAAACCGCAAATCGATAGCTAAATGTTAATTTTAGTTAATGTGTAGTTGCATTGTTGACGCTGTACAGTTAATATTTCGCCCATGAGAGTATCCAAAGAAGAGCTTGTCGCAGTCTTATCCCAGTTCAACCCCTGGTGGCGCGACGAAGCTATTTCCGATCTGCCCAAGTGGCGGCGCGCTGCGTTCAGGGAGTTGTACGCCTGGACGACCAAGCCGCCCGCCCCTCGGGCAATCCTGCTTTCCGGCGCACGCCAGATCGGCAAGACCACATTGATGTTGCAGGCGGTGGATACCCTGCTGCGGGAAGGGGTGCCGCCCGCCAACATTCTCTACGCGACCTTCGATCACCCTATCCTGAAACTCGCCGGCATCGACGCCGTGCTGGAGGCCTGGCGCGAACGCGAGCCCAAAGTCGATGGCCCCGAATACCTGTTCCTCGACGAGGCGCAATTCATCCGCGACTGGGGAACCTGGGTCAAACACCAGGTGGATTTCGCCAAGCATCGGCGCATTGCCTTTACCGGGTCGGCGATGCCGCTGGTCGAAGCCGGTCAGGAATCGGGGGTCGGCCGCTGGCACACCATCAGGCTGACCACGCTCTCGTTCTACGAATACCTCCAGATCAAGAATCTGTCGCTGCCGCTACTGCCTCGCATCAAATCGCTGCGCGACCTGTTCGACTGGCCGCAGTCGGACTTTTACCGCGTCACGGAAACTGCCGCACCCTATGTCGGGCATTTTCACGAATACCTGGTGCGCGGCGGATTTCCGCAGACCGCGCAAGTCGAGAGCATCACCCAGGCCCAGCGCCTGTTGCGTGAGGACATCATCGACAAGGTGCTGAAGCGCGACATGACGGCGCTGTTTGGCGTGCGGCGCGTACTGGACCTAGAACACACGTTCCTTTACCTGTGCATGCACGATGGCGGGCTGCTGGACATGGTCGACCTCTGCGCCAATCTGGCGGTCAAGCGGCCCACGGCGCAGAACTTCATCGAGTTGCTGGAAGCGACCCATCTCATTTACCGCCTGCCCCCATTTGGCTATGGCAAGGATGTGCTGCGCGGGCGCTTCAAGATCTACCTGGCCGATGCCGCCATCGCCCCGGCCGTCATGCTCAAGGGCAAGGCCATCCTCGAAGACCCGGCCGCGCTGGGCGTGGCGACCGAAACGGCCGTCTTCAAGCACTTGTTCGCCCGCTACTACGCGCAGAACCTGCGCTTCACCTACTGGCGCGGCAAGAAGGACAGGGAAGTCGATCTGGTGGCCGAAGTGGACGGACAAATCATTCCATTCGAAGTGAAATACCGCGCTCAGCACACCGGCCTGCGCGACCTGAAAGGCTTGCTCGAACTTTGCCGGAAGAAAGCCATCGACCGCGGCTACGTGGTCACCAAGTCACTGGACGATTTCGGCACCCTCGACGTCAATTCGCCCGGCGAGCCCGATACCACAACCCGAATCCTGCGCATCCCCGCGCCGCTGCTTTGCTACTGGATGGGCCAAGGTGAAATTGGTGAGCTTGCCGCGGAACAATAGTGAGACTGACACAACAACAACTCGAAGCCCATCCCACATTGCCGTCTCGCCCGAGCCGACTTTTTGGAAGCGGCCAAGACCGCGCAAACCAATGCGAACCCGACCCGCTATCGCTACCCGTTATCGCAAATCGCGAAGCACCGCTTCGCGGCCTCGCCGTTCGGTGGGCCATGCAGTACCCACCGAGAGCCCCGATCAGTGGCCAAACTGGAGATTCAAAGAGATCCGCGGTTTCCTCCTTCGATGTTTATTCAACGTCTGCCCACCGACGTTTTCGATCAGTCCATCGCCATCGCGTCACGGGCAGACGTCGAACAAACCTAAACCTTAGCCGCCATTGCTGGTTGAGATGAGCTCGGTCGTCTACTGACTGGTAACCAGTCATTCGTGATAATTGGGGTGCCAAACCAGCTCTTCATACAATCGGACTTAGCTGTTGCCGGTATGACAATATGCGGTGAATATCTTCAAGTAATGCTTCTATCAAGAGCGCAGAAGTAGATTGGAAATCAGTTTCGAAACAGTTGAGTTGCGCGGCCTATGCGAGGATGAATCCCTTGCAGCGGAGAAACTTGGCTCCGAAATCGCAGAATCCTTGAAGCATCGCTTGTCCGATTTGTTTGCCGCAGATTCAATTCACGATGTGCTGGTGGGGCGCCCCGCGTTGGGCATGTTCAATGGGCGTGAATGTCTGCGCATTGAGCTTTCGAGAAGCTACTGCATGACCATGGTCCCGAACCATTCGCCGCCTCGTGTGGACGCGAATGGTGCGACGAAATGGGAATTGGTACGGCGCCTGATGCTTGTCTCCTTGGGGGATTAAAATGGAACTTATGACGACGTTTCAACCAAACTGGACAATTCCTCCTGGCGCAACTGTTCTTGACCTCCTCCGGGAACGCGGAAAAGGAGTCGAAGAGCTAGCGCAGGCAACGCATAAGGACATCACAAGTGTTTCGAGGCTGTTATTTGGCGTCGAACCCCTGACGGCGGATTGGGCAGAAAGCTTGGCTCAAGCGCTTGGAGCTTCTCCGGCCTTTTGGCTGCGTCGCGAGGAGCGCTATCGGGCCGATCTACAGCGTCTTTGTGAATTGCCAGCCGAGGAGAACAATGCCACTTGGCTCGATGACTTGCCATTGAGGGACATGATTCGGTACGGCTGGGTTCAGCAAGGGCAGTCGACGCGAGAGACTGCGCTCAATGTCTGTGCGTTCTTTGGCGTTACCAATGCTGAGAGCTACAAGAAGAAGTATCAGAGCCTTCTGTCTTCGGCAGCGTACCGTAGCAGCGTGACCTACGCACCTCGTCCCTCGGCCGTCGCGGCATGGCTTCGACAAGGTGAGATCGCAGCGGGTGCGATCGATTGTATGCCTTGGAGCGATGTCGCGCTACGGGACTCTCTCGACGCGATAAGAGCGCTAACCCGCGAACCAGATCCCACTCGTTTCATTCCAGAGCTTCAAAGCATTTTCGCGCGGTGTGGAGTTGCGATGGTTGTTGCTCGCGCGCCGGAAGGCTGTCGAGCCAGTGGAGCCACAAGGTTTCTGGACAACAACAAGGCTGTGGTTCAACTGAGCTTCCGGTATCTTTCAGACGACCAGTTCTGGTTTACGGTCTTCCATGAAGTCGGGCACATTCTCCTTCATGCTCACGAAGATCTATACCTTGAGGGACTGGAAGATCGCAACTCCAAGGCAGAATTAGAGGCAGACGATTTTGCCCTTAAGACTTTGTTTGCAAAGGTGGGAGTCGATGCGCTTGACCGAGGGATTCAATCCAAATTTGAGATTGCTCGGCTTGCACGGCAGGCGGGAATTTCTCCCGGCATCGTCGTGGGGAGACTACAGGACAAGGGACTTATACCCTACAAGCACTTCAATTACATGAAGGCTCGCTATGCGTGGTCAGAGGGACTTCACTAGCCCTTGAAGTACTTGTAGACGCTAGGATTTTTCCCCCAGTTGCAGAGCGAATCCTCCATCTCCTGCATTCCGACGCCGAGATAGTCTCCTACTATCCGAACGCGGCGCTCAAGCTCGCTAACAGTTAGCGGTTCCATGCCCTCAAGCAATAGCTTAGCGCCTTTGTTCGGCCCCTTAGTAGAGCTATCGAGGTATGCCCGCCCAGGGCGAATGTCGGCGAACCCGAGTTTCTGAAGCATCGTCAAGTAGTCGAAACGACCAATGCGGCCGTATGACGCTACCGACCGCATCGACTGGTAAAGCCATTCGAACGCCTTCTCAGGTGAGCCCTCCGCGTAATGAGCCGCGATGGCAAATAGGCCTTCATGATCGCCGTACGCTCGCACCCAATGTGCGTAGGTCTCGAAAGCATGTCCGGTAGCATTGTTTTTGGATCCGGACAGGCTCAAATACTTTCTATGATTGCCGAATCCGCGATGTGACCCACGCCGCAAGTACTCCTCATTTGCATCGAGCCAGTCACGCATACCGACAGTATCGTCTGCGACAGCAGAAAATGACCATGCGGGACGTTGTCCAAGTGCACAGTAGAACTCCCCGGCATAGCGATACTTGGATACGGGATGGCGCCCAAAATGGACGAAGAGGAAGGCAAGCCAACAAGCTTCGTCGAAATGTCCTTGCCGCCTGTTCAGCACTGCGGCGCGGATTGGATCGAACATTGGACTGAGTCCGTCACCCCGTCTGGGGTCTATCGGACGATCCGCAATTACGCGAACAAATTGCACGCGTCGAATGCTGTCCACCAATTGCTGCAAATACACGTCGCGTTGGATGGCGTTCTGAACGCCAGGCAAGGGGAACGCGTTCTGATGGCAGTTCTGCAAACCGGCTGAAAGTCGCTGCCAGAGTTCAGTCTCGTGCGGTCTCATGCCATTGCTAACGCCGACGTACCTGCCACCCAGGTAGCAATGTTGCTGACAACCTTCGATGTCACGCCGAAGCTACTCTGTATGTTGTGGTTGTATCCGAGCACCAGTAGCTCTCGTTCCAGCGAAATATCGTTAACCTGCGATACGCGACCGATGTATCCCACGCCGGCCACTCGTCCCTGCTGCAAAGTCCATGATGGCATGGAGATCGGTTCCAAGCTCCCTGGTCTCAATAGGCGGCTGAACTCCTTTACGACTGCGCTTCCATTTAAGACGAGGACACGAACGTTCGACGCCTGAATGGTGCGGACTAGCGAGGGAACCCCAATCTTGACCAGTGCAGTTCGCTGCTCTGCAGTGAGAGATGACCATTTCTCCGCGGTTGCGAACGGGACTAGGTCCAAATGACAGGCCGAATCGCCAATTTGGGTGTAATACGATGCACCCGTTCCTACGAGCACTTTCTCCAAGCGCTTGAACCACTGGTCATAGGGGTTGTGAAAAAAGTAGTTCTCGCACGCCTGCCAAACCTGCAATACCCCTTTCCTGGCTACCTTGCCCCAATCCGACGCCCTCAGTGTTGAAAGGGATTCGAACCGATTGAACGGCGCAAGAAGTTGCCGGCCTTGGCTATCGACAAACTCAAGGTTGCTGGGATTGAGGCCCAGGGTAGCGACTTTGCTCGACGCTGGATTACCGAACGAGACGATGGGCGAGGCCCAAGGAATCGCACCCAGCGCGGTCGGAGTACCTGAGTGCAGGATACTGATCAGGTTGTCGACTTCACGAAGTAGATGCTCACTGCTCACTCCCTGTCTCCATCACAATTCTTAGGTTGGCAAACGGTCGATTCGTGGCTGAATGAACATCTTGTAGACCTCTGAGTGCATCTCGTCCTTGATCGCCACCAGTTCCCGCTTGTTCTTGTCATTCCATGCACGCCACGCTTTCAATAGCCGCACCAAGTCTCCCCAGTAAGGGTCAAGCGACGCTGCTCGGATATCCACGTCCTTTCCGTTGCGAATCTCCCCTTCAACGCGTCGGAGCACTTCCACGCTGCCCCACGGATCAGCGTTTGGCATGGCAGGCATGACAATTGTAGTGGGCTGCCAACCTTCTTTGAGATATTTCTCGGCCTGCTCTCTGTGCTCCTCGTATAAGTGCAGGCTGCCTGCGCAGTGCTTGTATTCGCCGAGTTCGTGGCCAGTAGAACGGGCGACCACTTCCTGCAGCATCGTGAACGCGAAAACGTCGTGTGGTAATCCTACGTAGGCGTCATTGGACCGCATCGATACAAATAGATTTAACCGTCCTTCGCGAGCTAGAAACTGCAATGTGCAGGTACATGGGACTGACTTGTAATTCCCGTCCAGATCAGTTGCATCAAATAGCTGGATAACTGCTCGCCTTGAGCTCGGCTTGTCTTTCAATTGGCGAATAACATTTCCTACCTGATCTATCCCGTTGAACGAAAAGAGTCGGTCGCCGTAGCCACCGCGAACGCGTATTTGATCGTCCGACTCCTTTTGAAATTGATTGGGAACGTAGTAGTCGATGAAGTCGAGCCGGGTATCACCAGACAAGTACCACAGAAGCTCGCCAAGGGCGCTGAAGACCTTGCCCTTGCCCTCACTTCGGCTTAGCCTTGCTCGGGGGTTTTTTAGATGCAGGCAAGCCCCGAACAACTCCGTAAAGTGCCCTCGCGATGCCTTTACAAATGTTGTGTCGCGAAGGAGTGCTTCCAAGACGTTATGCAACAGGTCATCAAGGGTCTCGCACGCGAAGTACAATGTCGGTTCTCCGATTCGATTTCTATCAGGAGGAAGCTGGCCAGTAGCACGTCATGGTAGCGAGAGGAGAACACGCACGCCGTTGGAATAGCGCGGCGATTCGGGCCTAGTGCGGCCGATTGACCGCGTTATTGGTAATCGGTGCCACACAATTTAAGCACAGTGGACCCGTCAACGGCCGCATGTGGCGCGACACTAGCCAATGTTGGTAGGCGATCGTAGTGACCGCAAAGGCCGACGAGCCGACCTCCTTCAGCCCCAGCATCAACTCCAAACCAACCCTCGACTAGCCATGCATGACCCGCCAACCGGCGCAAGCGCAAACAGATGCTGCTCGACCATCTCGCCGCCGTACCACCATCCGCTACGGCGAGGAGCGCGTCTTTTGCGCGACCGCCCTGTAGCGCGGGGGCTTTATCAGCGCCGACTTTCACGCCGCCGTTTCGCCAGCACGCCGCCCCCGCCCGCCTTGATTACAGAAATGTAATCCGCGCGTCAGCTTCCCGTGGGCTTGGCCTTCGCAGAATGCGGGACACGTCAAACAATGGGTCGCTTGGGCATGGCAACGGGAATTCTCGGGTATAGCGGCAGGGCGTTGATCTGCGCCGTCGCGCTGCTGGTTCAGTCGGCGTTGGCCGTCGCTGCCGGCCCGCTGGCGGGCGGGCTGGCATCGGCGCTGGAACAGGCCTGGCGGCTGCATCCGCAGGCGGCCGCGCTGGATGCGCGCGATGCCGAGGCGCAGGCGGCGCGAGAGATTGCCGGCGGGCTGACGCCGGAACCGGGTGCGGTTTCCATCGGCAGCCGCAACGATCGCGCGAACCGCAATCTGGGGCAGCAGGAATACGAGGTCGAGCTGGCGACACCCCTGTGGCTGCCGGGGCAGAAGGCGGCGCGCGAGGACGCGGCGGCAAGCCAGGCCGATGAAGTGGCGGCGAAACGCATGGCATTGCGCTGGGAGCTGGCCGGCGAGCTGCGCGAGGCCTGGTGGGCGCTGGCGGCGGCGCGCAACAGCCAGGCGCTGGCCGAGCGCCGCGTCGAGACCGCGCGTGCGCTGGAAGCCGACGTGCGGCGGCGTTACCGCGCCGGCGACCTGTCGCGCATCGACGGCAATCTGGCGCGCTCGGAAGTGCTCGCCGCCGATGCGGAACTGATCGAGGCCGAGGCCAACCGATTGCAGGCGGAACAGCTCCTGCGCCGGCTGACCGGCGCCGGCGCACCGCGCGACATCGGCGAGGAAGCGCCGGCGCAGGCGGCGGAGCGAACTCCCGAGGCGGCCGCGACGCATCCGCTGCTGGCCGCCGCCGCCGCGGCCTCGCGCAGCGCGCGGGCGCGCACCGCGGTCGCTGCGGAATCGAGGCGCGGCGCGCCGGAACTGGCATTGCGCGTGGTGCGCGAGCGCGGCGACTTCGCCGAGCCTTACAACAACAGCATCGGCGTGCGGCTCAAGATTCCGTTTTCCTCGGACGCAGTGCTACGCCGCGACACGGCCGCGGCGCAGGCCGAGGCCAGCCAGGCCGACACCGAAATGCTGCGCGCACGGACCCGCGTCGAGCTCGAAACGGAACGCGCCCGCCGCACGCTCGCCGCGGCCGGGCAACAACTCGCGATGGCGGAAGAGCGGCGGGTGCTGGCCGCCGACAACCTGCGCCTGGCCGAAAAGGCCTTCAGCCTGGGCGAATCCGATCTGGCGGCGTTGCTGCGCATCCGCGCCGCCGCCTTCGACGCCGAATCCTTTTACGACCGTCAGCGCGTGGCCCGCGCGGCGGCGATATCGCGCCTGAACCAGGCGCTGGGAGCCTTGCCATGATGCGAGCAGCTGCACTTTTTCTGGCCGCAGCCCTCGCCCTTCCGGCCTGGGCCGGCGGCGATGCCAGCGACGGCCATACCCACGCCGGCGAGGCGCCGGCGCCGATCCCGGTCACCGCCAGCGCGCCGCGCGCAGTAGCTGCGACTGAGGATTTCGAGGTGGTCGCCGTCCTCGACGGCAATCACCTGCTGGTCTATGTCGATCGCTACGCCAGCAATGAACCGGTGACCAAGGCCAAGGTGGAAGTCGAGGGTGCGGGTCTGACGGGGCTCGCCCGCGAGGCCGCGCCCGGCACCTACGTGATGGACTTGGCGGCGGCCCTGCCGCCGGCCAGGCACGCGCTGACCATCAGCATCGAGGCCGGCGACAGCGCCGATCTGCTGAGCGCAATGCTGGACACGTCGCGGCCGATGCCTGCTCAGGAGGACGCACACGACTGGCGCCGGCGGAGCGTCTGGATCATCGCCGCGCTGCTCCTGGCCGCCGGCGCCCTGCTGGTATATCTGCGCCGCAAGGCCGGGAGAAATTGACGTGAAGCGAATCGAATTGCGCAGTCTGCTGGCCGCCGCGGCGCTGGCGGCGGCGACTGCCGCACTGGCCCACGGTGACGAGGATCACAGCCAGGACGCGAAGAAGCCGGCCATTGCCGCGGCCGGCGCACCGGGTACGCCGGGCGCGCCGGCCGCACTGCAGCGTCTCGCCGATGGCAGCCTGTTCGTGCCCAAGCCGGTGCAGCGTCAACTGGGCATTCGCACGCAGCAGGCACGCATCGGCGATCTCGCGGCGACGGTGGAACTCAATGGCAAGGTGATTGCCGACCCGGACACCGGCGGCCGCGTCCAGGCGCCGTTTCCCGGCAGCGTGATGCCCGGCCCCAAGGGCATGCCGACGGCGGGACGCAAGGTGGTCAAGGGCGAGGTGCTGGCGTACCTGCGTCCCGTCGCGGGCGCCATCGAACGCGGCAACCAGAAGGCGCAGCTGGCCGAACTGGAAGCGCAACTGGCGATAGCCGAGGGGCGCGTAAAGCGCTTCGAACAGCTCGAAGGCGCGGTGCCGCAAAAGGAAATCGACGCGGCGCGGATCGAGCACGGCGCGCTGCAAAAACGCCGCGCCATCGTCGCCGCCAGCATCGATAGTGCAGAGCCGCTGCTGGCGCCTGGCTCGGGCGTGATCAGCGCCTCGCACCACTTGGTGGCTGGCCAGATCGTCGACGCCAGGGAGGTGCTGTTCGAGATCGTCGATCCCGGGCGGCTGGCGGTCGAGGCACTGGCCTACGACGCGGGCATCGGCGCCGCCCTGATCTCGGCCAGCGCGCTGGCGGGGCAAACGGCGCTGGAACTCAAGTACGTCGGCGGCGGCCGCCAGTTGCGCGAGCAGGCGCTGCCGCTCCTGTTCCGCATTGTTTCCGCCAACTCGATGGTCGCCGTCGGCCAGCCGGTCAAGGTGATGGCGCGCACGGCGCACGAGATCAAGGGCGCGGCAGTGCCACGCGCGGCACTGACAAGAGTCGGCGCTGGCGAGACGGCGGTGTGGGTGCATACGGAGGCGGAACGCTTCATTGCGCGCAAGGTACGCGTCCAGGCGCTGGATGCCGCCAACATGGCCATCACCGAGGGCCTGGCCGAGGGCGATCGCGTGGTCATCGAGGGCGCCGGCCTGCTGTCGCAAGTCCGCTAAACCATGTTCGACTTCATCATCCATACCGCGCTCAGGCAGCGCCTGATCGTCCTCGGCGTTTCGCTGCTGCTGATCATCTACGGCGCGATCACGCTGCGCTCGATGCCGGTCGATGTCTTCCCCGACCTCAACAAGCCGACGGTGACGCTGATGACCGAGGCCGGCGGCATGGCGCCGGAAGAGGTCGAGCAACTGATCAGCTTTCCGGTCGAATCGAGCATGAACGGCATGCCCGGCGTGACGCGGGTGCGCTCGGTGTCGGGCATCGGGTTGTCGATGGTCTATGTCGAGTTCGAGTGGGGTTCCGACATCTACCGCAACCGGCAGCAGATCGCCGAGCGCCTGAACCTGGTGCGCGAACAGTTGCCACCGGGCATCGTGCCGCAGCTGGGGCCGATTTCCTCGATCATGGGTGAAATCCTGCTGATCGCCTTACCTATCAACACTGCCGCCGATCCGGCCAGGGTCAGCCCGATGCTGGTCCGCGAGTATGCGGATTGGGTCGTGCGGCCGCGCCTGCTGACCATCCCCGGCGTCGCCCAGGTGATCCCCATCGGCGGCGAAGTGCGCCAGTATCGCGTCGAGATCAAGCCCGCGCAGCTGCAGGCGCTGGGCATCGAGCGCGAGAAGCTGGAAGCCGCGCTGAAGGATTTCGGCGCCAACACCAGCGGCGGCTTCCTCGAAGCCCAGGGCCGCGAATGGCTGATCCGCCAGATCGGCCGCAGCTCGCGCATCGAGGACTTGCAGAACCTGGTGGTGAGCGTGAAAAATGGCCAGCCCATCCTGCTCCGGCAGTTGGCCGACGTGAAACTGGCGCCGGCGATCAAACGTGGCGACGGCAGCTATCAGGGCCGGCCGGCGGTGATCCTGTCGGTGCAGAAGCAGCCGGCCGCCGACAGCGTGAGCCTGACCCGCGAAGTGGAAAAAGCCGTCGCCGACCTCGGCAAGAGCCTGCCGGCCGGCATCGACGCGCCGGCCTTCCTCTTCAAGCAGGCCGACTTCATCGAGCACTCGGTGAACAATGTCGAGGAAGCGCTGAGGGACGGCGCGATGCTGGTGGCGGTGATCCTCTTCCTGTTCCTGTTGAATGTCCGCACCACGATCATTTCGCTGATGGCGATCCCGGTGTCGCTGCTGGCCACGGCGCTGGTCTTCCACTACTTCGGCCTGTCGATCAACACCATGACGCTGGGCGGCCTGGCCATCGCCATCGGCGAACTGGTCGATGACGCCGTGGTCGGCGTCGAGAACGTCTTGCGCCGGCTCAAGCAGAATCGTTCCGCCGCGATACCGCGCCCGGTGACCGAGGTGATCGCCGCCGCCACCCTGGAAGTGCGCTCGGCCATCGTCTATGCCACGGTAATCATCGTACTGGTGTTCGTGCCGCTGTTCGTGCTGCCCGGCATCGAGGGCCGCCTGTTCACGCCGCTGGGGGTGGCCTACATCGTTTCGATCCTCGCCAGCATGGTGGTTTCGGTGACGCTGACGCCGGTGATGGCCTACTACCTTTTGCCGCGCATGAAACAGCTGCACGCCGGCGACAGCCCGCTGGTGACCTGGCTCAAGCACCAGGACGCGAAGCTGCTGCAGTGGTCCTTCGGCCATGCGCGAGCGCTGCTGGCCGGCGCGCTGGCGCTGGTGGCGATCGTCGCGGCGAGCGTGCCCTTCTTTCCGCGCTCCTTCCTGCCGCCCTTCAACGAGGGCACGCTGACGGTGAACGTGCTGCTCAACCCCGGTACCTCGCTGGCCGAATCCAACCGCATCGGCACGCTGGCGGAACAACTGGTGGCGCAGGTGCCCGAGGTGACCAAGCTCGGTCGTCGCACCGGCCGCGCCGAACTCGACGAGCATGCCGAGGGCGTGCATTACACCGAGATGGATGTCGACCTGAAAGCCTCGGCGCGCAGCCGCGAGCAGATCATTGCCGACATCCGCCAGCGGCTGGCCAGCCTGCCGGCGGCCTCCAACGTCGGCCAGCCGATCTCGCACCGGCTCGACCACCTGCTGTCCGGCGTGCGCGCACAGATCGCGCTGAAAATCTACGGCGACGACCTCGACACGCTGCGCGGTCTGGCGGCCGAGATGCGCGAGCGTCTGGCGAGAATCCCCGGCGTCACCGATTTGCAGATCGAGAAGCAGGTGCTGATCCCGCAGATCAAGATCCGCCTCGACTACGAGCAGGCGGCGCGCTACGGCGTGGCGCCGGGCAACCTGCTGCGCAGCCTGGAACAGATGATCGAGGGCGAACGCATCACCCAGGTCATCGAGGGCAATCGCCGCTTCGACCTGCTGGTGCGGCTGCCGGAATCGGCGCGCGGCCCGCAGGCGCTGGCCGAGCTGCTGATCGAAACGCCGGGCGGCCATGTGCCGCTCTCGCGCATCGCCAGCGTCGAGGAAAGCGACGGCCCGAACCAGGTCAGCCGCGAAAACTCGCGGCGGCGCATCGTGCTCTCGGCCAACACCGATGGCCGCGACATGTCCAAAGTGATCGCCGACGTGCGTGCCGAACTTGGCGCCAAGCCGCTGCCGGAGGGCTATTTCACCGCGCTGGAAGGCCAGTTCCTGGCGCAGGAGCAGGCGGCGCGCCTGATCACGCTGCTCGCCGCGGTGTCGCTGACCATGATCTTCAT
This sequence comes from Rhodocyclales bacterium, assembly GCA_016215645.1. Taxonomy (GTDB): domain Bacteria; phylum Pseudomonadota; class Gammaproteobacteria; order Burkholderiales; family Rhodocyclaceae; genus Sulfuritalea. The sequence goes on from JACRIX010000008.1 coordinate 26,320, forward strand.
GGTGCTCTACAGCCGCTACCGGTCGACGGCGCTGACGCTCATCATCATGGGCAACATCCCGCTGGCATTGGTCGGCAGCGTCATCGCGCTGTGGATTTCCGGGCAGCCGCTGTCGGTCGCGGCGCTGGTCGGCTTCATCACGCTCACCGGCATCGCCACGCGCAACGGCATTCTCAAGATCAGCCACTACATCAACCTGTGCGCCTTCGAAGGCGAGCGCTTCGGCCAGGCCATGATCCTGCGCGGCTCGCTGGAGCGCCTGACCCCCGTGCTGATGACCGCGCTGGTGGCCGCCTTTGCGCTGCTGCCGCTGCTGGTCTCGGCCGACGCGCCGGGCAAGGAAGTGCTGCATCCGGTGGCCGTGGTGATCTTCGGCGGCCTGATCAGTTCGACGCTGCTCGATACCCTGCTGACGCCGCTGATGTTCTGGCTGTGGGGCAAGCCCGCGCTGGAACGCCTGCTGGCCGATCAGGCGAAAGAGAGTTTCTGAATCCCAACCCACCCACAGGAGCCACCCGATGAAAATCCTTCAATCCCTGATCCTTGCCGCCGCCGCACTCGCCGCAAGCCTGGCGCTGGCCCACAGCGACGAGGTGCTCGATACGCAAAAGGCGCCCAACGGCGGGCAGTTGCGCATGGCCGGCGTCTATCATTTCGAACTCGTCGTGGTCCGGGACAGCAAGGAAACCAAAGACAATCCCGTCCTCGTCTTCGTCACCGACCATGCGGGAGCGAAAGTTCCAACAGTCGGCGCTGGCGGTACGGCGACCATCCTCGCCGGCAAGGCCAGGACGTCGGTGAAGCTGGCGCCGGATGGCGACAACCGGCTGAAGGGTGTCGGCAGCTACGCGTCCACGCCGGACATGAAGGTCGTGGTCGCCGTGACCATGGCCAGCAAGGGGGCCGAGCAGGCGCGCTTCACGCCGCTGGCGCCAATGGCGGGCGCGGCACCGGCAAAGGATGGCCACTCCGACCACAAGCACTGACACCATGAATTCCGCTCTGCGCCTGCTTGCTTTCCTGGCGCTACTCGCGCCTTTGGCCTGGGCCGCACCACCGCTACCAACCGTGACGGTGTACAAGAGCCCGAGCTGCGGCTGCTGCGGAAAATGGGTCGAGCACATGAAGCTCAGCGGATTTCCGGTGGTCACCGTCGACACCGAAAATGTCGCCGCGCACAAGGCCCGTCTCGGCGTGCCGCTGGCCATGGGTTCCTGCCATACCGCCGAGGTTGGTGGTTACCTGGTGGAAGGCCATGTGCCGGCCGCCGACGTCAAGCGCCTGCTGAGCGAAAAGCCGCGCGCCCGTGGTCTGGTTTCGCCGGGAATGCCGGCCAGCGCGCCCGGCATGGACGACCCGCGCCGGATTCCCTATGAAATCCTGCTGGTCGGCAAGGATGGCCGCACCACGAGCTACGCACGCCACTGACCTGGCGTCAGATCACTCTTCCTCTTCCACCGGCCGGAAGGCGGCGGCGAGTTTCTGCTGCACCTGCGGCGGCACCTGCGCATGGCGCGCGAAATCGATGCTGTAGGCGCCCTGGCCACCGGTCAGCGACTTCAGGCGCGAGGCGTAGTCGGTGATCTCGGCCAGCGGCACTTCGCCGGTGATCGAGGCGGTGTTGCCCGGGCGCGGGTTGGTGCCGGTGATATGGCCGCGCCGGCTCGACAGGTCGCCGGTGAGGTCGCCGATCGCCGCCTCGGGAGCGACGACTTCGATGCTGACGATGGGCTCCAGCACGATCGGACCGGCGGCACGGATGGCCTCGACGGTGGCCTTGCGTCCGGCGGTGACGAAGGCCACGTCCTTGCCATCCACCGCATGGGTCTTGCCGTCGTACACGATGACGCGGATGTCCTGGGCCGGGAAGCCGGCGATCACGCCATCGGCCAGCGCCTGGCGCACGCCCTTTTCGACCGAGGTCATGAATACGCCGGGAATCACGCCGCCCTTGACGCGATCGACGAACTCGAAGCCGGCGCCGCGCTCCAGCGGCTCGATCTTGAGGTAGACCTCGCCGAACTGGCCGGCGCCACCCGACTGCTTCTTGTGCCGGCAATGGCCCTCGGCATTCGCGGTAATGGTTTCGCGGTAGGGGATCAGCGGCGGCTTGGTGTCGAGTTCGAGCTTGAACTGCGTCGCCATTTTTTCCAGCTTGTAGCGCAGGTGCATTTCGCCCAGGCCGCGGATCACGGTTTCGTGCGTGGTCGGGTGGCGCTCGACCTCGAAGCAGGGATCTTCCAGTTCCAGCTTGTGCAGGATGTCGAACAGGCGCTGCTCGTCGCCCTTGCGCCGGGTCTCCACCGCCAGGCCCTGCATCGGCCGGGGAAATTCGAGCGGCTTGAGATGGATGTGGTCCTCGTCGTGCGAATCGTGCAGCACGGCGTCGAATTCGATCTCCTCGACCTTGGCGATGGCACCGATGTCGCCCGGCATCAGCTCGTCGACCTCGACGTAATCCTTGCCCTGCAGCTGGTAGAGGTGGCCGGCCTTGAAGGGCTTCTTGCCGTCGCCGACAAAAAGCTGGCTGTCCTTTTTCATCGTCCCCTGATGCACGCGGAAGACGCCGACGCGGCCCTGATAGGGATCGGCGATGACCTTGAAGACATGCGCCAGTACGTGCTTGGTCGCGTCGGGCTCCGCCGCGAAGGCCTCCGGCTCACCATCCGGCTCGCCCTTGTAGAAGGACGGTGGGTTGCCTTCGGCCGGGTTGGGCGCCAGCGAGGCCAGCACGTGCAGCAGTTCGCCGATGCCGGCGCCGGTGCGCGCCGAGGTGAACAAGATGGGGATCAGGTGGCCCTCACGCAGCGCCTTCTCGAAGGGGGCGTGCAGGTCGGCGGCGCTCGGGTCCTTGCCCTCGTCGAGGTATTGCGCCAGCAACGACTCGTCCTCTTCGACCAACTGGTCGATCAGTTCGCGGTGGGCGTGGGCAACGGAATCGAAATCCGCTTCGCCGGCATCGTGTTCCAGCACCTCGACCACGTCCTGGCGACCATGGGCGGGCAGGTCGAGCAGCAGGCATTCCTTGCCGAAGCGCTCGCGGATCTGGTTCACCAGGTCCGGCAGGTCGACATTGTCGGCGTCGATCTTGTTCACCACGATCATGCGCGCCAGGCCGCGGGCCTGCGCTGCGCGCATCATGCGCTCGGTGGCGAGCTCGATGCCGGTCTGGGCGTTGATGACGACGATCGCGGTTTCCACACCGGCCAATGCGGCGACCGCCTGGCCGGCGAAATCCGGGTAGCCCGGGGTGTCGATCAGGTGCACATGCACACCTTCGGCGGCGAAGTTCACCAGTGCGGAATTCAACGAGTGGCCGGCGGCCTTTTCCTGCGCGTCGAAGTCGCAGACCGTGCTGCCCTTCTCGACGGAACCCTTGGCCGGAATCGCCCCGGCCTTGAACAACAATGCTTCCGCCAGCGTGGTCTTGCCGGCGCCGCCGTGCCCGACGAGGGCTACGGCGCGGATGCTTTCGGTGCTGTACTTCGCCATGATGCGGAACTCCCTTTGCTTTTGGTATTGCGTCGAATTCTAATCCTCCCGCCGCGGCCGGTCGCGCGACGGGATGCGCCACAACCAGACCGCGGTCGAGACGCCGATCACGGCAAGCATCGCCTGCAACCACGGCGTGTCGGACAGGGTCCAGATCGACACACCGATGGTCAGGCTCATCAGCGTGATGGCCAGGCGCTTGACGCGGTACGGAATGCTGCGGTGGCGGCGCCACTCGGCAATCAGCGGCCCAAAGGTCGGGTTGCGCAGCAGCCAGTGGTAGAAGCGCTCCGAGGCCCGCGCGTAGCAGGCCGCCGCGACCAGGATGAAGGGCGTGGTCGGCAGCCCCGGCACGACGATGCCGATGATGCCCAGCAGCAGGGCGATGCTGCCGCAGACCAGCAGCACCATGCGTACCACCATCGACGGGTGCAGCTCCGCCTCCTGGCTTTGCATGACTGGAATTCCCCTTCGGGGGCAGTCAATATGCCAGGGCTTCTCGGGCTCGTTCAACGCGCCACCCCTGCCCTCATCCGCGCAGCGCCCGGGCGATGACGTTGCGCGGCACGGTGGTCTTCGGCACGCGTCCGGCGAACCAGCCGCGCACGTCCTGATCGAGGCCAATGCCGTGCATGTAGTTGTACAGCGCCTTGTTCAGCGCCTGACCCAGCGCATCGTGGTCGACACCCGCGGGATCGATGAAGCCGACGTCATTCTTTGCAAAGCGCCCCGGGCGCAATGGCTTCAACGTAACGCCGTACTGCTCGGGATGCAAACCCACCGGCGCATGCACGCTGCAGGCAAAGCGGTGGAAGAATCCCGACTGGATGCAGCCGGCGGCGAACAGCTGGCGCACGTACTCCAGCGCATCGACCGTGTCCTGCACGGTCTGCGTCGGGAAGCCGTACATCAGGTAGGCATGGACCAGGATGCCGGCTTCTGAGAAGGCATGGGTGACGCGTGCCACCTGCGCCACCGAGACGCCCTTCTGCATCAGCTTGAGCAGGCGGTCGGAAGCCACTTCCAGCCCGCCGGAAACCGCGATGCAGCCGCTGGCCGCCAGCTCGGCGCAGAGCTCCGGCGTGAAGGACTTCTCGAAGCGGATGTTGCCCCACCAGGAAATCGAGCGTTTGCGTTTGCAAAGCTCCTCGGCCAGCGCCTTGAGTGCCTTCGGCGGCGCCGCCTCGTCGACAAAATGGAAACCGGTCTGGCCGGTCTCGGCGACGATGGCCTCGATGCGGTCGACCAGGGTGGCGGCGGCGAGCGCCTCGTAGCGCGAGATGTAGTCGAGCGAGACATCGCAGAAGCTGCACTTCTTCCAGTAGCAGCCGTGGGCCACGGTGAGCTTGTTCCAGCGCGCATCGGACCACAGGCGGTGCATGGGATTGAGCATGTCCAGCAGCGAGAGGTAGCGGTCCAGCGGCAGGCCATCCCAGGTCGGCGTGCCGGCCTCGGCGAAGGGAATGTCGGGCTCGGCAGCATTGACGTAGCGCACCGGACCGTCCTCGCGCAGGAAGGTCCGCACCAGCCGCTCGCGCGGGCGTTCGCCGCGCAGGTGTTCGAGCAGCGCCAGCAGGGGGCGCTCGCCGTCGTCGAGCATGACGTAGTCGAAAAAATCGAAGACGCGCGGCTCGGCCAGTTCGCGCAGCTCGGTATTGACGTAGCCGCCGCCCAGCACGGTGACGATGTTTCGGTCATGCGCCTTGATCGCCCGGGCGATGCGGAAGGCGGCATAGACATTGCCGGGAAACGGCGCCGACAGCAGCACCACGTTCGGGTCGTGACGCGCCAGGGCCGCCAGCGTCAGCTCGCGCAGCGTGGCGTCGATCAGGTTTTCCGGCGCCGCCAGGGCATTGGCCAGCGGCTCGAAACTGGCCTGGCTCTGCGCCAGCGATTCGGCATAGCGCACGAACTCGAAGCGCGGATCGACCGCTTCGCGCACTACGTCGGCGATGTCGTCGAGGTAGAGCGTGGCGAAGTGGCGGGCGCGGTCGGTGACGCCCAGGGCGCCGAAAGCCCAGGCCAGCGGATCGCCGCCCGCGTCGTCATGCGGATCGACATACACGTCGAGCGCGGCGAAACGCGAGCCCTCGGGCAGGAAGCGGCGGCCGACGATGCGATGCGCGATCGAGGGATCGCGTCCTTGCAGAAAGGCCACGGCCGGCGCCACCGTCGCCAGGTAGTCCGCGAAGCGCTTGAGGAAGGCCGCGACGCGGGGCGTGCGCTGCTGTTTCGGAATCGCCTCGGCAACGCCGCGGAGCGCCGGCAGGCCCGCGGGCGAGAACAGGCGCAGCACCAGCGCCAGCGCCAGGTCCTCCTGCGTCGCCGTGACGCCGCGCGAACGCAGGAAGCCGGTCAGGTAGGCCGTCGACGGATACGGCGTGTTGAGCTGCGTCATCGGCGGGATGAGCGAGAGCACGCGCGGCGTCATGATCGCGGAATCAGGCGGGCGCAAGCAGGTCCTCGCCTTCATTGCGCGCATTGCTGACGCGGCTGCTCACACGGTAGGCCGTGATTTCCGCGTCCGGCGCCGGCCGCAGCCAGCGCCGCAAGGCCTCGACATCGCGCGAGGCGGGGTCGAGCCAGGCATCGAACTGCCCGGGCGCGAGCAGCACCGGCATGCGCTCGTGGATCGGCGCCATGACGCCGTTGGGCGTGGTGGTGATGACGCAGGTCGTGACGACGTCTGCGCCCGCGGGCGACTTCCATGCCGCGAGCAGGCCGGCCATGGCGAGGAATTCGCCATCGCCCGCCGGGCGTATGTACCAGGGCTGCTTGCGCGTCTTGCCGCCCTCCTCGACCGCCTGCCACTCGTAAAAGCCGTTGGCCGGGATCAGGCAGCGATGGCGTTCGAAGCTGGACTTGAACGAAGGCTTCTCGGCCACGGTTTCGGCGCGCGCATTGTTGAGTTTGAGGCCGATCGCCGCATCCTTCGCCCAGCGCGGAATCAGGCCCCAGCGCACCCTCTGGCCGACCCGGCCGAGCTCGGGCCGCTGGCGGATCACCAGCACCTCGCTTTGCGGCGCGATGTTGTAGCGCGCCTGCCACTCGGCGCACTCGCGCAGGTCAAAGTGTTCCCTGAGGCGGGATTGGGGGCCGTGAAGCACGTAGCGTCCGCACATGTCGGGGCAGCGAAGTCCGCAAATCGGCAAGCCTACCCGATCACGGCCGCGCCAGCGACGAAATCACCGTAGCGCCAGCGCCGACTTTCAGCGGCGGCAACTGTTCAGCCGCGCAAAGGTCTCGAACTGCTCGATGGGAACCGGCCTCGAAAACAGGAAGCCCTGGCAGGTCACGCAACCATGCTCGCGCAGGAACTCGCGCTGCCCTTCGGTCTCGACCCCTTCGGCGATCACCGACAGGCCAAGGCTTTGCGCCAGGGCGACAATGGTCTTGGCGATCGCCGCGTCGCTCGGGTGGCTGAGGATGTCGCGGACGAAGGACTGGTCGATCTTGAGCTGGTCGAGCGGCAGTTGCTTCAGGTAGGACAACGAGGAATAGCCGGTGCCGAAATCGTCCATCGAGAAGCCCACATGGCGGGTCTTCAAGGCCACCATCTTGCCGATCACCTCGGTGGCGTTGTCCAGCAAGTGGCTTTCCGTCAGCTCCAGTTTGAGTCGACCGGGCTTGACCCCGAGATGGTCAACGATACTCAGCACTTCCTCAACAAAGCTCGCCCGACCGAACTGGCGGGCGCTGACATTGACGGCCAGTGTCATGCATTCGAGTTCGCTGGTCTGTGCCCAGAGCGTCAACTGGCGACAGGCCTGTTCGAGCACCCATTGCCCGAGCGGCAGGATCAGGCCCGTCTCTTCGGCAAGGGGAATGAATTCCGCCGGCTCGACCATGCCGCGTACGGGATGGAGCCAGCGCACCAGGGCCTCGGCACCGATCACGCAGCCCCCGGCATCGACCTGCGGCTGGTAGTACAGCAGGAACTGCCCCTCGGCCAGCGCGCGGCGCAGGTCACGTTCCAGCAGGGTGCGCAGCTTGACGGCCTCCTGCATCAGGGGATCGAAGAAGCGGTGGGTCTGGCGTCCGGCCTGCTTGGCCTGGTACATGGCGGTATCGGCGCGCTTCAGGATCTCTTCGGTGGATACCGAGCGGTCATGGAACAAGGCGATGCCGATGCTGGACCCGCAGCCATGATTGCAGGTGCCGGTGACGACGCCGTCGACGATGATGTCGAGGACATACGGCTCGCCTAGTCGCGCCTGGATTTTCTCGGCGATGCGCTCGGCCTGCACCGCCGCCTGCTCGCCGCGATCGAGATCGCCAAGGATGACGACGAACTCGTCGCCGCCCAGGCGCGCCACCGTATCGCCGTCGCGCACGCAAAGGTGCAGGCGTTGCGCCACCTCGATCAGCAGGTTGTCGCCGACGCCGTGGCCCATGCTGTCGTTGAGCGACTTGAAGTCGTCGAGGTCGATCAGCAGCAGCGCGCCTTCCCGGCCATGACGACCACAGGCTGTCCGGGCCTGATCGAGCCGGTCGACCATCAGGCGGCGATTCGGCAGTTGCGTGAGCTGGTCGTAGTAGGCAAGGTGCCTGATCCTGTCCTCGGCCAGCTTGCGCGGGGCGATGTCGGTCGAGGTGCCGACGTAATTCGTCGCCTGGCCATCCTCGCCGAAGACCGCCGTGATGGAAAGCCAGGAGGGATAGGCTTCGCCGTTCCTGCGCCGGTTCCAGATCTCGCCCTGCCAGCATCCGGTGGCGTGGATGCTGCGCCACATTTCGGCATAAAAGGCGGCGTCCTGGCGACCGGAGCTGAACAGGCGCGGGTTGCGCCCGAACACTTCTTCCGCGCTGTAGCCCGTGGTCGCGGTGAATGCCTTGTTGACCCGGAGGATGAGGCTGGCGGCATCAGTGATGATGATGGATTCCTGCGCCTCGAAGGCGGCGGCGGCGATGCGCAGGTCCCGCTCGGCCTGCTTGCTCTTGGCCAGCTCCTGCTGCAGGCGCGCATTGGTCTCGCGCAGTTCGCCGGCATTGCGCCCCAGGCGTTCGTACAGCCCGTCAACGGCGTTCAGCAGCACTTCCGTGGTGCGCGCGCTGTCCGGCGGCGGCGCCGCCGTCAGCGGAACGCCGCGAGCTTGCTGGGCCAGGCGCACCTCCTCGGCGAGGCGGCGATCCATGCCCAGGATGTGGTGGATCAACCAGTTGGTGAGGAACACCAGCGTATCGCCGGTCACTTCGCGCGGCGACTGTTCGGCATCGCGCCGCGCCGCCAGCGCGCGGGCAACAAAATCCTGATGGGTACGGCGATGTACCTCGGCGTGGCAGGGATCGACATGCTCGTCGTCCATCACCCGGTCTTCGGTGTCGAAATGGTAGGCGGTATAACTCACCAGTTCGTCGAACACCCGCAACAGGTCGTCGTCCGGCGTCTTGGAGGTGTGGTGGCGAGCCAGGCGATTGAGCATCGCGACCAGTTGGGCGTGCTGCTCGTCGATTTCGCGCAGGCCGATGTTGAAGCCGTCGCTCCAGCGGAAAATGTCGTCCGGAAATTCGGCGGGTTTCATCCTGGATTCAGCGCCCTGGGGCCGCAAAAAGGGGCCCATTTTGCCCTGCCACGGCCGTGGAGGCAAATCGGGGCGGCGCCGCCGACACCCGGCCGACTCCCGAGAGTCGGCGCGGGTGGCACGGCGATCATGATCGGTTATGCTTCTATTACCAAAGGAGGAAGTCAATTGAGCGCGAGCGAAATCCGGCGCCATGGCGCGGTCGCCATCCATCTCGGCGCCAAGTCGGGAAAGTATCCCGACGGAAATCAGGTCATGGTCCTGGGAAAGGATCTGCGCGTCGCCTTCGATACCCCGCTGGTCGCCAACCGGATCGGGGCCGAATTCGACACGGTCGACCTGGTCATTCTCGGCCATGTACACGAAGACCACATGGCCGGCCTCCATCGCCTGCCCCGGGCCGGCGTCCAGGTCCATGAGGCCGACCTGCGCGCCGCGCAATCCTGGGCGGGGCTGAGCGCCCACTATGGCTACCCGCCCGCTGTGCTGGCCGAAATGAAGGCCATGATCGAGCGCGATTTCCACTATGTGCCGCGCGCCGACGCCACGGCCTACACCCACGACCAGCGCTGGGACCTGGGCGGCGGCGTGCGAATCCGCGCCCACCACCTGCCGGGGCACACCTCGGGCCACTGCGCCCTGGTGGTCGAAAGCGAAGGCGTCGCCTTCATCGGCGACATCGACCTGACCGGATTCGGTCCCTACTATGGCGATGCCACGTCCAGCCTTCCGGCCTTCCGTAAAAGCCTGGCCGAGGTCGCGCGGCTCGACGCGCGAATCTGGGTGACCTCGCATCACCGGTCGGTGATCACGGAGCGATCGAAATTCCTCGCCGACCTGGCCGGATTCGCCGCCAAAATCGACGAACGCAACGAAACGCTCATCGGCTATCTGCGCGACGGGCCGCAAAGCCTGGATCAGCTGGCGGCGCGACGCCTGCTCTATCCGCCCGGTTTCAGCCTTCCCTACGTCGAGAGCGCGGAGCGCAATTCAATCCGCATGCACCTCGATGAGCTGCTGGCCGAGGGCGTGGTGCAGTGCGATGGCGGGCGCTACGCGCTGGCCTGAACCGGCCGCGGCAAGGCGCACTTAGCACGAAGGTACGCGGCGCCCGCGCACGAAGGCGGCAAAATCCGCGGGCTGCAGCGGACGGCTGAAATGGTAGCCCTGGACCTCGTCGCAGCCGTGCGCGCCGAGGAAGGCGAGCTGTTCGCCGGTTTCCACGCCTTCGGCGATGGTGCGCATGCCCAGGCTTTTCGCCAGGCTGATCACGGCGCGGACGATGGCCTTGCTTTCCGGATCGTCCGACAGGTCGCTGACGAATGACTGGTCGATCTTCAGCTTGTACACCTGGAAGCGTTTGAGATAGCTCAGCGAGGAGTAGCCGGTGCCGAAATCGTCGATGGACATGCGCACGCCACAGGCACGCAGTTCGTCCATAACCGCAATCGCCGCCAGCGGATCGTCCATGGCCACGCTTTCGGTCAGTTCGAGTTCCAGGAACTCCGCGGCCAGGCCCTCGTCGGCGAGCGTCCGCGTCACCAGTTCCGGCAAGTGGGCGTGGCGGAACTGCACCGCCGAGAGGTTGATCGCCATGATCATCGGTGCCAGGCCGGCATCCATCCAGGCCTTCATCTGCCGGATCGCGGTACGCAGCACCCATTCGCCGATCGGCAGGATCAGGCCGCTGTCCTCGGCCACGGCAATGAACTCCGCCGGCATGACCTCGCCGAGATCCGGATTGTGCCAGCGCAGCAAGGCCTCGGCGCCGACCACGTGCCCGTCCGCCAGCGACAGCTGCGGCTGGTAGAAGAGCTGCAGCTCGCCGCGCGCCAGGGCATGGCGCAAGCCGCCTTCCAGGCGCAGGCTGCGCGCCGAATGTTCCTGCATCTCGGGTGTGAAGAAACGGAAAGTATTGCGTCCATCCTGCTTGGCGCGGTACATGGCCGTATCGGCCGACCGCGACAGGGTCTCGAAATCCTCGCCGTCACTGGGATAAATGGCGATGCCGATCGAGGGCGTGACGACCAGTTCGTACTGCTCGACCTTGACGCTGTGCGCGATCATCTCGATCAGCTTCTGCGACACATGGGCGGCGCCATCGGCATCGGTCCCCGGCAGGATGACGACGAATTCGTCGCCGCCCTGGCGCGACACCGTGTCTTCCTTGCGCGTCGCCGCCACCATGCGATTGCCGACCTCGACCAGCAGTTCGTCGCCGATGCGATGTCCCAGCGTGTCGTTGATGTTCTTGAAATGATCGAGGTCGAGGAACAGCACCGCCAGCGGCTCGCGACTGCGCTGGGCCATGCCAAGGGCATGACGTGCGCGGTCGTGCAGCAGGGCGCGATTGGGCAGGCCGGTCAGGGCATCGAAATGGGCCAGGCGCTGGATGCGCGCCTCCGCCTCCTTGTGCCGGGTGATGTCGCTGAAGATGCCGACGTAATGGCTGGGCTTGCCGTCGGCACCCAGCACGCGGCTGATCGCCAGCCATTCCGGGTAGACGTGGCCGTCCTTGCGCCGGTTCCAGATCTCGCCCTGCCAATGCCCGGTGGCATCGATCGCTTCCCACATCTCGCGATAGAACTCCTTGCCCTGGCGTCCCGATGAAAGCAGGTTGGCGCCCTGCCCCAGCGCCTCGGCTTCGCTGTAGCCGCTGATTTCGCTGAAGGCGCGGTTGACGCGCATGATCCGGCCGGCGATGTCGGTGATCATGATGCCCTCCTTGCCCTGCTCGAACACCTCGGCGGCCAGCTTGATGTTGGCCTCGCGGTCGAAGCCGTCCAATGCATAGCTGATGTCCGCCGCCATCTCCTCCAGCAGGCGGCGCGCATCCTCGTCGAAGGCGTTGGCATCGCCGGCATACAGGTTGAAGGTGCCGATCACCTGCCCGCCGCGATGCAAGGGAAGCGAGGCCACGGCACCCCAGCCGTACTGCACGGCCCGTTCGCGCCATGGCGCGGTCAGCGGATCATTGAGGAAATCCTGGTTCCACACCGGCCGGTCCTCGCGCAGCGCCGTGCCGACCGGGCCGCGCCCGTGGACATCGCCGGCATCGACGGTAATGTGGATGCCGTCGAGGTAGGCCAGGCCGGAGCCAAAGCTGGCCGCCGGGCGCACCCTTCCGCTGGCGGCGTCGAGCAGTCCGATCCATGCCATTTTCATGGCACCGAACTCGACCACGTCGCGGCAGATGGAGGCATACAAGTCCTCGGCGCGGGTGCACCGCACGATCGCCTGGTTGCACTCGCTGAGCGCCGCGTAGAGATTGGTCAGTCGCCGGATCCGCTGCTCCGCGGCCTTGCGCGAGCTGATGTCGCGATCGACGCCGCGAAAGCCGAGCAGGTTTCCGTCGCTGTCGAGCATCGGCGTGCCGCTGGTGAGCGTGATGTGCCACGCGCCGTCGCGGCCACGGACGATGTTTTCCATGTCGGTGAATGCCCGCTTTTCCCTGGCAATGGCGGCAAATTCCGTCGCCACCGCCTGCACCTCGTCCGGCCGCATGAAATCGAAGGGCGTCCTGCCCACCACCTCCTCCGGCGCATAGCCCAGCATCAGTCGCACGCCCTCCGAGACAAAGGTGTAGCGACCCGCGGCGTCGACCTCCCAGATCCAGTCCGCCGACACTTCCGCAACGTCGCGGAAGCGTTGCTCGCTGCGCCGCAGCTCTTCTTCGGCCTGCTTGCGCGCATTGATGCTCATGCCGGTACCGCGCAGTCCGATCACGCGCCCGAAGTCGTCGCAGAACACCGACCCATGAACCTCTTCCCACCAGGTTTCGCCGGACGGCGTGAGGTCGCGGTGCTGCAGGCGGAAGCCGGACTTGGCGGCGATCGCGCGTTCAACGATCCTGCCCACGGCGGCGATGTCCTCCGGCGGCATGAATTCCATCGGGGTGTGGCCCAGCAGGGCCTCCGGCGGATGGCCCTTGACCCGGGTCGACTGACCCGACACATAGGTGTAGACCATGTCGGTGCCGACCTCCCAAAGGTAGGCACCGGCCGCGTCGCTCATGTTGCGGAAACGCTGCTCGCTGGTGCTGAGCTGTTCCGTGCGTTGCGCGACCAGGCCCTCCAGGTCGGACTTGTAGAAGCGCAGCTCGAACACCAGCTTGGCGACATAGGCGAGCAGCAGGCTGAACAGCAGCGCCAGGCTGGCGCCGAGCGTCACTCGCGCCGGATCGCTCCAGCCCTTGAGCGGCGCGACGCTCAGGGTCCATTTGCCGTTGGGCAGTTCCAGTGCCTGCTCCACCGGCTCGACCAGAAGCTCCGGCCCCGAGCGCGCGATGACCAGCCGCTCACCGCTGTCCGGGTGGATGCGCCACAGCTCGTAGCCATAGCCATGAGCGCTCAGCTGACCGAGGCGGGCTTCGTCCAGCACCTCGGGAAAGCGGATCAGGACCGTGGCAAAGCCCCAGAACACCTTGCGCCCCTCACCAAGGAACACAGGCAGCCGACCCACCGCGCCGAGGCCACCCTGGACCAGGGCAAAGGGCCCCGCCAGCGTCAGGCGGCCCGAGATGCGGGCGAGAAAGGCCTCCTTGTTGCGCACCGGATCCTGTAGCAGGTTGTGTCCGATGGCCTTCTCGTTGCCTTCCAGCGGCACGACGTGACGCACGATGCCGTCAGGCGCCAGTTGCAGCGACGCGGCGCCGGGGTAATAGGGCAACATCTGCCGCGCGGTCTCTTCGAATTCCGGTACCTGCCCATTGCCCTGGCGAACCAGCGCGGCCAGCGCATAGGTCGCCGACAGGGCGCGCTCGATGTTGCGTTGCAGGGTATGGGCATGATCGCCGGCCATGTCGGCGACCCGGTCGCGCGCCTGCTGTTCGCGCTGCTGCTCCACCTGCCAGGCGAGCACGCCGCCGAGCAGCAGGGACAGCACGAAAGCAGCAAACGCAACGGCCAGCGAACGGGATTTCCGCTCCGCCAGGTCTGGCCGCCGGGTGCTCGAACCGACCTGCCTGCCCGCAGGCGGGTCGGCGTATTGCGGCGAAGGCTGTGACACTCTGCGGCGACTCCAGTCGGTGAAGCCGTCAGTGTAGCGTGTCGACCACCATCGTAGATGTCCGGGTGGCGCGACGCCGAGCGGCCCGGGCTGGCGCCGGGACCACGGCCCCCGGGTTCAGAACGGCAGACCGACGTAGTTCTCCGCCAGCGAGGCCTGCGCCGCTTCCGAGGAAAAAAGGTATTCGAGGTCGGTCTGCTGCAGCCGCTGGTCGTAGGCAATGCTGTCGGGAAAGGTATGCAGCATCGAGGTCATCCACCACGAGAACCGTTGCGCCTTCCACACCCGCGCCAGGGCCTTGGCCGAGTAATTGTCGAGGCCGCTGTCGTCGCCCTCCTGGTAGTGCTTGAGCATGGCATGGTACAGATAGTAGATGTCCGATGCCGCGCTGTTGAGACCGCGCGCGCCGGTGGGCGGCACGATGTGCGCGGCGTCGCCGGCGAGGAACAGGCTGCCATGGCGCATCGGTTCGGCGACAAACGAGCGCAGCGGCGCAATCGACTTCTCGATCGAGGGACCGGTGATCAGGCGCTCGGCCACCTCCTGCGGCAGGCGCCGTTTCAGCTCGGCCCAGAAGGCGTCGTCGGACCAGCTCTCCACGGTGTCAGAGAGCGGCACCTGGATGTAATAGCGGCTCAGCACCTGCGAGCGCAGCGAACACAACGCGAAGCCGCGCTCGTGCTTGACGTAGATCAGCTCGGGCGACACCGGTTTGGTGCGCGACAACACGCCCAGCCAGCCGAAGGGATAAACCTTTTCATATTCCCGCAGCACCGAGGCGGGAATCGACTTGCGGCTGACGCCATGAAAGCCGTCGGCACCAATCACGTAATCGCAATCGATGCGCCGCCGCTCGTCGCCCGTGCGGAAAGTGACATAGGGCGCGGCGCTGGTCAGCTCGTGCGGCTGCACGTCCTCGGCGTGGTGGATGACCACGCCCTTCATCCGTTCGCGGGCGTCGTAGAGGTCGCGGGTCAGCTCGGTCTGGCCATACACCACCACCGAGCTGCCGCCGCTGTACTTGTGCAGGTCGACGCGGCTCTGGCGGCCGCCGTGGGCGATGATGAAGCCGTCGTGGATCTCGCCCTCGCGGTCCATGCGCTCGCCGCACTGCGCTTCGCGCATCAGCTCGGCGAAGCCGTGCTCCAGCACGCCGGCGCGGATCCGGCTCAGCACGTAGTCGCGCGACTGCCGTTCCAGAACGATGGTATCGATGCCCTTGAGGTGCAGGAGCTGGGAAAGCAGCAGGCCGGAAGGACCACCGCCGATGATGGCAACTTGTGTGCGCATGATTTTCTCTCTGTCGGGGGTCGGGCGGATCAGGCGACTTGCATCGCCAAAAGCCCCGACGCGGTATTGGAAATCGGGATGTGGTAATTGCCGTGCACCTTGGTCACGTCGCCAGACAGCGCGCCGCGACAGGTCAGCCAGTTGAGCAGCTCGACGCCCTGGGTGCCGGTGAGTTCGACCAGTTCGGGCACGGAATAGCGCGTCACCCAGAGCGGGTCGGTGACCAGCTTGTCCATGAACATCATGTCGAATTCCTTGTTGATGAATCCGGCGCGCTGGCCTTCGAGTTGGTGCGAGAGGCCGCCGGTACCGATCACCACGACGCGGGCATCCGTGTCCCAGGACTCGATGGCGCGGCCGATGGCCTGGCCGAACTTGAAGCAGCGCGCCGCCGTCGGCAGCGGGAACTGCACGGTATTGACGCACACCGGCACGGTACGCACCGGACAGGGGTGCTGGCCGGGCCAGAACAGTTCCAGCGGCAGCGTGAAGGCGTGGTCGACCAGCATTTCCTGGCAGGTCACGATGTCGAACTCGTCCTCGACCAGGCTGTCGATCATGTGCCACGACAGATCCTGGTCGCCGATGTAGGGCGGCAGCGTCGGAATGCCCCAGCCTTCGTCGGCATTGGAGTACTCGGCGGCGGCACCGACGGCAAAGGTCGGCATCTTGTCGAGGAAGAAGTTGAGGCCGTGGTCGTTGTAGATCACCACCGCGACATCCGGCTTCACTTTCGCCAGCCACTGGTGGACCGGCGGAAAGCCGTCGAAGAAGGGCTTCCAGTAAGGATCCTGTTGCAGGTTATTGGCAATCGCGCGCCCGATGTAGGGTACGTGGGTTACGTTGATACCGCCGACGATCTTGGCCATGGTCATGCCTCCTGAAGGGCCGCCCCGAAGGGGGCATGCGCCCCCTCGGGGGGCAGTGAGCGAATGCGAACGTGGGGGCTCATCATCTCCTCCCCGCGGCGACGAGTTTCGCCTTGAATTCATCCTTGGTGACGCCGGTCTGCTGGGCGCCGATGTCTTGCATGTCGAGGCCGAAAATGCCACCCAGCTTGGCCAGGTAATAGGCATTGCCGCCGGCCGCCAGCATGTCCAGCACCTGCAGGCTGAGCACCGCCGCCTTCTGCTCGGCGTTCAGCCCGTACTTGTCGCAATAGCCTTCCTTGTCCGTGAGGAACGCGGCGCGGTTGTCCGCCGAGTTGAAGGAAAAACACATCTTGTTCAGCGCGTAGCCCTTGCGCGCCATGTCGCCGTCGAACAGCGTGGTGCCGGGTATCACCCGCTTCTGCTTGCCGCTACCCATCTCCTGCCTCCTGTGATCAATGTGAGAATGTCTCGGTGTCGATTTCCAATTGGGTGGCCGCGTTGTAGCGCGGGCCCGTCACGGTCTGCTGGTTGATGAGCGCGTCGAGGCGCGCGACGATGTTGCTGTCGAGCGCCACGGCGGCCGCCCCGGCGTTGTCGTCGAAATGCTCCGGCTGCCGGGTGCCGAAGATCGGAATGATGTGTTCGCCCTGCGCCAGCAGCCAGGCCAGCGCCAGCTGCGCCGGCGTGCAGCCGACCTCGCTGGCGATGCGCATGTACTCGGGCAGAAGCTCAAGATTGATGGCGTAGTTGGCCGCCTCGAAGCGCGGCATCTGGCGGCGGATGTCCTTGGCCTCGAGCTGCGTTTCGGGATCGCGCAGGGTGCCGGTGAGGAAGCCGCGCGCCAGCGGGCTGAAGGCGACATAGGCGGTGCCCAGTTCGCGGCAGGCCGCAAGGGTGCCGAGTTCGGCATTGCGGCTCCACAGCGAATACTCGGATTGCAGCGCGGCGATCGGGTGCACCGCATGTGCGCGCCGTAGTGTGGTCGCCGACACTTCGGAAAGCCCGATGCCACGGATCTTGCCGGCCTGCACCAGGTCGGCCAGCGCGCCGACGCTGTCCTCGATCGGCACCTGTTTGTCCCAGCGATGCAGGTAGTAGAGATCGATGACGTCGGTCTGCAGCCGGCGCAAGGATTCGTCGCAGGTGCGCTTGAGCGTCGCCGGACGCCCGTCGATCACCCGCTTGCCATCGACACCGGTCATGCCGCACTTGCTGGCCAGTACGATCTTCGAGCGATGCGGCTTGAGCACATTTCCGAGCAGGGTTTCGTTGTTGCCGAATCCGTAGAGGGCGGCGGTGTCGAAGAAGGTGATGCCATGGTCGAGCGCGCGCAGCAGCAGATTGCCGGCTTGCTCCGGCGGCGGCGGTGTGCCGTAGGCGTGGCTGAGGTTCATGCAGCCGAGGCCGAGGGCCGAGACTGCGAATTCTCCGAGGCGGCGGGTTTGCATTTCAGTTATCTCGGTGGGCGCCAAGGACGACTGGTACCCGAATCCGTCCATGTCCCCCGGGCCGAAAAAGCGCCGGCCCTCCTCCTTTACTTACCGGATTCGGGTACCAGCCATCCTTGGCGAGATACGCTTGCGCCTTGCTACGGCAGCAATGAAAAGCCGTCACCTGATCGGGAGGGTGGGGCGTTCTGCGCAGCGAAGTAAAGGGGGAGGAGTCGCCCGCAGGGCGACGACGGAGGACATGAGCGAAGCAGAATGCCCCGGCCTCCCGATCCCCCGCAAACCGCAAACCTGAACCGCTGTTCATCTCACGCACTCTTAACCAACTGCTGTTCCAACCCATGCAGCGTCCGGTAGCAGGGCAGCACCTGCGCCACGCTGCCATTCGGCTCACGGCCTTCGCGGATGGCGGCGAAGAATTCGCGGTCCTGCAGTTCGATGCCGTTCATCGACACATCCACCTTGCTGACGTCGATCTTGTTGTCCTTGGCATCGATCAGGTCGTCATAGCGCGCGATGTAGGTGCCGCTGTCGCCGATGTAGCGGAAGAAGGTGCCGAGCGGACCGTCGTTGTTGAAGGAGAGCGACAGGGTGCAGATCGCGCCGGTGCTGCTCTTGAGCTGGATGGACATGTCCATGGCGATGCCCAGGGTCGGGTGGATCGGCCCTTGCAGCGCATTGGCGGCAACGATGCTGCCACCAGTCTGGTAGGCGAAGAGGTCGACGGTGTGGGCCGCGTGGTGCCACAGCAGGTGGTCGGTCCAGCTCCGCGCCTGGCCCAGGGCGTTCATGTTGCTGCGGCGGAAGAAGTAGGTCTGCACGTCCATCTGCTGGATGTTGAATGCGCCGGCGCCTATCTTTTTGTGTATCCACTGGTGGCTGGGATTGAAGCGTCGCGTGTGGCCGCACATGGCCACCAGGCCGGTCTTCTGTTGCAGCGCCAGCACCGCTTCGGCGCCGGCCAGGCTGTCAGCCAGCGGAATCTCGACCTGTACGTGCTTGCCGGCGTTCATGCAGGCAATGGCCTGCGCCGCATGCATCTGGGTCGGCGTGCACAAGATCACGGCATCGACCTCCGGTAGCGCCAGGCTGTCGGCCAGATCCGTGGTGACATGGCCGATGCCGTAGTTGGCGGCGGTCTCGCGGGTTTTTTCCAGCTCGCGGCTGACCAGCGACACCACCTCGACGCCGTCGATCAGCTTGATGGCGTCGAGATGCTTGATGCCGAAGGCGCCGGCGCCGGCCAGCGCGACCTTGATGGGCTTGCTCATTTACGTGTTCTCCAGGATCAGATGTCCAACTGCGGTGTTCGACGCGGGTACGTGATAGAAGCGGTGCGCCACGCGCGGCGTGCCGGGGCCGGATTCGTCGCCCATGGCGCCGCGCGCGATCAGCCACATCACCAGTTCGATGCCTTCCGAGCCGGCCTCGCGCACGTAGTCGATGTGCGGCAACTGCGCCAGCTCCGCCGGATCGGCGATCAGGCGGTCGAGGAAGCGCTTGTCCCATTCGCGGTTGATCAGGCCGGCGCGCGGCCCCTGCAACTGGTGGCTCATGCCGCCGGTGCCCCAGATCTGCACCTTGAGCGGCGCGTCGAAGGACGCCACCGCCTTGCGGATGGCGCGGCCGAGCTGGTAGCAGCGGCGACCCGAGGGCACCGGGTACTGCACCACATTGACCGCGAAGGGGATCACCGGGCAGGGCCACTCGCCAGGCTGGCCGCACATCAGCGACAGCGGCACGGTAAGGCCGTGGTCCACCGCCATCCTGTTCACGATGGTGAGGTCGAAATCATCCTGGATCACCGATTGCGCGATATGCGCGGCAAGTTCCGGATGGCCCTTGACCGTCGGCACCGGGCGCGGCCCCCAGCCCTCGTCGGCGGGCTCGAATTCCGCCGCGCAACCGATGGCGAAGGTCGGGATCATTTCCAGGCTGAAAGCCGTGGCGTGGTCGTTGTAGACCAGGAAGATGACATCGGGCTGGTTGTCGCGCAACCACTGCTTGGAAAACTCGTAGCCCTTGAAGACCGGCTGCCAGTAGGGCTCGCCGGACTTGCCGAGGTCGAGCGCGGCGCCGATGGCGGGAACGTGTGAGGTATAGACGGATGCGGTGACATGGGCCATCTCAGGCTCCTTCCTTGCGGCCGGCCCGGCCCTGGGGTTGGCGATGGGCCTGGGCATCGCCGCCTTCGCCAATGCGGCGGTTGCCTTCGATGGAGCGGCCGCCGGAGATCATCATGTCGCGGTATTCCTCTTCACTCATGCCGGTCATGCTGCCGGCCATCTGCTGGAAGCTCTTGCCGTCGGTAGCGCCGATCTTGGCGAGGAAGTAAATGTTGCCGCCGAGGCGGATGCACCAGTTGAGGTCGCGCGCCAGCACCGCCTGCTTCTGCTCCTCGGTCATCGGCCACTGGTCGAGGTAGGCGCGCTCGTCGGCCTTGAAGCGGGCGCGATTTTGCGCCTTCATCAGCGACATGCAGAACTGGTTGAGGTGGTAGCCCAGGCGCGACTGTTCGGCATCGAAAATCGTGGTACCGGGAATGTCCTTGTAGGGCTTGTCGAGTGCCATCATGCCTCCTGCAGAGCCGCCTCAAAGGAGGCATTCGCCCCCTCGGGGGGCAGCGAACGAATGTGAGCGTGGGGGCTCATACTCAGATCTCCTCGGGCCAGTAGAGCCGCATCGGATTGTCCACCAGCAGCTTGCGCTGCAACTCCGCCGTCGTCGCGATATGCGGAATGAAATCCACCAGCAGGCCGTCGTCGGGCATGTGCTCCTTCAGGTTCGGGTGCGGCCAGTCGGTGCCCCACAGCACGCGATCGGGAAAACCCTCGACGATGCGGCGGGCGAAGGGCACCACGTCGCGATACGCCGCACGTTCGTTGTTCAATGCCTTGGGCCCGGTCAGCGACAGCCGCTCGGGGCAACTCACCTTGCTCCAGACGTTCGGATACTCGCGCATGAACCTGACGAAGAGCTCGAACTCGGGCCCGTCGACCGGCTTCGATACGTCGGGACGGCCCATGTGGTCGACCACCACCGTAGTCGGCAGTGCGGTGAAGAAATCCCACAGCTCGGGCAGATCCACCGCCTCGAAGTAGATCACCACATGCCAGCCCAGCGGCGCGATGCGCGCGGCGATCTCCATGAGTTCGTCCTTGGGCGTGAAATCCACCAGGCGTTTGACGAAGTTGAAGCGCACGCCGCGCACGCCGGCCGCGTGCATCTGCTGCAACTCGGCATCGGTCACGCTGCGCCTGACCGTGGCAACGCCGCGCGCCCTGCCATCCGAATGCCGCAAGGCATCGACCAGGGCACGGTTGTCGGCGCCGTGGCAGGTGGCCTGTACCACCACGTTGCGCGCAAAACCGAGATGGTCGCGCAGGGCAAACAGTTGCTGCTTCGAGGCATCGCAGGGCGTGTACTTGCGCTCCGGCGCGTAGGGAAATTCGGCGCCGGGCCCGAAAACATGGCAATGGGCGTCGACGCTGCCGGATGGCACGCGGAAAGTCGGCGCTGACGGACCGGCGAACCAGTCGAGCCAGCCGGGGGTCTTTTCAAATGTCATCGGCGGGCGTGTCCTTGGTCTTCGCGGCAGCGATGATGCGGTCGGCCTCGGTACGCCAGTCGGGGCTGTGGGCGAAGCCGGCGCCGCCGCGCGACCCGAAGATCCCGGCGTCGGCGCAATCGGCCATCCAGGTCGCACGCTCGGCGCTGGCGGTGGCCGACAAGGGCACCAGCCCGGTATCGAGCACCGTCTGCGCCACCTCGGCCATTTCCTCGGCGCGGCGACGGCCATGTTCGATGACGCGCTGGAAGAAATAGCTGCCCTGCTTCTCCCAGTCGATGCCGGGAAAGGTTTCGGCGAGCGAGGCGATCACGGCATCCTCGACCCCGTAGGCACGCGCCGCGGTGAAGCTCTCGATCACCATCGCCTCGAGGCCCTTGATCATCACGCTGCGGCACATCTTGGTCGCCGAGACCACGCCCAGCCGTTCGTCGCCGACGCGGGGAGCGAAGCCGAGCACCTTGAGCGCCGGCGCCAGGGCGGCGGCGTGCGAACCGCCCAGCAGCAAGGGTACGCGGCTGCGATAGGGCGGCACCGAGGTCATCACCGCGCCCTCGACGTAGCGCCCGCCGACGGCCTCGATCATGTCCGCCGCGACGATCTTGGCGGCCGGCGACGCGGAGTTCAGGTCGAGGAAGAAAGCGCCCTTCTGGATGGCAAACGAGCACGCCTGCGCGGCGACCACCGTCTGGCTGGCAGTGACGGCACTGATCACCAGATCGGCGCCCTCCATGGTCGTCGCGTGATCGGCGAACAGCGGGACCCGAAAGTCGCCGGCGTGACGCGCCAGCGCCGTGTCGCCAGCGCCGACTTTCAGGTCGCAGGCGCTGACCAGCATGCCCTGGCGGCGCAGGTCCTCGGCCAGGATGCGGCCGACTTCGCCATAGCCGACGAGGGCAAGGCGCCAGTGTTTGGGGTTCTCGGGCAGCGCCATCAGTCGATGTACCGGAGGCCGGCCTGCTGCAACGGGCCGCGCATGTCGTACATGTCGAGGCCGAGGATGCCGGAAGCCAGTTTCGCGCGCTTGGCGCCTTCGTTGGCCTCGCGCTTGACGGCGGCATCGAGCGTCTTTGCCGCGATGGCGCGCGGCACGCAGACCACGCCGTCATCGTCGGCGACGATCACGTCACCGGGAGTCACCAGCATGCCGGCGCAGACCACGGGGATGTTCACCGAGCCCAGCGTGGCCTTGATGGTGCCCTTGCTGCTGATGCATTTGCTCCACACCGGGAATTGCATCTCGGTCAGGGTTTTGATGTCGCGCACCCCGGCGTCGATGACCAGGGCGCGGGCGCCGCGCGCCTGGAAGCTGGTGGCCAGCAGGTCGCCGAAATAGCCGTCCGTGCACTCGGCGCTGATCGCGGCGACGACGATGTCGCCGGGCTGGATCTGCTCGGCGACGACATGCATCATCCAGTTGTCGCCGGGATGCAGCAACACGGTGACCGCCGTGCCCGCGACCTGCGCGCCGGAGTAGATCGGCCGCATCCAGGGTTTGAGCAGGCCGACGCGGCCCATGGCCTCGTGTACCGTGGCGGAACCGAGGGCAGCCAGCGCATCGGCCGTGGCGCGATCGGTACGGGTGATGTTGCGATAGACCACGCCCAGTTCGTACATTTCACTTCCCCCTTATTTTCCCTTGGCCTTCAGCGCTGCATCGAGGCGCGGATAGACGCGCCGCGCATTGCCTTCATAGACCTGGTAACGCTGCTCCGCGTTCAGGTTGAGCGTGGCCTCGATGTAGCGCTTCGTATCGTCGAAGTTGAAGCCGGTTTCGGGATCGATGCCTTTCACCGCACCGATCATCTCCGAGGCGAACAGGATGTTGTCGACCGGGATCACGCGGGTCAGCAGGTCGATGCCCGGCTGATGATAGACGCAGGTATCGAAGAATACGTTGTTCAACAGGTGATCGCGCAGCAGCGGCTTCTTCAACTCCTGGGCCAGGCCGCGGTAGCGGCCCCAGTGATAGGGCGCGGCGCCACCGCCGTGGGGGATGACGAACTTGAGTTCCGGGAAATCCTTGAACAGATCGCCCTGGATCAGTTGCATCACAGCCGTGGTGTCGGCGTTGATGTAGTGCGCGCCGGTGGTGTGGAAGCAGGCGTTGCAACTGGTGCTGACGTGGATCATGGCCGGGATGCCGTGCTCCACCATCTTTTCGTAGATCGGATACCAGTGGCGGTCATAGAGCGGCGGTGAGGTCCAGTGCCCGCCTGAAGGATCGGGGTTGAGGTTGATGCCGACAAAGCCGTATTCCTTGACGCACTTTTCCAGTTCGGCGACACAGGTTTTCGGATCGACGCCGGGCGACTGCGGCAGCATCGCCGCACCGATGAAGTGGTCGGGGAAGAGCTCCGCCACGCGATGGCACAGCTCGTTGCAGATCGCCGCCCAGGTGCTCGACACATTGAAGTCGCCGATGTGATGGGCCATGAAGCTGGCACGGGGCGAGAAGATGGTGAGGTCGGAGCCGCGCTCCTGCATCTTCTTCAGCTGGTTGGTCGCGATCGACTCGCGCAGTTCATCGTCGCTGATTTTCAGCTCGGCCACCTTGGGCATCGCGGAGGGATCCTTGATGCCGGCGATCTGGCGGTTGCGCCATTCCTCCAGCGCCTTGGGCGCCGTGGTGTAGTGGCCGTGGATGTCGATGATCATGGTCAGGCCTCCTGCCGGGCCGCCCCAAGGGAGGCCTGCGCCCCCTCGGGGGGCAGCGAACGAATGTGAGCGTTGCCTGCCCGCAAAGCGGAATTCCAGGCACGCAAAGCGACGGGGTGCATATCTTCTCCTAGGCCGGTTCCATGCCGTGCTTGCGCTTGGCGGCCGCCGTGGCGGGGGATTGCATGAAGGCGAGCAGCGCGCGCACGGCCTCTGGATGGAGCGACGCGGTGCAGACGCCACCCGAAAACGTGGACACGATCTCGCAGCCCGGCGGCATGCCGCCGATCACCCGGATGCCCGGGGCGGCAAGCATCTCGCTGAGTTGCTGGAAGCCGAGTTCGACCCGGCCCCCGGCCACCAGTTGCGCCACCGGTACGCCGGCCGGCGCCTGGACGAGGCGTTCGCGCAGGCGGTCGGCAACGCCCCAGCGCTCGAACAGCTTGAGCAGCGCATTGCCGCTGGGACCGGTGGAATAGCCCAGGCTCGTCGCCGCCAGCACGGCGCGCAGCAAACCGTCCTCGCTCGCCACATCGGGCGGCGCAGTGCCTTCGCGCACCGCGATCGCCACCGGCGAGCGCACCAGATCGACACGCGAATCGGCCAGCACGCTGCCGCCGGAAATCAGCTTGTCGATCGCATCGGCGGCGAGGATCACCACATCGAAGGCCTCGCCGGCGACGACCCGCCCGGCGGCATCCACTCCACCGACCGACTCGATGCCGACATCAACGTCGCTAAGGGCCCGATAGGCGGCCGTCAAGTCGGCCAGGACCCGCCGGGTTGCCATCGAGGAAATGCCTGAGAGCCGAATATCCATGACAACATTCTGGCAAATGCCCGGCCCCGATCCAAGGCGCCGTGCGTACTACTAGCTATCGCGTTTTGTTATGGGCGATGCCGTGGGCGGCGGCGTCGAGCGACTCGGCCAGCACCAGTTCCTGCAGCAGGCGCATGGCGCGCTTGCCCAGCGGCGTGCTCGGCTTGTGCGCCGAGACAGCAAGGAACAGGGTGCTGGAAAGGCCGGGTTTGCTCAGCGGCCGCAGGGTGAAGGCGCCGGGCTGGCCGAAGGCGGCCAGCGCGGTGCGCGTCAGCACCGCATGGCCGTAGCCGGCGGCGACCAGGTCGAGGATGGCCGGCACACCGGAGATTTCGAGCCGGATGTCGAGCTTGAGGTTGAGCAGCGCCGCCTGGGTCTCGATCAGCTTGCGCATGGCGTGGGTGCGCTCGGGCAGGATCAGCGGATAGCTCACCAGCTCGGCCATCGGCAGGGGCGTGCCCTTGGGCGACTTCGCCATCGCCGGGCTGACCAGGCCCAGCGGCTCGTCGAGCACCGGCGTGACTTCGATCGCCGGGTTGGGCTCGGGATTGTGGATCAGGCCAAGATCCACCCGGCCGGTGGCGATCCATTCCGTGAGATGGGTCGATAGCCCTTCGACGATGGCCAGCCGCGCCCTCGGCAGGTGGCGGCGAAAGGCCTCGACCAGCGGCAGGGTCAGGCGCCGGCCGATGCTGGGCGGCAGGCCGACGACGATGCGGCCGGCCGGCTCGTCGCGCGCCGCCGCCACATCCTCGGCGGCGCGGGCCACCAGTTGCAGGATGCCGACGCTGTGGTCGAACAGGCGCTGGCCGACTTCGGTGAGCACCACGCCGCGGCCGTTGCGCGTCAGCAGGTTGACGTGCAGGTCGGTTTCGAGCAGGCGCACCTGGCGCGACAGCGCCGGCTGGGCGATGTTGAGGATCAGCGCTGCCTTGCTGAAGCTGCCCAGCTCGGCGACGCGGACAAAGTATTCAAGCTGCTTGAGGTTCATGCCGCGGTGCCGCGCCATAACAAAATGAGATAGCTAATAGTACCCACAATGCCTTTGCCCTGCACTCCATACCTGCTATATTGAACGGGTATTCAATTGGAGGTCCGCATGCAGGAACCGAAGCCGGCAACGCCCTACGCCCTGAAGGACAGCTTCGGTCCCGGCGGCAATTTCCTGCTCTCGCTGTCACGGCTGATGGCCATCATCGGCGGCCTGATCTTCGTCGGCCTGGTGATCATGTCGGTGGTTTCCATCGTTGGCCGCAAGACCGTGGGCTTCGTGGTTCCCGGCGACGTCGAGGTCTTGCAGATGCTGGCGGCAAGCGCCTCGGCCTCCTTCTTTCCCTATTGCCACTTGCTGCACGGCGACATCAAGGTGGACTTCTTCACCCACAACATGAAGCAACGAACGCTGTGGGTGATCGATGCCGTAGGCTCCTTGCTGGTCGGCCTGTTCGGCGCGCTGGTGGCCTGGCGCTCCTGGGCCGGCGCCATGACGGTCAAGGAGGCGGGTGAAACCTCGATGATCCTGGCCTGGCCGGTGTGGATTCCGCAGGCCTTCATGGTGCCCGGCTTTGCCCTGCTGGCGGTGGCCGGCATCTACATGTTCGTGCATCAGCTGCGCATGGCGGCAAGGGGAAGGCCATGAGCGGAATGACCATCGGCTTCATCCTGTTCGGCATCCTGATGGCGCTGCTGGTGGTACGCATCCCCATCGGCATCGCCATGTTCATGGTCGGCGCCGGCGGCTACTGGTACCTGATCGGCGACTCGATGCCGCTGCTCAATTCGCTGAAGAACCTCGCCTACGCCCGGCTCTCCAACTACGACCTGATCGTCATACCGCTGTTCCTGCTGATGGGCCAGTTCGCCACGCATGGCGGCCTGTCGAAAGCGCTGTTCCGTTTCGTCTCGTCTTTCCTCGGCCACTTCAAGGGCGGCGTGGCGATTGCGGCGATCGGCGCCTGCGCCGGCTTCGGCGCCATTTGCGGCTCCTCGCTGGCGACCGCCGCCACCATGGGCCAGGTGACGCTGCCGGAACTCAAGCGCTACGGCTATTCCGGCGCACTGTCCACCGGCGCGCTGGCCGCCGGCGGCACCCTGGGGATCATGATTCCGCCCTCGGTGCCGCTGGTGATCTATGCCATCCTCACCCAGGAATCGATCGGCAAGCTGTTCATGGCCGCCGTGCTGCCGGGCATCATCGCCATGCTCGGCTACATGATCGTGATCCGCATCATCGTCACCCTCAACCCGGCCGCCGGTCCCGCCGGTCCGGCCACCAGCTGGGGCGAGAAGCTCGCCAGCCTGCTTGCCGTGTTTCCGGTGCTGCTGGTCTTCGTCGTGGTCATCGTCGGCATCTACGGCGGCTGGGCCAACCCGACCGAGGCGGCGGCCATCGGCGCGGCGGCCTGCGGCATCCTCGCCGTGGTCAGCGGCGGCATGCGCCTGGAGGGCATCCTCGAAAGCATGGTCGGCACGGCGCAGGCCACGGCCATGATCTTCCTGGTACTGCTTGGCGCCGACATGCTCAACACCGCCCTGGCGGTATCGCAGATGCCGGTCGAACTGGCGACCTGGGTCAAGAACAGCGGGCTCTCGCCGTTGCTGGTGATGGTGATGATCCTGGTCATCTACGTCCTGCTCGGCTGCGTGATGGATTCGCTGGCCATGATCCTGCTGACCATCCCGATCTTCTACCCGGTGGTGATGGGCCTCGACTATTGGGGCCTCTCGCAGGGCGACAAGTCGCTCTGGTTCGGCATCCTGGCATTGATGGTGGTGGAAATCGGCCTGGTCCATCCCCCGGTGGGCATGAACGTGTATATCATCAACCGCCTGGCCAAGGACGTGCCGCTGGTGGAGACTTTCAAGGGTGTGATGCCCTTCCTGGCGTCCGACTTCCTGCGCATCGCGCTGCTGCTTTTCTTCCCGATCATTTCCTTGTACCTGGTCAACACATTCCAATAAAGTTTGCCCCACCACGGAGGAGACACGCAATGAAACCAAGACTGCTTGCTGCAATGACTGCTGCTTTTGGCCTGGCCGCCGGCGGCGCACTGGCCCAGGAAATCACCCTCAAGGTGCACCACTTCCTGCCGCCCGCCTCCAACGCCCATGCCAATCTGATCGCCCCCTGGTGCGACAAGATCGCCAAGGAATCCAACAACCGGATGAAGTGCCAGATCTATCCGGCAATGCAGCTCGGCGGCACGCCGCCCCAGCTTTTCGACCAGGCCAAGGACGGCGTCGCCGACATCGTGTGGACCCTGCCCACCTACCAGGCCGGGCGCTT
This sequence comes from Rhodocyclales bacterium, assembly GCA_016215645.1. Lineage (GTDB taxonomy): Bacteria > Pseudomonadota > Gammaproteobacteria > Burkholderiales > Rhodocyclaceae > Sulfuritalea. Next base: position 54,283 of record JACRIX010000008.1, read on the forward strand.
CACCAAATCCGAGGTCTTCGAGCTGCCCTTCCTGACGAAAAACGCCGAGACCGCCAGCCCCGCGTTGTGGGACTACGTGCAAAAGAACGCGCTCGACGAATTCAAGGGCACCAAGCCCATCTTCATGCATTTCCATGATGGCGCCACGCTGCACTTCGGCAAGGTCGGCCCGAAGACGCTGGAAGACCTGAAGGGCCTCAAGGTGCGGGCACCGACGCGCATCGGCTCCAAGGTGATCCAGGCCCTGGGCATGGTGCCGGTGCAGATGCCGGCACCGGCGGTGCCGGAGGCCATCGCCAAGGGCGTGGTCGATGGCGCCATGATTCCCTGGGAAGTCATGACCCCGCTCAAGTTGCAGGAGATCACCAAGTTCCACGTCGAGGTGCCACCCGGCAAACCCAAGCCCTCGAACTCGATTTTCGTCTTCGCCATGAACCAGGCCAGGTACGACAGCCTGCCGGCCGACCTGAAGAAGGTGATCGACGCCAACAGCGGCCTGGAAACCTCGAAGTGGGCCGGCAAGGTCTTCGACGGCCCCGAGATCCCCGCACGCAAGATCGCCGTCGAGGGCAAGGCCACCTTCATCATCATCAGCCCGGCCGAATATGAGCGCTGGCGCAAGGCCACCGACCTGGTGGACGACGAGTGGATGAAGGAAGCCGGCAACAAGGGCGCCAACGGCAAGGCGCTGTACGACGAAGCGGTGATGCTGCTCAAGCGCTACGGCAGCCTGTAAGCCGGTTCCGCTACACAGGGCAGGTTCCCGCGGGGCCTGCCCTTTGCATTGGAGCAGATCGAATGCGCATCACCACGGTCATCCTGGTCCATGGCGCCTGGCACGGCGCCTGGTGCTGGCAGGCGCTGATTCCCGAGCTGCTGAAGCGGCGCCTCGCCCCCTTCACCCTCGACCTCCCGGCGCACGGCGTCCATGCGCGCTTTCCCGAGGGCTGGGGCGGCGACACCGCGCGTTTCGCCGTCTCGCCAGCGCCGACTTCCGGCGTCACCCTCGACGACTACGCCAATGCCGTGCTGGAGATGGTCGATGCCGCGGTTGCCGCCGGCTCCGGCCCGGTGATGCTGGTGGGTCACAGCATGGCCGGCATCGCCCTGACCGCCGTCGCCGAGCGCGCCCCGGCGAAAATCGGCCTGCTGGCCTATCTCGCCGCCTTCATGCCCCTGCCCGGCGTGCCGATGATCGACTATGTGCGCTGCGCCGAAAATGCCGGCGAGGAAGTCGCCGGCCTGTTCGTGGCGCCGCCGCCGAAAATCGGTGCCATGCGCATCGACTACCGCAATGCCGATCCCAGGCACGGCGAGCGCATCCGTTCCGCTTTCGCCCACGACGTCGACGCAACAAGCTTTGCCGCGATGAACCACCTGCTGACGCCAGACGTTCCCGCCGCACCGGTGGCGACGCCGACCGTGGCCACGCGCCGGCGCTGGGGCCGTGTGCCGCGCGCCTACATCCGTTGCAGCGAGGATCGCGCCGTGATGCCGGCGCTACAGGACCGCTTCATCCGCGAGGCCGACGGCTTCACGCCGGGCAATGCCACCCGCGTGCTGACCCTGGCGGCCAGCCACTCGCCGTTTTTGTCCATGCCGGAACAACTGGCGCAGGCCCTGGCGGACCTCGCCGCCTAGCCGGCCTGGGGCACCGGCAGTTCAGTTACCGCGCCCTCGGTACGGCAGACACCGCAGGCCGCCTGCCGGCATTTGACACACGCCACCTTGATGTCCTCGGGCACCGGAATAGATTTGATGCGCTTGGGATCGGCAGGATCGCGCACCGCAAACAGGCGCACCTCGCGCCCTTCGGCCAGCACCGTATCGCCGCGCCGCGCGGTGTGGTGCATGACGAAGGTCGTGTTGTTCCACTGCTCGATCGTGGTCTCGATCTCGATGTCCTCGCCGTAAGTCGCCGAATTGAGGAACTTGCACTGGACGTCGAGCACGGGCGTGCCGATGATGCCGCGCTCTTCTTCGGTGACATGCCAGCTGGGAATGCCGCAGGCGACGAAGAACTCGCGGCTGGCGGTGTCGAACCAGACCAGGTAGTTGGCGAAGAACACGATCTTGGCCGGATCGCACTCCGAGAACGCGATGCGGTGGCGATGGATGTGGCGGCGGTGGCAGGGGCCTACCGGGGCGGCGATGTCGTTCATGGCGTGTGTCCCGTTCGTTTCATCCAGCGTACCGGCACGGCCTTCACCGCTCGCGGCGGTGCACCGGCCTGGACCAGCGCGGCATCCAGCGCCGTGCCGTCTTCCTCGGCCAGCGCCGCCTCGCGGGCGCGGCGGATGGCCGCCGGATCGCTGGACTTCAAACTGTTTATTATAGACCTGAAGTTTTCCTTGGCGCGCTCGTTGGTCGCGCCGTAGCCCTTGACCATGCGCGCACAAAGGGCAAGCTCCAGCGCCGCATCGATCGACACCGCCGCCTCCACGGTGGCCAGCCAGTGCTCGATCAATTCCTGTTCCTCGGCGTAACGCCGCCCGATGCGCCGCAAGGGGCGCAGCGCGCCCAGCAGGCGCAGCGCGATGAAGCCGAGGATGCTGTCGGTGCGCAGTTTCAGCGGCAGGGCCAGGGGCGTGGCGCCGTCGCGCCGGCGCCGACCCTCCCAGGCCAGCAGGGGATCGGCGATGGCGGCCGGCAGCAAGCCAGCGAGTTCGGCCAGGCCCGGCTTGAGGTGGTCGGCAATGCGCAGCAGGTCGCCCGGCCGCGCGCCGGCATCCTCGGCGACACGGGCAAAACGTGCGGCGCGACTTTTCAGGTCGGCGACGCGGATCACGTCATCGAAGGCCATCCACAGCGCCAGGTAACGCGCGCCTTCGCGCACCAGTTCGCCGTCGGCGGCAGCGCCGAAGCGGCGGGCGACGGCGCGCAGGCGCTCGACCCGCTGCATGAACAGCTCGCCGTAGGCGGCATCCTGGAATTCGACGACGCGGGCATGTCCCAGTGCGACGAGGTCGGGAACAAGAGTCGGCGCTGGTGATACGCCGACGCCACCGCGTGCCCGCTCGAACGCCAGCGCGAAACCCCTGAGGCTGGCCTCGACGCCACGTCCCGAGTCGCGAATAATTTCCTCGAAGGCCGCCGGATCGAAGGGCAGCACGCCGCTCGCCGCGATGGCGCCGAAGAGCACGGCGCTGGGCACGGTGCCGGCCTCGCGCGCCGTGGCATCGACGTCGAAGGCGGCAAGCTCGCGGCTGTTGGTGCGTGCAAGCTCGAGCAGGCGCGCGCTGTCGTAGCGACCGTCGCCCGGCGCCAGTTTCTCGAATGTGGTCAGGGTGCGGTGCGTCGAACACAACAGGCGCGTGCGCTGCGCCGAGACGAAACCGTTCTGGATCGCGCGCACGGCTTCGAGCAGCTCCGAGGCGACCAGCAGGTCGAGGCAGCCCGGCACCGGCGCGAGGCTCATCACCGGCGTGCGTCCGCCCAGCTCGGCAAAGGTCTGCGGGTGGATCTCGACGTAGTAGGTGGTGGCGCCGGTGCGCTGGGCCACGCCGGGAATCGAGGTCGCCTGCGCCGGATGGCCGGCGCGCAGGGCCAGCTCGACCAGCCACTCGGCGAGCACGCCGCCGCCCTCGCCGCCAAGCGCGGCAACAAGGAGGGTGATGGGTTGGGTTCTCATCGCGCCAGCATCCCGATCACGCCGCGCCGCAAGCCCGCCAATGCGCGCTCGAACAGGCCAGGATTCTTGATCACTTCGGCACGGTAAAACGACGGGCAGAGCGTCGCCGCGTGGGCGTTCTCGCCGCACAGGCCGCAGCCGACGCAGCCCTCGATCACCGTCGCCACCGGATCGACCTTCAGCGGATCGCCGCTGTCCTTCAGCGTCAGCGTCGGACAGCCGGAAAGGCGGATGCAGGAATGGTCGCCCGAGCAGGTGTCGGCATCGACACCGTATTTCACTTTCACCACGCGCTTGCCGGCCCGCAGCAGGCCGGCGATCCAGGGCTTGCTGCGGCGTTGGCGTTCGAGCTGGCATTCGCCCTCGGCGATGATCACCTTGAGCCCGGCGTAGTCGGTGGTGAAAGCCTCTTCCAGCGTGCGGCGCATGGTCTCGACCTCGTAGCTCGGCACCGTACGCAGCCACTCGACGCCGATGCCCTTGAGCGTGTCCTCGATGGTCTGATTGCGATCGACCAGGCTGTGCTGCCTGCCGGCCGCCGCGGCCTTGATCTCCTCGTCGGGCGTGGAGATGATTTCCTGGGTGCCGGTGGCCGAGGTATAGCCGTTCTTCATGATCAGCAGCACGGCATCGTCCTTGTTGAACAGCGCCGATTCGACCCCGGTCAGGAGGCCGTTGTGCCAGAAGCCGCCGTCGCCCATCACCGCCATGGCGCGACGGCCGAGCATGGGCGAGACGCCGGCGCGGCTGGCCAGGCTCATGCCGTAGCCGAGGATGGTATGGCCGAGGCCGAAGGGCTCGAAGGTGGCGAAGGAATGGCAGCCGATGTCGGCCGCGTAATGCACCGGCCCGACATTCGCCTGCGCCTGCTTGATCGCCGAGAACACCGGCCGCTCCGGGCAGCCGACGCAGAACTGCGGCGGGCGGCCCGGCAGCGGCGTTTCCAGTTGTGCCAGCACCGCCTGGCGGCGCGCGGCATTTGCCGCCAGCCAGTCCTGCGCGCCGGCCAGCGACAGCTCGGCGGCATGCCGCGCGAGGAACTTGACCAGGCCCTGGGCGATGAGCTCGACGTTGTACTCGCCGGCCATCTGCAGCAAGTCCTTGCCGTGGAGGGCGGTACCGATCTCCTGCCGCCGCAGGGCGGTGGCGATCTCCTGCTCGATGAACTCCGGCTGGCCCTCTTCCACAATCAGCACGGCGCGCTTGCCGCGGCAGAAATCGGCCAGCTGCTCCGGCACCAGCGGATAGGTGACGTTGAGCACCAGCAGCGGAATCTCGGCCGAACCAAAAGCATCGGCCAGATAAAACTGCTGCAGCGCGCGCAGCAGCGCGTTGTGCAGGCCGCCCTGGACGATGATGCCGATGTCGTCGCGCGTCCCGGCGAAGATTTCATTGAGCCCGTGTTCGAGGATGTAGCGCCGCGCCGCCGGCAGGCGCTGCTCGAACTTGAGCTTCTCGTGGCGGAAGGTGGACGGCGGATGCGACAGGCGCTCGTAATCGAAACGCGCCGGCGCCTCCATCAAGGCCTTGCGCGAAATCGCCGGCGAAACGTTATCGCGGCACTCGAAGCTGCCGCGCACATGGCAGGCACGGATGCGCAGTTGCAGGATGGCCGGCGTGTTGCTGACCTCGGACAGCGCGAAACCATGCTCGACCATGCGCACCATGGCCGGCAGCTGCGGCCGCGGGTCGAGCAGCAGCAAGGATGACTTCATGGCGAAGGCGTGGGTTCGTTCCTGGATCACGCTGGCGCCCTCGCCGTAGTCCTCGCCGACGATGATCAGCGCGCCACCAACCACACCCGGCGATGCCAGGTTGGACAGGGCATCGGCGGCGACGTTGGTGCCGACCACCGACTTCCAGGTCACCGCGCCGCGCAGCGGATAGTGGATCGAGGCGCCGAGCATGGCGGCGGCCGAGGCCTCGTTGGAACAGGCCTCGACATGCACGCCGAGCTCGGCCATGTAGTCCTCGGCCTGGACCATGACGTCGAGCAGGTGCGACACCGGCGCGCCCTGGTAGCCGCCGACATAGGCCACGCCCGATTGCAGCAGCGCCTTGGTAATCGCCAGTATGCCTTCGCCATGGAATGTCTCGGCGGCACCCTGGCGCAGCTGCTCCACTTCCCTGGCGAAGGAGATCTCCATGCCCGCATTCTGGCGCGCAATCCCGGCGCGGCCAAGGCGGCGTCGACACTAGCAGCTATCGCGGGCCGTTATGGCCTGCGCCAATCACCCCACCTAGAATATGCCCATGCGAACTTCCACCGACTGGCGCGCCGTGCTCGCCGCTGCCGCCTGCGGCGTGGCCGTGGCCTTCAATGTCGGCAAGGTGCCGATCGCGATGACGGAGCTGCGCGCCGAATTCGGCCTCTCGCTGGTGGCGGCGGGCTGGATGTCGTCGATGATCAATTCCCTGGCGGTATGCACCGGGCTGGCCTTCGGCCTGCTCGGCGACCGCTTCGGCGCCCTGCGTACCTGCTACACCGGCCTGGCCACGAGCTTGCTCGGCGGGATCCTGGGCGTGGTGGCCGGCAGCGAAGGCCTGTTGCTGCTCTCGCGCTTTCTCGAAGGTGCGGGGCTGGTTGCCGTCGCGGTCTCGGCACCGGCGCTGCTGACCTCGGCGGCGGCACCGACAGACCAGCGCTTCGCACTCGGCATCTGGAGCTCCTACCTGCCGGCCGGGGTCGGCATCATCATGCTGCTTGCACCCCTGATCCTGCCCGTCGGCGGCTGGCGCGGGCTGTGGCTACTGAGCCTGGCGGCGCTGGCCATGTCGGCGCTGGCGGTACGGCGATCCGAGCCCGGTTACACGGCGCGCCGCGTCGCAACGGCATCGGCACGCGAATCCCCCTGGCGCAATGCCCGCCAGGCACTGGCCCGGCCCGCACCCTGGCTGCTGGCCTTCGCCATGCTGAGCTGGACGCTGCAGCACTATGCCCTGATCATCTGGCTGCCGACCTTCCTCACCGAGCAGCGCGGCCTCGGCATGCTGGCGACATCCCTGCTCTCCTGCGCCATGGTGCTGGCCAACGTGCCCGGCAACCTGATCGGCGGCAGCCTGCTGCAGCGCGGCTGGCAGCGCGGCACGTTGATCGCTGGCGCCAGCCTGGTCACCGGCCTCGCCGGCGCCGGCATCTTTCTCGATGGTCTGCCCGATACACTGCGCTACGCCCTGTGCGTACTGCTGTCCTTCACCGGCGGCCTGATTCCGGCCTCGGTGCTTTCGGCCTCGGCCCACCTCGCCACCACGCCGAAGCAGATCGGCACCCTGCAAGGCCTGTTCATGCAGATGGGCAATGTCGGCCCCTTCGTCGGCCCGCCGCTGATCGCCGCGCTGGTTGCCGCCAGCGGCCTGTGGCGCGATGCGCTGTGGGTCACCGGCACGGCGGCGGCAGGCGGTGTATTGCTGGGACTGGCGCTGCGGCGCTTCGATCGGCACTGAGACCGTGGTGGAGCGCCGTCCTGTGGGCGCCGACTTTCAAACCTTCAGTCGCGGTATAGAACTTCCGGGCCACCGCTGCCGGCCGTGCGCTCATACACGCCGTTCTCGGCCTTCTGGTAGCGGGTAAAGCCCGAATTCTTGATCGCCGACTCCGACGTCGAGTACTTCCCGCCCAGCGCAACACGACTGATCTGTCGCTCGCATGCCTGGCCGCAGCGCGGGCACTGGCTCAGCTTGTCGTCCGCCATGCGCTGCACGACTTCAAATTTCCCGGCGCACTGATCGCAGTGCCCGGAGCTTGGTGCGTATTCGTAGAGAGGCATGGCCAGGCAGGAAACCGGAGAAATGGCAAGGGCGAAGAATACTATGGCCGCGAAACCTGCAAGACAGCGTAACAGACACTGCGTATCGGCTTACGCATCGTCATCGCCTTGCTTGTCGTCAGAATCAATCAGTTTCAGCAGCCGGTCGAAATCGCTCTCAAACAGCCGGTCTTGCACGATGCGGTATTTCTCGAATTCGCTTTCGGCGTGTGCCTTGGCGATTTCCGCCGATACCTTGCCGGCGTCTTGCAGGATTTCCCGATCCCAGAGTTTCAGGAAGCCGCTCAAGCGTCTCTCCCAATCCTGCATGGCCTGGAGTTCGGCCATGTCGAGATAGGCGGAGACAATCCGCTGCATCTGCGCCAGTTCGAACTCCGCGAGGTAGTTCTTGGCGACGGACACATCGTATTTGTGGATCTTGCCGTGGGGTGCGCCTTCCCAGTGGGTCAGGCCCATGTTGTCCTTCTGGTGATCCGCCCGGCACGATCACTTCCGCCGCTGTCTGTCCATGAATGGCGTAATGCAGCTTGTTCTGCACGGCGGCAAAGAAGCGCTTGGTGGCCGTGGCCGAGGCGTCGTAATCCAGCGCCGTGGCGTAGATGTCGGTGATCTTCTGGTAGAACTTGCGCTCCGAGAGCCGGATTTCCCGGATCTTCTCCAACTGCCGCTTGAAGAAATCTTCGGTCAGCACGCTGCCGTCGCTCTTCAGGCGCTCCACATCCATGACCCAGCCCTGAATCGTGTAGTCCTTGACGATCTGGTTGGCCCATTTGCGGAACTGCACCGCGCGTTCGTTTTCGATCTTGAAGCCGACGGCAATGATGGCCTGCAGGCTGTAGTGCTCGTCCTTGCGCTGAACCTCGCGGTCGCCCTCGGTTTGAACCATTAAGTACGGCTTAACAGTTGCCGCGCGTTCCAGCTCGCTATCGGCATAGATGCGTTTCAAATGCTGGCTGATGGCCGGCACCGACACTTCGTAGAGCGTCGCCATCATCTTCTGCGTCAGCCAGAGGTTTCATCCTCGTAGCGCATTTCGACGCTGGCGTTGCCATTGCCCGTCGCCGCGACAAAAATCAGGTACTCGGCCGCCGAGGAGCGGACGATGGAGACCTCGGCTTTCCTGGGTACCTGCGGGGGTTTTTTCTTGGTCATTTACGCCACCGTGACCTGGCCGTTCATCAACAAGGGGAGGAGCCAGTCTCTCATGCACGGAATCTTGACCCGTGAGTCTTCGCTGAAAACCATTAAAGCGGATCTCCCTTACTGTTTTAATCAGTCTAACTGACACAGGCCGTGAGGCGCTGTTGAACAACTCCTGGTTTCAGATCGGACCGGAATATGTGTCAAGCAAAGATGGCAAACATCCACGAGCGCCGACTTCTGCGCCATCGGCTACCATGATCGCCGCCATGAACGCCGTCGAACTCAAGGTGCCACCGCTTGCCCTCGCCTTCGCCTTCGCGCTGGCGATGTGGCTGGCCGCAACTCAGGCGCCGACGCTGGCCGTCGAACTGCCCGCGCACGAGCTCATCGCTGCCCTCGTCGCAAGCCTTGGGGCCGGCCTGGTGCTGGTCGCCGGCCTGGGGTTCCGCCGCGCCGGGACCACGGTGAATCCGACCAGGCCGCAGGCGACGACTGCGGTCGTCGACAGCGGCATTTATCGCCTCAGCCGCAATCCGATGTACGTCGGCTTCCTGCTGATGCTCGCCGGCTGGGCCGTGTTTCTTGCGCACGCCCTGCCCTGGCTGTTCCTGCCGGCCTACGTCGGCTACATGAACCGCTTCCAGATCGCCCCCGAAGAGCGCATGCTTGCCGCGAAATTCGGCTACGACTATGAGGCCTACCGGCGAAGCGTTCGCCGCTGGCTGTGAGACCACCACTGAGGAGCCCGCCATGGATGACACACTTGAACGCAACCGCAGGAATGCGATGGCCTTCTACGACCTGATGTTCAACGAAGGCAAACCCGCTGAAGCCATCGCGCGCTTTGTGGGCGAAAGCTATACCCAGCACAACCCGCATGTTGCCGACGGCAAGCAGGCCTTCATCGACTACTTCGAACGCATGGCGCGGGAGTACCCGGGCAAGCGGGTGTATTTCAAGCGTGCGGTCGCCGAGGGCAAGCTGGTTGTCCTGCATTGCCATCAGGTATGGCCCGGCGATACCAACCGCGACTGGGCCGGCATCGACATTTTCCGCTTCGACGACGAGGGCAGAATCGTCGAACACTGGGACGTCCTGCAGGTGGTGCCCGGCGAGTCCGCCAACCAGAACACGATGTTTTAGCGGACACCCCCGGCCACATTCAGGTGCAGCCGCGCCGAGCACCCCCGGGCCGGCTTTCCCCGGAATGTGCCGCCAGGCTTCAGATATCAGGAGAGGCCCGCCATGGAAGCACGCATCAGCCTGATCACCCTCGGCGTGGCCGACCTCGAACGCGCCACGCGTTTCTACCAGGACTGCCTCGGCCTGCCGCGCATCGAAACGCCGCCGTCGATCACCTTCTTCGAACTCGGCAAGACCTGGCTGGCGCTCTGGTCGCGCGAGAGCCTGGCGGCGGATGCCGGCGTGCCGGCGGCAGGCTCGGGCTTTCGCGGTTTCGCCCTGGCCCACAATGTTCGCTCGCCGGCCGAGGTGGATGCGCTGCTGGCGCGTGTTGCCGGCTTCGGCGCGACGATCACCAAGCCGGGGCAGGCCACCGACTGGGGCGGCTATTCCGGCTACTTCACCGACCCCGACGGCTTCCTCTGGGAAGTTGCGCACAACCCGGCCTTCCCGCATGTCTGAGCGGCCACCGAAGTAGTCCCTGCGCGGGATCGGGAGGGCGGGGCATTCTGCTCCGCCCTCCCGATCAGGTGAGTCCGTCGCAGGTTCTCGGTAGCAATGCAAAGGCGTATCCCGCCGAAGGCGGTGGGTGGCCGTCGTGGCGAGGTAAAGGGGGAGAGCCGGGCGCAGCCCGGCTCGGAGGACACGAGCGGCGACGGCCACCCACCGCCTCTGGCGCCCAATCCCTCAGCCAGCGACCTGGTCGATTGAACCGCGATGGCTGGGCCAAAACGACGGCCTACGGCCAATCCGCATAGGTCGTCGTCGCCAGCACCCGGCTCTGCGCCGTGGCGTCGCGCGCCGCCTTGCGGTAGGCGGCGGGGCTGAAGCCGAGGCGCTGCCGAAAGAAGCGGCTGAAGTGCGAGGCGCTGCGAAAGCCCAGGTAATCGGCCAGGGCCTCGATGCCGAGGCCGGAGCGGGCGAGGCGCAGGCTGGCCTCGTGGCCGAGCCGATCGTGCAGCAGTTCCAGCGGCGTGCGTTGCAGCATGCGCACGCAGATGTCATGGAGTCGGTCGTGCGAGACGCCCAGCTCCTTCGCGTAATCGACGATACGCCAGCGCTCGCGGAAATGGGTTTCGACCAGGTGGCGAAAGCGGACCAGCAGCGCCGAATGGCTGTCGAAACCCTGGCGCGCGACATCCTCGAAGCCCGAGAGCCGCCAGCACTGCACCAGGATCAGCGCGACATGGGCCGTCAGGTAGTTCCACGAGCCGCGCTCGTCGCGCCTGACTTCGCGGCCGACGGCGGCAAAGGAATGGGTCACCTCGGCCAGCGTCGCCGCCTGGTCGATGGCATTCACCACCACGCTGCGGTCATTGACCACGCGCAGGTGGATAGACTCGGCGGACTGGCCGATCGCGTCCTTGACCAGCATGTCCGACAGCGTCAGCAGTTCGCCGCTGGCGCCCGCCGCCAGGCGCAGGAAATGGCCGGGCCGGATCGGCACCCAGGCCAGGCAGGGCGCGACCAGTTCCATGGGTTCGCCGGCGCCGTCGACGCGGCCCTCGCCGGCGCGCAACAGGATGGCGGCGCGCGAAGCGTCGCCCCGCGGTGCCTGCAGGCCGAAGCGACGCGCATGCAGGGCCGAGGCCAGCGACTGCGCGCCGGCATGGGCATTGATGTTGAGGCGATAAACGCCGGGGGCGGATTCAATCATGGATTCACCAGTTTCATGTCAGCTATCGCCAATTTTTTGCATGTCCGGCAGGTGCCGGCCGTGGCCCGCATGGCTGGAATCACCACGCAACCCGCCCGATTGGCGCGCGGATCAGCCACCGTCCGGGGTACCGGCCATCCCCCGCACCGCCCGTTGAATACCAGATTTCTGTCAGAGATTCCTGAAATATGACATTGTTGCCGCTTTGATTCAAGCCTAAAGTTTGTCCAGGTCGCGAAAACCGCCCGCAGAGGCGAACGACCGGCAGCACGCATCCCAGCCGCCCGCGGCATCCCGCGCGGCGCCGACGACAAAACGAGGAGAGACAAATGCACAAGAAGCTGATCGGGACACTGGCGGTGTCCGCGGCACTCATGGCGGCCGGGGTGGTCCAGGCCCAGGAAATCAAATCCATCAAGATCGGCACGGCCGCCGCCAAGACCGGCCCCGGCGCCGGCGGCGCCGGCGTCACCCACTGGCCCAACGTCAAGCTCTGGGTGGCCCAGGTCAACAAGGGCGGCGGCATCCTGCTCAAGTCGGCCGGCAACAAGCGCGTGCCGGTCGAGCTGATCGAGTACGACGACCGCTCCAGCAACGACGACGCGGTCAAGGCCATCGAGCGCCTGGCGACGCAGGACAAGGCCGACTTCATCATCGCCCCCTGGGGCACCGGCGCCAACCTCGCCACGGCGCCGGTGTTCGCCAAGTACGGCTATCCGCAGATCGCCGTCACCTCGGTCACCGACAAGGGGCCGGAACTCGCCAAGCGCTGGCCCAACAGTTTCTGGCTGCTCGGCGGCGGCCAGCACATGGCTGGCAGCCTGGTCGAGCTGCTGAAGAAGATGAACGCCGAGGGCAAGATCGGCAAGAAGCTGGCGATGGTGCACGTCGCCGACGGCTACGGCCTCGACATGGTGGCCGGCGCGCGCCCGGCGCTGAAGGCCGCCGGCTTCGACGTGGTCTATGACAAATCCTATCCGCTCGGCACCCAGGACCTCTCGCCGATCGTGAACGAGATCAAGGGCCTCAACCCGGATACTTTCATCGCCTTCAGCTATCCGCCCGACACCTTCGGCTTCACCGAGCAGTCGAAGATCGCCGGCTTCAATCCCAAGGTCTTCTATGTCGGCGTCGGCGGCGCCTTCCCCGTCTATCGCAACAAGTTCACGGCGGCGACCATCGAAGGCGTGATGGGCACCGGCGGCTGGGACGTGGCCTCGCCGAAGATCCAGGACTACATCAAGGCGCACAAGGAAGCCAACGGCGGCGGCGAGCCCGACGCCTGGGCCAGCTCGGTGCAATACGCGGCGCTGGAAATGCTGCAGCAGGCGATCGAGCGCGTCGGCTCGCTGGACCGTGCGGCGGTGACCAAGGAACTGGGCAACGGCGAGTTCGACACCGTGATCGGCAAGCTCAAGCTGAAGGGCAATGTGCGCGAAAACCCCTGGGCCGTCGGCCAATGGCAGGGCGGCAGCTTCCATGGCCTGGCACCGAGCAACCTGCCCGGCGCGCATACGCCCATCGTCAAGCCCGCCTGGAAATAGTCACGGCCTGAGCCCCTCGGGGCCGCGCCTGCGGAAACAGGCCGGCCCCGCCTCGACAAGCCCGCGATGCTGACCACCATCCTCGTCGACAGCGTGCTGCTGGGAGGCGCCGACGCCCTAAAGGCGATCGGCCTCACGCTACAGAACGGCGTCGCCCGCATCATGAACCTC
>JACRIX010000009.1 GCA_016215645.1 Rhodocyclales bacterium
CATCAGCCGGTATCTGTTCTATCTTGATTTTTTCGCCTGCAGCAACGCGATATTGCTTGCCGCCGGTTTTTATGACCGCATACATGATGGGAAACTCCAAATGGGATGACGCAAAGAACCGCGCAGTATATAGACTGCCGGACTCCAGGTCAATGTGTATGTCCGCTTATTTGCCGGCTGGTTTGGGTGGCTGGTAGCCGATGGCCAGGGAAATGGCGTCGGCGGTTTCCTTGACCATCGTTGCCCAGTCCGGGCTGTGGCGCTCAACCGGGGCAGACACCGAGAGTCCCGCCACCAGTTCCCCGCTGTCGTCACGCACGCCGGCAGCGATGCAGCGCAGTCCGGGCTCGATTTCCTCATTGTCGAATGCGATGCCATGGCGGCGCGCACGATCGACTTCGCGCTCAAGCGCGGTGACGGTGGTCAGCGAGGTCGGAGTGAAGCCGGGGAGGCCGGTACGCTTGGCGTATGCACGCAATTCCTGCGGACTTTCGTCTGCGAGGTAGAGCTTGCCGACGGCAGTGACATGCAAGGGCGCGCGCGCGCCAACCAGATGCACCACGCGTATCGACGAGCGCCCACTGGAGGTGCGTTCGACATAGACGATTTCATCGCCCTGGCGTACGCCGAGATTGACGCTTTCGCCGATTTCCTGGTGCAGGCGTTGCATCAACGGCATGGCAGCGGCACGGATGCTGATGCGCGACTTGACCACGTTGCCGAGTTCGAGGAGGCGGATGCCCAGCCGGTAGGTGCCAGCTTCGGCGCGCTCGACAAAACCCGACGTCGCCATCGCCGCCAGGATGCGGTGCGCGGTGGACGGATGCAGGCCGGTCTCAAGCGCCAACTGCTTGAGGCTGACGGGATCGGGATGGTAGGAAAGGACGTCGAGCAACTTCATCATGCGCTCGATGACCTGGATGCCGCTGCGCGCTTCCGGCGCGGCATCCGCGGGCTTTGACACCACGGCAATCTCTTCGTGGGAACGGGACTTCGGATACTATAGCAAAACCAAGCCCCAACCTTGGGGCAATAACAACGACATACGGAGAGAGGCCTTGGCAAACAAACGCGTCGGTCTATTTGTCACCTGTCTGGTAGACCTGATGCGCCCGCGCATCGGCTTTGCCGCCCTGAAGCTGCTCGAAACCGCCGGTTGCGAAGTGATCGTGCCGGATACCCAGACCTGCTGCGGGCAGCCGGCCTGGAATTCCGGCGACAAGGCAGGTGCCGAGGCGCTGGCGAAGAAGACCATCGCCGAGTTCGAGGGTTTCGATTACATCGTCGTGCCTTCGGGTTCCTGTGGCGACCACATCCGCAGCGAATACCAGTCCATGTTTGCCGAGGAGCCTTCCTGGCGCGATCGCGCGACGGCAATGGCGGCGCGCACCTATGAGCTGACCGACTTCCTCGCCAGCGTGCTCAAGGTCGACAGCGTGCCCGGTGACTACGAAGGCACCGTGACCTATCACGACTCCTGCAGCGGACTGCGCAGCATGGGCATCAAGGCGCAGCCGCGCGCGCTGCTGGCCAAGATGAAAGCTGTCGAACTCAAGGAGATGAACGGCTGCGAAGAGTGCTGTGGTTTCGGCGGCACCTTCTCGGTCAAGTTTGGCGAAGTATCGGCGGCCATTGCCGAGCGCAAGTGCGATTTCATCCACGCCAGCGGTGCGCCGGCCGTGGTCGGCGGTGACCTCGGTTGCCTGCTCAACATCGAGGGCAAGCTGCGGCGCATGGGCGACGAGACCACCCGCGTACTGCATGTGGCCGAAGTCCTGGCGGGAGACGCCTGATGGAAATCAAGTCGATGCGCTTCAAGGCCAACGCCGAGGCCTCCCTGGCCAACGTGGTGTTGCAGGGCAACCTGAAGAATGCCAAGGGCAAGTTCGTCACCAAGCGTGCCGAGGCGATCAAGGAAATCGACGACTTCGAAGGCACGCGCGACGCCGCCGCCGCAATCCGCAACAAGGTGATCGACAACCTCGACCTGTGGCTGGAGCGCTTCGAGAACCGGGCGCAGGAAACCGGCGCCCAGGTGATGTGGGCCAAAGACGGTGCCGAGGTCTGCCGTCTGGTGACCGAGATTGCCCGCAAGCACAAGGTGACCAAGGTCACCAAGTCGAAATCCATGCTGTCGGAAGAGGCCGGCCTCAACCAAGCGCTCGAAGCCGCCGGCATCCAGCCGGTGGAAACGGATCTGGGCGAGTACATCCTGCAGGTGGATAACAATGAGCCGCCCAGCCACATCATCGCCCCGGCGGTGCACAAGAGCCTTGACGATGTCGCCGACCTGTTTCACAAGGTGCATGGCACGCCGCGCAAGACCGAGATCCCGGCACTGACGCGCGAGGCGCGCGAGGTGCTACGAGGGCATTTCCTCACCGCGGAGATGGGCCTCTCGGGCGGCAACTTCCTCGTCGCCGAAACCGGCTCGGTGGCGCTGGTCACCAACGAGGGCAATGGCCGCATGGTGACCACGCTGCCCAAGGTGCATGTGGTGATCACCGGCATCGAGAAAGTGATCCCGACGCTGGAGGATTTGTCGACCTTGATGCGCCTGCTGCCGCGCTCGGCCACCGGGCAGTCGATCTCGAACTACTTCTCCATCCTTACTGGCGTCAAGAAGCCGGAGGAACACGACGGCCCGGAGCATCTCTACTTCATCCTGGTCGATGCCGGACGCGCCGACGTGGTCGGCGGCGAGTTCCACGAGATGCTGCGTTGCATCCGTTGCGGTGCATGCATGAACCACTGCCCGGTGTACCAGACCATTGGTGGCCACGCCTATGGCTGGGTTTATCCGGGGCCGATGGGTTCGGTGCTGACGCCGCTGTATGCCGGCATCGAGAACTCGATCGACCTGCCGCATGCCGCGACGCTGTGCAACCAATGCGGCGTGGTCTGCCCGGTGAAGATCCCGCTGCCCGACCTGTTGCGCAAGCTGCGCGAAAAGCAGACCGATGCCGGTTTGCGACCGCTCACCGAGCGCGTCGGCTTGCGCGTCTGGGCCTGGGTCGCGCAGCGTCCCGTCTTGTACGGGCTCGGCGCCCGTCTCGGCGCGCGCTACTTGAAATGGCTGGCGGGGGAGGACAAGAGCATCCGCCTGCTGCCCGCCGTGCAGGAATGGACCCGCGGCCGGGATTTCCCCGCGCCGCAGGGCAAGACCTTCCGCGAGCTTTACGCCGCACGACAAAAATCTGCGAAGGAGTCACAACAATGACGGCCCATCCCCCATCCCCCTTTCCATGGAAGGGGGTGACTGTGGTTCGCGCGCGAAACGCGCTCCTGGTAAGTGACTGGTTGCCTACTTGGGGCGGCCCGGCGGAGGCAACATGAGTTCCCGCGAAGACATCCTCGGCCGCGTGCGCG
This sequence comes from Rhodocyclales bacterium, assembly GCA_016215645.1. Lineage (GTDB taxonomy): Bacteria > Pseudomonadota > Gammaproteobacteria > Burkholderiales > Rhodocyclaceae > Sulfuritalea. Next base: position 3,370 of record JACRIX010000009.1, read on the forward strand.
CGGCCCTGCATCGCAATGCCGGCAATGCCGCCGTGGCGCGTGAAGTGATGGCCGCCGCGCTGGCCAACCGCCATCCCGGCCCGCAGCCCGCAGTGGTCAGTGAGCCGCGCGCGCTGCTGGAGCGCTTTCGTCTCAAGTCCGAAGTGGCCTCCAGCACCGTGGATGTCGTTGCCACCGATGCTGATGTACCTGCCGCCGTGGCCAAGTATCTGGGCGCCATGAGGCTGCCGACCTCGGCGGTCGCCTGGGCCTCGCTTGGCGCGCTCGATTGGGTCGGCGCCGGCCTGAAGGTGGAAACGCGTGGTGCGCGCGATGCAGACCTTGTCGGCATCACCGGCTGCTTTTGTGCGGTCGCCGAAACCGGCACCCTGATGATGTGTTCCTCGCCCGATACCCCGGCGGCCGTCAGCCTGCTGCCCGAAACGCATATTGCCGTGGTGCGCGCCTCGCGCATCGTGCCCTACATGGAAGATGCCTGGAACCTGGCGCGTGCCGAACTCGGCAGCCTGCCGCGGGCGGTGAACTTCATCTCCGGGCCGTCGCGCACCGGCGACATCGAGCAGACCATCGTGCTTGGTGCGCACGGGCCGTATCGCGTGCATCTGATGATCGTCGAGGGCTGAGTTGCGCCGCCTTCTCGCCGCGCTGGCACTCGTCGTCGGCGTGTTGCCAGCGCCGTCCGCAGGGGATACCGTATCCGGCTCCGCCGGATACATAACTCTTGCCCAGATCGGCGACGAAGTTCTGCCGCCGCCCTTCACCGAAACCCTGCTCGAATTGCCCGACGATGCGGCTCAGGCCGCCAAGTCCGGCAGGCGCCTGCTGCTCTACTTCGGCCAGCAGGGCTGCCCCTATTGCAAGGAGCTGATGAGCACCAGCTTTACGCAAAAGGACATCGTGGACAAGGTGGCGAAACACTTCGTCGCCATCGGCTTCGACCTCTTCGGCGACCGCGAGGTGGCCTGGTTCGACGGCAAGGTCCGGCGCGAGAAGGAGTTTGCCAAATTTCTCAAGGTGCAGTTCACGCCGACCATCCTGTTGCTCGACGAAACAGGCAACACCATCGCGCGCATCAACGGCTATTACCCGCCGCATCGTTTTTCTGCCGCGCTTGATTATTCGGCGCAGCGGCTGGAGGGCAAGCTCGGCTTCGCCGAACAAATGAAAGTGGTGCCACAGGCCGGCGCCAGCGCCACACTCAACGCGCAGTCCTTTTTCATGAAGCCGCCCTACGACTTGCGGCGCAAGGCGGGCGGCAAGCCGTTGGCGGTGCTGTTCGAATCGCGCCATTGCGCGCCTTGCGATGAGCTGCACAAGGAGGGCTTCCAGCGTGAGGCCACGCAGCAGGCAATGTCGCGCTTCGACGTCGCGCGCTTCGCACTTTCAGCCAAGGACAAATTGACTACGCCCGATGGCCGCAGCACAACAGCGGAAGCCTGGGGTCGCGAATTGAAGGTCAGCTATACGCCCAGCGTCGTGTTCTTTGACGATGGCGGCAAGGAAGTGTTTCGCCTCGAAGCCTACCTGCGGCCTTTCCACTTTGCCTCGTCGTTCGAGTATGTCGGCAGCGGGGCCTATGCCAGGGAACCGGAATTCCAGCGCTTCCTGCAACACAAGGCCGAGCACATGAAAGAGCGCGGCGAAAAGCTGGAACTGTGGAAGTGATCAGCGCCTGAGGCGCTTTTCGATTTCGATCACCAGCATTGCTATCAGCGCAATGGCGGCGATCTCGCCCCAGGCGCGCAGCGAAATCGGCGCCGTGGAGAAGGCGATATTCATTGGCGGCCAGTAGGTGATCGCCAGTTGCATCGCGATCTGCAAACCGACTCCGGCCCACACCCAGAGGTTGCTGAACAGCGGCACGGAGGTCACCGCCAGACGCAGCGAACGGCAGCTGAACAGATAGACGATCTCGATCGCGACGAAGACGTTCATCGCTACGGTGCGCGCTTCAGCCATGGACTGGCCGCGCTCTCCCGCGAGCAGGAACATGCCGAAGGCGCCGGCCAGCATCAGCACGCCGACCAGCACGATGCGGCCGACCAGCACGCTGTCGAGCACCGGCGCCGCCGGCGGGCGCGGAGCGCGGCGCATGATGCCGCGCTCGGCCGGCTCAAAGGCCAGCGGCAGGCCAAGCAGCACGGCGGTGGTCATGTTGATCCAGAGGATCTGCAAGGGCGTGATCGGCAAGGTCGCCCCGACCACGATGGCGGCGAGGATCACCAGGCCTTCGCCGAAGTTGGTCGGCAGCGTCCAGGTGATGAACTTCACCAGGTTGTCGTAGATGCCGCGCCCCTCTTCGACGGCCGCCTCGATGGTGGCGAAGTTGTCGTCGGTCAGCACCATGGCCGCCGCCTCCTTGGCGACGTCGGTGCCGCCCAGCCCCATGGCGATGCCGATGTCGGCCTGTTTCAGTGCCGGCGCGTCGTTCACCCCGTCGCCGGTCATTGCCACCACCTCGCCCTGTGCCTGCAGTGCACGAACCAGGCGCAGCTTCTGCTCCGGTTCGACGCGGGCAAAGACGTTGATGCGGGCCGCGGCGGCGTCCAGGGCGGCGTCGTCCAGCAGAGCCAGGTCGCGCCCGGTCAGGACTTCGGTCGTTACAGCGTCCTTGAAGATGCCGATCTGCGCGGCGATGGCGCGCGCGGTCTCGGCGTGGTCGCCGGTGATCATCTTCACCACGATGCCGGCGGCATGGCAGGTGCGGATGGCGGCGATGGCCTGCTTGCGCGGCGGGTCCATCATCGCGGCAAGTCCGAGAAAGACCAGGCCTCCTTCCAGTGCAGCGTCGCTCAAAACATTGCCCGGGTAGCGACGCCGGGCCAGGGCCAGCACCCGCAATCCACGCACTGCCATGTCCGCCGCGGCCGCCGCGATCAGTTCGCGGCCGGCGGCATCGAGCGGAATCTCGGTACCGGCGTCGGTCAGCATCGCCGAGCAGGCCGGCAGGATCTTTTCGATGGCGCCCTTGGCATACAGCGTCGGCTGTCCTTCGATGTCGTGCAGCGTGGCCATGGTCTGGCGCGCCGAATCGAAGGGCAATTCGTCCCGGCGCGGAAACAGGTGGCGCAGCGTCGATTCGTCGAGTCCGGCCTTGCGCGCGACCACCAGCAAGGCGACTTCGGTCGGGTCGCCGGCGTGCCGCCAGCGCCGACTTTCCTGGTTGAGTGCGGCGTCGTTGCACAGCGCTGCCGCGAGCAGGGTTTCGCGCAGCGCCGGGCCGGGTTCGCCGCCGCTCAGGCGGCCCTCCGGAACATAGCCATGTCCCTCGACGGTGACGCCGGTGCCGGCGCTCCACAGTTCGGTGACCGTCATCGCGTTTTCAGTGAGCGTGCCGGTTTTGTCGGAGCAGATCACGGTGGTGCTGCCCAGTGCTTCGACCGCCGGCAGGTGGCGGATGATGGCGCGGCGTTTGGCCATGCGCCCGACACCGATGGCCAGCGTGATGCTCATGGCCGCCGGCAGGCCTTCGGGAATCGCGCCGACGGCCAGCGCCACGGCGGCCATCAGCATCGGCACCCAGCCTTCGCCGCGCAATACGCCGATGGCGAAGGTCAGCGCCGCGAGGCCCAGGATCACCCACAGCAACAGGCCGGCGAACTCGCCCATTTTCCGGGTCAGCGGCGTCGTCATTTCCGGTGCGGCGGCGATCAGTCCGGCGATGCGCCCGGTTTCGGTGGCGTCGGCGGTGGCGACGATCAAGCCATGGCCCTGCCCGGCGACCACGGTGGTGCCGGCATAGGCCATGTTGCGCCGGTCGGCGAGCGGGGTGTCGGTGGGCAGCGGATCGTGACGCTTGTCGATCGGCGCCGCCTCGCCGGTCAGCGCGGCTTCGACGGTGCGCAAGGCTTTGCCGGAAAGAATCCGCAAATCGGCCGGCACCTTGTCGCCGGCGACCAGCCAGACCACGTCGCCCGGCACCAGATGCGCGGCATCCATGCGCTGGCGCCGACCGGAGCGAACCACGGTGACTTCGGTCGCGACGGCGCGCGCCAGCGCCGCCAGCGCCTGCTCGGCCTTGCCTTCCTGGATGAAGCCGATGATGGCGTTGACCACCACCACGCCGAGGATGACGGAGGTATCGACCCATTCGCCGAGGGCGCCGGTGACGACGCCGGCGGCGATCAGTACCAATACCAGCGGCTGGGCGAACTGTGCGCCGAAGCGGGACAGCGCGCTACGGCCCGGGGCGGTACGGGGCCGGTTGGGGCCGTGCCGCTCGAGGCGCGCGGCGGCCTCGTCCTCGCTCAGGCCGTTGCCGGCATCGACGCCGTGGTGCGCCAGCACATCGTCCGCGGCCAGCGTGTGCCACGCCGGTGTGGCAGGCGGTGGGGCTAACCGAGTGGAAGGTGTCATTGCACCGATTATGCAATGAAGCGGATGGCGAATCCCGGATCCCGTCAGTGCGACCTGCGTCCCTTGGCGAACTGTTCGAAGGAGTCGGCCGTCAGCGGTCGGCTGAAAAAATTGCCCTGGATTTCATTGCAGCCGTAGCGCTGGACCGAGTCGAGTTGTTCCAGGGTTTCGACACCTTCGGCGATCGCGCGCAGCTTCAGCGAGCGGGCGATGCCGATCACGGCCTGGGAGAGGGCGGCGCCGGCGCTGTCCTGATGGATGTCGGCGATGAAGGAACGGTCAATCTTGAGCTTGTCGACGCGGAAGCGGCGCAGATAGGAAAGGCTCGAATAGCCGGTGCCGAAATCGTCGATCGCGACCGAGGAGCCAAGCGCCTTGAGGTCGGCAATCACCTCGCTGACGGCGTCGCTGTCTTCCATCAGGGTGGACTCGGTGAGTTCGATCTCGATCTGCTGCGGCGAGATGCCGGCGTCGCGCGCATGCCGGCGAACCAGCTCCGGCAGGTCGATGCGAAAGAGCTGCCGGCCCGAGACATTGACCGCGACCTTCCAGTCATTGCCTCGCTCTCGCCAGCGCCGGGCCTGGCGGCAGGCTTCGCCCAGCACCCACTCGCCGATCGGGAGGATCAGGCCGGATTCTTCGGCAATCGGGATGAATTCGGCGGGAGAAATCCTGGCACCGTCTTGACAGGTCCAGCGCAGCAGGGCTTCGGCACCGAAGGTATGGCGGGAATCGGCATACACCTGCGGCTGGTAGCGCAGGCTGAGTTCTCCCGCTTCCAGGGCCCGGCGCAGCCGATTGGTCATGCTGAGTCGCGAATTGGCGCGCTGGTTCATTTCCTCGGAGAAGAAACTGAAGGTCTGGCGTCCCGACTCCTTGGCGTGGTACATCGCGGTATCGGCCTTCTGCATCAGGGTATCGAAGTCGAAGCCGTCGTCCGGCGAGAGGGCGATGCCGAGCGAGGCCGAGGTGGTCAGGCTATGGGTGCCGATCTCGAACGGGGCCAGCAGGCTGGCCTGGATCTTTTCCGCAATGCGCGCCACGGCTTCGGGGCTTTCAACGTCACCCAGCAGCAGGACGAATTCGTCGCCGCCCTGGCGGCTGAGCGTGTCCGATTCGCGCAAGCACATCCGCAGTCGTCCGACCGCGCCGATCAGCAGGCTGTCGCCGACCGGATGACCGAGCGAGTCGTTGATGCGCTTGAAATGGTCGAGGTCGAGGAAGATGAAGGCCATGCGCTTGCCCGAGCGCTTGTGCACCTCGCGCATCTGGCTGAAGCGGTCGCGTAGCAGCAGGCGGTTGGGCAGTCCGGTGAGGGAGTCGTGGTGGGCGAGGTACTGGATCTTCTCCTCGGTGGCCTTGCGCAGCGATATATCCGAAAAGCAGGCAACGAAGTTCTTGATTTCGCCCTGGCTGTCGCGCGTCGCGGCGATGGACAGCCATTTGGGGTAGGTGTCGCCGTTCTTGCGCTTGTCCAGGACTTCGCCTTCCCAGGAACCCTTGTCCAGCAGCGACCCCCACATCTGTTGGTAGAACTCCGTACCGTGATGGCCGGATTTCAGGATGCGTGGATTCCGGCCAATGGCCTCGTCAGGGCTGTAGCCGGTAATTGCGGTAAAGGCCGGATTGACCCGGATGATCGTGCCCTGGGCATCGGTGACCAGCATGGCCTCGAGCGAGTTGGCGAAGACGGCATCGGCCAGCTGCAATTCGGCTTCGTTGCGCTTGCGCTGGCTGATGTCGGTATACACCCAGATCGAGCCACCGGCAGGGGCCGCAGGGTCGAGTGCGCGTCCGGAGGTCTGGCACCAGATGACGGTTCCATCGCGCCGCCGGTTGCGGGTCTCGATGTTGCAATAGCCCTGGCTGGCAAGATCACGATAGGCCCTGTCGCCGATATCGGTCCAGTCTTCGCGGGAAGGAAAGATGATTTCCGTGCTTTTGCCGATCATTTGCTCCGGCCCGTCATAACCGAAGACCTCGGCGATGCGCTGGTTGCAGTTGAGAAAGATGCGATCCCGGATCAGGGCGATGCCGACGTGGGCGTTGTCGAAGATCAGGCGCTGCTCTTTGAGCAGCGAAGCCATGCGCGCCTCGATGCGCTTGCGTTCGGTGATGTCGGTGTAGGAGGTGACGTAGCCGCCGTCGGGCAGTGGCGAGCGCTGGATTTCGAGTGCTGTGCCGTCGCTGCGCTGGTATTCGATGTTGTAGGGCTGGCGCTTGTTGATGCGTTCCATGGCCGAGGCAAATTCGGCGTCTGCGTCGCCGGCGCCCAGTTCGCCGCGTTCGGCGGCAAGGCGCAGGATGGCCACCATGTCCGGCGCGCCGCTGGCGAAGATTTCGTCAGGCAGTCCGATCAGGCGGCGGAACTGCTGGTTGTAGTGGGTCACGCGCAGCTTCTCGTCGATCAGCGTGATGCCGCAGGGGAAGTGTTCGATGATGGCACGCTGCCTTTCGTGTTCCTGCTGCAAGGCCTCGTCGGCGCGCTTGCGCAGGGTGATGTCCTGCAGCGTTTCGATGGCGCCGATCAACTCGCCCTCGGCATCACGCAGCGGCGCCGCCGTGAAATACAGCCAGATGCCGTCGGACCCGATGTTCGGGAAGAAGTCCTCGGCTTCGTAGGAGCCGGGGATGATCGCCGAGCGGCGGTACTTGCCCTGGTAGAAAGTCGCCACCGCCTCGATGTCCCCGGACACGACCAGATCGGCCAGCACCGGCCGTTCCTGCGGATAGAAAGGCCGCCACTGGTCGCGGCTGCCGATCATTGCAGCGGCCGGGTAGTGGAGCACGACTTCGCAGGCGCGGTTCCAGTGCGTTACCTGGTGCGCCCGATCGATGACGAAGGTCGGAACCGGAGAACCCTCGATGATCTCGTCGAGGAGACTCCGTTCCGCGGCGCCCACGCTTCGGCTGGTCTCCAATTTCTCAACCCCGTGAACAACGGCAATGGTGCAACAAATGCCACTTTAGTTATAGGGTCAGCATAGGCGTATTCCCGGCGCGAAGCAAGTGGCTGCGGTGGCTTGCGGGGGTCCGCAAGGCCGTGAAATCCCCGCCGTTACGGGTCGCGTCGGACGAGCGGCAAAAGCACACGCAGCAGGGTTCCGCCACCCGTCGCCGGGTCGCCGATGGTCATGCTGCCGCCATGCAGCTCGACGATGCGCTTGACTATGGAAAGGCCGAGCCCGCTGCCCGTCGTGGCGCCGGAGTCGGCGCTGGCGCTACGGTGAAAACGTTGCTGCACGCGCTCGCGGTCGGCGGCGGCAATGCCGCCGCCGTTGTCGCTCACCGTCAGCAGGGCATGCGTGCCCTCGCGGCCGATGGCCACCTCGACTTCGCTGCCGCCGCCGTGGCGCAGGGCGTTGTCTACCAGGTTGCGCAGCATCACCTGCAACAGCAGGGGGTCGCCCTGCACCGGGGCATCGCCGTCCTTGAGTACCAGGTCGCAGTGCTGCTCGACGGCCGCACCTGCGCTCAGCGCCAGCACCTCGGCGGCGACCGGGCGCAGCGCCACGGCCTGCATCGGCTGTACCGTGCCGGCATCAAGCCGGGCCAGGGTCAGCATCTGGGTCACCAGATGGGTGGCGCGGTCGCAGCCGACCAGGATCTGGTTCAGCGCATGCCGCCGTTTCGCCTCATCGGTGGCGGCGAGGGCCACCTGGGCCTGGGCTTTCAGTGCCGCCAGTGGCGTACGCAGTTCGTGCGAGGCATCGGCGGTGAAGCGGCGCTCGTTTTGCAAGGCGCGGTCGATGCCGGCGAAAAGATCATTGAGGCGCTCGATCAGCGGCGCGATTTCGCGCGGCGTATCGGTGCCATCGATCGGCGACAAGCGATCGGCCGCGCGATTGCCGACATCGGCGGTCAGGCGTTGCAGCGGCCGCAGCGAAAATCCCACCGCGACAACAAGCACCAAGGCCAGGCCGGGAAGCGCGATCAGCATCGGCATCAGCAGGTGTTTGGCAATTTCACCGGCGAGTTCGGCGCGCTCTTCCTCCATGTGGTTGGCGGTCGTCGGCGGGTGGCTGAGCAGTTCCTCGAGTTCGTGCAAGGCGGCGCGCCAGGTGAAGGCCGCGGTAAGCAGCCAGACAATCGCAACGGCCAACGTGGTCAGCAGCACCAGGCGCGCGCGCAGCGACCCCCCCGCCTTCATGCCGCTTCCCTGGCAACCACATAGCCGATGCCGCGCAGGGTGCGGATGGCGTCGGCGCCCAGCTTGCGGCGCAGATGGTGGATGTACACCTCGACGGCATTGCTGCCGATTTCCTCGCCCCAGGCGTAGAGATGTTGCTCCAGCTGGGGGCGCGACAGGGCGCGGCCCGGGTACTGCATCAGCGCATGGAGCAGGGCGAATTCCCTGGCCGAAAGTTCGACTTCGCGGCCTTGTGCGAGGACGCGCCGCGTCGCCGGATCGAGACTGAGGCCGGCCGCAGTCAGAACCGGTGCCGGCTGGCCGCCGGCACGGCGCAGCAGGGCGCGCACGCGGGCGTTGAGTTCGCCAAGATCGAAGGGCTTGACCAGGTAGTCGTCGGCCCCGGCATCGAGGCCCTTGATGCGGTCGTCGACAGTGTCGCGGGCGGTAAGGATCAACACCGGCAGGCTGCGCTTCTTTGCGCGCAGGCCGCGCAGGACTTCAATCCCGTCCTTGCGTGGCAGGCCGAGGTCGAGTACCACGGCGGCATAGTCCTCGGCGGCCAGCGCAGTCTCCGCACGGAGGCCGTCGCGAACCCAGTCGACGGCGTGGCCGGCCTGTTTCAGGCCGGCCTCCAGCGCGTCGCCGAGCAGGGCGTCGTCTTCAACCAGCAGGATTCTCATTGCGCAGCGTCTTCCACCCCGTAATCATTGCCTTGACCAGATTCTCCCGGTGCAGCCAACTGCTGACAAGCACGCCGGCCAGGTGGATCACGACCATCGTCATCATGCCATCCGCGGCGACCTCGTGCACTTCCTCCATGAAATGCCCGCCAAGTTCGTTGTAGGTGGCATAGCCACTGGCGGCGGTGATGATGCCGGCGCCGAGCAGGAGGAAGATCGCCACGGCGCCGGCCGGATTGTGCCCGACGTAATGCTGCGGCTTTCCGGCCAGCAGCGACTTCAGGTAACCGATCACTTTCGTCGGCGTCGGCAGGAACTCGGCAAAGCGTGAATAGCCGCCGCCGACGAAGCCCCAGAGGATGCGGAAGGCGATCAAGCCGGCCAGGCAGTAACCGGCGATGACGTGAATGTCACGCCACTTTTCCGAGTCGGACGTGATGAAAGCCGTGGCGAAACTGGCGACCAGCGACCAGTGAAAGAGTCGCGTCGGCAGGTCCCAGACGCGGACGGGTGTTTCACTGGTGTGCATGAGGTGCCTCACTTGGGAATGGTCACGGAGCGTTCGCTGTAGTCGCCGGCGGCCGCCTTGACATGGCAGGCGGCACAGTTGGCCGGGCTCTTGATCGAGGCGCGGGTCCAGACCGCAGAGGCGACTTCGCGATGCTTGCGCTGGAAGTAGGCGGTATCGCGGATGCGCAACAGCGGCTGGCCCTTGGCGTCGGCGGTGACGCCGGTCTTGCGGCTGCCGGCATTGGCGCCGAGAAAGTCGGCGATGGCGGTACGGCGAGCATCGTCCAGGCTGGCATCGGTGCCGAAGTGTTTGGGCAGGCCGTTCATTACGTGGAGCCAGGAATGGGCGTCCAGCAGCTGCGGCGGGTAGGCGAGGTGGCAGGCGCCGCATTCCTCGATGTACAGCGGGTTGGCGGGAACCGGCAGGCGGTCGGCGTGCGCCGGCAGTGAGAGCGCCGCAAGCAGCGCGGGCAAAACGAGCTGAAGTCTCATCATGTTCTCCCGCTTACTTCAGGCTCAGCAGCCAGGCTATGACATCGGATTTCTCCTGTGCCGTGCACACCCGATTGAGCGTGTCGTTGCAGTTGCGGCGGAACCATTTGTCCACCTTGGCGGCATCGGTGAAGCGCTCGGCATTTGCCGCGGGCGCCAGTGCCGTAATCGGCTTGTCGGTCCTGGCATGGTGTCCGGCTTGGGTCGGCTTGTCGGTGTGGCAGGACGCGCAGCTCCACTCGCCGCCGTGCCTGGCGGTGAAGAAGCGCGCGCCGCGCTCGATCGAGGCGGTGGCGCCGGCCTCCTTTTCAAAGCGGGTGAGGAAGTCACGCGGGGTTTCGGCGATGGCGCCGGTGGCCGCAATGAGCAAGGCGGCGAGAAGGCTGCGGTGTCGCATGTCGGTCTCCATGGAGGTTTGGTGTTGCGCATCATGGAGGGGCGGGCTTAAACCCCGCTTAAGGCTCAGTCCTGCCGACCCGGGTGTGGCTTTTCGTAAAAATCGCGCAGCGAGGCGTAGCGTTGCGCTCGCACCGTGCGCACGTGCTGGATCGCGTGTCGCATCGGGATGCCGGCCTGGACCAGGGTTTCGGCGGCGATCAGCAGGCTGCTTTCGAGCACTTCCGGTATCACCTCGGTGGCCCCGGCAGCCTTGAGCCTGGCAACGTCCTTGTCATCCGAGGTGCGAACCACGATGGGGATGTCCGGTCGCGCTGCACGGACGATGCGCACCACCCGCTCCGCCGAGTGGGCCTCGGGGTAGGTGACGACCACGGCGCGGGCGCGGGCGATGCCCGCCGCCTGCAGCACCTCGCGCCGGTCGGCGTTGCCGAAGACGATGTTGATCCCCTTCGCGCTGGCCTCTATGATGCGCTGCGGATCGACATCGAGGGCAATGAAGGGGACGTTTTCAAGGGCCAGGAACTCGGCAATGCGGTCGCCGGTGCGGCCGAAGCCGCAAATCACCACGTGTTGCCCCAGGTCCATGCTATGCACGGCGATGTTGTGGATCGCCGTGGCCTTGTGCGCCCAGTCGCCGCGCCCGAGGTCGCCGGAAAGCCGCGCGGAACGGTTGATCAGGAAAGGCGCGATGAACATCGACAGCAGCATCGCCGAGAGCGTGATCTGGAAGGCGCTGGAGTCGATCAAACGCAACTGCCGCGCCAGCTCGATCAGTACCAGGCCGAACTCGCCGGCCTGCGCCAGTTGCGCGGCGGTGCGCAGGCTGGCGGCCAGGGGTGTTTTTGCGATCCTGGCAATCAGGAGCACCACCAGCGCCTTGCCGCTGATCAGGAGCAACACCGCCAGCACCAGCTTGTGGGCATTGGCCAGCACATAGTGCAAATCAAGCATCATGCCGATGGTGACGAAGAATAGTCCCAGCAGGATGTCGCGGAAGGGCCGGATGTCGGCCTCGACATGATGGCGATACACGGTCTCCGAGATCAGCATGCCGGCGACGAAAGCGCCCAGCGCCAGCGACAAGCCGCTTTTCGCCGTGAGGAAGGACAGGCTGACCACAATCCAGAGCGTAGTCAGCACCAGAACTTCATTCGAGCGCACGCGGGCGACGACATCGAACACGCGGCCCATCAGCTGTTTGCCCACCCAGATCAGCAGTGTCAGCACTGCCGCTGCCTGCAACGCCGCGATTGACAGCGAGCGCCAGAGATCATCGCCGGGCGCGGCGAGTGCCGGCAGCAGAATCAGGCAGGGTGCGACCGCAAGGTCCTGGAACAGCAGCACGCCCATGGTCTGGCGCCCGGAGCGCGAATGCAGCTCGAAGCGGTCGGAGAGCATGCGCGCGACGATGGCGGTGGAGGACATCGCCACCGCCAAGCCCACCGCGATGCCGCTGCGCCACCCCTGGTCATACACCAGCGCCGTGACCAGGCCGGTGCCAATGGCGGTCAGCGCCATCTGCGCGCTGCCCAGCCCGAACACCAGGGCGCGCATCGCCTGCAGGCGCTTCAGGCTGAATTCGAGACCGATGCTGAACATCAGGAACACCACGCCGAATTCGGCGACGCTGTCCACTTCGGCACTTTCCGCCAGCAACGCAAACCCATGCGGTCCCAGTGCCATGCCGATGGCCAGGTAGGCAAGCATGCTCGGCAGACGGAAGCGGCGTACCGTGCCGACCAGAACGACCGCAGCCGTGAGCAGAACCACCAGCAGGAATAACTTGTCGTGCATCGTCGGATGATATACGTGGGACCTGCACGCAGGCCTCGATTAAAATCAAGTTTTGGGAGGCGCACACCCTTGGCGAGGTGTCTGCGATGCGGCGGATACTGTTGCCGCGCTCGGGGATGAGATCAATGATCGGCGAAGGTAACACTTCGGAGGTGTTTCGGCGCGCGCGCCTGTCGATTGGCATCGCGCTGCTGGCGTTCGCCGTGGTTATGGCGGTCGGCACCTTCGGCTACAAGCATCTGGGCGACCCCGATACCGGTTGGCTGGATGCGTTCTACATGACCTTTCTCATGGTGGCCACGATCGGCTACGGGGCGGGGGTTGAAATCTGGCGGCGGCCGGAGACCGAGATTTTCACCATGGCGATCGCGCTTTCCGGGATCTCCGTGATGACCTATTTTTTTTCCAGCGTCACGGCTCTGGTACTGGCCAGTGATTTCGACAAGTCATTGCGGAGACGTCGCATGGACAAGGTGATGAAGAAGCTGCACGAACATTACATTCTTTGCGGTTTCGGCCGCGTTGGGCGCAACGTGGCCCAGGAACTGGAAGCCACCAACCGCCACTACATCGCCATCGACGAAAAGCTCGAGCTGCTGGAGGCCCACGCCGAAAAGCGCCCCGGCATGCTCTACCTGCAAGGCGACGCGGTCGACGACGATATCCTGATCGAGGCCAACGTACATCAGGCCAAGGGCATTTTCGCCATCACCGGCGACGACAGCCGCAACCTGATGATCGCCCTGACCGCCAAGCAACTGGCGCCCGGCATCCGGGTCGTCGCGCGCTGCAACGAGATGCGCAATGTCGAAAAGATGCGCAAGGCGGGCGCCGATGCCATCGTCTCGCCCAATTTCACCGGTGGCATGCGCATCGCCTCGGCCATGATCCGGCCGCACGTTGTCTCCTTCCTCGACGAGATGCTGCGCACCGAACACAAATTGCGTGTCGAGGAAGTGGCCGTGCCGGCCGGCTTCCATCCAATGCCCTTGTCGGAGCTGAACCTGCGCGGCACCAGCTATGTGCTTCTGGCCGTGCGCGGCACGGGTGACTGGCAGTTCAATCCGCCGCCCGAATTCATCGTCGAGCCCGGCCAGGTGCTGGTGGCGATGGCCTCGCCGCACGGCCGCTTCGAAATGGAATCGGCCCTGTTCCTGATGGACGAAAGAGCGTCTACCTAGAGGCTTGAATGGGTTGCCCGGTGGTAACGAAAATCAATGTGCGCGCTTCGCGTATGTCGGCGTGCAGGGCTTCGACGATGGGCGGATTGGCAGGACGTTCCGCCGTCCAGTCGATCACGAAATTGGCGCCCGAGCCACCCGAGGAATCCGAGCGCGGAACAAAGAGTTCGTGGGTGCCGAACGGCGGAATGGTCTTGGGTGCTGAAAGATATTCGCGCAGCAGCCTGCCGTCGGTGTTGTAGTAGCGCGCACTGTTGATGCGGATGGCCAGTTTCGGATCCGTATTGCGGATGCTGACGTGGGTGGAGACCAGGGTCTCCGACGGCTTGCCGGTTTTAGTATTGACTTCGCCGTGGTAGAGGTGGGAGTACACCGGCAGGTAAAGCGACTGGCCGGCCGACAGCGCGGGCGTGTCCTGCGCCTTCGCGGACACTGCCGCCAGGGTCAGGCAAACAGTCGCAAGCAGCTTGAGAAGGAGGGGTGTCTTCATCAGGATATCTTGATGACGCAAGGGAAATCGTGCGGCGATGATACCTCCTCGTGGCCGGGACCAAGCCCTTTGCTAGAATCGACCGGATTCCGGCGAGTGAGGACTTATCAATGAAGCGTTCGTTCCTGAGCCGCGCTGCGGCAACCCTGGTGCTTGCCCTGACAGCGGGCGCCGTACATGCCGCGAGCGGTCCGACGATTGCAGGCATACCGATTGAATTCATCCTCTTTGCTTTGACTTTGCTCGGTGTTGCCCTTTTCCACAATCAGACGTTTTACGTCGCATTGACAGGCGTGCTTGCGGTTGCGCTGTACAAGATCGCGGTCACCGGGTTCAAGACCGGGGCCGGGTTTGCCGGATTTGCCGGCCACCTGGGCCACGAATGGGTCACGTTGGCCAACTTGTTCGCGCTGCTGATGGGCTTTGCCATCCTCGCCCGGCATTTCGAGAAAAGCCATGTGCCTGTAATCCTGCCGAAGTACCTGCCGGACGATTGGAAGGGCGCTTTCATTCTGCTGGCGATGGTCTGGGTGATTTCCAGCTTCCTCGACAACATCGCCGCCGCAATGATAGGTGGCGCCATGGCGCACCAGTTGTTCAAGGCCAAGGTGCATATCGGCTACCTTGCCGGCATTGTCGCGGCATCCAACGCCGGCGGTGCCTTCTCGGTGGTCGGCGATACCACGACCACGCTGATGTGGATCGCCGGGGTCGCGCCGGGCCAGGTGTTCGAGGCCGTCATTGCCTCGGCCGTGGCGCTGCTGATTTCCGGCTACTTTGCGGCCAAGCAGCAGCACGCCTATTCGCCCATCCTCAAGAATGCCCACCAACACACCCATGTCGACTGGGGCCGGATCTCCATAGTGGCGGTGATCCTGGTCCTCGCCATGGCGACCAACATCGTGGTGAATTCGAAATTCCCCGCCCAGGCCGACGCCTTTCCCTTCCTCGGCGCCGCGGTTTGGGTGGCGATCCTGATTACCATTCCGGTGCGCCGTCACGACTGGGAGGTGCTGGGCGAATCCCTCAAGGGCAGCCTGTTCCTGGTTTTCCTGGTTACCACCGCCTCGATGATGCCGGTCGAATCGCTGCCGGCGGCGTCATGGCAGACCGCTTTCGGGCTCGGCTTCGTCTCTGCGGTGTTCGACAACATTCCGCTCACCGCGCTGGCCTTGAAACAGGATGGCTACGATTGGGGTTTCCTGGCGTTTGCGGTGGGGTTTGGCGGTTCGATGATCTGGTTCGGCTCCTCGGCCGGCGTCGCCCTGTCCAACATGTACCCCGAAGCCAAATCGGTTGGCCAATGGCTGCGCCACGGCTGGCATGTGGCCGTGGCCTATGTCGCCGGCTTTTTTTGTCTGCTGCTCCTGCTTGGTTGGCATCCGGAGCCGCTGAACAAGGGCAACGCGGCCGTGGTTCCGGCGGCGGTCGTTCCAATGCCGGCCGCCGCATCGCCTGCGCCCCCGCCGGCGATCGGCTCGCCCGGCTACCAGTAAGTCTTCATGTCGCCGGCGGGCTCCAGCTCACCGGCGCCTTGCGTATTGCCTCCACGGCCGGGTGGCGGATGCGACGCTCGTTCGAAATCGCGTAATACTGCTCTCGGACCTCGTCCAGTACGCCGACCGGCTCGGCACCGAGTTGGGCCGCGATGTCCTCGCTTAGTACCGAGGGCGCAGGAAACAGACCCAGGCCGGCGCGGCCGAAGGTGGTGAGCAGTGCGCTGTCTTCGAATTCGCCGACGATCAGCGGCGTGACATCCAGGGTTTCGAGCCAGCGTTCGATCTGGCCGCGCAAGGCGTTGCCGCGCGTCGGCAGCAGCATCGGCGCTGCGTTCAGGTTGCCCGGAAAGCCCGCGCGATAGCGTTTGGCCAGGCCGGGTGCGCCGAACAGCGTGATTTCGTAATCGCCCAGCGGGTGGCTGAACACTTTGAGGTTGCCGCCGTGCGGCGCCGGACGGTCGGTGAGCACCACATCGAGGCGGTGCAACGCGAGTTCCGCGAGCAGGGTGTCGAATTCGCCTTCGCGGCAAACCAGGCGGACTTGCTGCGGCAAGTGGAACACCGCCTCCATCAGGCGGTAGGCGATCAGCTTCGGCAATGCATCGGAAATACCCACGGCCAGCCGCAGCGTGTTGGCGGCATCGGCTTCGCGCAAGGCGGCGTCCATGCGTTCGCCGAGCTGAAAGATCTGGTCGGCATAAGCCAGCGCCAGGCGGCCGGTTTCGGTGGGTACCAGACGCCGCCCCTGCGGCGCCAGCAGGGCCTTGCCCAGCGACTGCTCGAGTTGCGCAATCTGGGCGCTGATCGTCTGCACCGCCACGCCGAGGCGCCGGGCGGCGCGCGTGACGCTGCCCTCGCGGGCGACGACCCAGAAGTAGCGCAGGTGGTGGTAGTTCAGGGCGGAGGGCTTCATTAATTTCGTATTTTACGAAGTTAATTGTATGTTTTGTTCGCTTTGATGGAAGCTTGAAATTCCCTAGAATCGCCGCATCTGGGTTGCGCATGCGGCACAATCGCTTTTCGCCGCGCTGCGATTCCGGGAAATCCACATCTCTGGGAGATAGCAATGAAACGTATCGTGTTGTTCCTCGTCACCAACCTGGCCGTAATGCTGGTGCTGTCGATCGCCGCCAGCGTGCTCGGCGTGAACAGGTTCCTCCACGCCAATGGCCTCGACTTTGGCATGCTGCTCGCCTTCGCTGCGATCATGGGCTTTGGCGGCTCCTTCATTTCGCTGCTGATGTCGAAGATGATGGCGAAGTGGTCGACCGGCGCCCGCATCATCGACAACCCCTCGAACTCGACCGAGTTCTGGCTGGTCGAAACCGTGCGCAAGCAGGCCGAGAAGGCCGGCATCGCCATGCCGGAAGTGGCCATCTACGAGGGCGAGCCGAATGCCTTCGCCACGGGTCCCTCCAGGAACAATTCGCTGGTCGCGGTGTCGACGGGCCTGTTGCAGGGCATGAGCAAGGAAGAGGTCGAGGCCGTACTGGCCCACGAAGTCAGCCACGTCGCCAACGGCGACATGGTCACGCTGACCCTGATCCAGGGCGTGGTGAACACCTTCGTCATCTTCCTGTCGCGCATCGTCGGCTACCTGGTCGACAGCTTCCTGCGCCGTGGCGACAGCCAGTCCTCCGGTCCCGGCATCGGTTACACGATCACCGTGGTGGTCTGCGACATCCTGTTCGGCATCCTCGCCAGTGTGATCGTCGCCTGGTTCTCGCGGCAGCGCGAGTTCCGCGCCGACGCCGGCGCCGCCGGCCTGATGGGCTCGCCGCGGCCGATGATCAATGCCTTGCAGCGCCTCGGCGGCATGGCGGTCGAACCGTTGCCGAGGAGTCTGGCCAGTTCCGGCATTGCCGGCGGCTCCAGCTGGATGGCCTTGTTTGCCAGCCACCCGAGCATGGAACAGCGCATCGCGGCACTGCAAGCTCGGAGCAGGTGAACCACCTACGGCAGATTCGCCGGCCAAGGCTCCCGCAGGTTGCGGGAGCCTTTTTACTTTGCGTCGCCGCGGCACCCGTCTGGGCGGCCGGCTCCGATGTGGTCGGCATCAATCTGCTGTGGCTGGCGCTGATCCTGATGAGTGCGCGCCTGTTTGCACCCTTGGCCCAGCGTATCGGCTTTCCTGCGGTGCTGGGGGAACTGCTGCTCGGCGTGGCGCTGGGCAATCTTGGGCTGCTGGGCTTCACGGGTTTCGAGGCGATCTCCAAGGACCCGATCATTGCCTTCATCGCCGAACTTGGCGTCATCGTTTTGCTGTTGCAGATCGGTTTGGAAACGCGGCTGGCCGACCTGATCAGGGTCGGGCCACGTGCCTTTGCCGTCGGTTCGGTCGGCATCGTGGTTCCTTTCGCCCTGGGCACGTGGGTGGTTGGGCCCTGGCTGCTGCCGGGACTGACACACAACGCCTACCTGTTTCTCGGGGCGACGCTGTCGGCCACCTCGGTCGGCATCACGGGGCGGGTTTTTCGCGACCTGGGCAAGCTCGACACGCCGGCCGTGCGCATCGTGCTTGGCGCGGCGGTGATCGACGACGTGCTGGGCCTGGTGATACTGGCCGTGGTTTCCAGCCTGGTTCAGGCCGGTTCGGTCAGTATGGGTCAGGTCGGCGCCATCATCGCCCAGGCGGTGATTTTTCTCGCCGGCTCGATCTGGATCGGGCGCATGATTGCGCCGCATTCCAGCCGCTGGCTGGCGCAGCTTGATGCCGGACCCTCGATGCTGTTCGCCCAGGTGCTGGCGACCGGCCTGTTCCTCGCCTGGCTGGCGCATGCCATCGGACTGGCGCCGATCATTGGCGCCTTTGCTGCCGGCCTCTTGTTCGAGCCGATCTTCCTACGTGATTTCGATCGCCCGGCCATCGTGCGCGAGATCGAGCTCCTGCTGCCGCAGAACGAGAATGGCCTGGCCGCGCGCCTGCGGCCGATTCTGATAAAGCACGGCGGCCACCAGCACGAGCACATGATCGAACCCATCGGCTACTTCTTCGTGCCGGTTTTTTTCGTCCTCACCGGCATGCAGGTGGATCTCAAGACGCTGGCCGATCCGATGGTACTGGGCGTCGGCGCCGGCGTCACGGTGGCAGCGATCGTCGGCAAGCTGGCGGCCGGGCTTGCGGCCGGTTCGTCGGGGCGCTGGCTGGTCGGCTGGGGCATGGTGCCGCGCGGCGAGGTCGGTCTCATCTTTGCCATGGTCGGCAAGCAGCTCGGTGTCATGAACGAGGCGATGTTCTCGGTCATCGTCATGATGGTGATCCTCACCACGC
The DNA here is from genome assembly GCA_016215645.1 of Rhodocyclales bacterium. Lineage (GTDB taxonomy): Bacteria > Pseudomonadota > Gammaproteobacteria > Burkholderiales > Rhodocyclaceae > Sulfuritalea. The sequence goes on from JACRIX010000009.1 coordinate 22,174, forward strand.
TGGTGACGCCGCCGGTGTTGACCGCGCTGCTCAGGCGCCAGTAGTAAGGCCGGGCCGGGCGCGTCGCTATAATCTGGCGCTTCCCAACGCGCTCCAGCTACCGTGTCCGACCGACTTGCCGTCCTGCCCCAGTATTTGCTGCCGAAACAGGCGCTCACCGCGCTGGCCGGCAAGGTCGCCTCGGCCCAGGCCGGTGGGCTGACGACCTCGGTGATTCGCTGGTTTGTCGGTCGCTATGGCGTGAATATGGCCGAAGCGGCGAATCCCGACATCGCCAGCTACGCCAGCTTCAACGAGTTCTTCACCCGGCCCTTGAAGGAAGGCGCCAGGCCGCCGGCCGATGCCGATTTCATCTGCCCGGTCGACGGCGCGATCAGCCAGTTTGGCACCATCGAGCGCGACCAGATCTTTCAGGCCAAGGGCCATTCGTATTCGACCACGGCCTTGGTCGGCGGTGATGCAGCGCTGGCGGCGCGCTTCGAGGACGGCAGCTTTGCCACGCTCTACCTGAGCCCAAAGGACTATCACCGCATCCACATGCCCTGCGTCGGCAAGCTGACGCGCATGATCCATGTGCCCGGCGAGTTATTCTCGGTGAATCCGGTCACCGCGCGCGGCGTGCCGGGGCTGTTCGCGCGCAACGAGCGGGTGGTCTGTGTTTTCGAGGGTGAAACGGGGCCCTTCGTGATGGTGCTGGTCGGCGCCACCATCGTCGGCAGCATGGCCACCGTCTGGCATGGCCTCGTCAATCCGCCGCGCCCCGGCCATTTGCGCGAATGGCGCTACGAAGATCGGGACTTGCGTTATCCACAGGGCGCGGAAATGGGCCGTTTCCTGCTCGGCTCGACGGTGGTGATGTTGTTTCCGAAAGCCACCCTGGACTTCAATACCACCTGGGCGCCGGCACGTCCAATCCGTCTGGGCGAGGCCATGGCGGTTCGCCGCCCCTGAATCCGGTCCCGGTTGCAAGTCTGCGGACCGGACGATCCCGCGGGCGCCCGCCAGGGGCGCACGCCAGGGGCGCCCGCAGCGCCCCGCTCCTTACAAAGCACATTCGCTTTGCTCTCTATCCGTTATGATTTTATTGAATAAAATTTTCAATAGAATTCTCCTGACTCGTCTCTAAGCCTTTGTTGCACTTGGAAAAACAGCCCTTTTCCGGCTTGACCTAGGTCAAAAAGTGTCTTAAAGTGGGTTCTAGTGGGAGTAAGTGGGAAATTTTGGTCGTGAAGGCCTGAATTCCGCCGGGGGAGAGCGAATGTTTCAGGGTGCGACGTCGTTGAGTCTGGATGCCAAGGGCCGCATGGCGGTACCCAGCCGGCACCGCGACGCGCTGGCCGTGGTCGGCGAAGGTCGGCTGGTCGTGACCGCCCATCCGCACCGTTGCCTGCTGCTCTATCCGCGTCCTGCCTGGGAACCCATTCGCGACCAAATCCTTTCCGCTTCCAGCTTGCAGCCGGAATCCGCCATGGTGCGGCGTCTGCTGGTGGGTTTCGCCGAGGAGGTCGAACTCGACGGCGCCGGGCGATTGCTGATTTCTCCGTCCTTGCGCCAGTACGCCGGCCTGGAAAAGGAGGTCTGGCTGATCGGCCAGGGCCGCCATTTCGAGATCTGGTCCGCCGCCGGATGGAAGGCGCAACAGGACGCGATCTTTGCCGTCGGCGACAAGCTCTTGCCTCCGGGCCTGGAAAACCTTGCGCTGTGAGCGCCGATCTCCACGTCAGTGTGCTGCTCGCCGAGGCGGTGGCAGCGCTGGCGATCCGGTCCCATGGAATTTACGTCGATGCCACCTTCGGCCGCGGCGGGCACAGCCGGGCGATCCTTGCTGCGCTCGGGCCATCCGGACGGCTGATCGCGCTGGATCGCGATCCGGCGGCGATCGCCGCGGGCGCAGCCATTGCCGATCCACGCTTCACGCTGGCGCATGCCGCCTTCAGCGAATTCGATGCCGTGCTGGATCGGCTGGGCGTGGCGCAGGTGAATGGCGTGCTGCTGGATCTCGGCGTCTCTTCGCCGCAACTGAACACGCCCGAGAGGGGCATGAGTTTTCGTTTCGATGCGCCGCTGGACATGCGCATGGATACGACGCAGGGGGAGACCGCGGCTGAATTCCTGGCCCGGGCATCGCAATCAGAAATAGAAAGGGTGATCAGAGACTATGGCGAAGAACGGTTTGCTCATGCGATTGCAAAGGCGCTTGTTGCTGCTCGGGGCGAGCACGGTATTTCAAGCACAGGACAGCTTGCCACGCTCGTGGCGCAGGTCGTCCGCACGCGGGAACCGGGTCAGCACCCGGCGACGCGGAGCTTTCAGGCTTTACGGATTCACGTCAATCGGGAGCTTGAAGAGCTGTCGCTAGTCCTGCCGCAGGCGGTACAACGCCTGGCAGCGGACGGACGCCTGGCCGTGATCAGCTTCCATTCCCTCGAAGACCGCATCGTCAAGCGTTTCCTGCGCGATGCGGCCAATCCGCCGCAGCCGCCGCGCAAGCTGCCGGTGCGCGCCGCCGACCTGCCGCCGCCGGTGCTGCGCCTGGTGGGCAAGGCAATCTTTCCCTCGGAACCAGAAATTGTCGCCAATACGCGCAGTCGCAGCGCGGTACTGCGGGTCGCGGAAAAGCCATGAACTTCGCGCGCCTCAATCTCCTCTTGTTGCTGGCGGCAGTGGTTTGCGCCCTGTTCGTGGTCAGTTCCAACCATCGCGCGCGCAAGCTGTTCACCGAACTCGAATCGACGCAGAAGCATATGCGCGACCTTGAGGTCGAGTGGGGACAGTTGCAGCTCGAACAGAGCACCGTCGCGGCGCATGTGCGCGTCGAGAAGCTGGCGCGTGACCGGCTTGGCATGAAGGTCCCGGCCCCCGGCCAGATCATCGCCATCGACGGCGCAGCGAAGTGAGAAGGCGATGAAGGCCGTCAAGTTCTCCCGCAGCCCCCTGCTCTCGGAGCGCCTGCCGCCCTGGCGCCAGCGTTTCGTGCTGGTGCTGCTGCTCGGCGCCTTCGCGACGCTGATCGGGCGTGCCGTCTACCTCCAGGGTTTCAAGAACGAATTCCTCGGCGACAAGGGGCGCGCGCGCTTTGAACGCGTGATCGACATTTCCGCCACCCGCGGTCGCATCACCGATCGCCACGGCGATGTGCTCGCGGTATCCACCCCGGTGCGTTCGATCTGGGCCATCCCCGAAGATGCGCAACTGGCGCCGGCGCAGGCGCGCCACCTGGCGGGCCTGCTCGACATGGACGTGCGCGAAGTCAATCGCAAGCTGGCCAGCGAAGGCGAATTCACCTACGTCAAGCGCCAGTTGCCGCCCGATGTGGCCGACAAGGTGACCGCTCTCAAATTGCCCGGCATCCACCAGAAGAACGAGTACCGCCGCTACTACCCGGCGGGCGAGGTGACGGCGCACGTGCTGGGCTTCACCGGCGCCGAGGACAACGGCCAGGAGGGTATCGAGCTGGCCTTCAATGGCCAGCTCGCCGGCAAGCCCGGCTCGCGCCGCGTGATCAAGGATCGGCGCGGCAACGTGGTCGAGGACGTCGAAAGCATCCGGCCGCCGCAGGAAGGCAAGGACATCGTCCTCGCCATCGATTCCAAGGTGCAGTACCTGGCTTACAGTCACCTGAAGCAGGCGCTGGAAGAGCACCGTGCCAAGGCGGGCGGCATCGTGGTGATCGATTCGCGCAGCGGCGAGGTGCTGGCGCTGGCCAACCTGCCGACCTACAACCCGAACAACCGGACCAAGCTCGCCGGCGCCCAGTTGCGCAACCGTGCGCTGACCGATACCTTCGAGCCGGGTTCGACCCTGAAACCGTTCACCGCCGCGCTGGCGCTGGAACAGGGCAAGGTGCGCTTCGATACGCCGATCCAGACCGCGCCGGGCAAGATGACCATCGGCACGGCAACGATTTCCGACGCTCATGTTCACGGCATGCTGACCGTGGCCCAGGTGATCCAGAAGTCCTCCAACATCGGTTCGGCCAAGCTGGCCCTGTCGATGAAGCCCGAGGAAATGTGGACCATGTTCGACAGCCTGGGCTTCGGCGCGCCGCTGAAGCTGGGCTTCCCGGGTGAAGTCGGCGGCCGTCTGCGCCCGGCCAAAACCTGGCGGCCGATCGAGCAAGCCACCATGGCCTATGGTCACGGCATTTCGGTGACGCTGATCCAGCTGGCCCGTGCCTACCAGGCGTTCGCCCGCGACGGCGACCTGGTGCCGCTGTCGCTGTCGCGCGTCGATCTGCCGCCGGCCAATGGCAAACAGGTGTTCTCGCCGCAGACTGCACGCGAGGTCAGGGCGATGCTGGAGATGGCGGTGCAGCCGGGCGGTACCGCGCCCAGGGCGCAGATTCCCGGCTACCGCGTCGCCGGCAAGACCGGCACCGCCCACAAGCTGGAAAGCGGCGCCTACGCCAACAAGTATGTGGCGTCCTTCGTCGGCTTTGCCCCGGTAAGCGATCCGCGCCTGATCGTCGCCGTGATGATCGATGAACCGTCGAACGGCAAGCACTTTGGTGGCGATGTTGCGGCACCCGTATTCGCCCAGGTCATGGCCGGCAGCCTGCGTGCCTTGGGCGTGGCGTCCGACGCGCCGCTGAAGCCGCTGATCCTGACCAGCGTCGAGCCGGTGCGGGAAGAGATGTGACGACCGCGATGCAAATACTCGAGCAGCTCGGGCAGCATGGCGTGGCGCCGCAACGGCTCACCGCCGATTCGCGGCGGGTACAGCGCGGCGACGTTTTCCTTGCCTTCCCCGGCGCCCATGTCGATGGTCGCGACTTCATCGCGCAGGCGCAGCAAAGCGGTGCCGCAGCGGTGATTGCCGAGGCGGGGGCGGGGGCAAGAGTCGGCGCTGGCGATACGCCGATTGTCGAGGTTGCCGGCCTTGCCGCGCTTTCCGGGGAGATCGCCCACCTGGTCTATGGCCGGCCCTCGGAGAAACTCTGGCTGGCGGGCATCACCGGCACCAATGGCAAGACTTCGGTCTCGCAATGGATCGCCCAGGCCTTGAATGCCATGGGTCGGCGCTGTGCCGTGGTCGGCACCCTGGGCAACGGCTTTGTCGGCGAGCTGGTCGAATCGCCCAACACCACGCCCGATGCCATCACCCTGCACGCCGCCCTGGCCGGCTTCCTGGCGCGCGGTGCGCAGGCCTGCGCGATGGAGGTCTCTTCCATCGGCCTCGACCAGGGGCGGACGAATGGCGCGGCCATCGACGTCGCGGTATTCACCAACCTGACCCGCGACCACCTCGAATATCACGGCAGCATGCAAGCCTATGCCGCGGCAAAGGAAGCGCTGTTCACCCGGCCCGGCCTGGGCGCCGCGGTGATCAATCTGGAGGATCCGTTTGGCATCGAACTGGTGCGGCGCCTCAAGGGCCGTGTGCCGACCCTGGGCTACACGCTGGGCACGCTTGATGGCGCAACCGACGAGGTGCTGCGTGCGGAAAACCTGCGCATGGGCGCCGCCGGAATCGAGTTCGAGATGCGCGGCGTGACCATCGTGGCCCCCGTGGTTGGCCGCTTCAATGCGTCAAACCTGCTGGCGGTGGCCGGCGCACTGCTGACGCGTGGCGAGAGCCTGGAGGCGATCGCCGCCGCATTGCGCGGCATTCGTCCGCCACCCGGGCGCATGCAGGTGCTGGGGGGGCACGGCCAGCCGCTGGTCGTCGTCGATTACGCCCATACGCCGGATGCGCTGGAAAAGGCCCTCGGCGTGCTGCGCGAAACCGCGACGGCGCGTGGCGGCACGCTGGTCTGCGTGTTCGGCTGCGGTGGTGAGCGCGATTCGGGCAAGCGGCCGCAGATGGGCGCGATCGCGGAGCAGCTTGCGGATCGGGTGCTGGTCACCAGCGACAATCCGCGCAGCGAGGATCCCACGATCATCATCGACGCCATCCTCGGCGGGATGAAGGCACGCCCTCAGGTACAGGTCGAGCGCGCGCTTGCGGTGACTGAGGCCGTCGCGACGGCTGACGCGCGCGACGTGGTCCTGCTCGCCGGCAAGGGTCACGAGCCCTACCAGGAGGTTGCCGGCCTGCGCCATGCGTATTCCGATATCGATACCGCAACGTCGGCGCTGGAGGCACGGCGATGATGCGCCTGTCGGAAGCGGGAGCCTCGATCGGTGTCGCCCACCAGGGTGCTGACGCCGAATTCAACGCGGTCGGCACCGACTCGCGTGCGGTGACACCGGGCATGCTCTTCGTCGCCTTGAAGGGCGAGCGCTTCGACGGTCATGACTACGTGCGCGAGGTGCTGGCCAAGGGCGCGGTCGGCGCCATGGTCGAACCGGCCTGGGCCGCCGCCAACCCCGGCTTGCCGCTGCTCGCGGTGAATGACACACGCCTGGCGCTGGGCCAGCTTGCCGCAAGCTGGCGTTCCCGCTTCGCCATTCCGGTGATCGGCATTACCGGCAGCAACGGCAAGACCACGGTCAAGGAGATGTGCGCCGCCATCCTGCGTGCGCATTTCGCTGGTGCGGATCAGAGCGTGATGGCGACGCAGGGCAATCTCAACAACGATATCGGCCTGCCGCTGACCCTGCTCGCGCTGCGCGCCTCGCATCGCGCGGCGGTGATCGAGATGGGCATGAACCATCCCGGTGAGATCGACTACCTGACGCGCCTTGCCATGCCCGGCGTGGCACTGGTGAACAACGCCCAGCGCGCCCATCTCGAAGGCCTGGGTACGGTGCAGGACGTGGCGCTGGCCAAGGGCGAGATTTTTGCCGGGTTGGGTAAGGACGGCATCGCCGTGTTCAATGCCGATGACGCACAAGCCGGGATCTGGCAGGAGCTATCGCGCGAACGCCGCCAGGTCCGCTTCGGCCTGGATCAGCCGGCCGAGGTGCGCGGCAGTTTCACGCCGCAAGGCCTGGGCGGTGATCTGCTGCTGGAGACCCCCGCCGGAACGCTGACGCTGACCCTTGCCGTTTCCGGCCGCCACAACGCGCGCAATGCCTGCGCCGCCGCCGCCGCGACGCTGGCCGCCGGCGCCACGCTGGCGGCCGTGAAGCAGGGGCTGGAAGCCTTCACCGGCGTCCGGGGGCGTCTGCAGTATCGTCCGGGACGCCTTGGTTCGCTGGTGGTGGACGACAGCTACAACGCCAATCCGGACTCGATGCGCGCGGCGATCGACGTGCTGGCCTCGGTACCGGGCAAGCGCATCTTCGTCATGGGCGACATGGGCGAGGCGGGTGCCGCCGCTGGCCAGTTCCATGACGAGATCGGCGGATACGCCAAAAGCCACGGCATCGATCGCCTGCTATGCCTCGGCGAGTTGTCGCTGGCGGCGGCGCGCAACTTTGGCGAAGGCGGGCACCATTTCGAGCGCATTGAGGATCTGATCAAGGCCTTGTCGGGCGAGTTGCAAGCCGATGCGACGGTGCTGGTCAAGGGTTCGCGCTTCATGAAGATGGAGCGTGTGGTCGAGGCCATTGTGGACCAGGGGAACATGAATGCTGCTTGAACTTGCCCAATGGCTGGCGAAGGACTACCGCGCCTTCAACGTTTTCGGCTACATCACGCTGCGGGCGGTGCTGGCTACCATGACCGCGCTGGCGATTTCCTTCATCTTCGGCCCGGCGGTGATCCGCTGGCTGGCGGCGAAGAAAATCGGCCAGTCGGTGCGCACCGATGGCCCGCAGACCCACCTGATCAAGGCCGGCACGCCGACCATGGGCGGGGCGCTGATCCTGATTTCGCTGGGCGTGTCGACCCTGCTCTGGTCCGATCTGTCCAATCGCTTCGTCTGGATCGTGCTGATCGTCACTTTCGGCTTCGGCGCGGTGGGCTGGGTCGATGACTGGCGCAAGGTGGTGTATCGCAACCCGGACGGGCTGTCGGCACGCGCCAAGTTCTTCTGGCAATCCGTGGTCGGCGTGGTCGCCGCGATCTACATCGCCTTCTCGATCTCGGCGCCGAACAACGAGAAGGTGATCGAGCTTTTCTTCCAGTGGGTGGGTAGCGGCTTCACCCTTGAGTTGCCGAGCAAGACCGACCTCATCGTGCCCTTCTTCAAGACCGTGTCCTACCCACTGGGCATCTTCGGCTTCATGGTCCTGTCCTACCTCGTCATCGTCGGCAGCAGCAATGCGGTGAATCTCACCGACGGCCTCGACGGCCTCGCCATCATGCCGACGGTGCTGGTCGGCGCGGCGCTGGGCATTTTTACCTACGTCGCCGGGCACTCCGGCTTCTCCAAGTACCTGCTGCTGCCCTACATCCCCGGCGCCGGCGAACTCACGGTGTTCTGCGGCGCGCTGGCAGGAGCCGGACTCGGCTTCCTCTGGTTCAACGCCTATCCGGCCGAGGTCTTCATGGGCGACGTCGGCGCGCTGGCGCTGGGGGCCGCCCTCGGCGCGGTGGCGATCGTCGCGCGTCAGGAAATCGTGCTCTTCATCATGGGCGGGGTCTTCGTTGCCGAGACCCTGTCGGTGATGTTGCAGGTCAGCTGGTTCAAGTACACCAAGAAGAAGTACGGCGAGGGCCGGCGCATCCTGCGCATGGCGCCGTTGCACCATCATTTCGAGCAGACCGGATGGAAGGAAACGCAGGTGGTGGTGCGATTCTGGATCATCACCATCCTGTTGGTGCTGTTCGGCCTGTCGACATTGAAGATCAGGTGATGGAACTCCCGGGCAAGCGCGTCCTCGTACTCGGCCTCGGCGAATCCGGCCTGGCGTGCGCGCTGTGGTGCCTGCGCCAGGGCGCGAGTGTGCGTGTGGCCGACACGCGCGACGCACCGCCCTACCTGGGCGAGCTGAAGCGCCGTGGTGCCAGCGCCGACTTTCAATTCGAATTCGTGGCGGGCGAGTTCACTCCGGGCCTGCTGGACGACGTGGATCTGCTGGTGATTTCGCCGGGCTTGTCCGGAAGCCTGCCGGTGGTGATGGCGGCGCGACACAAGGGCATTCCCGTAGTCGGCGAGATCGAGTTGTTCGCCTGGGGTTTGCGGAAACTCAAGGCCGGACCGCCCATACCGGTGATCGCGATCACCGGCACCAATGGCAAGACCACCACCACGGCCCTGACCGGGCACCTGCTGCGTGCCACGGGCAAGGCGGTCGGTGTCGCCGGCAACATTTCGCCGGCCGCCCTGACGGCGCTGATGGATGCCGAGGACGCGAACGCCCTGCCGCAGATCTGGGTGCTCGAACTGTCGAGCTTCCAGCTTGAATCCGCGCGCACGCTGTATCCGGCGGCGGCCACCGTGCTCAACGTATCCGATGATCATCTCGATCGCTACGACGACCTCGACCACTACGCCGTGGCCAAGACCGCGATCTTCCAGAGTGCGCCCGGCGCCCCCGCCATCCAGGTGCTCAACCGTGACGATGCGCGAGTAAGGCGCATGGCCCTGGCCGGCCATCGCATCATCCGCTTCGGTCTGGATGCGCCCGCCGGGGCGGAGGACTTCGGGATTCGAGAGAATCGCGGCGAAGCCTGGCTGGTGCAGGGCGGGCGCTTGCTCCTGCCGCTCTCGGAGCTGCCGCTGGCCGGACTGCACAACGCGGCGAATGCGATGGCCGCACTGGCCCTGTGCGCCGCGCTCGGCTTTGACGCCGATGCGCTGTTGCCGGCCTTGCGCAGCTTCCGCGGCCTGCCGCACCGCGTCGAAAAGGTGGCCGAGATCGATGGCGTCACCTGGTACGACGATTCCAAAGGTACGAATGTCGGGGCCACGGTCGCCGCGCTTGCCGGATTGGGCGGCATGAACGATCGCAAGTGTGTCGTGATTCTGGGGGGTGACGGAAAACAGCAGGACTTTTCGCCACTGTGCGATGCTGTAGCGAACCATGCGCGCGCCGTGGTCCTGATCGGGCGCGACGGGCCGGCGATCGGTGCGGCCATTGCCGCCGCCGGCGTCCCGGTCGAAACGGCTGCCGACATGGACGACGCGGTACGCCGCGCGGCCTTGCTGGCGCAATCCGGCGACGCCGCACTGCTCTCGCCGGCCTGCGCCAGCTTCGACATGTTCCGCAATTACGAGCATCGCGCGCAGGCCTTCGTCAGCGCGGTCAAGGCCCTGAAGGGCGGGCGATGAGCCACGGTTACGCCTTGCCTTCGCTGCGCGCGCAGCGGGCGCCCGCCGAGCTCGACGGCCTGCTGCTGTGGCCGGCACTGGGCTTGCTGTTGCTCGGCCTGGTGATGGTGTATTCGTCATCGATCGCCATGGCCGAAGGCAGCCGTTTCACCGGCCATCAGTCGGCCTACTTCCTGTTCCGCCATTCGGTGTTCCTCGCCATCGGCCTGATCGCCGGCATCACCGCCTTCCAGATTCCGCTGCGCCTGTGGCAGCAGGCGGCGCCCTGGCTGTTCGTCACCGGTGTCGCGCTGCTGGTGCTGGTGCTGATCCCGCATGTGGGCCGCTCGGTGAATGGCGCCCAGCGCTGGATCGGGCTTGGGCCGGTGAATCTCCAGCCCTCGGAACTGATGAAGCTTTTTGCCGTGCTCTATGCCGCCGACTACACCGCGCGCAAGCTCGACGACATGGGCAGCTTCCTGCGCGGCTTCGGGCCGATGGCGCTGGTGATGGTGCTGGTCGGCTTCCTGCTGCTGAAGGAACCGGACTTCGGCGCCTTCGTCGTGATCCTGGCGATTGCCACGGGCATCCTCTTTCTCGGCGGCATCAACGTGCGCATCTTCGGCGGCCTCGTCGTGCTGCTGGCGATCAGCTTCGTGATCATGATCTGGGCCTCGCCCTACCGGCGCGAACGCATCTTCGGTTTCATGGACCCCTGGCAGGATGCCTACGGCAAGGGCTACCAGTTGTCGCACGCGCTGATTGCCTTCGGTCGTGGCGAATGGTTCGGCGTCGGCCTCGGCGCCAGCGTCGAAAAGCTGTTCTACCTGCCCGAGGCGCATACCGATTTCCTGCTTGCGGTGATCGCCGAGGAGCTTGGCTTTGTCGGTGTCGTCGTCGTTGTCGGCCTGTTCGCGCTGCTGGTGCAACGCTGCTTCGCCATCGGTCGCCAGGCCCTGGTACTCGGCCGCGTCCATGCCGGCCTGGTTGCCCAGGGTGTCGGCATCTGGCTCGGCGTGCAGGGATTCATCAACATGGGCGTGAACATGGGCCTGCTACCGACCAAGGGCCTGACCCTGCCGCTGATGAGCTTTGGCGGCTCCGGCATTGTCGCCAACTGCCTGGCGCTCGGAATCCTCCTGCGCGTCGATTACGAAAATCGCGCCATGATGCGGGGGCAGCAGGTATGAGCGTTCCCCGCCGGGCCGCCCCAAGGGGGGCGCAGCCACGCCTCGGAGCCGCCCAGCGGCGAACCTTGGTCACCCCCTGCCTTGGGCAGGGGGCCGGGGGGAGGGTCGTTCAATGAGCCAAACCCTGCTCGTCATGGCGGGCGGCACCGGCGGGCACATCATGCCGGGAATGGCCGTCGCTGAATACCTGCGTAGCCAGGGCTGGAAGATTGCCTGGATGGGCAATGCCGAAGGCATGGAGGCGAAGCTCACCGCCGGTCGCGGCTACGAGATGGCCTGGGTGCGCTTTTCGGCCTTGCGCGGCAAGGGGCTTGCGCGGGCGCTGCTGCTGCCGTTCAACCTGCTGCGTGGTTTTGCCCAGGCCTGGCAGCAACTCGGACGCATCCGTCCCGACGTGGTGCTGGGCATGGGCGGCTATGTCAGCTTTCCCGGCGGCATGATGGCGGTGCTGCGTGGCATCCCGCTGGTGCTGCATGAGCAGAATTCCGTGGCCGGCCTGGCCAATCGCGTCCTGGCCGGCGTGGCCGACAAGGTGATGACCGGTTTTCCCGATGTCCTGCGCCATGGCGCGTGGGTCGGCAATCCGGTGCGCCCCGAAATCGCCGCACTGCCAGCGCCGACTCTTCGCTATCAGCAGCACCAGGGCCCACTGCGGATTCTGGTGGTGGGCGGCAGCCTCGGTGCCCAGGCGCTGAACGAAACCCTGCCCACGGCGCTGGCGCTGATTGACGAAAAGCACCGGCCCGTGGTCGTCCATCAGGCGGGTGAGAAGCATTTGCCACAGTTGAAAAGCCGCTACCTCTCTGAAGGTGTGCAGGCCGAGTGCGTGGCCTTCATCGAGGACATGGCCGGTGCCTATGCCTGGGCCGACCTGGTGATCTGCCGCGCCGGCGCGCTGACGGTGGCCGAACTCGCGGCGGCGGGTGTCGCCAGCCTGCTGGTGCCCTTCCCGCATGCAGTAGACGATCACCAGACCTCGAACGCGCGCTTCCTCAGCAGCGCCGGCGCCGCCATCCTGCTGCCACAGGACCAGATGACGCCGCAGCACCTCGCCGAGATCCGGAATCTCTCACGCCAGCAATTGGCACAGATGGCTGAAAAGGCACGCGAGCTGGCGCGCCCCGAGGCGACCGCCGACGTGGCGCAGGCATGTGCCGAACTGGCACGCAAGGGAGGCAGGGCATGAAACACAAGGTCAAGCGCATCCACTTCGTCGGCATTGGCGGTTCCGGCATGTCGGGCATCGCCGAGGTGCTTGCCAACCAGGGCTATGAAGTCAGTGGTTCCGACCTTGGCGCCAGCGCCACCACGCAACGCCTCGCCGAACGCGGCATCCGCATCGCCATCGGCCACAACGCACAGAACGTCGCCCAGGCCGACGCGGTCGTGGTGTCGACGGCGGTGAAGGAAGACAACCCCGAGGTGCAGATGGCGCGCGAGCGTCGCCTGCCGGTGGTGCCGCGCGCACAAATGCTGGCCGAATTAATGCGCCTGAAGCAGGGCATCGCCATTGCCGGCACCCATGGCAAAACGACGACGACCAGCCTGGCCGCTTCCTGTCTTGCCGAAGGGGGTTTCGACCCGACCTTCGTCATCGGCGGCCGCCTCAATTCCGCCGGCGCCAACGCCAAACTCGGCAGCGGCGAGTTCCTGGTCGCCGAGGCCGACGAGTCGGATGCCTCTTTCCTCTTTCTCTCGCCCGTCGTCTCCGTCGTCACCAACATCGACGCCGACCACATGGAAACCTATGGCCATGATTTCGGCAGGCTGAAACAGGCCTTCATTGACTTCCTCCATCGGCTGCCTTTCTACGGCGTGGCCGTGGTCTGCGCCGACGACCCGCACGTGCGCGAAATCATTCCCCGCGTCAGCAAGCAGATCGTCACCTACGGGATCGACAGCGAGTCGAATTTTCGTGCCGAGGATATCGTCGCCGATGCCGGCACCATGCGCTTCACCTGCGTGCGTACCAACGGCAGCACCAGCCGGTTGCCCATCGTGCTCAACCTGCCGGGCCGGCACAACGTGCTCAATGCCCTGGCGGCGATTGCGGTGGCCACGGAAGTCGGCGTTGGCGACACGGCGATCATCAAGGCCCTGGCGGATTTCCGTGGCGTCGGCCGGCGCTTCCAGCGCTATGGCGAAATCGCCTGCCCAAGTGGCGGCAGCTTCACCCTGGTCGACGACTACGGTCACCACCCGGTGGAGATGGCCGCGACGCTGGCCGCCGCGCGCGGCGCCTTTCCCGGACGGCGCCTGGTGCTGGCCTTCCAGCCGCACCGCTACACCCGAACCCGCGATTGCTTCGAGGATTTCGTCAAGGTGCTGGCTGGCGTCGACGCCCTGCTGCTGGGCGAGGTGTATGCCGCGGGTGAGGCGCCGATCATCGCCGCCGATGGCCGCAGCCTGGTGCGCGCGCTGCGTGTCGCCGGCAGGATCGAGCCGATCTTCGTCGAGGAGATCGCCGCCATGCCGGAAGCGATACTGGCCTCCGTTCGCGACGGCGACGTGGTGATCACCATGGGCGCGGGATCGATCGGTGGGGTGCCGGGAAAGCTGGCCGATGCCTGAGCTGCGCGGCCAGCTTCGTGAAAACGAGTCGATGCAGGGGCATGTGTCGTGGCGCGCCGGCGGGACGGTAGCGCGCGCCTATTTCCCCGCCGACCTCGATGACCTCGCCGGGTTTCTCGGCCGCCTGCGCCATGACGAACCACTATTGCTGGTCGGTCTGGGCAGCAACCTGCTGGTGCGCGACGGCGGCTTCGACGGCACGGCGATTTTCACCCACGGCGCGCTCTCCGCGCTGCGTTGTGAAGACGACGGCCGCTTCTATGCCGAGGCCGGCGTGGCCTCGCCCAAGCTGGCGCGTTTTGTCGCCAACGCCGGTTGCGCCGAGGCCGAGTTCCTCGCTGGAATTCCCGGCACCGTGGGTGGGGCGCTGGCGATGAACGCCGGCTGCCACGGCGGCGAAACCTGGCGCTACGTCGATCAGGTGCTGATGCTGAACCGGCAGGGTGAGCGCGTGCTGCGCCGCGCCGAGGACTTCGCCATCGGCTACCGTCATGCCGGGCTGAAGGCCGCCACCGACGAGATCTTCGCCGCGGCCTGGTTCCGCTTTCCGCCCGGCGACTCGGAGGCGGCGCGCGGGCGCATGCGCGAGCTGCTCGAATGGCGCGTGGCGAAGCAGCCCCTGCAACTGCCGAACGCCGGTTCGGTGTTCCGCAATCCGCCCGGCGACCATGCCGCGCGCCTGATCGAGGCGGCCGGGCTCAAGGGCACACAGATCGGCGGCGCGCAGGTTTCCGAAAAGCATTCGAATTTCATCGTTAATCCCGAGGGCGCGGCCAGCGCGAGTGCGATAGAAATGCTAATCGGCCGGGTTCAGGCGGAAGTGCGCGAAAAGTTCGGAGTTTCGCTGCTGCGCGAAGTGCGCATCGTGGGCGTGGCGGGGCAGGGCGGGGAAGGGTCTTGATGGCTTTCGGCAAGGTGGCGGTGATGATGGGCGGCAAGTCGGCCGAGCGCGAGGTTTCGCTGAAAAGCGGAACCGCGGTGCTGGCCGCACTGCGTGCCGGCGGCGTCGACGCGCATGCCTTCGATCCGCTCGACAAGCCGCTCGAGGCCTTGCATGGCGAAGGCTTCCAGCGGGTGTTCATCGCGCTGCACGGGCGCGGCGGCGAAGACGGCAGCCTGCAGGGCGCGCTCGACCTGATGGACATTCCCTATACCGGCAGCGGCGTGCTGGCCTCGGCCCTGGCCATGGACAAGTGGCGCAGCAAACTGGTCTGGCAGGCTTCGGGCCTGCCCGTGCCGGACTATGCCGTGCTCGGCGCCGACAGCGATTTCGCGGCGGTCGAAGCCCGTCTCGGCCTGCCGATCTTCGTCAAGCCGGCCAACGAGGGTTCCAGCATCGGCATCAGCAAGGTCAAGGTGGCGGGCGGCTTGCGTGCGGCGTATGACATTGCGGCGCGCTACGACCGCTGTGTGATTGCCGAGAAATTCCTTGCCGGTGGCGAATACACGGTGGGCATCCTTGGCGAACGCGCGCTGCCGGTGATCCGCATCGTGCCGGCCACCGAGTTCTACGACTACGAGGCCAAATATCTGCGCGACGATACCGAATACCGCATTCCCAGCGGGCTGGGCGAGGCACGCGAGACGGAGATGCGCAAGCTGGCATTGCGTGCCTATCGCGTGCTGGGCGGTCGCGGCTGGGGACGGGTCGACCTGATGCTCGATGCGGCGGACGGTATTTATTGCCTCGAAGCCAACACCTCGCCGGGCATGACCGATCATTCGCTGGTGCCGATGGCAGCGCGTGCGGCCGGCATTCCCTTCCAGCAACTGGTGCTGGAACTGCTGGCAGGGGCCGCCCATGGCTAAGCGCTCCACGGCGAATCGCAGGACCGACAAGGACACTGGCGACGGGTTCTGGGATCGGCCGGTGATGATGAACCTGCTCGCCGACCTGCTGTTCCTGATCGGTGGTGCACTGCTGGCGTGGTCGGGGGCCGTGGCGCTACAGAACCTGCCGGCCTTCCCCTTGCAGCAGCTTGTCGTGGCGACCCCGCTCGACCAGGTGTCGCGGGCGCAGATCGAGCATACGGCGCGCACGGTGTTGACCGGCAACTTCTTCACAGTGAACCTGGACGCCTCGCGTGCCGCCTTCGAGCGCATGCCCTGGGTGCGCACAGCGTCGCTGCGTCGCCTCTGGCCCGACGGCGTGGAATTGAGCATCGAGGAGCATCGTGCCGTCGCCCGCTGGACTCCGCAGGAAGGCGAGTCGCGACTGGTTAGCGTACATGGCGAGGTCTTTGCCGCCAGCAGCGACGCGGCCTTGCCGCGCCTGATCGGGCCCGAAGGTTCGGCGCCGCGTGTGCTGGAGCGCTTCCGTGCCTTCAGCGAGGCGCTGGCGAGCACCGGACGCAAACCGATCGTTGTGCATCTCTCGGCGCGCGAGGCCTGGCAAGTGAAGCTGGACGATGGCGTGGTGCTGGAACTGGGGCGCGATCAGCCCAAGCACCCGCTGGCGGACCGACTCGATCGCTACGCGAGCAACTACGTGGCCGCCAGTGCCGCGGTGAAAGGCCGCCTGCCGGCAATCGGCACGGTGGACTTGCGCTATCCCAACGGTTTCGCATTGCGGCCGCGGGCGTCAGGACAGTCATGAGCAAAGATACAAAACGCGACCTGATCGTCGGCCTCGACATCGGCACCTCCAAGATCGTCGCCATCGTCGGCGAGCTGGATGCCGAGGGTCGCCTGGGCGTGCTCGGCATCGGCACTCAGGAATCGACCGGCCTCAAGCGCGGCATGGTGATCAACATCGAAGCCACGGTGAACTCGATCTCGCGGGCCATCGCAGAAGTTGAAATGATGGCCGGCTGCAAGGTGCGCGAGGTGTATACCGGCATCGCCGGCAGCCACATCAAGAGCAAGGATTCCACCGGCATGGCCGTGGTGCGCGACAAGGAGGTCACCCAGGCCGACGTCGAGCACGCCATCGAGGCCGCCAACGCCACGTCGATCTCGGCCGACGACCAGATCCTGCATACCCTGGTCCAGGAATTCATCGTCGATGGCCAGGACGGGGTCAAGGAGCCGATCGGCATGGACGCCAAGCGCCTTGATGTCAAGGTGCATCTGGTCACCGGCGCGGTGACGGCGGTGCAGAACATCGTCAAATGCGTGCATCGCTGCGGCCTGGAAGTGGTCGACCTGGTATTGCAGCCGCTGGCTTCCGGCTATGCCGTGCTGACCGAGGACGAAAAGGACGTCGGCGTCTGCCTGGTCGACATCGGCGGCGGCACCACGGACGTGGCGGTCTTCGTGCAGGGCGCGATCCGCCACACGGCCGTGATCCCGATTGCCGGCGACCAGCTCACCAATGACATCGCCATCGCCCTGCGCACCTCGACCCAGGACGCCGAGGACATCAAGATCCGCTACGGCGTGGCCCTGCAGCAACTGGCCGATCCGGAAGAAATGATCGAAGTACCCGGGGTCGGCGATCGTCCTTCGACCCAGTTGTCGCGCCAG
Source organism: Rhodocyclales bacterium (assembly GCA_016215645.1). GTDB lineage: Bacteria > Pseudomonadota > Gammaproteobacteria > Burkholderiales > Rhodocyclaceae > Sulfuritalea. Next base: position 39,421 of record JACRIX010000009.1, read on the forward strand.
ACCCTGGCCGGATTCATCCAGCCGCGGGTCGAGGAGATCTTCCAGAAGGTGCAGGAAGAGTTGCAGCGCAGCGGCAAGGAGCGCCTGCTGCGCGCCGGCATCGTGCTCACCGGCGGGGCCGCGCAAATGCAAGGCATGGCCGAACTTGGCGAGGAGGTTTTTCACAATACCGTGAAGCTGGCGATGCCGCACTACGACGGCAATTTGCGCGATTTCGTGCGCAATCCGCGCCACTCCACGGCCATGGGTTTGTTGTTGGAAGGGGTGGCGCAGCGTCAACGCGGCATGAAGGTGCAAAGCCCGCGCAGTTTCGGGCAGGTTCTGGCGCGCATGAAGGCGTGGTTCACGAGAAATTTTTGAGGCAGTGGTCTTTTTCAGGAGGCAAGCATGTTTGAACTAGAGGAAGTGGCGGGACCGGGGTCGGATGGCAATTCGACCGTGATCAAGGTGGTCGGGGTCGGCGGTGCGGGCGGCAACGCGGTGGATCACATGATCCGCGAAGGCGTCGGCGGCGTCGAATTCATCTGCTGCAACACGGATTCGCAGGCGCTGAAGAAGAGCAATGCCCACGTCAAGCTGCAGCTCGGGCCGGGACTGGGCGCTGGCGGCAAGCCGGAAAAGGCGCGCGAGCTGGCGCTGATGGAGCGCGAGCGCATTGCGGAGGCCTTGCAGGGCGCACACATGGTCTTCATTACCGCCGGCATGGGCGGTGGTACCGGCACCGGTGCCGGCCCGGTGGTCGCCGAAGTGGCGCGCGAACTCGGCATCCTCACCGTGGCGGTGGTGACCAAGCCCTTCGAGTACGAGGGCAAGCGCAAACGCCTGGCCGAAGAAGGCGTGGCCGAGCTTTCGCGCCATGTCGATTCGCTGATTGTGATCCTCAACGAAAAACTCGAAGAGGTTCTCGGCGACGAGGTCAGCATGCTCGAGGCCTTCATGGCCGCCGACAACGTGCTGCGCAACGCCGTGGGCGGCATTGCCGAGATCATCAACGTGCCGGGCCTGGTCAACGTCGACTTCGAGGATGTGCGCACCGTGATGGGCGAGATGGGCAAGGCGATGATGGGGTCCGCCGTCGCCGCTGGCGTCGATCGCGCCCGCGTCGCCGCCGAGGAAGCCGTCGCCAGCCCGCTGCTGGAAGGCATCGAACTTTCCGGCGCGCGCGGGGTGCTGGTCAACATCACCGCCAGCAATACGCTGGGCCTCAAGGAGTACAAGGAGGTGATGAAGACGATTCGCCAATACACGGCCCCCGAAGCGACGGTGATTTGCGGCGCAGTGTTCGACGAGTCGATGGAGGACCAGTTGCGCGTCACCGTGGTGGCGACCGGTCTTGGCGTGGTCGCTGTGCAGGCCGCCAAGCCGAGCATGCGGGTGGTCGAAACCATCGGCCTGCGTACCGGCACCGACAACCTGCAGGTGTTCGACGTCACCAGCGTGCAGGCAGGCATCGACTTGTCCAGCGTCAGTGTCAGCGGTCGCGGCAGTCCGCGCAATGCCCAGGCCGACGCCATGGCGGCTTCCGGAGTGGACAAGTACGACATCCCGGCATTCCTGCGCCGTCAGTCGGACTGAGATCCGCATCGCGCAAGCCCGGACCGGGGGACGCCTCCCCGTCGGTTCGGGCGCGCGTGCTAAAATTACTGCTCCGCAGCAAATACGTACCTGGCTAACCCATGCTTCGTCAGCGCACCCTGAAATCCGTGGTCAAGGCGACTGGCGTCGGACTCCATTCCGGCGCCAAGGTGACGCTCATGCTGCGTCCGGCCCAGCCCGATACCGGGGTGATTTTTCGCCGCGTCGACCTGACGCCTCCGGTCGATCTCAAGGCCGACCCGCTCGGTGTCGGTGATACGCGCCTGGCCTCCTGTCTGGAACAGAACGGCGCCCGCGTCGCCACCGTCGAACACCTGATGTCGGCCCTGGCCGGCCTCGGCATCGACAATATTTATGTCGACGTCGATGCGGCGGAACTGCCGATCATGGACGGCTCGGCCGCGCCCTTCGTCTTCCTGTTGCAGTCCGCCGGGATCGAGGAGCAGAACGTAGCCAAGAAATTCCTCCGCGTCAGGAAGGCCGTCGAAGTCAGGGATGGCGACAAATGGGCCCGCCTCTCGCCCTACGACGGTTTCAGCCTGGACTTTTCCATCGTCTTCAACCATCCGGCGGTGGATCGCTCGGCCTCCCGCGCCCATATCGATTTCGCCGACCAGTCTTATTTGAAGGACGTCGCCCGGGCGCGCACCTTTGGCTTCATGCAGGATGTCGAGTCCCTGCGCGACCAGGGGTTGGCCCTCGGCGGCAGCCTGGAAAACGCCATCGTGATGGACGAGTATCGGGTGCTCAACAGCGACGGACTGCGTTACGCCGACGAGTTCGTCAAGCACAAGATCCTCGATGCCGTCGGTGATCTCTATCTTGCGGGCCATCCCCTGCTGGCGGCGTTTTCCGCCTACAAGTCGGGCCATGCCCTCAACAACCAGTTGCTGCGCGCCTTGCTGGCGGATGCCACGGCCTGGGAACTGGTCAGTTTCCAGCGCATCGAGGAAGCGCCAGGCGCCGTCGCCCGGCTGTATCCCCGGCTGGCTTGAGGCCCGTCACGCATGTTCGTCCTGCGCATCGTCGGCATACTCACGGCGATCGCGATTGGCAGCGGCATCATCGCCTGGTTGTTTACCCGTGACCGCCGCTACCTGGTTTTTTCCGGTCGACTGGCTCTCGGGGCCCTGGGTTTCGCTCTTTTCGTGCTGCTGCTGATGGCCGCGGAGCGCCTGATCATTCTTTGACGCTTTGCAGCAGACGGTCCAGCGCCACCTTCAGGGGCGAATCCGGCGGCAGATTTCGCGCCAGCGCAGTTAGTCCTTGCTTCTGCCTCAAGCCAGGTAAAGTCGGCCTTTCGTGATCCTTCTTCGGTAAATCCGGGATTCCGGCTTGCACTCGGACCTCGATTTGGGTAATCTTCACCCCCTTATTTGACAATTCGCTGGCGACCCTGGGTCCGAGTTGACGGACTTTCGCGGCGACCGCGCCATTGGCGGCGTGGATAAAAAGTTTCCCCAGACGGAAGTTGGCTACCCTGACATGCGGCGCAAGCGCCGCCGGAAGTGCAGCTTCCAGAGACCGCTGGAATTGGAGCAGACGTTGGGCGTGGCTTGCGAGTCGCGCCATGCTGTCGCCGGACACGAGGTGTTCCTGGAGGCTGCGCGATGTCATCGAATATGAATTCTTCGGATCGGGTTTGTCGGCCCGAACGGAACGAATCTGAAGGGAGAGAAGTTGCATATTATTCTCGTCTCCGATCGCCTTGCAACTGCAAGAAGCATCAATCTGACCTGGCGCCACCTGGTTTTGTTTGCGGGAGCCATGATGGCTTCCGTGGTGATGCTCTCCTCCGTCTTCTCCTACGTTACCGTGCGCCATGCCGCCGAGTTGCGTTTGCCCTTCCTGCAAGACCTGCTGCGGGCGATGAATGCCGCAGAAACCGAGAAATCCAGGGATTTCGTGCGCGAGAACCTCAACGTGATGGCCGTGAAACTGGGCGAAATGCAGGCCCAGTTGCTGCGCCTGGACACCATGGGCGAGCGCCTGGCGGCGATGGCCGGCGTCAAGCCGCAGGAACTCAAGGCCTTCGAGGGCAAGACCGATGGACGTGGCGGCCCTCTGGTCAACCCCAGCTCGATGTCCCCGACCGACCTGCAACGTGCCGTCGATGCGCTGGCGCGGCAGGTGGAGGCCAAGTCGGATGCAATCTCGATGATCGAGTCGCAGATGCTGGAAGATCGCATCAAGAAGAGCCTGTTGCCCACCAGCCTGCCAGTGGACGCGCAGTGGAATGCGTCGGCCTACGGCTGGCGCGTCGATCCCTTCACCGGCGAGCGGGCGATGCATGAGGGTGTCGATTTCGTGGCCATGCCGGGGACAGGTATCCGTGCCGCTGCTTCCGGGGTTGTAGCGATCGCCGAGCGCCATCCGCAGTATGGCAACATGGTCGAAATCGACCACGGCAAGGACCTCACCACGCGCTATGCCCATGCCTCGAAGGTGCTGGTCAAGCCGGGCCAACTGGTCAAGCGCGGGCAGAAGATTGCCGAAGTTGGTTCCAGCGGCCGTTCCACCGGGCCGCACCTGCATTTCGAGGTGCGCATCCGCGGCATCGCGCAGAATCCCGACCGCTTCCTGCGCATGGCGCAGAATGGCCAGCGGCCTGCCGCCAAGCGCAACTGAGTCCCGCCTGAGGCACCGGGGCCGCGGCCCCTGCGTGTTAAAATCGCGCTTTTGCTTTTACCGGCTGATGCGCGGCCGCGTTCCTCATGATCACCGGCTTACTCAAAAAGATCTTCGGCAGCCGCAATGACCGGCTGATCAAGCAGTATTCCCAGACCGTCACCCGCATCAACGCCTTCGAGACAGCCATTGTGGCCTTGTCCGATGCGGCGCTGCAGGCCAAGACCGAGGAGTTCCGCGCCCGTCACACCAAGGGCGAAACCCTCGACGACCTGCTGCCGGAAGCCTTTGCCGTGGTGCGCGAAGCGGCCAAACGCGTGCTTGGCATGCGCCATTTCGATACCCAGATGATCGGCGGCATGGTGTTGCATTACGGCAAGATCGCCGAAATGCGCACCGGCGAGGGCAAGACCCTGACCGCCACCCTGGCCGTATATCTCAACGCGATCCCCGGCAAGGGCGTGCATGTCATCACGGTCAATGACTACCTTGCCAGTCGCGACGCCGACTGGATGGGTCGCGTCTATCGCTTCCTCGGTCTTTCCGTGGGCATCAATCTGTCGCAGATGCCGCACGACGAGAAGCAGCTTGCCTACGCCTCGGACATCACCTACGGCACCAACAACGAGTTCGGCTTCGACTACCTGCGCGACAACATGGTCTATGCCGCCAACGAGCGGGTGCAGCGCGGCCTCAATTACGCGATCGTCGACGAGGTGGATTCGATCCTGATCGACGAGGCGCGCACGCCGCTGATCATTTCCGGCCAGGCCGAGGACCACACCGACCTCTACGTGCGCATGAACGCCGTGCCCCCGCTGCTGACCAAGGGCGAAGCGGGAAAGGAAACGGGCGATCCGGATACCGGCGACTACGTGGTCGACCTCAAGGCGCACTCGGTGCTGCTGACCGAGGAGGGGCATGAAAAGGCGGAGGGAATCCTGGCCCGCCTGGGTATCCTGGCCGAGGGCAGCAGCCTGTACGAGCCCTCGAACATCCTCCTGATCCATCACCTGTATGCCGCCTTGCGGGCGCACAACCTGTTCCACCGCGACCAGCAATACGTGGTGCAGAACGGCGAAGTGGTGATCGTCGATGAATTCACCGGGCGCCTGATGGCGGGCCGGCGCTGGTCCGACGGCCTGCACCAGGCGGTCGAGGCCAAGGAAGGCGTGGCGATCCAGTCCGAGAACCAGACCCTGGCCTCGATCACCTTCCAGAACTATTTCCGCATGTACGGCAAGCTCGCTGGCATGACCGGCACGGCCGACACCGAGGCCTACGAATTCCAGCAGATCTACAGCCTGGAAACCGTGGTGATCCCGACCAACCGGCCGATGATCCGCAAGGACGAGAACGACCAGATCTACCGCACCGCGCCGGAAAAATATTCAGCCATCATCGCCGACATCCGTGCCTGCCACCAGCGCGGCCAGCCGGTGCTGGTCGGCACCACCTCGATCGAGAATTCGGAACTGCTTTCCGGCCTGCTCGACAAGGAAAAACTGCCCCACCAGGTGCTCAACGCCAAGCAGCACGCACGCGAAGCCGAGATCGTGGCCGAAGCCGGTCGCCCCGGCATGATCACCATTGCCACCAACATGGCGGGCCGCGGTACCGATATCGTGCTGGGCGGCAACATCGAAAAGCCGACCAATGCGATCCGTGACGACGAGTCGCTGTCGGCGGAAGAAAAGGCCTCCCGCACCGCAGCGCTCAAGGCCGAATGGCAGAAGCTGCACGATCAGGTGCTGGCTGCCGGTGGCCTGCACATCATCGGCTCCGAGCGCCACGAGTCGCGCCGCATCGACAACCAGTTGCGCGGTCGTTCCGGTCGCCAGGGCGACCCCGGTTCCTCGCGCTTCTACCTGGCGCTCGATGACTCGCTGCTCAAGATCTTCGCCGGAGAGCGCCTCAACACCATCATGGTGCGCCTGAAGATGCCCGAGGGTGAGGCCATCGAACATCCGCTGGTGAGCCGCTCGCTGGAGTCGGCGCAGCGCAAGGTCGAACAGCGCAACTTCGACATCCGCAAGCAACTGCTGGAATACGACGACGTCTCCAACGACCAGCGCAAAGTGATCTACCAGCAGCGCAACGAACTGCTCGACAGCGACGACATTTCGGAGACCGTCACGGCCATGCGCCAGGGCCAGATCCACGATACTTTCCGCCTGCACATTCCGGCTGAAAGTGTTGAAGAGCAATGGGATGTCACCGGGCTCGAGGCCACGCTGGCCGCCGAGTTGCACCTCAAGCAGCCGATAGGCGAATGGATCACGGCCGAGCCCCAGTTGGGCGACGACGAGATCCTCAAGCGCCTGCTCGACGCCGGTGATGCCACCTACGCCGGGAAGACCGTCGCCGTCGAGGCCGAGGCCTGGTCCGGCTTCGAGCGCAATGTCATGCTGCAAAGCCTTGACAGCCACTGGCGCGAGCACCTTTCCGCGCTCGACCACCTGCGCCAGGGTATCCACTTGCGCGGCTATGCGCAGAAAGACCCGAAGCAGGAATACAAGCGCGAGGCGTTCGAACTTTTTGAGGCACTGCTGCAGACGGTACGCAACGAGGTCACGCGCCTGCTGATGACGGTGGAAGTGCGCAGCGAAGAGCAGATCGAAGAAGCCGAGGCACCGCCGCAGCTTGAGAATGTCCAGTACCATCATGCCGACTACGAGGAGGCCCTGGCCGCCACCGCCGAGCCCAAGGCGGCGTTGCCGGTCGAGCGCCACGCGCCCAAGGTCGGGCGCAACGATCCCTGCCCATGCGGCAGCGGCAAGAAGTACAAGCACTGCCATGGCAAGTTGAGTTGATGCCGGAATCCGCGGACGAGCATTTCGCCCGTGGTGATGCCTTCCTCGCGGAGGGAAGGTATCAGGAGGCTCTGGGTGCCTATGATCGTGCGCTGGGGCTGCAGCCTGACCGGTGTTCTGCGCTAAACAATCGCGGCGTCGTATTGCGCAAGCTGGGTCGCGACGAAGAGGCGCTCGCTTGTTTCGAGCACGGTCTCGCGCTTCACGGCAACGATCCCGGCCTCATGCTCAATCGGGCCGCGGCATTGCGCGGCCTGGCTCGGCTGGAGGAGGCGCTGGGCGCCTACGAATCCGTGCTGGCCCTGTACCCGGACGATTTTCCCCAGGCGCTCATCGGCCGGGGAATCGTATTCCTGCAGTTGGACCGCCCGGCGGAAGCCATACTCAGCTTCGACCGCGCCACCGTGATCCGGCCGGACTCGGCTGCGGCAGAGCATCACCTGGCAAGCGCGCTGCGGCGCTTCGGAAACCCGGGACCGGCGAGCGAGCACTTTGGGCGCGCCCATGCCCTGGAACCGGAGCGGGATTTCCTGCTCGGCGACCTTCTCCTCGCCCGGCGCCAGGTTTGTGACTGGCGCGACGACGGAGCCTGCCTGCGGCGCCTTGCTCACTCCATAGCGAATGGCGAACGTGCGAGCTCGCCATTCCCCGTGCTCGCCCTGCTCGATTCGCCTGTCCTGCAACGCAAGGCGGCCGAAACCTATTCCGCGGCGATGCATCCTGCGCGGGAACCCGCCGCTCCGGCGCTGGGGCGCCCGCCATCGGAACGCATCCGCGTCGGCTATTTCTCGACCGATTTTCACAACCATCCCGTCGCCTACCTTACCGCGGAACTTTTCGAACTGCATGATCGCGCCCGCTTCGAGGTTTTCGGGTTTTCGCTCGGCCGTCCGGTGGTGGATGCCATGCGCGTTCGGCTGGCTGCGGCGTTCGACCATTTTCTTGATGTCGGCCGGCTCGATGATCAGGGAATTGCGCGGCGCTCGCGCGAACTCGGCATTGACATCGCGATCGACCTCGGCGGCTATACCGACAACTCCCGCACTGGCATATTTTCCCATCGCGCGGCGCCGATACAGGCGAGCTACCTCGGTTACCTGGGAACCATGGGCGCTGCCTATTACGACTATCTGTTCGCCGACACGGTGATTGTTCCCCGGCCCGACTCCCCGCATTATTCGGAGCGCATCGTCCGGTTGCCGAGCTACCAGGTTAACGACCGCCGCCGTCGGATCTCGGATGTCCACCTCTCGCGTTGCGACGAGGCATTGCCCGAGCGGGCCTTCGTATTCTGCTGCTTCAACAGCAGTTACAAGATTGCGCCGGATGTGTTCGATTGCTGGATGCGGATCCTGTCGGCCTGCGAGGGGAGCATGTTATGGCTGTTTTCCGCTGACGCCCTCACCAGCGCAAACCTCGGACGGGAGGCCGCAGCCCGCGGCATCGACCCCGGGCGCCTGGTGTTCGCGCCCCGCCGCGACCATGCCGACCACCTCGCGCGCTACCGCCTCGCAGACCTCTTCCTCGACACCCTGCCTTGCAATGCCGGTACCACGGCGAGTGATGCACTGTGGGCGGGTGTGCCGGTTCTGACGCGATGCGGCGAGGCGTTTGCCGGAAGGGTGGCGGCGAGCCTGCTGCACGCGGTGGGACTCCCGGAGCTGGTCACGCACTCGGCCGACCAGTACGTGGAGCTTGCGGTTGCCCTGGCCGGAGAGGCCGGTCGCCTCGACTCGCTGCGCGCCCGGCTGGCGGCAAACCGCGAAACCTGCCTGCTGTTCGACAGCAGACGATTTACCAAGACACTTGAGTCCGCCTTTTTGACCATGCAACAGCGCTACGAGGCCGGCCTCGCGCCGGAGAGCTTCGATGCCAGTTCCACCCCTGCTACCGGCCACCGCCTGCCCACCCTGAGCGAGCAGGAAGGCCGCGTCACGATCCTCGACCAGACCCGCTTGCCGCACGAGGCGACAATGCTTACGCTGGCAACGCTGGAGGAGGCGGCCCATGCCATCCGGGTGATGCAGGTACGCGGTGCGCCGCTGATCGGCGCCACCGCAGCCTATGGCGTCGCGATTGGCCTCGAGCAGGGCGCCGGCGACGAGCGCCTGGCGCATGTTTTGGCTGTGCTTGGCGCTACGCGCCCCACCGCGGTGAACCTGCACTGGGCGCTGGCACGCATGGAACGCGTGCTGCGAAAGTCGGCGCCGGCGACACGGCGGGAAATCGCCTGGCGGGAGGCGCGGGCGATTGCGGCGGAAGACAAGGCCGCGAACCATGCAATTGGAATGCACGGCATGCCCCTGCTGCAGGCGCGGCCGAAGGGCAAGAATCCGATCCAGGTGATGACGCATTGCAACGCCGGACGTCTGGCGACGGTGGAACATGGCACGGCGATCTCTCCGATCTATGCCGCCCATGCCGCCGGCCTGGCGGTGCATGTCTGGGTCTCGGAAACCCGCCCGCGCAACCAGGGCCTGCTGACGGCCTGGGAACTGGCCGAAGCCGGTGTGCCGCATACGCTGATTGCCGACAATGCCGCCGGACTGTTGCTGATGCAGGGCAAGGTCGATCTCGTCATCGTCGGCGCCGATCGCATTGCCGCCAACGGCGACACCGCCAACAAGGTCGGCACCTACCTCAAGGCGTTGGCGGCGCGCGCCCACCAAGTTCCCTTTTATGTCGCCGCGCCGCTGTCGACCATAGATTTTGCCTGCCCCTCGGGGAAGGAGATTCCCATCGAAGAGCGATCCGGCGAGGAGCTTGGTGTCGGCAGCGCTCCGGTGGCCAACCCGGCCTTCGACGTAACGCCGGCGGCACTGATCACCGGCATCATTTCCGAGCGCGGTGTCGCCGCAGCCGACAATCTGGCGCAATGGCGGACATGAGTACGAATCCACTGCCTGCTCAAGTGCTGGCGACGGCGCGGGCGATGAATGCCTCGGGCATCAATCGCGGCAGTGCCGGCAATGTCAGCGCGCGCTGCGACGCAGGGTTCCTGATCACGCCGACCGGCATGGCCTACGATGCCTGCACCGACGACGACATGGTGAATGTCGGCGCTGACGGCACGGCGACCGGGAGGCGCAAGCCATCCTCGGAATGGCGCTTCCATCGCGACATCTACGCGTCACGTCCCGAGGCCGGTGCCGTGGTGCACACCCATTCGCCCTTCGCCACGGCGCTGGCCTGTCAGGGCCAGGGCATTCCTGCCTTCCACTACATGGTGGCGCGCTTTGGCGGCACCGATGTGCGCTGTGCCGCCTATGCCACCTTCGGCAGCCAGGAACTCTCCAATGCCATCATCATCGCGCTGGAGGGCCGCAATGCGTGCCTGATGGCACACCATGGCATGGTCGTCTTCGGTCGCGATTGCGATCACGCGCTGGCGCTGGCGGTGGAACTGGAAACGCTGTGCGAGCAGTATTGGCGGGTACTGCAACTCGGTACGCCACAGCTGCTTGCCGCGGACGAAATGCAGCGCGTGCTGGCGAAGTTCGCCAGCTATGGTCAGCAGGAGTAGGTCCGCGCGCTGTTTCGCCTAGGCGGCGTGGTAAGACGCAAGCCGCTCGACTTCGTTCTTCGAGCCGAGGATCACCGGCACTCGTTGATGCAGTTTTTCCGGCTGGATGTCGAGGATGCGTCGCCGCCCGTCGGTGGCCGCGCCGCCGGCCTGCTCGACGATGAAGGCCATCGGGTTGGCCTCGTACATGATGCGCAGCTTGCCGCCCTGGGCGCGCGTCTTGCTGTCGATCGGGTACATGAAAATGCCGCCGCGGCTGAGGATGCGATGCACGTCGGCGACCATCGAGGCCACCCAGCGCATGTTGAAGTCCTCGCCGCGCGGACCGTCCTTGCCCGCCAGCATTTCGTCAACATAGCGCTTCACCGGGGGCTCCCAGTAGCGCGCGTTGGAGGCGTTGATGGCGAACTCGCGGGTGTCCTCGGGGATGCGGACGTTTTCCTGGGTCATGACGAAGCGCCCGTATTCGCGATCCAGCGTGAATACATTGACGCCATCGCCCAGCGTCAGTACCAGCAGCGTGGTCGGGCCATACACCGCATAGCCGGCGCAGACCTGGCGCGCGCCGGGTTGCAGGAAGGCCTGCTCGCCGGGCTCCATGCCTTCGGGGCATTGCAGCACCGAGAAAATGGTACCGACAGAGACGTTGACGTCGATGTTCGACGAGCCGTCGAGCGGATCGAACAGCAGCAGGTATTCTCCCTTGGGGTAGCGGTTGGGGATGACGTGCGGCAGTTCCATTTCCTCCGAGGCCATGCCGGCGAGGTGGCCGCCCCATTCGTTGGCGTCGAGCAGGATCTCGTTGGAGATCACGTCCAGCTTCTTCTGCACTTCGCCCTGGATGTTGTCGCTGCCGGCACTGCCGAGCACGCCCGCCAGACTGCCCTTGCCGATGGCGATGGAGATGGCCTTGCAGGCGCGGGAAACGACTTCGATCAGCAGCCGCAGGTCGTGGGAAATGACATTCTTGTCGCGTTGCTCCTCGATGAGGAAGCGGGAGAGGGTCATCTGGGCCATGGTGTCGGGTGCGGGCGGGGGAATGGAAGGATTATACCGGCGCATGTGCGGGGCATCTCTGTGCGGCGGCCCGGAGGTGAAGCCCGGGCGCAATGCTGATATTCTGCAATCCATCCGTCCCCGCAGGATGTCCCGGTGCCGCGCCGGGAGGTGTTTCCCCGCCGTGCCGGATTCCGCCAGGAAAGGCTGCCATGAGTCGCGACGCCGAGCTATCCGCCCCGAAGCGCTGGAAGACGCCGGAGGAGGCCGAACGCTACTATCGCCAGGTCATCGACAGCGCGATCGACGGCTTTTTCGCGATCGATGCGCAGCGTCGCTTTGTCGAAGTCAATGACCGCCTCTGCGAGCTGTTCGGCTATCCGCGCGAGGAATGGATAGGGCACACGCCGCTCGACTTCATTACCCCCGAGAGCCGTGCCGAATTGTTGAAGCAGATGCAGCGCATCGACACCACCGACCGGCGCCGCTACCAGCTCGTCGCCCAGCGCAAGGACGGCTCGACCTTTCCCATCCTGCTCAACAACTCGACCCACCGCAACGAGCAGGGCGAGGTCACCGGCTCCTTCGGCTTCATCACCGATCTGACGCCGATCATGGCGGCGCAACAGGCCGTGGCCGACTCGGAACGCGAACTGCGCGGCATTCTCGACGACCTGCAGGACACCTATTACCGCACCAACCAGGATGGCATCATCGTGCGTGCCTCGCGCTCGGTCGAGCAGTTGCTCGGCTACACGGTTGAGGAGGTGGTCGGCCGGCGGCTGGCCGACCTCTATTGCTCGCAAAGCGATCGCGACGACTTTCTCGCGCGCATGCGCGCCAACGGCGGTCACATCGTCGGCGGCCAGTCGCGCCTGCGGCACAAGGATGGTCGCGAGCTGTGGGTGCTGACCACGGCGCACTTCATACTCGACGCCCAGGGCAAGCTTGTCGGCGTCGAGGGCACCACGCGCGACCACACCCGGCAGCGTCAGGCCGAGGAGGAACTGCGCCTGGCCGCCAGGGTATTCGAGAGCAGCGGCGAGGCCATCATGATCACCACCCCCGATGGCACATTGATATCGGGCAACCGGGCTTTTTCCAGCGTGACCGGCTATGCCGTCGAAGAAGTCGCGGGGCGCAATGTCAGCCTGCTTGCCTCCGGTCGCCACAGCCCCGAATTCTTCGAGGAAATGTGGCGCACCTTGCGCGCCACCGGTTACTGGCAGGGGGAAATCTGGAATCGTCGCCGCAATGGCGAGGTTTACCCCGGCTGGCTGGGAATATCCTCGGTACGCGACGAACAGGGCGAGATCACCCATTACGTCGGCATTTTTTCCGACATCAGCGAGCGCAAGGCAGCCGAAGCCAGGATTGAATACCTCGCCCACCACGATACCCTGACCGGCCTGCCCAACCGCCTGCTGCTCAAGGACCGGATGCAACAGGCCATCGTCCATGGTGAGCGTACCGGCCGCAGGATCGCGCTGCTGTTCGTCGACCTTGACCGGTTCAAGGCGGTCAATGATTCCTATGGCCATCCGGTGGGCGACATCCTGCTGCGCGAGGTGGCACAGCGCCTGCAGTCCTGCGTACGTGAATCCGACACCATCAGCCGCCACGGCGGCGACGAGTTCCTCGTGGTGCTCAACGACCTGCAGGATTCACAGGTCCCGGCGCAGGTGGCGGCCAAGATCATGGCGACGCTGGCGGAAGCTTTTCACATTGAGGGTCATGAGGCCAGCATATCCGCCTCGATCGGCATTGCGGTGTACCCGGAGGATGGCGCGGGTTTCGATGAGCTGCTGAAGAAGGCCGACATTGCGATGTATCACGCCAAGGAGGCCGGTCGCAACGCCTTCCGCTTCCACACCCAGCCGATGAACGTCGCCGCCCGCGAGCGTCTGGACCTGCATTCCCGGCTGCGCGATGCCATGGGGCGCCAGGAGTTCGAGCTTTACTTCCAGCCGGTGGTGGAGCTTGCCGGCGGCCGCGTGGTCGGCGGCGAAGCCTTGCTGCGCTGGCGCGTTCCCGGCGAAGGCGTGCTCGACGCCGGACAGTTCATCACCGCCGCCGAACACAGCGGCCTCATCATTCCCCTGGGTGATTGGGTCCTGCAGCAGGCTTGCCTGGAGCTGGCGCGCTGGCAGGCGGGCGGACGGCGCGAACTTTCCTTGTCGGTGAACCTCTCGCCGATCCAGTTCCGTCGCGGTGATGTCGAGGTCGGCCTGCGCAGCGCGCTTGCAGCATCCGGCGCCGACGCGGCCGGGCTTGAACTGGAGTTCGGCGAGGCAGTGCTTGCCGAGGGCAACGAGGCGGTGCGCCGCTGCCTGGCCCAGCTCAAGGCCTTCGGACTGCGCCTGGCGATTGACGACTACGGTAGTGGCAGTTCCAGCCTCGCGGCGCTGAAGCGATTCGGCATCGATACGCTGAAGATCGATGGCTGTTTCGTCAGCAACCTGCTTTCTGATCCGGACGACGTCGTCATTGTGCGGGCGGCAATCGATCTGGCCAGGAACCTCGGCCTGCGTCTTCAGGCCGAGGGCGTGGAATCCGCCGACGTCGCTGCCGAGTTGCGTGCGCTGGGCTGCACAGTGGCCCAGGGCTACCACCTTGGCCGGCCATTGCCGGCCGTTGAATTTCGCCAGTTGCTCGGAATCGCCTAGGCCGGCGTCAACGCCAGCGGTTGATCGCGTCGCGGGTTTCCAGCGCCACCCGGCGTGCGGCGGCGGCGTAGTCCTCGCTCGCATTCTTGTCCGTGGCGGCGTAGAGGATGGCGCGCGAGGAGTTGATCATCAGGCCGCTGCCGGCAGCGGTCCGGCCGGCGCTTACCGTGGCCTCGATGTCGCCGCCCTGGGCACCGATGCCCGGCACCAGCAGCGGCATCTCGCCGACGATCGCGCGCACCCGGGCGAGTTCGGCGGGGAAGGTGGCGCCAACCACCAGGGCGCATTGGCCCGTGGTATTCCATTGGCGTGCCACCAATTGCGCCACGTGCTCGAAAATCGGCGTGTCGCCAGCGCCGACTCTTGCCTTGAGAAACTGCAGATCGCTGCCGCCCGGGTTGGAGGTGCGGCAGAGCAGGATCACGCCCTTGTCCTGGTACGCCAGCCAGGGCTCGACCGAGTCGCGGCCCATGTAGGGGTTCACGGTCACGGCGTCCGCCCGGTAGCGCTCGAAGGCCTCGATGGCGTATTGCTCGGCGGTGCTGCCGATGTCGCCGCGCTTGGCGTCGAGGATCACCGGCACGCCGGGGTGCTTTTCGTGGATGTGCGCGATCAGGGCCTCAAGCTGGTCTTCGGCGCGGCGCGCGGCGAAGTAGGCGATCTGCGGCTTGAAGGCGCAGGCGAGGTCGGCCGTGGCGTCGACGATTTCGCTGCAGAAGCGGAAGATCGCGTCGGGTTTGTCTTTCAGGTGGGCCGGGAACCTGGCCGGGTCGGGATCGAGGCCGACGCAGAGCAGGGAGTTGTTCTTCTGCCAGGCGCTGGCGAGTTGTTCCGTGAATGTCATTTCCACGAATCCTTCAAGGTTACGGCGCGGTTGAACACCGGCGCACCGGCCTGCGACTCGACACGGTCGGCGACAAAATAGCCGTGGCGCTCGAACTGGTAGTGGTCTTCCGCCCTGGCATCGCGCAGTGCGGGTTCGAGCTGGGCGGTGAGGGTCTTTACCGAATCCGGATTGATGTCGTCGAGGAAGTCGCGTTCAGCGCCCGGCTGGGGCACCTTGAACAGCCTGTCGTAGAGCCGCACCTCGGCGGCATAGGAACGTTTTGCCGACACCCAGTGGATATTGCCCTTGACCTTGTAGCTGTCTGAGCCCGGCGTGCCGGACTTCGAATCGGCGAAGTAGTTGCAATGCACGGCGACGATGATGCCGGCGGCATCCTTTTCGCAGCCCGTGCATTCGACGACGAAGCCGTAGCGCAGGCGCACCCGGTTGCCGGGGAAGAGGCGGAAGTAGCCCTTGCTCGGCACCTCCATGAAATCCTCGCGCTCGATCCAGAGTTCCCTCGAGAACGGCACCGGGCGCTTGCCCCAGTCCGGCTTCTGCGGATGGTTGGGCGCTTCGCACAGCTCTTCCTGCCCCTCCGGGTAGTTGTCGATGACGAGTTTTACGGGGTCGAGCACGGCGATGCGGCGCGGCGCGCTGTCGTTGAGCACATCGCGCTGGCATTCCTCGAACACGCGGTAATCGATCAGCGAGTCGGACTTGGTGACGCCGATCATCTCGGCGAACTTGCGAAAGCCCTCGGCCGTGTAGCCGCGCCGGCGCGCGCCGACCAGGGTCGGCAGGCGCGGGTCGTCCCAATCGGTGACGTGCTTTTCGTCGACCAACTGGATCAGCTTGCGTTTGGAAAGCACAACGTAGGTGAGGTTCAGGCGCGCGAACTCGATCTGCTGCGGCAGCGGCGTGTTCACGCAACCATGTTCGGCCAGCTTGCCCAGCAGCCAGTCGTAGAAGGGTCGCTGGTCCTCGAACTCCAGGGTGCAGATCGAGTGGGTGATGTTTTCCAGCGCATCCTCGATCGGATGAGCGTAGGTGTACATCGGGTAGAGGCACCAGGCATCGCCGGTGTTGTGGTGCGTGGCCTTGCGGATGCGGTAGATCGCCGGATCGCGCAGGTTGATGTTGCCGCTGGCCATGTCGATCTTCGCCCGCAGCACGTGGGCGCCG
>JACRIX010000052.1 GCA_016215645.1 Rhodocyclales bacterium
CCGACGCCATCAACACCCAGTCCTCGGGCGCCGGCACGCTCAACGCCACGGCCGGCAGCGGCGGCATCTTCCTCGACGAAGCCGACGCCGCGATCATCGGCACGGTGACCACCACGGGCGCGGGCAACATCAAGATGAGCGGTGGTGGTTCATTGTCGCTGGGTGCGATCACGACGGGTGCGGGTGGTTACCTGGACGTAACCGCCGGTGGCGCGATCAGCCAAACCGGACTCCTGACTATCGGAGGGAATTTGTGGGTGAAGTCGACCGGAGGCAGTATTACCCTGAATGGATTCACGAACCTTCTTGGCGGCACGGTTTCACTAACTGCTCCGCTTTCAAACGGAGTCTCTGGGGCGGGTAGTGAAGTTTTGATTCGGGCGAATTCGATACGCATTGGCCTGGTCAGGCCGTCAGATTCGTCCACTACTGATTCGGGAATTACGGCGGCCCGGGTGACGATTGAGGCGCCGAGTGGCGGCGCTACCATTCTTGCTGACGGCACGCAGGGCCTGATTACAGCTGATCAACCAAACGGCACGACGCCAGCGCTGACAATCATTGCAGATGGTGTTATCGGAAATCCGGCAACAGCTAGTCCAACCACCGAAGGTTTGTGGGTACTAACAAGCGGTCTGGTTAAAGTTGTGGCCGATACCTTAGGGGCTGGGACAATTATGTTATTCGGCGACAATGCGGTTCAACCGAAGTACGAATTCTCCGGCGATCCAACCAAGCGCTCGGTCAAGTACAACGGTGTTGAGGCGACAAACGCCCAATTGACCGGTGCCTTGGACGCGGCCTACCTTGATATTCGAAACATGACGACTGAAATCCGTGAATCCGGCTTTGCAAAGGAGAACGCCAGCAAGGTTCTCAGGCGCGGAGTGGTTACTTCGGCCGGCCCCGGCCAGCCCGCTGTGGATGACAGTACCGGCATGGCTGGCGCCGAGGAGTGCGAAGGCGGATTTGCGAACGAGAGCCTTACTTGCCAATAGGACGGTTTTGTACTATTGAGTTAATTGGAACCAGTGGGTTTGGGGCATTTCGTACGCGGACTGTGACTTTTGTCGTTGACCGGGTTTGGCCCGGAAGGTATGTTTCGATCTGAAATGATTTGATGTCACGTTTTATAGTGGAGGTTCGCAATGTTCAATAGAAAACTCATCGTTGTCGCAATGGTACTCGCGGGGACCTTCGGAACGGCATTCGCTGCTGACGAGGAAGCACGGCAGACTATTTCGATCAACAGCCCCAATCCCAAGGTCGAGGACATCGAAGGCGCTTTGTTCCCGAAGGAAGTTGTTGCGCTAAAGGATGAATGTGCGCAAATGGAAAAGATCGGATTGCGCTGCCAGAGCGTAATTCCGAAGTCCTCGCTGGATACGATCCAGATCACATTTGCCCGTGGCTCTGCATTGCTTACCGAAGAAGGCAAGGGTTTCCTTAGGTCGGTCGGTGCCGCTTTGCAACGCAAGGCGGGAGTCTGGAAATCGCTGGTTGTTGAAGGACACACGGATTCCACAGGAAGCGATTCTGCCAATCGTCGCCTTTCGCAACAACGCGCCGATTCGGTAAAGGGCTTTCTGCAGGCAGAGTTCGGTCTTAGCAACATCGAAACGGCTGGCCGCTCCAGTGACAGGTTGCGCGATACGGATAATCCGTCCAGCGGCTTGAATCGCCGCGTTGAATTTGTCCCGAACTGGTGATAATCATGAAAAACAATAGCTTGAAGCTGGTTTTCGCTTTCATCACGGCGCTTGTTGGTGGTGTTGCGCTCGCACAGGATGCGGGTGATGTCGGGCTGGTGAATTCGCTGCAGGGCGATGTCAACTATCAGGGCAAGGAAGGGCCGGCGCGCAAAGCCCAGCCTTATATGCGTCTGCGCCATGGAGACAAGGTCACGCTTGCCGCCGGTGCCGCAATTCGCATCAGCTATACCACGGCGAATCGCCAGGAGTCCTGGTCCGGCCCAAGCAGCTTTGTTGCCACTTCTGGAGGTGGCGAGTTGCTCAAGGGCAGCAAGCCCGAGATTGTGCAGATGCCGGCTGCGGTTCCCCAAAAGCTGGCTCGCGTATCCGAGTTGATGAATACGTCACGGGTGGGCGGCTTGGTGGTGCGTTCTGTCAAGGCTCAGTCGGCATCGAGCAAGGAAGAGGTTGCAGAAGCGGTTGCCGCCTATGAATCGATGCGTGCCAAGGCAGCACCCAACGATGTGACTCCCGAGTTGTTCCTCTACTCTGTGTTCCAGGAAAACGGCATGGTCGACGATTTGAAGATCGTTGCCAAGGAGATGATGTCACGTCAGCCTGACAACCCCGAAATTCGCCAGTTGGCACAGGCGGCATTGAACGCTCGCTAAGGATCGGCAAACGTAAATTGGTCGGCCGCAACGGGTAACCGTTGCGGCCGATGTCTTTTCAAGGTCGGAAAAGCGCGGCTACAGACCGGTTTTTCGCCTCATGGCGTTGTAGCGCGGGGACCATAATCGGCAGAATCCGTTATTGCGATCCTGCACCCAATGGGCCGATCGACACCATGACTGCTGCCAGCATGACAGAAGACTCTCCTGTGCCACTTCCCGAGAAAATTGCCTCGCTGGTCCATGAGGCCCACTGGCTGCTTGTCGGCATGCTCGGAATCTACTTGTCCCTGATTCTCTGGGGCTACGAGCGTATGGACCCGGGCTGGTCGCATGCGGCAACGCTGGACCGTATTGTCAATCCGGGAGGGCGTTTCGGCGCCTGGCTCAGTGATCTGCTGCTTTACCTGTTCGGGCTTTCGGCCTGGTGGTTGGCGCTATTGCCCTTGTTCCTGCTTGCCTGGGGTTACCACCGACTGAGCCACATTTTTGGCGGTGATCGGCGCTCGTTGGCTATTGCGCTCATCGGCTTTGTTGTGCTGTTGCTGGCAAGCACCGGCATCGAGGCCATGCGTTTCTGGAGCCTGAAACTGGCGTTGCCCCTGGCTCCCGGCGGCATGCTGGGCAATGAGGTGGGCCGGTTGACCGCCGCGTTTCTCGGCTATACCGGGGGAACCCTGATCCTCATCGTCTTCGCCATGATCGGTTTCAGCTTATTTACCGGCGCGTCGTGGATCGCAATCGCCGAGAAGGCGGGCGTTCTGCTCGAAGGGGCCTATGTTGGTTCGCGCAGTCTTTGGGAAGCCTGGCAGGATCGTCGTTACGGCAAGGCAATCGCCGAGCAGCGCGAGGAGGTTGTGGAGACCGAAAGGCGAAAAGCGGAGGAAAGCCCCTTGCCGCCGCTGCGCATCGAACCGGTCGAACTGGTCGTCCCGGTGGCACCGAAGGCCGTAGCCCGAGCCGAAAAGGAGCGTCAGCAGGCGTTGTTCTTCGATGCACCCGGCGGCGCACTCCCACCACTGCACCTGCTGGCTGAAGCAGCACACAACCCCGAGGATCTGCCCGCTGCGCAGACGCTGGAGTTCACTTCGCGCCTGATCGAACGCAAGCTTGCCGATTTCAATGTCGAGGCCAAGGTGCTGAGCGCCCATCCCGGGCCGGTGGTAACCCGCTATGAGATCGAACCTGCCGTCGGCGTCAAGGGCAGTCAGATCGTCGGTCTTGCCAAGGATCTGTCACGCGCCCTGTCACTGGTCTCGATTCGTGTCGTCGAGACCGTTCCGGGAAAGTCCTGCATGGCACTGGAACTGCCCAACCCGAAGCGACAGATCGTGCGCCTATCCGAGATCATCGGCTCGCAGGCCTACCACGGCATGCATTCGCCGCTGTCGGTGGCGTTGGGCAAGGACATCGGCGGCCAGCCCGTCGTCGCCGACCTTGGCAAGATGCCGCACCTGCTGGTGGCGGGCACCACCGGCTCGGGCAAGTCGGTGGGGGTCAATGCGATGATTTTGTCATTGATCTACAAGTCCGAGCCCAAGGACGTGCGCATGATCATGGTCGACCCCAAGATGCTGGAGCTGTCGATCTACGAAGGCATTCCGCATCTGCTGGCGCCGGTGGTCACCGACATGACCAAGGCCGCCAACGCGCTGAACTGGTGCGTCGGCGAAATGGAGCGGCGCTACAAACTGATGTCGGCCCTGGGCGTACGCAACATCTCCGGCCTCAATGGCAAGATCAACGACGCGCGGAAGGCCGGCGAGCCGATCACCAATCCCTTCACGCTGACGCCCGAGAATCCCGAGGTCATCGAGACCATGCCCTACATTGTCGTCGTCATCGACGAACTCGCCGACCTGATGATGGTGGTGGGCAAGAAGGTCGAGGAACTGATTGCGCGCCTGGCGCAAAAGGCGCGCGCCTCGGGCATTCACCTGCTCCTGGCGACACAGCGGCCCAGCGTCGATGTCATCACCGGCCTGATCAAGGCCAACATCCCGACGCGCATTGCCTTCCAGGTCTCGTCGAAGATCGATTCGCGCACCATCCTAGACCAGATGGGCGCCGAGGCGCTGCTGGGGCAGGGTGACATGCTCTACCTTGCGCCAGGCACCGGCCTGCCGGTGCGCGTGCATGGCGCCTTCGTTGCGGACGATGAGGTGCATCACGTCGTCGATCATCTGAAGAAGGTCGGTCCGCCGGACTACATTGAAGGCCTGCTCGACGGCCCGGTTGGTGAAGAGGCAGAAGTCGGCGCCGGCGACACGGCGAGCGGCGACGCCGAGGCCGATCCGATGTACGACCAGGCCGTCGAGATTGTCCTGAAGACGCGCAGGCCGTCGATTTCCCTGGTGCAGCGCCACCTGCGCATCGGTTACAACCGCGCCGCACGGCTGATCGAGGCCATGGAGAAGGCCGGCCTGGTCACGCCGATGAATGGCGCCGGCGGTCGCGAGGTGATCGCGCCGAGCCGCGCGGAGTAGCCGTGGTTAGCTGAACCGCTGTTGTCGCCGCGGTTCGAAATCTCGGGGAAAATCAGCGCAGCGAAATCGGCGCCGCGTCAACCAGCGAAAGGCGGACCGTCACCGTGCCGTCTACCAGCCCGGAGGTGCCGCGCGGTAGCGATGGCGCGACCGGCCTTGCGGCGGGCGGCGGAGGTGGCGCGGGCGCGGCCACAGGATTCGGCGTTCGGATCGATGCCGACGCGAGCTTCATGCTGCCTACGGGTACGGCGGTGCCGGGGCCGACGATGGTTCCGGCTGGATTGACGAGAAAGACTTTTCCATTCGACGTCAGGTGTCCGAGAATTGTCGCAGGATCAGCACCGGTCACCCGGTTCAGTACTATCGAACTTGCACTCGATTGCTGGAAATGTGTAGTTTGGCCGGCGGCAATGTTGAAGCTATTCCAGTTGATGATTGCGCCATTGCTGTTGGTGACGGTCAAACCGGTCGTCCCGGAGACGAAGCTAACTGAGCCGGCTGCCACGACACCTGGGTGCGGCAGCAGGGCTATGCCTCCACCGGACAAACTCAAGTTGCCGCCTGACCCGGCTCCGGATACGGTTATCGTTCCGGTTCCCGGGAGGAGTGGCGGCGTTACCGGAACGATTGGAGGCGGTGGCGGCTCGACGACGCTCACCTGGTCGAGAATGATCGACCCACTGTCGACTTGCAGAACGCCGGTTACCTCGAGTCTGTCTGCGCTATGCCTAAGATCATCCATTGCGTCGATGCGTCCGTCCATGCGAATCGTTGAACCGGACGGCGGCGGATCGAAGCGGATGTTGCCACCGAGAAAATCGGCATTCGAGATGTTGCCGGTGCTCAGATAGACGCTGCTGCCGCTGAAGCTGCCGGCAGGGCCGACGAAGATGCCGCTCGGATTGACGAGGAAGATCTGGCCGTTCGAGGTGACCGATCCATGGATAGTGGATATGTCGGCTCCGAGGACGCGATTCAGGGTGGCCGAACTGCTCGACGGCTGGTTGAAAATCACCGAATTGCCTGCGCCGACATTGAACGTGTTGTAGTTAATGACGGTCCGCTGGCTTCCGGTATTCACCGTCATCGAATTCGCCGTGTTTGCGAATGTCGCGGAGCCGGCAACCACATTGGCGCCGGTCGGCAAGCCCGCCTGCGCCCAGGCGCCCGCAGGGACGGCAATCGCAAAAAGCGTGCGCAGTACGGAAACCGGTTTCACTTGGCTGTCTTCCTATCGATATGGCCATGATCTTAGCATGGACATATCAGAAATCAAGTTGCATGGAGAGCCAGGCCCGCCACCTGGCATCGCGCCCGTCGCCGTCCGTTCCGGCACTGTTGCGCCCAGCATTGCCGCCGAGCTGGCGGGCCGCGTCGAGGCTGATGCGAAGGCGTTCGGGCAAGCGCCAGCTCAGGCCGGCACCCAGTCCCGACAGCTCATAACGATTGCGCTGATTGGTCCAGGGCTTGGTGTTGCGCTGGATGCCGCCGCCATCGAGAAACACGCGCGTTTCAAAAGCGTCGTCGAACTGATGGCGCCACTCCATTGTCGCCAGCCAGCCGCCGTCGCCAAGCGCTTCAGCCGTCGGATAGGCGCGCACTCCGTCGTATCCGCCGAGCGCGAACTGCTGGGTCGAGTCAAGATTGCGGTCGGCTATCTGGCCGTTGGTGCGCAGGATGAAATTGTTTCTCCCGGCGGTCATCTCATGCCCCAGGCGCCAGCGCAGGCGCCAAAATCCGCCATGAATCCGGCTCGAAGCGGCGTCGGCTGCCAGGTCCCCCGCATTGCGCGAAAGGTCGGCATCGCCCCGTTCTACGTCGAGTCCGAGACGGGTGATGCCGGCGTTGTTCCGCGAGACGCCATCCAGCCGCAAAAGTGCCGCATCGATGCGGCGATTCTGCAGATTGCCGAAGATCGAATTGTCATGATAGAAGGTTCGCTGCAGGGAGTATTCGGCCTTGAGCGCCAAGGGTTGGCCGCGCAACAGCGTTTGCCTCAGGGAAGCCTGCCAGCGATCGAATTGCCCCCGCAGTTCGAGGGCGGCGCCGGCGCGGCGGGCACGGAACCTCGCCGTGGTCGCCTGTAGGCTGGCGCGCATGCCGGAATCGCCGAGCGGCAGGCTGAGCAAGGGGGCGAGCAGAGAACTGCCTGCGGATTGTTCCACGTCGATCGCAAGGCGCTCGGCAAGTCCCAGGACATTGTCGATGCGCACATCCAGCCCCAGTCGGTCCTGGCCGATTTCGCGCACCCCGTGGTTGTCGGCAAAGAACCGGCCGGCAAGAACTGGCCTGTCCGACAGATGTACCGTGATATCCACATCCGCGGCCTGCGCGCCGCGGTCCAATCCGATGGCCGCCGCGATCCCCGGTTGGGAGTTGAGTACCTCGATACCGCTTTCAAGCCTGGCCAGCGGCAGCGGAGAGCCGACGGCCAGCCCGTCGGTGAGAAAGCGTTCAACGAGCCCTTCCCGGATGCGAGTGTCGGCCGGGTATTCGACTCGCACTTTGCCGACACGCAATTCCTCGACCGCGACTTCGGCCACGCCTTCAGCCGCGATCACGGCGGCGATGCGCACGCGTGCCATCATGCCGCGGCGCAGGTAGGCGGTGGCGACCGTTTGTGCGACCGAAAGCAAGTCCTTGGCGGTAAGCTGGCGGCCGATGTAGCCGGCCAATTCTTCCGCGAGAACTTCCTTGGCGATCAGGTGGGTTCCGCTGAAGCGAAAGCCCTTGAGTTCGATCCTGAAGTCACCCGGCACAGGTGTGGCGAGCTGGCCCGGATCGGCCAGCGGCCGACTGGATTTTGGCGCCGGCTCCGGTCTTTCCCGGTTTTCGAATTGCCGTTGCGAAGATTGAGCGAATGCGCCGGAAGCTGCGGCAAGTAGAAGACATATCGGCAATAGGTGGTGCATTGGCTTGTTTGCCAGGTGAAAAAACATGCATTGCGATTGGGAAGCAAAGTCGTCAGGCGTTCGGCATGATACTTAATACCTCCGACTCGCGCTATACCATTGTCACCTGACCGGAGAAGCTCCCTCCGGTGCCAAGTTCAGTAGAAAGCGGAACGATTCGGATTGTTGCTACGCTATCTGCCGGGGTGCCGCAGGGGATTAGCTTGTATCATCTTCAACTGCGCGAGAACGCGTTCCGACCGACTAATCAATCGGTACGAGGTTTACCTTGAAGCAGCCTACGCCGACGCGACATCCAATGAAAAATTTCGCAACCATAGGTTTCTGCGCCATCACGATGACTCTCAGTGGAGGCGTCCATGCCACCGGCCTCGACCAGCTCAAAACCTTCCTCGACACCAATCGCAGTGCCCGTGGCATCTTTACGCAGACGGTGCTGACCAAGTCGGGCAGGAAGCCGCAGCAATCGGCCGGCATCTTTGCCCTGCAGCGTCCAGGCAAGTTTCGCTGGTCCTATGAGTCGCCCTACAAGGCATTGCTGGTCAGCGATGGAGCCAAGCTCTGGAGCTACGACCCGGACCTCAACCAGGTGGCGGTGAAGAAGCTGGGTGCCGCCTTCGGCGCGAGTCCGGCGGCGCTATTGGCGGGGCAGGATCTGGACAAGCATTTTGAACTCAAGGAAGGCGCCACCGCCGATGGCGTCGACTATGTCGAGGCGCGGCCGAAGGGTGGCGACACCAGCTTTGAGCGCGTCAGGATCGGCTTCGCCGCCAACCGCCCGGTGAGCATGGATATCCACGACAGCTTCGGTCAGATCACCCATTTGCGCTTTACCCAGTTCGAGGCCAATCCGGTTCTGCCGGCGACCCTGTTCCGCTTTACCGCACCGGCCGGAGCCGACGTTGTTGGCGAGTGACCTGTTCTCCATGGCACCGGCGCATGCGCCGTTGGCGGAGCAGATGCGGCCGCGTACTCTCGACGACGTCATCGGTCAGCGCCATCTGGTGGGCGAAGGCAAACCCCTGCGCCTGGCTTTCGCCTCGGGTACGCCGCATTCGATGATCCTTTGGGGCCCGCCGGGCGTGGGCAAGACCACGCTGGCGCGCCTGATGGCCGACGGCTTCGATGCCGAATTCATCGCGCTGTCGGCGGTGTTCTCCGGCGTCAAGGACATTCGCGAGGCGATGCAGCAGGCCGAGGTGATGGCGCAGCAGGGGCGGCGCACCATCCTGTTTGTCGACGAAGTGCACCGCTTCAACAAGGCGCAGCAGGATGCCTTCCTGCCCTATGTCGAGCGTGGCACGGTTACTTTTATTGGCGCTACCACCGAGAATCCGTCTTTCGAAGTCAATTCCGCGCTGCTGTCGCGTGCCGCGGTGTATGTACTGAAGAGCCTGGATGAAACCGAACTGGGCGAATTGTTCGATCGCGTGCGAAGCGCGGCCCTTGACGGACTTGATTTCGATGCCGAGGCGCGTGAGCGCCTGATCGGCTATGCCGATGGCGATGCGCGGCGCCTGCTCAACGTGCTGGAACAATTGCGCACGGCCGCGGCCACTGCAAAACGCCGTCTCGTCAGCGCCGACTTTCTGGAGCAGACGCTGGCCGCCGACCTGCGTCGCTTCGACAAGGGCGGCGACGCCTTCTACGACCAGATCTCGGCCCTGCACAAATCGGTGCGCGGTTCGAACCCGGACGCCGCGCTCTACTGGCTGATGCGCATGCTCGACGGCGGCGCCGATCCGCTCTACATGGGGCGACGCATCGTGCGCATGGCGATCGAGGACGTCGGCCTGGCCGACCCGCGCGCCTGGGAGGTCGCACTCAACGCCTGTGCCACCTACGAGCGCCTGGGCAGTCCGGAAGGCGAACTGGCGCTGGCCAATGCCGTGCTCTATATGGCCGCGGCGCCCAAGTCGAACGCTGCCTACGTCGCCTATAATGCCGCCCGCGCCTTCGTCGCCAGGGACAAGAGCCGCGGCGTTCCGGAACACCTGCGCAATGCCCCGACCAAGCTGATGAAGGAACTCGGCTACGGCGCGGACTACCGCTATGCCCACGATGAAGCCGAAGGCTATGCCGCGGGTGAAAGCTACCTGCCCGAGGGCATGCCGGCCGTACAGTGGTATCAACCCGTGGCGCGCGGGCTGGAACAGAAGATCGCCGAGAAACTTGCCCACCTGCGCGAACTCGATGCGCAGGCGAAAAAGAAACGATAAGGAAACATCATGCTGGACATCCAAAGCTTGCGTACCCATCTTGCGACAGTCGCCGAACGCCTCGCCACACGCGGCGTGACGTTGGACACCGCCGGATTCGAGGTACTGGAGTCGGAACGCAAGCGCCTGCAAGTGCAAACCCAGGACCTGCAGGCGAAGCGCAACACGCTGTCCAAGCAGATCGGCATGCTCAAGGGCAAGGGCGAGGATGCCTCCGCCGTGATGGCCGAAGTCGCGGGGCTGGGCGACGCGCTGAAGGCCGGCGAGACCGCGCTGGCGGAACTGATGCCGCGCTTCGACACCTTCCTCGAACTGATTCCCAACCTGCCGCACGAAAGCGTGCCGGTGGGCAGGGACGAAACCGGCAACGTCGAGGTGCTGCGCTGGGGCACGCCGCGCGCCATCGCCGCGCCGCGCGACCACGTCGATCTCGGCTGCGCGCTGGGCGGACTGGATTTCGAGGCCGGGGTGAAGATTTCCGGCGCGCGCTTCACCGTGATGAAGGGGCGGATCGCGCGCCTGCACCGGGCGCTGACGCAGTTCATGCTCGACCTGCATACGACCGAGCATGGCTACACCGAGGTCTACACGCCCTATCTCGTCAATCCCGAAAGCATGTTCGGCACCGGCCAATTGCCCAAGTTCGAGGAAGACCTGTTCATGGTCCCGCGCAGCGACGGCAGCAAGCTCTACCTGATCCCCACTGCCGAAGTACCGGTGACCAATATTGTGCGCGGGGAGATCCTTGCCGCCGATGCGCTGCCGCTCAAGTTCGTCGCCCACACCCCGTGCTTCCGCTCGGAGGCCGGCAGCTACGGCAAGGACACGCGCGGCATGATCCGCCAGCACCAGTTCGACAAGGTGGAGTTGGTGCAGATGGTGCGCCCCGATCAGTCATGGGAAGCGCTGGAACAGCTCACCGGCCACGCCGAAGCGGTATTGCAGAAGCTCGAACTGCCCTACCGCAAGGTCGCTCTGTGCACCGGCGACATGGGCTTTTCGGCGGCCAAGACCTACGACCTCGAAGTCTGGCTGCCGGCACAGAACACCTACCGCGAGATCTCGTCCTGCTCCAATTTCGAATCCTTCCAGGCGCGACGCATGCAGGCGCGTTTCCGCAATGAAAAGAACAAGCCCGAACTGTTGCACACGCTGAACGGCTCGGGCCTGGCCGTCGGGCGCACGCTGGTGGCGGTACTGGAGAACTACCAGAACGCGGACGGCAGCATCACGGTCCCGATGGTGCTACGGCCATGGATGGGTGGGCTGGAGAAGATCAGCGCGGCCTGAAGCTCGACGTGTAGGGCGATACATGCGCCGCCTCGAAGCGGCTGAGTACATCGTAGTAGCTGCGGATGTTCTCCACCATGATCACCGCCTCGCCACCGCGTGCCGGCCCGCTCTTCAACCGGGCGTAGACCTCCGGCCTTGCCAGTTGTGGCAACACCTGTTTCATCTCGTACCAGAGGTCCGGGTTGCGCTTGAGTTTCAGCGCGATCGCCCGGGCGCCACGAAAATGGCCCATGCCCAGGTTGTAGGCCGACAGCGCGAGCCAGATCCGGTCCGGGTAGCTCGCCGTCGCGGGCACCTGCTCCACCAGTTCGGCGAGGTAACGCGCGCCGGCGCGAATGCTTTCCGGCGCGTCGAGGCGATTCTTGACGCGCAGGTAGTCCGCCGTGTCCTCGGTCAGCATCATCATGCCGCGCACGTTGGTGGGCGAGGTCGCCAGCGGATCCCATTTCGACTCCTGGTAGGCCAGCGCGGCGATCAGCCGCCAGTCGATGCCGGTCAACTCCTGTGCCTGCTGGAAATGGCGGCGCCACTGCGGCAGCCGGGTCTTCGTGTCATCGATGAAGCGCGCAATGCCGCCGGTGTCGATACGCTTGATGTGGCCGAAATACCTGTCGGTCAGACGCGCCAGGCGGCCATCGCCGCGCGCGCTGGCGATGAAGGCGTCGGCCTTGGCACGCAGGCTGTCGGCCTCCTTGCCGCCGAAGGCCCAGCCCAGCTCGATCCGGCCGGGTAGCTGCAACAGCGGGCTCAGTTCGGGAAAGAAGTTGACGCCCAGGTCGAGGTGGATGTCATGCACCGCAACCAGTTCTGCCTGGTGTGTCGAGACGCGCTCCAGCAGGCCCATTTCATTCACCCCGGGTACCTCGACCACCACGGGGCGGGATTTCTCCGGCAAGCCACGCAGCGTATCGGCCAGCGAGGAACCGGCCGGAACCTCGACGGTCTTGCCCGACAGGTCCTCGAGCGTCTCGGGGCCGAGCAGTTCGTTGTGGCCGACGATCCACGGCTTGACCGTGCGGATCGGTGCCGAATACTCGAGGTGGCTGTTGCCGATCGGCATCGATGCGGCCAGATGCACGCGGCCCGCGAGGGCCAGGTCGTTCAGTTCGTAGGGGTCGGCGGCCTTGATGAACTGGACCTTGAGGCCAAGGCTGTCGGCAAAGGCGGTAACCAGATCGTGTTCGAAGCCGATGGCGCTGTCGCCCTCGCTCTGAAAGAAGGCCGGGGCTTCGCGGATCGCCACCACCAGCCTGCCGTTGGCTTCCGGCGGCTCAATGCGGCCGCAGGCGGGCAGCCACAGGACGAACAGGCAGCAGAGCAGGCGAAGCAGTTTCGACAACGCTTTCCCTCCGTACGTGCTGTGATCGACGGACGCTTCGCGGTTATAATCCGCGCCTCGCGGAGAGGTGGCAGAGTGGTCGAATGTACCTGACTCGAAATCAGGCGATGTCGCAAGGCATCCGTGGGTTCGAATCCCACCCTCTCCGCCACTCGATTCTACCTGCTGCAAACCCCCAGCCCCGATTGCCGGAAAACCTCCGCTAGCCGCCCTTGCGGCGCGACAGCGGATGCCGTGGCACGGTCGGATGGCGTTGCCCCGTCGGGCCAGGCTTGCCGGGTTTGGCGGGCATGGGCGCCGCCGGTCGCCGTGTCGCCATCCGCAGTGGCAGCTTGCCCTCTCCCTGCGCCATGGTCCCCGCCGGTTGCCAGGCCGGGATCAGGTGGCGCTTGCCGGGGCCGATCAGGTCGACGCGGCCCATGGTCTTAAGCGCCTCGCGCAGCAAGGGCCAGTTCGCCGGATCGTGGTAGCGCAGGAAGGCCTTCTGCAGTTTGCGCTGGCGGCCGGCGCGAACCACGGGTACGGTTTCGGAATCGGCAGTGACCTTGCGCAGCGGATTCTTTTCGGTGTGCCACATCGCCGTCGCCAGGGCGAGCGGCGTCGGCAGGAAGGTCTGCACCTGGTCGAGGCGGAAGCCGTTGCGCTTGAGCCAGAGCGCCAGTTCCAGCATGTCTTCGTCGGTCGTGCCCGGATGCGCGGCGATGAAGTAGGGGATAAGGTACTGCTCTTTCCCGGCCTCCTTCGAGTAGCGGTCGAACATCTGCTTGAAGCGCTCGTAGCTGCCCATGCCCGGCTTCATCATTTTCGACAGTGGGCCCTCCTGCGTGTGTTCCGGGGCGATCTTGAGGTAGCCGCCGACGTGATGCGTGACCAGTTCCCTGACGTACTCCGGCGATTTCACCGCGAGGTCATAACGCAGGCCCGAGCCGATCAGGATCTTCTTGATGCCGGGCAGGGCGCGTGCCTTGCGGTAAAGCGAGACCAGCGGCGCGTGGTCGGTACCGAGGTTCTCGCAAATGCCGGGATAGACGCAGGACAGGCGCCGGCAGGAGGACTCGATCTTCTTGTCCTTGCAGGCCATGCGGTACATGTTGGCGGTGGGGCCGCCGAGGTCGGAAACCACGCCGGTGAAGCCCGGCGTCTTGTCGCGGATCTCTTCGATTTCGCGCAGGATCGAGGCTTCCGAGCGGCTCTGGATGATGCGTCCTTCATGCTCGGTGATGGAGCAGAAGGTGCAGCCGCCGAAGCAGCCGCGCATGATGTTCACCGAAAAACGGATCATCTCCCAAGCCGGAATTCTGGCCGTGCCATAGGCCGGATGCGGCGCACGCCTGTAGGGCAGGCCATAGACATGGTCCATTTCCTCCATGCCCAGCGGAATAGGCGGCGGGTTCAGCCAGACATCGCGGTCGCCGTGGCCCTGTACCAGCGCGCGCGCATTGCCGGGATTGGATTCGAGGTGGAAGACGCGCGAGGCGTGGGCGTACATCACCGGGTCCTCGCGCACCTGCTCGTAGGAAGGCAGACGCACCACCGTATGCGCGCGCGCGTCCTTGCGCGCGGCGAGGCGTTCGGCCTTCGGCACGATGCGCACTGTCGCCGCGTCGCCAGCGCCGGCTTTCATTTTTGTTTCTTCCATCGCGTACGGGTCGGGATGCGCATGCACCGCACCCGGTGTATCCAGCGTCGTCGAATCGGCCTCGCCCCACTCCGCCGTGGGACGCCAACCGCGCGGCACCATGAATGCCGTGCCGCGCAAATCGCGGATGCTTTCGATGTTCTCGCCTTTGGCGAGGCGGTGAGACAGTTCCATCAGGGCGCGCTCGGCATTGCCGAAGATCAGCAGGTCGGCCTTGCTGTCGGGCAGCACCGAGCGGCGCACCTTGTCGCTCCAGTAGTCGTAGTGGGCGATGCGGCGCAGGCTCGCCTCGATGCTGCCGACCACGATATTGGCGTCGGGAAAGGCTTCGCGGGCACGCTGGGCATACACCACCACGGCGCGGTCGGGGCGCCTGTCGGCGGCGCCGTTTGGCGTATAGGCATCGTCGGAGCGGATCTTGCGATCCGCCGTATAGCGATTGACCATCGAATCCATGTTGCCCGCCGTGATGCCGAAGTACAGCGCCGGCGCCCCGAGTGCGCGGAAGGCCTCGGCCGACTGCCAGTCTGGCTGGCTGATGATGCCGACTCGGAATCCCTGGGCTTCGAGCAGGCGCCCGACCAGCGCCATGCCGAAACTGGGGTGGTCGATGTAGGCGTCGCCGGTGACGATGATGATGTCGCACTGGTCCCAGCCCAGCGCCTGCATTTCCGCCCGCGACATGGGCAGGAAGGGTGCGATGCCAAAGCGTTTGGCCCAATGCGGGCGGTAGGAAGTCAACGGCTTCGCCGCGCCGGAACTCATGCGTGGGGATCCGGCTCAGGCCGTGCGGACGCGGCTTTGCGACGGCACGTGGCGGGCGAGAAAATCCATCTGGTCGGCGAGGATGTTGCGATTGCAGAGGATCAGGTACTCGGCCTTGTTCGGCACGTAGGGAGCGTAGACCAGTTGCATGCGCGCCTGTTCCGGGGTGCGCCCGCTCTTGGTCTGGTTGCAGTGGCGACAGGCGGTGACCACGTTCATCCAGCTGTCCCTGCCGCCTTGCGATACCGGCACGATATGGTCGCGGGTCAGGCGCTGGCCGGAAAATTCCTTGGCGCAGTAGGCGCAGATGTGGCGGTCGCGATGGAACAGTTCGCGGTTCGACAGCGGCGGAACCGGATGCAGCGATTTGCCGGACAGGGCCTTGCCGCGGATGGCGATGATGCTGCTGGTGGCGAGTTCCGAACGTTCACCGGTGACGCGATTGGTGCCACCGTGGAAAACAAACTGCGTATCGCCCGCATCCCAGGCGACCAGATCCCGCGCCACATAAACGCAGGCATGCTGCCAACTCACCCAGCGGTGCGGAACTCCGTGCTGGTCAAGGGTAAGGATCAACGGATGGCGGCTCATCTCTATAAAATCCTCTATCGCCGGCAATCTAGCAGAGCATTGTGACATTTCATAGCAAGGATATGGGGGCATTTCAGACGCGACGGATGCGCTATGCCATCCTAGCCTCGCTGCTGCTGCACGTCCTGCTGCTGTGGCCGGCACCCCTGCGACCGCCGGCGCAGGAGGCCCGAGCCCTGTTGCAGGCAACGGTGCGCTCGCCCCAGCCGGAACCCGTGCCGGAGCTGCCCAAGCCGGTACCGCCGCGCGCCGTGCCGCCAGTGCCGACTCCTGCCCAGGTGCCACCCATGCCGCTCGCACAGCCCTTGGAGGTGCCGCGCCAGGCGTCGGTTCCCGTGCCATCGGCGACCGCATCCGCCAGCGCGGCGCCGTCGGTGTCGGCATCGCCCATACCGGCGCCGCCTGCGGGTGCGCCAGCAACGGCTACTGCCGGGACATCGCTGACGCCGAACGCCGCTTCCGGCGAGTCACTCGACGGCCTGCGCGGCTATCGGCTCGCCGTCGCCAGTCAGGCGCGGCGCTTCAAGCGTTATCCGGCAGAGGCCAAGGCGTCGGGTTGGACCGGCAGCACCGAAGTACGCCTTGACGTCGGTGCGGAAGGCCAGCCGCGTCCGGCGGCCGTGGCGCGATCCAGCGGCCACGAAGCCCTGGATCGCGCGGCGCTGGCCATGATCGATGCCGGCGCCGCGCGCGCGCGCCTGCCCGACAGCCTGCGCGGGCGCAGTTTCACGGTGACGCTGCCGGTGGTATTCAACCTCGACGAGGAATAGCCGTCGCCCGAATGAGCCACGCCCTAGCGCGGCGGTGGCGCGATCAGGTCTTCGCTGTGGAAGCGGTAGCTGCCCTGGCGGCGATCGGCAAAGAAATGGCGCAGGGTGATGGCGATGGTGCGGAAGGCGATCTCGTCCCAGGGGATCTCCTCCTCGCTGAACAGGCGCAGCTCCAGGGTTTCCACGCCGGGGGCAAAATCCAGGTCGAGCAGGCGCGAGCGATAGATCACGTGCACCTGGTGAATGTGCGGCACGCTGATCATGGAATACATCTCGCCGAGTTCGATGCGGGCGCAGGCTTCTTCCATCGTCTCGCGCAGGGCCGCCTCGGCGACGCTCTCGCCGTTTTCCATGAAGCCGGCGGGCAGGGTCCATTTGCCGTGGCGCGGTTCGATGGCGCGGCGGCACAGCAGGATGCGATCTTCCCATTCGGGCAGGGCGCCGACCACCAGGCGCGGGTTGCGGTAGTGGATTACGCCGCAGGCATCGCAAACGTGGCGCTGCATGCTGTCGCCCGCCGGTATGCGCAGGCTTACCGAGGCGCCGCAGACGCTGCAATAGTTCATCGCCGGATCCATGCACGAATTGTAGCGTGACCGCTCCGTCATCGTGATTGCCCCATCGCTTGAAATGGTGTTATAAGCCTTCCCACCGCAAAACACAGGCAACACGCATCCACCATGTCGAACACTCCGGTCACCCGGCGCATAGACGAGATCAAGGGCATGAATGACTTCCCCATGCCCAAGGGGCCGGCGCTGGCCCTGATTCGCCTGACGCAGCGCGAGTTCGTTTCGCTCGCTGTCGTTGCCCATGCCATCAAGGCGGATCCGACCTTCGCCGTACGCGCGATCAGGGTAGCCAATGGTATCGCCGGTGCCGATCACGGACCGGTGGTCTCGCTGCGCGATGCAGTGGACGTGCTCGGCGTGCCGCCGGTGCGCTCGCTGGCGATGGGATTTTCCCTGCTGGAAAGCCATCGCGGCGAGCAATGTGCCGGCTTCGACGGCAAGCGGTTCTGGGCGCAGTCACTGGCGCGTGCGGTGGCGCTACAACTGCTCGTTGCCTCGCGCCCTGATTTGTCGCGGGCGGATGCCTTCAGCGTCGGCCTGCTGGCCCGTGTCGGCGAGCTGGTGCTGGCGACGCTGTTCCCGCAAGCGTTTGGCGCACTGTTGCAGCGTCGCGCCGGCAAGCGTGATGCCAATCCCGCGCTCGCGGAGCAGGAGGCCATGGGCGCCGGTGCGGCCTCGCTGTCGGCGTCCATCCTGCTCGACTACAACCTCCCCGAGGCGTATGCCGAAGCCGCCGAATCGCTGGGCGGCAGCCATGCGCTGGAATTCGCCAAGGATGTCGCCGACCCGAAGCTGCATCAGTTGTTGCGCCTGGCCGACCACATCGGCGACGTCTGCGTTGCGCCCGAAACCAATTGGCGCGCGATGATGCCAGCCTTGTTCGCGATGGGTGAATCGCTGTCGCTGGACGCGACCGAACTCATCGCACTATGCCATCGTGTGGCCCACGAGTGGCGCGAATGGGGCGCCAACCTGGTGCTGGAAACCGGGCCGATGCCGCGCTTCGAGCAGATCGAGCTGACGCCGCTGTCCGCGGTTGCGGCGCCGGCTTCACCGGCGGTCGGCGTGGCCGCGCCCCCGGTCGCCACCGCCATTTCCGCCCCGGTGGCGCCTGCTCCCGCCGTCGCCAAACCGGCCTCACCGGTGCCGGCATCTGCTGCGCTGCACGTCCTGCTGGTGGGCGACCCGGCGCGGGTCCGCCTATCCCTGCGTGCGCAGCTGATTGCTGCCGGCCATCGCCTGGTCGAGGCGGACAACGGACGGCAAGGCCTGGCCACGGCCATCGAACTGCAGCCGCAGGTGGTTCTGGTCGATGCCCGGGCGGCGGAACTCGACGGCATTGAACTGGTGCGCACGCTACGCCAGTTCAAGACCGGGCGTGGCATCTACGCCCTGCTGCTGGGCGACCAGGCCGACGAGGATCAACTGGTGCGTGCCTTCGAGGCGGGTGCCGACGGTTACCTGGCCTTGCCGCCGTCGCCGCGTGCGCTGGCGGCGCATCTATTGGCCGGACTGCGCGTGGCCAGCCTGCAGGAAGAACTGCGCCACGACCAGGAGGAACTGCGTCGCATGTCGGCCGAGCTTTCCGCCAGCAACCAGAAACTGCAGGAAGCGGGCATGACCGACATGCTGACGGGATGCCCGAACCGCCGCTACGCGATGGATCGCCTCAACCAGGAATGGGCCATGGCGGTACGCACCGAGCGCCCGCTGGCCTGCATGGTGATCGACCTCGACAACTTGAAGCAGATCAACGACGGCCACGGCCACGACGCCGGCGATCGGTCGCTGAAGCTGGTCGCCAGTGCCTTCAAGGGTGAGATGCGGGCGCAGGAGGTGCTGGCCAGGAGCGGCGGCGACGAGTTCATTGTCATCTGCCCGGATACCTCGCTCGATGCCGCGCTGGCCTGTGCCGAGCGCATGCGCGCCGCCGCGGCGGCTCAGCCCATCGTCGGCGGTGCGCTTCCGGTACATACCAGCGTCAGCATTGGTGTCGCCGTGCGCGATGCCAGCACGCCGGACCCGGAAACCCTGCTCCGCCTGGCCGACCAGAGCGCCTATCTGGCCAAGCGCAATCGCAACTCGGTGGCGACCATGCAGACCGTCGCCCGTCCGGGGCGTCCTGCCTAGCGGGGCAAGGCCTGGCGGGTCGCCAGGGGATGGCTTCAGGTCTATTGAAAAGTGGTAGAGAACGCACTTTCCAGGTTAAAAATCATACTGATAAGTCAATTTTGTAATGTTTTTTCTTACAAGATGGCTGTATCTAATTCTTACAACAGATTGGTTTTTCCATTGATTTCTTTCTTGTCATCACCCGTGTGATCATGCATCTGCCGGGATTCGGGCTCCAGTCAGGATCCGAACGGCGATCTCAAGGAGTGAATGATGAAATCGACCGACACCTACAACGACATAAAGGAAGTCAATCTCTCTTACCTGATGCTGGCTCAGAACATGGTGCGCTCGGATCGCGAAGCCGCCATTTTCCGCCTCGGAATCAGCGAAGAGATTGCCGACGTGCTGTCCCGCCTCACCCCGGGGCAAGTCCTCAAGATGGCCAGTTCCGACATGCTGCTGTGCAACTTCCGTTTCGACGACACCCTGTTGCTCGACCTGCTCGCCAACCACGAGCGCGATCGCGGCGTCGGCCACCTGCATGCGGCAATCCTCGCCGCCGGTCGCCCTGTCGCCACGCTGGCCTGATTTCCAGGCCGTCAACCCAACACAGAACGTCTGACGACGGGGGTACTCATGCGTAATAAATCCGTAATCATCGAGGCCAAGGACATCGGCCTCGCGATCGAACTCATCGAACTCGGTGCCCGCCTGCAACTGCTGGAAGCGGAAACCAACCTCTCGCGCGAGCGCCTGCTCAAGCTCTACAAGGAGGTGCGCCACGAGTCGCCGCCCAAGGGCATGCTGCCTTTCTCGACCGACTGGTTCATGACCTGGCAGCCGAACATCCATGCTTCGCTGTTCATGGCCTACTACCGCTTCCTCAAGTCGCACACCCAGCTTGGCGGGCTGGAACTGATCATCAAGGCCTACCGCATGTATCTGGACCAGATCAAACGCGGCGGCATGGATACCGTGCTCTCGCTGACGCGGGCCTGGACCATGGTGCGCTTTTTCGACGCCAACATGCTGCAGATGGCCACCTGTCGCGAGTGCGGCGGCGATTTCGTCGCCCACGCCTACGACCCGGTCAAGGGCTATGTCTGCGGCCTGTGCCACATGCCGGCCCGCGCTGGCAAGACCCGTCGCGCGGCGGAAGCCGCCGCCAGCGCGGCGCTCGCTGAAGCCTGAGGCTGGGCGGCTGATTTGCAGGGCGCTCCCGGCGGTTTTCCGCCCGGAGCGCCTTTTTATCGCCGTGTCGTCAGCGCCGACTTTTGGCGCCATCCCGGCGGCGATTAGAATCCGCTTTTGTTCAAACCGGATTCCTCACCATGTGGTTTCGCAATCTCCAGATATTCCGCCTCGGTTCCGACTGGAACTACAGCACCGAGGCTCTCGCCCAGGCCTTGCAGACCGGCATTTTCCAGGGCTGTGGCGCCACGGATCGTACAGCGCGTGGCTGGGTGCCGCCGCGCGGCGAGGATGGCGAACTGGTGTTCAGCGTTGCCCGCCAGCAACTGATCGCGCTGGGCGTTGAACAAAAGCTGCTGCCGGTCTCGGTGGTGCGTCAGTACGCCCAGGCCAAGCTCGAGCAGATCGAGGTGGCGCAAGGCTACAAACCCGGACGCAAGCAGCGCCGCGAAATCACCGACCAGGTCGAATCCGAACTGTTGCCGCGCGCCTTCGTCAAGCGCGGCCTGACCTACGTCTGGATCGATCCGGTGAATCGCTGGCTGCTGGTCGACGCCTCGTCGCCCACGCGCGCCGACGAGGTCATGGAGCAGCTCAAGCTCTCGCTCGGCGAGCTGCCGCTGACCCTGGTCAAGACCCAGGTCGCACCGGCCACGGCAATGACGCAATGGCTGGCCGCGGGGGAGGCGCCGGGCAGCTTTACCATCGACCGCGATTGCGAACTGCAGGCGGCAGCCGACGAACGGCCGGCGGTGCGCTACGTGCGCCACAGCCTCGACAGCGAAGAGGTGCGCAACCATATCGCCAGCGGCAAGTCGGCGACGCGCCTGGCGCTGACCTGGAATGACCGGGTCTCCTTCGTTCTCACCGAGCAGCTGCAGGTCAAGAAAGTCAGCTTCCTCGACATGATCAAGGAAGACGCCGAGCGCCAGGCGGAAAACGCCGACGACCTCTTCGCCGCCAACTTCACGCTGATGTGCGGCGAGCTCTCGCAACTGCTGGCGCAGTTGGTCGAGGTGCTGGGTGGCGAGGGCGAGTAAGGCCATGCGCACGCTGCTCGCGGCTTTGCTGTTGTGCCTGGCCTTGCCGGCCGCGGCCGCTGATGGCGTGGATGTCGGCAAGCCGTCGGCCATGCGCAATCTGGTGCCGGCGGGAACGATCGAAAAGCAGGCGGCGCAGGAATACGAGCAACTCAAGCGTCAGGCGGCATCCAAGCAGGCACTCGGGCCCGACGGTCACCCGCAGGTACGGCGCCTGCGCGCCATCGCCGCGCGCATGATTCCCTATGTCGGCCGCTTCAATCCGCGCGCCGGGCAGTGGAAGTGGGAGGTCAACCTGATCGGCTCGAAGCAGATCAATGCCTTCTGCATGCCCGGCGGCAAGATCGCCTT
This sequence comes from Rhodocyclales bacterium, assembly GCA_016215645.1. GTDB lineage: Bacteria > Pseudomonadota > Gammaproteobacteria > Burkholderiales > Rhodocyclaceae > Sulfuritalea. The sequence goes on from JACRIX010000052.1 coordinate 21,646, forward strand.
CTACACCGGCATCCTCGATACGCTCAAGCTCACCGACGACGAAGTGGCGATGGTCATGGGCCACGAGATCGCCCATGCCCTGCGCGAGCATGCGCGCGAGCGCATGGCCAAGGGCCAGTTGACGCAACTGGGCGCCAACATCCTCGGCGAGCTGGTCGGCGGTGGCCGCTATGCCGGGGCCTTCCAGCTTGGCGGCAACCTGCTTTCCCTGAAGTTTTCGCGTGACGACGAATCCGAGGCCGACGTGGTCGGGCTCGACCTCGCGGCGCGGGCCGGTTTCGACCCACGTGCCGGCGTCACGCTATGGCAGAAGATGACGGCGGCCAACAGCCGGGCGCCGCTCGAGTTCCTGTCTACCCACCCGGCCGGCGATCACCGCATCCGGGAAATCGAAAAGCACCTGCCCGAGGTGATGCCGCTGTACAAGCAGGCGCAAGCCAACGCGCCGGCGCGCTGAGTCAGGTGCCGCCGCCCGGCGCCGTGGTCGCCACGGCATAGGCGCGTTGCAGTTCGCGCAGGCGCCGGTTGTCCCCCAGCAGGTGGCGCACATGCTCCATCCAGGGCTCGGTATGGCGACGTATCTCGGCATCGTCGTCGAGGATGCGCTCGATCAACTGGCGGCGCCGGTCCAATTCTGCAACCGACCCGGCCGTATCGGTGGGCATCGCCGTCAGCGTGTCACGCAACCGGGCCACCCCGGATTCGAGTTCGATCAGCCGCTCCCAGTCGCCGGCGCGCGCGGCATCGACCATCACCGACGAGATGCGGCCCATTTCTTCGTAGAGTGCAAGCTGGCGTGGCATGGCGCCTATCCTAGCGGTCCGTGCCAGCCCCGTTTTCGCAAGCTGGAAGGGGTTCTTTGGCCTATTTGAAGGCGCGCCAAGAGATTTCCCCGCCGATGCGGAGCAGGGCCGGAATCAGCCGTCAAATCGGCGTTTGGCGGTGTCTGGGGATACTCAGGCGGGCACCGGCTGGCGCGCCCCGAGATTGCGCTCGTCGATCGGAAAGTGGCAGACCGCCGCCACCACGCCGAGCAGGATGCAAATGCCCCAGATGGTGTTGTACGAGCCGGTGGCGTCGAACAGCTTGCCGCCCAGCCAGACGCCGAGAAAGCTGCCCACCTGATGGCTGAAAAACACCAGCCCGGAGAGCATGCCGAGGAAGCGCACGCCGAACACCTGGGCGACGATGGCATTGGTCAGCGGCACCGTGGACAGCCAGAGCAGGCCCATGGTCGCCGCGAAGATGTAGGCGCTGGTGGGGGTGAGCGGCAGCCAGAGGAAAATCGAGATCGCCACGCTGCGCGTGAAATAGATTCCCGCCAGCAAGTGCCGCTTGGGGTAGCGGTTGCCCAACTGGCCGGCGCTGTAGCTGCCGAAGACATTGAACAGGCCGATCAAGGCCAGCGAGGTCATGCCGACTTCCGGGCCGAGCCCTTTGTCCAGCAGGTAGGTGGGGAAATGCACGCCGATGAACACCACCTGGAAACCGCAGACGAAGTAGCCGATATTGAGCAGCAGGTAGCCCTTCTCGCGCCCGGCCTCGCGCAAGGCTTCGATTCCGGTCTGGCCGCGCGTGGCTGCCGTGGCAGTGAGCCCCCGCGTCAGCGCGCTGCCCAGGGGCATGATCAGCAGCGCGGCGGCGGAGAACATCAGCAGGGTGCCGAACCAGCCCATGCCGCCGATCAGCTGCGATGCCACCGGAATCATGAGGAACTGGCCGAAGGAGCCGGCCGCCGCGACCACACCCATCGACCAGGCGCGACGGGACTCCGGCACCAGGGCGCCGAGCGCGGCGAACACCACGCTGTAGGTGCAGCCGCTTTGCGCGGCGCCGATCAGCAGGCCGGCGCTGGCCGCCAGCCCGGTGCCGGTGCTGGCATAGGCCATGCCCACCAGGCCCAGCGCATACATGGCGCTGGCGCCCCACAGAACGCGGCGCGCACCATAGCGGTCGGCGAGGAAACCGGCGAAGGGCTGTGTCGCGCCCCACATCAGGTTTTGCAGCGCCAGCGCGAAGGAAAACACCTCGCGGCTCCACTGGTGCTCCATGCTCATCGGCGTGAGGAAGAGGCCGAAGGTATGGCGGATGCCCATCGCCACGCAGACGATCAGCGCGGCGAAGGCGAGGACGGCGGCAAGGGAGCGCTGGGCGCCGGGGGCGGTGAGGTTCATGATGAACCGGATGCTAACATCCGCGACCACGCATGAATTCCACGAAATGAACAAGGCTTTTGTCAAGGAATCCGAAGACGACGACGAGGACGACGCGCCCGAGACGCAGCTTCCCGCCGGCACGCGCAACTACATGACCAAGCGCGGCCACGCGCAGATCCGCGCCGAGTTCGAGCATCTGGTGAAGGTCGAGCGGCCGGCCATCGTGCAAGTGGTGTCCTGGGCCGCCGGCAACGGCGACCGCTCGGAAAACGGCGACTACATTTACGGCAAGAAGCGTTTGCGCGAGATTGACCGGCGCATCCGCTTCCTTGCCAAGCGCCTGGAAACCGCGGTGATCGTCGACCCCACGGAGCAGCAGAATGTCGAGCAGGTGTTCTTTGCCGCCACGGTCACGGTGTGTGACGTGGACGGGAACGAGGCCACCTACCAGATCGTCGGCATCGACGAGGCCAATGCCAGCCAGGGCATGATCAGCTGGATCTCGCCGCTGGCCCGCGCCCTGTTGAAGGCGCGTGAAGGCGATACGGTGCGCTTCGACAGCCCCGGAGGGCTGCGCGAACTGGATATCGTCGAGGTGCGTTACGAGTAGGTTTGGGCAGGTGTCGTAGGCCCGTTTCCGGGGGGTGACTTCAAGCCGGCCCTTGCGTGTCTACAGCACAACCTGTGTCCCCAGTTCGACCACGCGATTCGACGGAATCTTGAAAAACGCGGTTGCACTTCCCGCATTCCGGAACATGGCGATGAACAGCAGCTCCCGCCAATAGGCCATGTCGGATCCAAAGCTGGGTATCAGCGTTTCCCGCCCGAGGAAGAATGACGTGTCCGTCATGTCACCTGCAAGCCAGGATTCATGGCACATGGCCAGCGCCGCAGGAATGTCCGGTTCATCCTTGAAACCGTACTGCACCGTTACCTGGCTGAAATTGCCATCCAGGCGACGCACCTCGACCCGATCGACGTCCGGTACATAAGGTAGATCAACTACCTGCACGCTCAGCACAATCACCTGTTCATGCAGGGCCTTGTAGTGCTTCAGGCTATGCAGCAAGGCATGGGGAACACTGTCCGGGTTCGGCGTCAGGAAGATGGCGGTACCGGGAACCCGCTCGATGCCCCCCATGACAAGTCTGGCGACAAATGGCTGGAGCGCAATGGCCTCCTCGGCCAGTCGCAGTCCGAGCAACTCCCGTCCGCGTTTCCAGGTCGTCAACAGGATGAAGATGCCGAGGCCGAAAGCGAGCGGGAACCAGCCGCCATCGGGTATCTTGACCGAGTTTGCGAGGAAGAAGCCAAGGTCGATGCAGATAAAGGGCAGGGCCCCCAGGATGGCCCGGGCGGGGCTCCAGTCCCACACGCGGACCGCAACGGCAATCGCCAGAATGTTGGTAATCAGCATCGTGCCGGTAACCGCAATCCCGTAGGCCGCTGCCAGGCGCGACGACGATCCGAACCCGATGACCAGGGCGATGATGGAAATGAGCAGCAGCCAGTTGATGGCCGGCAGGTAAATCTGGCCAATCTGCTTCTCGGAGGTATGCTGGATTTCCAGGCGCGGCGTGTAACCCAACTGGATGGCCTGCTGGGTGATGGAAAAGGCGCCCGAAATGACTGCTTGTGAGGCAATCACGGTGGCGATCGTGGCCAGAATCACCAGGGGATAGCGCGCCCATTCCGGGGCCAACAGATAGAACGGATTCTCGATTGCGCCGGGGTCTGCAAGCAGCAAGGCGCCCTGGCCAAAATAGTTGATGAGCAGTGCCGGCATCACGTAGCCCAGCCAGGCGTATTGAATCGGTTTGGCACCAAAGTGCCCCATGTCGGCATAGAGGGCTTCGGCCCCGGTGATACACAGAACGACAGCCCCGAGCGCGAAGAATCCCAGTGCCGAATTTCCCAGCAGGAACTGGAAGCCGTACATCGGATTGATCGCGGCCAGAACCGACGGGTTGGCAGTGATGGCCAGCGCGCCAAAGGCAGCAAGCACGGCAAACCAGAGCACCATGACCGGTCCGAACAAGGCCCCGACACTTGCGGATCCGTTGCGTTGAAAAGCGAACAGACCGATCAGGATGGCAAGTGAAATGGGCAGGATGTAGGGTTTGAATGCCGGTGTGATGATTTCCAGGCCCTCGACAGCCGAGAGCACGGAAATGGCCGGTGTAATCACGCCGTCACCATAGAACAGCGCCGCCCCGAACAGGCCCAGCATGACCAGCAACTTCTGTTGCCAGGTACCGGGTGTTCCCTTCTGCAAGGCCAGAGTCATCAAGGCGATGATGCCGCCTTCACCCTTGTTGTTGGCTCGCATGATGAACGAGACGTACTTGATGGTCACGACGATGATGAGCGACCAGAAGAACAGGGACAGGATACCCAGGACATTCCCCGGTGTGATGGGTACCGGATGGTGCGGACCACCGAAGACTTCCTTGATGGCGTAAAGCGGGCTGGTGCCGATGTCGCCATAGACGATGCCGAGCGCAGCCAGCGTCAGCGTCGCCAGACGCTGCTTGTCGTGTTCAGTTTGCATGTTTTCCCCTACGGCTGGAAGCGATAGCCCACGCCGGTTTCCGTCAGAAAATACTCGGGTTGGGTCGGATCGTCTTCGAGCTTTTGCCGCAGATGACTGACATAGACCCGCAGGTAGTGGCTGCTCTCGCTGTAGGACGGTCCCCAGATTTCGCGCAGCAGATTGCGCTGGGTCAGCACCTTCCCCGGATGGCCGACCAGCACGCTGAGCAGACGATATTCGATGGGAGTGAGATGCATCGTTTCGCCTTCGCGTGTCACCAGACGGCGCGACAAATCGACCACAACGCGGCCGAATTCGATGACCGGAGATGCCGATTCGCTAGTGGGACTGCGCCGCCGCAGCAGGGCCCTGACCCGCGCACGCAACTCGCCGACGCTGAATGGCTTGATCAGGTAGTCGTCGGCACCGGCATCGAGTGCGTCGATCTTGTCGTTTTCCCGGGATCGGGCGGAAAGGATCAGGATGGGCACATCCGACCAGCCGCGCAGATTATGGATCAGGTCGATGCCATTTCCATCGGGCAGCCCAAGGTCGAGGATAAGCAGATCGGGCTGACGCACGCCGGCCTGGACCAGGCCCTGTGCCATGGTTTCTGCTTCGGTGACCTGGCAGCCCTCCTCTTCAACCGCGACGCGCACAAATCGGCGTATCTGCTTCTCGTCTTCGATGATGAGAACCCTGGCCGGCGTCGTCATGACGGTTCCTCTTCCACGCTGGGGGGATTGCCGACCGGTAACGTAAAGCGTACCAGCGCTCCGCCGCCCGGCCGGTCGTCCGCTTCAATGGTGCCGCCATGCGCTTCTATGATCGCCTTGCAGATGGCCAGGCCCAAACCGGTGCCCGGCCTTCCGGATTCGGCCTGCCCGCGCACGAACATGTTGAAGAGCTCATTCCTGCGATGGCCTGGAAATCCGGGCCCATGGTCAAGCAAGGACACTTCGACGACACTGCCGACTTGCCTGGCATGCAAGGCGATCGGGGTCTGTGCCGGAGAATACTTGGCGGCATTCTCAAGGAGGTTGCAGAGCACACGTTCGATAAGGACCGAGTCGAACTCCAGCAAGGGCAGCGCCGCGTCGAGCGCTGTATTGACCGGGTGCCCGTCCAGCGCGGTACCCAGCAGTTTGATGCTGGCGCCAACCACTTCTTCAAGCGGCTGCCATTCCCGACGCAGGATCACGTCGCCGGCATTGAGGCGGGCCATGTCCAGCAGATTGCCAACCAGACCGGCAAGGCGTTCGGCGTGCTCATGCAGTGCTTGCGCAGTTTCCAGCGCGGCGGGAGGCAATGCCGGTTTGACCAGGAAAAGCGAGTCGGCCAGGCCGACCATCACCGTCAGCGGAGTTCGCAGGTCATGGGATAGCGCTGAAAGAATCGAACTGCGCAGTCGTTCCGTCTGCATCTTTAGGTCGGCGGTCTGCGCGACTTCAACGTAGTGCAGCCGCTCAAGCGCAACAGCTACGAGCGAGGCGAGGGCTTCCAGCAAGGGTAGTGTTTCATCGCGCGGCCCGTCCGCATGTTCCACAAACGCCACTGCCAAAACGCCACGTACGCGCAAGGACGCCTTGAGCGGAAAATAGAGTGAGGCATATCCCATAGCGCGTACTTCGTCGTTGCGTACAAGTTCGCCGCTCTCGAAGGCAATCCGGGCGAGATGAACCTCAATCGGCAGGCCGCCATGGAATTGCACCGGGTCGAGAGTTTTGTGGTCGTCATCCGGCACGAGGACGGCCGTCCTTGCATTCAATTGCGAGAGGACAAAGCCCCCGGCAATGTCAAGCACCTGCCCGACTGTCATGGCGCCCGCGAGTTGCCTGGCCAACTGGTACAGGGCCAGGGTCCGCTGTTCGCGCTTTACGGCCTCCTGCGCACGCTGGCGGAGAACAGAAGTGAAATGCGTGGTGGTCAGCGCGGTTGCCAGCATCACGACAAAGGTGACGAGATACTGGATATTGCTGACGGCCAATGAAAACCGTGGGGGTACGAAAAATACGTCGAAGCAGAGAACGCTGAGGACGGATGCCAGGACGGCGGCATTGCGCCCTAGCTTGACAGCGATCACGAGCACCGTCAGCAGGAACAACATCACGATGTTGGCGAGGTCGAGATAGCCAAGCAGCGGCGTTGCCAGCAGCGTCACGCCTGCACATGCCGCAACAGTCAGTGCAATGCGCCGGGCGGCACTGACATTCTCCTCGCCGAAAGATGTATCGATTGGCATTTGGCGTTTCCGGTAACGGGATGCTTACAGACTAGGACAACCCGTGTAAAAACGCTGACCATTCTGGCGATTGCGGCGTAAAAATGTCGTAAAGATTCAGCTGGGCAGTCACTGTTCTCCAGCCCTGCCGGATGGTAAACATCCGGGTTGGGCGGCACTGCCTCTGGCGTCGCTCCGGTCTGCCTGAATCGCCGTTCCGCCAACGCCGACTTTCGGCCGCCGGCATTGCAAACTCGCGGTGTTTTGGCGCCTTGGTTCCTCAGGCGCGGCGGTGGGCGTGGATGGCCCACAGCAGTAGCCCGAACAACACCATCGCCCCGGCCTGGTGGGCGGCGCCCAGGGCCACCGGCACCTGCAGCAGCAGCGTGGCGACGCCGAGCGTGACCTGCACCGCCAGCCAGAGCACCAGCAGCAGTGCCGGAGTGCGTGCGGCCGGGTTTTCCCGCGCGATGCGCCAGGCCAGCCACGGGATCAGACCCATCAGCGCCCAGGCGATCAGGCGATGGTCGAACTGCACCAGCGCCATGTTGGTAAAGAAGTTCAGCCACCACGGCTCGACCACGAAGCTCTCGGGGGGCAGGAAATGCCCGTTCATCAGCGGGAAGGTGTTGTAGGCCAGGCCGGCGCGGATGCCGGCGACCAAGGCGCCGGTCAGCACCATGATGAACACCAGCACCACCAGCCCGTTGCCCAGGCGCCAGGTGAAAGTTATGCGAAGCGGTATCCCCTTGTGGGACGGCGCTGGCGACACGGCGGTTTTCGCGGCGCGCGGCTGCAACATGCCCAGCCCGGTCCAGAACATCAGGCCGAAAAGCAGGAAGGCAAGCCCGAGGTGGGCGGCGAGGCGGTACTGCGAGACGCGCGGGTCGTCCACCAGGCCGCTCTTGACCATGTACCAGCCCATCGCGCCCTGCAGGCCGCCGAGGATGAAGAAGCCGAAGACCTTAGCCGCCAGCGCGCCCTTGAGGTAGCCGCGGGCGAGGAAAAACAGGTAGGGCAGCAGGAAGACCACGCCGATCAGACGGCCCGAAAGGCGGTGCGCCCATTCCCACCAGAAGATGAACTGGAAGCCGTCCAGCGTCATGTCGTGATTGCGTTTGATGAATTCCGGCGTCTGCTGGTATTTGGCGAACAGCTCCAGCCAGTCGGCATGCGACAGCGGCGGCAGGGCGCCGATCAGCGGCTTCCATTCGACGATGGACAGGCCGGAGTGCGTCAGGCGCGTCACGCCGCCGACCACCATGGTGACAAACACCATCGCACAGCAGGCGAACAGCCACCAGGCCACGGCGCGCGGCGGATTGTGGTAGTTCATTGGGCGGTCCAGTGGCCGGATTTGCCGCCGGCCTTTTCCAGCAGCTTGATATCTTCGATGACCATGCCGCGGTCGGCGGCCTTGCACATGTCGTAGATGGTCAGCAGACCGACCGATACGGCAGTCAGGGCCTCCATTTCCACGCCGGTGCGGCCGTGGGTTTCGGCCGTGACTTCCAGCGTCACGCGGTGCTGTTTCGCGTCCAGCGAAAACTCGGCGGCGACGCGGGTCAGCGCCAGCGGATGGCACAGGGGGATCAGGTCGGACGTGCGCTTGCTTGCCTGGATCGCGGCGATGCGGGCGATGCCCAGCACGTCGCCCTTCCTGGCGCTGCCGCTGCTGATCAGGTCGAAGGTGGCGGGTGCCATGCGGATATGCCCGCTGGCGCGCGCCACGCGGGCGGTTTCGGCCTTGGCGCCGACGTCGACCATGTGCGCCTGGCCGGCACCATCAAAATGGGTAAGCACGGCGGCGGGGGCCTTGGCGGTGGGTTTCTTGGGTGGTTTCATGAAATACGCTGTCACAACCGGTTTTTCGCGACCCGCTATCATAGCGATATGAAACCGCATCTGCTTGCCGGCGTCGCCGTGCTTGTCATTGGCATTGTGGCGACGACGCGCCTGTCGGTCGCCGAAGGCCTGCCCGACCTGGGCGAGGCGGCGCAGACCGAGTTTTCGCCGGCGGCCGAGCGGCGCATCGGCGAATCGATCATGCACGACATCCGGCGCGACCCGGCCTGGCTCGATGACGCGGAAATCAATGCCTACCTCAATCGCCTGGGCAATCGCCTGGCCGCGCAGAGCTCGGAGTCGCGCCAGGAATTCGAGTTCTTCGCCCTCAAGGATTCCACGCTCAACGCCTTCGCCATGCCCGGCGGCTACATCGGCGTGCACACCGGGCTGATCCTCGCCGCCGCCTCGGAATCGGAACTGGCCTCGGTGCTGGCCCACGAAATTTCGCACGTCACCCAGCGCCACCTGGCGCGCCTGATCAACAAGGCGGGGCAGGGCCAGGTCAGCAGCCTGCTGGCGCTGGCCGTGGCAATTTTTGCCGCGCGCAGCAATCCGGACCTGGCCGTCGGCGCGGCGATGGCCGGGCAGGGGGCGGCGATCCAGAACCAGCTCAACTATTCGCGCGATTTCGAGCGCGAGGCAGACCGCGTGGGCTTGTTCCTGCTCGAGCGTTCGGGCTTTGACATCCGCGGCATGAGCGGCTTCTTCGAGCGCCTGCAGAAATTTGGTCGGCTCTACGAGAACAACGCCCCCGGCTACCTGCGTACGCATCCCTTGACCACCGAGCGCCTGGCCGACATGGGCAACCGCATCCAGTCGCGGCCTTACCGGCAGGCGGCGGATTCGCTCGAATTCCAGCTGGTGCGGGCCAAGCTGCGTGCCCAGGACGGCACACCGCGCGATGCCGTCACCGATTTCGAAGCGCGCCTGCGCGACCGCAATTTCGCGGGCGCCGAAATCGCCGTGCGCTATGGCCTGGCCCAGGCACGCCTGCGCGACGGCAAGCCAGCCGGCGCGGAAGGGGAGCTGACGGAGTTGCGCCGGCTCAAGGCGCAATCGCCGATGATCGAAACACTCGCCGCGCAGTTGCGGCGCAAGCAGGGCGACATGGCGGGCGCGGTAAAAATCCTGCGCGAGGCGCAGCCGCGCTATCCGCAGGAGCGCGCCATTGTCTATGGGCTGGTGGAAGTCCTGCTGGACGCACGCCAGCCGCAGGATGCGCTGACGCTGATCGAGGACGACCTGCTGAGCTATCCCTCGGATGCCCGGGCACATGCCCTGCAGGCCCGAACCTATGCCATGCTCGGCAAGCGCCTGCAACAGCACCGCGCCCAGGCCGAGTCCTACCTGCTGCTGGGGCAGTTGCCCCTGGCGGTGGAGCAGATGGAGCTGGCGCAGAAATCCGGCGACGGCAATTTCTATGAGCAGTCGCGGGTCGATGCCCGCCTGCGTGAGTTGAAACTGCGCCTCGCCGACGAAGCCAAGCAGGCCAAACAAAAGTAGCTTGCCCGATGAAACCCGCCAAGACCGCTGCCGCCACGCTCGCCACGCCGCTCACGCGCGCCACCGAAGAGCCCTACTACCATGTCGTCGGCGACGAGGTCGAGGTGTTTGCCGCCGCCGCGCAAAGCCGCCTGCCGGTGATGCTGAAGGGCCCCACCGGCTGCGGCAAGACGCGCTTCGTCGAACACATGGCCTGGAAACTCGGGCGGCCGCTGGTCACCGTGGCCTGCCATGACGACCTGACCACCGCCGACCTGGTCGGCCGCTACCTGATCGTCGGCGACGAAACCGTCTGGCTCGACGGCCCGCTGACTGCGGCAGTCCGTGCCGGCGCCATCTGCTACCTCGACGAGATTGTCGAGGCGCGCAAGGACACCACGGTGGTGATCCATCCGCTGACCGATTCGCGGCGTGCGCTGGCAGTGGAAAAGCACGGCGAATACCTCGCGGCCCATGCCGATTTCATGTTGGTGGTTTCCTACAACCCCGGCTACCAGAGCGTGCTCAAGGAGATGAAGCCGAGCACCCGGCAACGCTTCGTCGCGCTCGATTTCGACTATCCAGCGCCCGACGTCGAGGCGCGCATCGTCGCCCACGAAGGCGGTGTCGATGAAAGCACGGCGCAGCGGCTGGTCAAGCTCGGCGGCCTGACGCGCAAGCTCAAGGGCGCGGGGCTCGACGAGGGCGCCGGTACCCGCCTGCTGGTGCACGCGGCGCAGCTCATGGCGCGCGGCATGAATCCCCTCGTCGCCTGCACCGCCGCCATCGCCCGACCGCTGGCCGACGAACCCGATACGCGCAACGCGCTGGATGATCTGATTGCCGCCGTTTTCTGATGGCGCAGCGCAAGCTCTTCGCCCACGAAATCGAGGAGCGGCTCGACGAGATCCTGCTGCTCAAGTTGCGCCAGCGTTCGGCGAGGGAAGTCGCGGCGCGGCTCGAAACCCTGGCGCGTGACCGGCAGGAGCGCGTCCTGCACTGGGTCGGCGTCGCCGCCCAGTCCGCCAACGAACTGGGCTGGTTGATCGCCGCCGAGGCCGCGGCCCTTGGCGAGGATGCAGGCGACGGCCTCGACGACTGGGTGCGCGCCGGACTGGCCGCGCATGATCGCGGCGGCATCGAGGCGGCGCGCGACGCCTTGCCACGGGCCGCCGCCGACCGGCGGATAGCGGCGCGGCACCCGGCGCAGGGCGTGGCCTTTGGCGAGGTCGAGGGCCGCCTCGGACGTTTTCTCCAGGCGCTCGACGGCCGTCCGCTGCGCCTGGCCAGCGCGGCGCAGGCCTGGACCGACGGCGAAACCCTGTGGCTGCCGGAACGCCTGGATCGCGCCGCCGATGCCAATGGCAACCGGCGGCAATACACCGTGCTGGCCGTACAGCTCTGGGCGCAGGCCCGCTACGGCAGCTTCAACGTCGATCCCGAGCCCGAGCTCGCGCAATGGGCCGACCGCGGCGCGGCCCTGGCCTGGTTCGCGCTGTTCGAGGCGATGCGCCTGGAGACGCGCCTGGAACAGGACCTGCCGGGCATTGCGCGCGACATCCGCGCCCTGCGCGGCCCCTGGCCGGCGCTACTGGCCGCCGCCGCGGCCGATCTGGCGCGGCCTGAGGCCACGGCGGCCGACAGCCTCGCCTGGGTTGCCGAACGGCGAAGAGTTATGCAAAGCGGTATCCCTTGGGACGGCGCTGGCGAGACGCCGATTTTTGCCCACCTGACCGGTTTCGATCCGCTGGCAGCACGGCGCCTGCGCGCCGCCCGCATCGCCCGCGACAGCACGACGCTGCGGCGCGCCCTCAACATCCTGCGCGCCAACGATCCGCACAGCCGTGGCGGGGCCGGCGACGACTCCCATCCGCCGCTGGCCGCCGAAGGCGACGCCGTGCCGGCCGATTTGCAGGCCGGCGATATCCAGGGCCTGTCGCCCGACGCGCAAGCCGCCGCGCAGTCGCTGGCGCAGGACACGGACGGCATGCCGCCGGAAATCCTCCGGCCGGCCGGCCCCGGTGCCTGGCAGCCCGAGGAGCGTGCCGAGGGTGAGGCTGCGGTCGCAACGCGCGAGCGCAAGCCAGACGCCGTCTATGACGAGTGGGACTACCGGCGCGCCGCCTGGCGCCGCGACTGGTGCCACCTGTATGAGGCCGAGGGCCCCGCTGGCGAGGATGCCTGGGTCGAGGGCGTGCGCAGCCGCCATGCCCACCTGATCCGCAGCATCCGCCGCCGCTTCGAGGCACTGCGTGGCGAGGACAAGGCCGAGCGGCGCCAGCTCGAGGGCGAGGAGATCGACCTCGATGCCCAGGTCGAGGCGCGCGCCGACCGCCGCAGGGGTTCGGAACCTTCGCCGCGGCTGTTCATCCACCGGCGCCGGATCGAGCGCTCGCTGGCGGTGATGTTCATGGTGGACATGAGCGGCTCGACCAAGGGCTGGGTCAACGACGCCGAGCGCGAATCGCTGGTGCTGCTGTGCGAGGCGATCGAGGCCCTGGGCGATCGCTACGCGATCTACGGCTTTTCCGGCTGGACGCGCACGCGCTGCGACATCTACCGCATCAAGACCTTTGGCGAACGCTATGACGCGGCGGCGCGGCGGCGCATCGCCGGTATCGAGGCGCGCGACTACACGCGCATGGGGGTTGCCGTGCGCCACCTGTCGCGGCTGCTGCACGGCCAGAACGCGCGCCACAAGCTGCTGGTGACCCTGTCCGACGGCCGTCCCGACGATCACGGCGACGAGTACCGTGGCCGTTATGGCATCGAGGACACCCGCCGCGCCCTGCTCGAAGCGCGCGAGCAGGGCATCCGCAGCTATTGCGTGACCATCGATCGCCACGGCGCCGACTACTTGCCGCAGCTCTACGGGCCGGCGCATTATTCGGTGATCGACGACGCGAAGAAGCTGCCGAGCAAACTGGCGGAAATCTACCGCAAGCTGACGGCATGACGAAAGGGAGGTGGTGATGGGCGAGTTTTCCAATCGCGTGGCCCTGGTGACGGGCGCCACCAGCGGCATCGGCGAAGCCATCGCGCGGCGCCTCGCGGGACTGGGCGCCTCGGTGGTGATCAACTCGGCGCGTTCGGTCGAGGCCGGCGAGCGCATCGCCGCCGAGCTGGGCGACCACGCGCTTTACGTGCAGGCCGACATCGCCGACCCGGCCGCGCCGCAGCGCCTGCTCGAGGCCACGCTGGCCCGCTTCGGCAAGCTCGACATCCTGATCAATAACGCGGGCTGGACCACGGTAGTGCCCCACGCCGACCTCAATGCGCTCTCTGACGAGATTTTCGCCAAAACCTTCGAGGTCAATGTCACCGGCACCTGGCGCCTGAGCAAGGCGGCGATGCCGCACCTGATGAAAAGCGAGGACGGCAACCTGCTCACCATTACGTCGATTGCCGGCGTGCGTCCGGTGGGCAGCTCGATCGCCTATTCCATGGCCAAGGCGGCGCTGAACCAGATGACGCGCCTCCTGGCCAAATCCTGCGGGCCGGTGCGGGTGAATGCCGTCGCCCCGGGCCTGGTCGAAACGCCGTGGACGGCGGACTGGGCCGCGCAGCATGAGGCAGTCAAGGCGCGCGCGCCGCTGCAGCGCTCGGCCACCACCGACGACTGTGTCGAAGCGGCGCTGGGGCTGCTGCGCACCCGCTATGCGACGGGCCATGTCTTCGTCGTCGATGGCGGTTTGACGCTGGCGATGTAAGCGCGCCATGGACCGACCAATCGCCGTTCCGCCAGCGCCATCCCGCAAGGGGATACCGCTTTGCGTCACTCTTGCAACGGCTGCCAGCTTCCGTCGCCGCCGCCTGTTGCTGGCGTCGCCATTGATCTTCCTGCTGCCGCTGGCGCGTGCCGCCAGCCCGCTGGCCGCAACGCCGGCGCAGATGCTCGGCCCCTTCTACCCCGTGCAGCCCGACGCGGCCGCCGGCAACGACCTGGGCACGGTCGACGGCAAGCTCCGCGCGCGCGGCAAGGCGCTCACCATCGTTGGCCGCGTTGCGGACACGGCAGGCCGGCCGCTGCCGGGCGTGCTGGTCGAGATCTGGCAGACCAATGCCCACGGTCGCTACCACCATCCGCAGGATGACAGCCCCCAGCCGCTGGACCCGAACTTCCGCGGCTACGGCCGCGCCATCGCCGGCGCCGACGGCGCCTACCGTTTTTCCACCATCGAACCGGTGGCCTATCCGGGTCGCACGCCGCATGTGCATTTCCGCCTCAGTCGCGGCGCGCGCGAACTGCTGGTGACGCAGATGTACCTGCCGGAAGCCGCCGCCGCCAATGCGCGCGACGGCCTGTTCATGTCGCTGCAGGATGGCGCGCGGCGGCGCCTGGTCGGCGTGCCCGAGGTCGGGGCAGCGGGCACGCTGCGCTTCGACATCGTCCTCGGCTAGGCCATGGCGGACAGGGACGCCTGGCGCCGCATCCAGTCGCGACTGCGCACCGAGTTCGGCCAGCTGGTGGCGTTCAACCGCAGCGACCGGCGCTGGCAGATGCCTTTCTGCGCGGCACTGGCTTCCGGCCTGCCGCTGCTGATCGGGGCCGGGTTCGGCCATCTCGATTTCGGCCTGGTCTCATCGCTGGGCGGGTTGGTGTTTCTGTACGCGCCGAACACGGCCCTGTCGCACCGCATGGTGTTCCTCATGGCCTGCGCCTTCGGCATGAGCGCGTGCTTTGCGCTGGGCGTGATGAGCCATTTCTTTCCGCTGCTGCTGGTGCCGGTACTGAGCTTCATCACCATCGTGGTCACCATGGTTTGCCGCTTCTACATGGTCGGGCCGCCGGGCAGCCTGTTCTTCATCATGGCCGCCTCGATCGGCGCCTATGCGCCGGTCGAGGTGATGCAGGTGCCGCTGCAGGTCGGCCTGCTGACCATGGGCTGCCTGCTGGCCTGCCTGATCGCCTTCTTTTACGGCATCTACGTCCTGCGCCTGCAGGCGCCGCAGCCTGTCGCGCCGCTGCCGCCGGCGAGTTTCGATTTCGTCGTCTTCGATTCGGTGGTCATCGGTCTGGCGGTCGGGGTTTCGCTGCTGGCGGCCCAGGCGCTGCAACTCGAGCGCGCCTACTGGGTGCCGGTGAGTTGTCTTGCCGTGTTGCAGGGGGCGACCCTGCGCGCGGTCTGGAACAAGCAAGTGCATCGCATTGCCGGCACCGCGGTCGGCCTGTTCCTGAGCTGGGGCTTGCTGGCCTTGCCGCTCGGCCCCTGGAGTGTTTCGCTGCTGATGATGGTGCTGACCTTCCTGGTCGAGACCCTGGTGGTGCGCCACTACGGGTTGGCGGTGGTTTTCATCACGCCGCTGACCATTTTTCTCGCCGATGCCACGCGCATCGGCCAGGGCGCGCCGGAAGCGATGCTGCAGGCACGCCTGCTGGACATCGTGCTGGGTTCGGTGGTGGGTGTGCTGGGCGGGGTCTGCCTGCACAGTCCGCGTTTCCGCGAGCTGTTCGGTCGGCAGTTGCGGCGCCTGACGCCGCGCCGCCTGCTGCCCTGAGCGGATTGGTCCTGCCGGGCCGCCGCAGTCGCCGTGTCGTGGGCGCCGACTCTTGGCGTTCCGCGCTTACCAGTACTTCTCGAAGGCCATCTGGCCCGGCACGCCGCGCCGGTTGGTGGTGTAGCCGCGCGTGCCCAGGTAGTCACGCAGGCTGCGCGCCAGTTCCGGATTGCCGCAGACCATCAGGCGCGAATCGGCAAGGCTGATCGGCGTGCCGGCCGCGGCTTCGAGGCGGCCGTCAGCCAGCAACAGCGGAATGCGATCGGACAGGATCGTGGCGCCGGGTTCGCGCGTGACGATAGGCAGGTAGCGCAGCTGTGCTTTCGCCTCGGCTTGCCAAGCCCGCGGCGGCAGGGCTTCGATCTCGTCGCGCCAGGCCAGTTCGGCGGCGTGGCGCACGCTGTGCACCAGGATCAGGCGCTCGAAATTGCGCCACACCGTCGGGTCGCGCAGGATGGACATGAAGGGGCCGAGGCCGGTGCCGCTGGAAAGCATCCACAGGTCCTTGCCCGGCGCCAGCTGATTGACGGTGAGGAAGCCGTAGGCCGCCTTGTCGACGCCGAGGGCGCCGCCGATCGTGAGCTCGCGCAGCCTTTCGGAAAAGGCGCCGCCGGGAACCCGTACGGCGATGAATTCGAGGAAGTCGTCCCCCGGGGCCGAGGTCAGCGAGTAGGGGCGCCAGACCCGCGCGTCGCCGGCGCCGAGGCCGAGCCGCGTGTAGTGCCCGGGCGTGAAGCGGAAGGCCGCCGGGCGCGTGCAGCGGAAGGAAAGCAGGGTGGGCGTCCAGTGGCGGATTGCCAGCACGCTTTCCTCGGTGGCCTTGACGGCGGGTCGGGCCGGCGCGGGGCCGGGGCTATCCATCAGCCCGGCCCCGGCATGTCGCGGCCGCCGCGCAGCACGCTGCCCAGCATCACCAGGATGAACACCAGCAGGGCGATGGCATTGGTCATGCCGCCCTGGCGGATCAGCGAAAAGCTGTCGAGGAAGCTGCCGGCCACGCGCCAGACGAGCGATGCATGCAGCAGCACCAGCGGCAGGTAGACCAGCGGATGCCAGGGAATCTTTACCCGCAGCACGGCGGGGAAAATGATCGGCGCATGGCCGAAGATCATCGAGAAGACAAAGCCCAGCGTCACCGCATGCAGCGTCGCGTCGCGCCACGGGTGCCCGGGAAGCAGGCCGCCCATCAGCCCGAGCACACCGGCAAAGCCCAGCCAGGCGTAGCCGGCGAGCAGGCAATGGGCGATGAAGCCGGTCAGCCCCGGGCGCCGCATGTTGCGCTGGGCGATGTCGTAGCGCAGCAGCCAGGCGGCCAGCGCCAGCAGGCCGGCGGAGAACAGCGCCAGTCCCGCTTCCTCGTCCTTCAGGGTGGCGGCGGCGCCGGCCAGCAGCAGGCCGACGATGAGCAGGAACATGCGCTGCGAATCGCGCTTGATGGGCAGGAAGCGATTGAGTTCCAGGCGTTCGCCGGCGATGGTCAGGACCAGGAAGGCCAGCCACCAGGGCACGGCCAGATGCAGCTCGGCGCCGGCAAGCCAAAGCCCATTGCCCATCAGCCAGCACAGCGCGGCCAGCGCCAGCAGCACGGTGAAGGGTGCCACCAGGCGTTGCATCACCACGCTGCTGGCGGCGAGCAGGACGGTCGCGGCGGCGACCCCGAAGCCCTGCACGACATGCAGCGGCGCACCGGCCAGCAGCGCGACGCCGGCGATGCCGGCGCAGGCTGGCGCCAGGTAGGCCCAGCCGCGGCCGATGGCCACCGCGCGTTCGAGGCTGATCACGGTGCCGAGGAAGGCCGAAATCATCAGCGCGCCGTGCCAACCGGCGGCACTGGCGGCAACGGACGGCATGGGCCAGTCCAGCCGCGCCAGGCCGGCCAGCACGCCGCCCAACAGGGACAGCATGCCCAGCACCAAGAGCGGCAGGCGCGCGGCGGGCGGCAGGTCAAACATCGCCGCCATCCGCCCAGCCGAAATGCTTGCGTGCGGCGTCGGTCATCATCGATTGCTGCCAGGGCGGTTCCCAGACCAGCCGGAGGTCAGCGCTCCAACCCGGCGGCAGTGCTGGCGCAATCGCTTCGCGTGCCTCGGCGGTGATCATGTCGCCCAGCGGGCAGGCCGGCGATGTCATGGTCATGGCGATGCTGACGCGCGGCGGGACGATGTTGATGTGATAGACGAGGCCAAGGTCGACGATGTTGCAGCCGGCTTCGGGATCGATCACCTGGCGCAGGCAGTTGCGGATCGTGGTGTCGTCAGGTGGGGCGGGTTGGGTCATGGCGGGTTCCGGTTGGCCGCGCTATGCTTCGCGGCGCTTGGGTTTATCGAATGCGGGAGGCGTCGGTTCCCCCTTCGGCGGACGAATGAGCGGCGCAGAGCACCCCGCCGCCCCGTACCCCCATCCGGCGCCAGGTTTCAATTCATCCATGGTGCAACTGCATCAGTTCCGGCACCAGCGAACTGATCTCCGGATTCAGCAGTTCGTCGCGGTGCAGGCGCACCATCTTGTCGGCGATGCGCTCGCCGTCGGCGGTGAGATGCACTTCCACCGCGCGGCGGTCGGCCTGGCCCTGGCGCCGCTCGACCCAGCCGAGGCTTTCGCAGCGCGAGATCAGCGCCACGGTGCCGTGGTGAGATGCCTGCAATCGCTCGGCCAGTTCGCCGACGGTGGCCCATTCGCGGCCGGGAAAGCCCTTGATGTGCAGCAGCAGCAGGTATTGCAGGGGCGTGATGCCGTGCTTGCGCGTCACCTGCTCGGAAAATCGCAGGAAGCGGCGCAGCCGGAAGCGGAATTCGGAAAGGGTTTCGAAGTCCTTCTTGTCCAGGGTCCTGGCGGGCATGGGGCGGGTTTCCGGCGAGCGATGCGTCTTTATATCATGTTGTGCTTCTATCACGGCATGATGTATTATTGCGGCAACAGGTTTCAATAGCCGAAAGAGGATGAGGATGGAGACCATGGCCACGCTGCCAACGATCGATGACCAGGGTTACCTGCTCGATCCCGCCGACTGGAACGACGATCTGGCGCACGAGCTGGCGCGCCAGGAGAACATCGAACTGACTGAACAGCACTGGGCGGCGATCCGTTTCATGCGCGATTTCTTCGCCGAACACCAGGTTATTCCCGACGTGCGCTTCGTCATGCGCCACCTCGGCGAACGTTTCGGCGGCTCGCGCAACCGGGTGTTCGAACTGTTTCCCTACGGTTATGTCCGCCAGGCCTGCCGCATCGCCGGGATGCGCAAGCCCAGGAGCTGGTCCACGGGATAGGCCGAAAGTCGGCGCGGGCGCTACGGCGACCCCGCATCCCCATCCCCTTGAAAAGGCTTTTGACGGCCCCATATCGCGTCGGTACGTTCTGTTTCCACGAGGATTCCCATGACTGCCGCGACCCAAGACAGCACTTCCAAAGAGACCCTAGGCTTCCAGACCGAGGTCAAGCAGCTCTTGCAGCTGATGATCCACTCGCTGTACTCCAACCGCGAGATCTTCCTGCGCGAGCTGATTTCGAATGCCTCCGACGCCTGCGACAAGCTGCGCTTCGAAGCCCTGCACAATGCCGCCCTGTTCGAAGGCGATTCCGACTTCAAGATCCGCATCGCCTTCGACCCCGAGGCCAGGACGCTGACCATTGCCGACAACGGCGTCGGCATGTCACGCGAGGAAGTGATCGCTAACCTCGGCACCATCGCCAAGTCCGGTACCCGCGAATTCTTTTCCCAGCTTTCCGGCGACCAGCAAAAGGACGCCAGCCTGATCGGCCAGTTCGGCGTCGGCTTCTATTCCTCGTTCATCGTTGCCGACCGCGTCAGCGTGCTGACCCGCCGCGCCGGTGTCGAGGCCGCCCAGGGCGTGCGCTGGGAATCCGAAGGCGCGGGCGAATTCACCATCGAGATGGCCGAGCGCCCGACGCGCGGCACAGAGATCACCCTGCACCTGCGCGACGGCCAGGAGGACCTGCTTTCCGCCTGGAAGCTCAAGTCCATCATCCGCAAGTACTCCGACCATATCGTCCAGCCCATCGTGATGAAGGGCGAGAAGTGGGACGAAGAAGCCAAGAAGCAGGTCGCCACCGACGAGGACGAAACCGTCAACCAGGCCTCGGCGCTGTGGGCGCGCTCCAAGAATGACGTCACCGAAGAGCAATACAAGGAGTTCTACAAGCACGTCGGCCACGATTTCGAAGACCCGCTGGCCTGGACCCATGCCCGCGTCGAGGGCAAGACCGAATACACCCAGCTGCTCTACATCCCCGGCCGCGCCCCCTTCGACCTATGGGACCGTAACGCCAAGCACGGCATCAAGCTCTACGTGCGCCGTGTCTTCATCATGGACGACGCCGAGCAGCTGATGCCGACCTACCTGCGCTTCGTGCGCGGCATCGTCGATTCCGCCGACCTGCCGCTCAACGTCTCGCGCGAGATCCTGCAGGAGTCGAAGGACATCGAGGCCATCCGTAAAGGCTGCACGGCCAAGGTGCTGGGCCTGCTGGAGGGCATGGCCAACAGCGACGCATCTGACAACGGCGCGGCCGAGAAGGAAAAGTACGCCAAATTCTGGGGCGAGTTCGGCAAGGTGCTCAAGGAAGGGATGGGCGAGGACCACGCCAACAAGGACAAGATTGCCGGCCTGCTGCGCTTCGCCAGCACCCAGGCCGATACGCCGGACGAAACCGTCTCGCTCACGGACTACATCGGCCGCATGAAGCCGGAGCAGGAAAAGATCTACTTCGTTACCGCCGAGACCTTCAATGCGGCGAAAAACAGCCCGCACCTGGAAGTGTTCCGCAAGAAAGGCATCGAGGTGATCCTGCTTACCGACCGCGTCGACGAGTGGGTGGTGTCGCACCTCACCGAGTTCGAGGGCAAGCCGGTGGTCTCCGTGGCCAAGGGCGGCCTCGACCTGGGCAAGCTGGAAGACGAGGCCGAGAAGAAGGAACAGGAATCCGCCGCCGGCGAATTCAAGGAGCTCACCGAAAAGATCGCCAAGAGCCTGGGCGAGAAGGTCAAGGAAGTGCGCGTCACGCATCGCCTGACCGACAGCCCGGCTTGCCTGGTGGCCGATGAACACGACGTTTCCGGCAACCTGGCACGCATCCTCAAAGCCGCCGGGCAAAAGGCGCCGAACGCCCAGCCCATCCTCGAAATCAACCCCAAGCATCCGGTGGTGATGCGCCTCAAGTACGAAGAGAAAAAGTTCGACGACTGGGCAGCGGTGTTGTTCGACCAGGCCCTGCTGGCCGAAGGCGGCCAGCTCGACGATCCGGCGACCTTCGTCAAGCGCATGAACCAGATCATGCTGGAGATGAGTGGTTCCTGAAACAACGAGGCTGACGGGCCTGGCGCCCGTCATCGACCAGCGAGCCCGGGTGCTGATCCTGGGCTCGTTTCCGTCTACCGCCTCGCTCGCCGCGCGGCAGTACTACGCCCACCCGCAGAACCAGTTCTGGCGCATGCTCGGCGCCGTGATCGGCCAGCCGCTGAACGCGCTGGAGTATCCGGCGCGGCTTGAGGCGGTCAGAGCCGCCGGCATCGCCATCTGGGATATCTATGCGACATGTGAACGCGCGGGCAGCCTCGATTCGGCGATCCGCGGCGCGCAGGAGAACGACCTCGCCCCCCTCAAAGAGTCGGCGCCCGCGCTACGGCGAATCTGCTTCAACGGCCGCACCGCGGCGCGCCGTTTGCGCGAGATGGAGGAGATAGGCTACGAAGCCGTGGTGCTGCCCTCCACCAGCCCGGCCCATGCCGGCATGCGCTTCGAGGAAAAGCTGGCGCGCTGGCGCGTGGCGCTGACTAGCTGAGGCCCACGTCCTCGATGCCAACGCGAATTGCGCAGGGCTCAAGGCCTTCGCACCAGCGTTGCCACATGAGGCGTAGTGCGCGTTCCAGGCTGGCGGCGATCACTTCCGGACGGCCGATCGGGGAGCCTGCCAATCGCCCCGGCAGCTCCTGCCGGATCAGGGCCAGGGCATCGAGGTGCGCGGCCCAATGGCGTGCCTTCGCGGAAAGCCCTGCTGTTGTGTCGGCAGTGAACCCTTCCAGGCCGACGGCATGAAGCAGCGCGGCGCCGACACAACCCGGCGCGGTGTCGCCGGTCAGGGTCAGCGTGGGTACGCCCATCGAAAGCGCATGGAGGGTGGTCGTGCCACCGTTGTAGGGCACGGTATCGAGGCAGATATCCGCTTGGTGATGGGCTAGAAGATACTTCGACAGTGGCAGGCGACCGCGCATGTCGATTCGCTCCGGGGCGATTCCGCCTGCGGCCAGTGCGCGCTTCAAGGCGGGCCCCAGCGTTGCCGGATCCGGCGCGAACACCAGCAGCCGGGAATCAGGAACCCCGCGCAGGACGTCCGCCCACGCGTCGAGGGTCTCGGGGGTGATCTTGCTGGTGTGGTTGAAACTGGCGAAGCTCAGGCCCTTCCCGGCCATGGCAGGCAGCGGGTTGGGCGCGACCGCCGCCGGAGACGGCTGGAAGGCGACGAGCGCGGGCAGGCGCACGATCTTTTCGGAAAACCAGTGGTCGAAGCGGCCGGCCGGCAGGAAGTGGTCATCGCCAATGTAGTAATCGACGGCATCCAGGCCGGTGGTGCACGGGTAGCCGATCCAGCTTGCCTGCAAGGGCGCCGGCTTGCGCGCAAGCGTCGGCAGCCGGTTGCCGCCGGTGTGGCCGGACAGGTCGATCAGGATGTCGATGCCGTCGGCCTGGATCGCCGCGGCCAAGGCCGCATCCGAGAGATTGGCAACCGGCAGCCAGCGCGCAAATGCTCCGCGCATGCGCTGGCTGGTCCGGTCTTCGGTCGCCGACGCCGAATAGGCATGCAGCGCCAGGGTGGTGCTTTGGGCAAGATGGCGCAGCACGGGTTCGAGGAAGTAGGCCATGGGATGGTTGCGCAGGTCGGCGGACACGATCCCGATGTTCAAGCGCCGCATCGGGTCGCGCGAGTTGCCGTGCGCCGGCCACGCCTCGCGGAGGGGCGACTCGATGAAATGCGAATACCGGCGATGCGCGGCGTACAGGCTCGCGGCGCCGACCTTCGACGATCGGGACAGCGCCAGGAGCAGGGCGCTGCGCACGGCGGCGTTGTGCTCGTCCAGCGCCAGGCATTTTTCCAGCGCCAGGAGGGACGCTTCCGTATTCCCTTGGCGAAAATGGACATCCGCCAGATTGATGAGCGTAGCGAGATGGTCCGGGCGCCGCTCAAGCGATGCCCGATGGCAGTCGGCGGCGGCGGCGAGGTCGCCCCCCTCGCTGAACACGATGCCAAGTTTGCCAAGCAGCGCGGCGTCGTCCGGCGTCTGCTCGAGCGCACGCCGCGCAGCCGCCAGGGCTTCGGTTCGACGCCCGAGGGAACGAAAGCCGACCGCCTGTAGAAAGCAGGTCGCGCAATCGTCCTGGTCGACCAGTGCCGAATCGTGGCGCGACTCGCTCGTCTGCACCATCGGATCAAACAGCCCCGCGGAATACCTGCGCGCCCTCGCCACGGCCGCGGGTAGGTTCAGCGCCATCTCGCCCAGCAGCAGCGCCACGCGGTCGTCGGCAACCAGCGCCATCGCGTTGGCAAGGCTGGCGCGCGCACCGACTGCATGGCCCAGTGCCAGCAGCGCCACGCCCAGCCCCTGGTGGGCCTCGGCGGTGCCCGGGTCGAGGCGCAGGGCTTCTTGCCAGGCCAGGCAGGCGTCCTCGTAACGTCCCAGCCCGGCGAGGGCCAGGGCATGCTTGTGCCGCGCCATGGCGTCGGGCGCCGCAGCGACAGTGGCATTTTCCGACATGTCGGATTGCGGACCAGCGGACACAGCGTCCTTTCTTCGCGGGCGGGGGGATCGGTCCAGTTTATTCGCCGCGACGGAAAAATCGCGCAAGGCCTTGCGGAAAGATGCGCGTCGGGCGCATCGCCGCTGCGGGCCGCGATACTTGTATGATCGGCACGTTATCGCCAACGGGAGCTGTTCATGAACAAGAAGCCCGCCGCCCTGCCCGAACTCGACCGCCCGGCGCTGGACGCCGAATCGATCCGGCGCTCGCTCTACAACCGCCTGATCTACACCATTGGCAAGGACCCGATCACGGCCACCGACCGCGACTGGTTCTACGCCGCTGCCGCCGTGGTGCGCGAACGCATGATCGAGCGCTGGATGGAGACCATGCGCAGCTACTACGTCGAGGATCGCAAGCGCATCTACTACCTCTCGATGGAATTCCTCATGGGCCGCACCATGAGCAACAGCATGCTCAACATGTGCGCGGAAAAGGAATTCCGCGATGCGATGACGGCGCTGGGCGAGATGGGCCTGCGCCCGGAAAACATCGCCGACATGGAGCCGGATGCCGCGCTGGGCAATGGCGGCCTCGGCCGGCTGGCGGCCTGCTTCCTCGATTCGATGGCGACCATGGGCGTGGCCGGTTACGGCTATGGCATCCGCTACGAGTACGGCATGTTCCACCAGGGCATCGAGGAGGGGCAGCAGGTCGAGCACCCCGACAACTGGCTGCGCTACGGCAACCCCTGGGAGTTCCCGCGCCCCGAGGTGCTCTACCAGGTCAAGTTCCATGGCCGCGTGGTCGAATTTGCCGACGAGCACGGCAAGAAGAACCATCAGTGGGTGGAAACCGATGACGTCATGGCCATGGCCTACGATTACCCGATCCCCGGCTACGACACCGGCACGGTAAACAACATGCGGCTGTGGGCGGCCAAGGCCAGCCGCGACTTCGACCTCAAGTATTTCAACGAGGGCAACTACATCCGCGCCGTCGAGGACAAGAACGATTCCGAGAACCTTTCCAAGGTGCTCTACCCCGACGACACCACCGAGATGGGGCGCGAACTGCGCCTCAAGCAGCAGTACTTCTTTGTCAGCGCCTCGCTGCAGGACATGCTCTACCGCTTCGAAAAGTCCGGCGTGCCACTGGACAGCCTGCCCGACAAGGTGGCGATCCAGCTCAACGACACCCACCCCTCGATCGCCGTCGCCGAACTGATGCGCATCCTGATGGACCAGCACCATTTCGAATGGTCGCGTGCCTGGGGCATCGTTACCCGTACCTATGGATATACCAATCACACGCTGATGCCCGAGGCGCTGGAGACCTGGCCGGTATCGCTGTTCGAGCGTGTGCTGCCGCGCCACCTGCAGATCATCTACGAGATCAACCACCGTTTCCTGAAAGACGTGATGCACCACTACCCGGCCGACCCGGCGATCTGGCAGCGCATGTCGCTGATCGACGAAAGCAAGGGCAAGCGCATCCGCATGGCGCACCTGGCCATCGTCGGCAGCCACAAGGTGAATGGCGTGGCCGCGATCCACACGCAACTGATGAAGGAAACCATCTTTTCCGACTTCCATCGCCTGTGGCCGGACAAGATCGTGAATATGACCAATGGCGTGACGCCCCGGCGCTGGCTCAATCAGGCCAACCCGGCGCTGGCCCACCTGATCACGCGCCACATCGGCAAGGGCTGGCTGAAAGACCTCGACCGGTTGCGCACGCTCACCCCGCTGGCCGAGGATGCCGGATTCCGCGAGCACTTCGCCCGCGTCAAGCGCGACAACAAGGCGCGCCTGGCGCAAGTGATCCAGCAGCGGCTGAACATCGTGGTCGACCCCGCGTCGATCTTCGACGTGCAGATCAAGCGCATCCACGAATACAAGCGCCAGCTGCTCAACCTGCTGCACGTGATCACGCTCTACAACCGGCTGCGTGCCGGGGTCGAGGCCACGCCGCGCACCGTGGTCTTCGGCGGCAAGGCCGCCCCCGGCTACCGCATGGCCAAGCTGATCATCCGCCTGATCAACGACGTCGCCGACGTGGTGAACAACGATCCCTTGATGCGCGACCGCCTCAAGCTGGCCTTCATCCCCAACTACGATGTGTCCAATGCCGAGATCATCATCCCGGCGGCCGATCTTTCGGAGCAGATCTCGACCGCCGGCACCGAGGCTTCGGGCACCGGCAACATGAAGCTGGCGCTCAACGGCGCGCTGACCATGGGCACCATGGACGGCGCCAACGTCGAGATCCACAACGAGGTCGGCGCGGAGAACATCTTCATCTTCGGGCTCACCACCGACGGCGTCGCCGAGCTGCGCGGCAAGGGCTACAAGCCCTGGCTGTACTACGAAAGCAATCACGAGCTGAAACAGGCGCTGGACATGATCCGCGACGGTTTCTTCTGCCCCGAAGAGCGCGAGCGCTACAAGCCGGTGTTCGACAACCTCACGGCCAACGGCGACCACTACCTGCTGCTCGCCGACTATGCCTCCTACATCGAGGCGCAGGACCAGGCCGGCGCCCTGTACCGCGACCAGGAGGCCTGGGTGCGCAAGGCGATCCTTAACGTGGCCGGCATGGGCAAGTTCTCGTCGGACCGCACTATCGGCGAGTATGCGAAGACGATCTGGAATGTGGAGGCAAGGCCGCGGCAGGCTTGACAGGAAGCAATTTGCTACGGCGGGTCATGGTGATTGGCCCCGGCTCCTATGCTGGATAGGAACTTGACGTTGGCGCATTCTTCGCCCTGCCTCTTGATTTTTCGGCCAACCACGTCTGCCACGGCACACAAGTTGGCACGCCTGATCTACTCGATGCTGACCAAGGGAACGGATTTCCGCCGATCAAGGCCAAGATTACCGCGAAGAGCGCAATCGCCAGCGCGTCATGCATCACCTTTCCAAGCGTGCCGAAAAGCTCGACCTACAGCTCATTCCGATACCACCGATCGCTTGAAGCCCTTTCCCGTTTCAGTTACCTGGATTGTGTGTCTTGCGAGAGCATAGGGCTTCGCGGCATCCTGTCTGTGAAGCCGCCGACCTGGCAGCGCTGCGGAATGGGTGGCCATCAACCAATGTCAACGGGCCGAGTCCAGCCTGGAGAGCCGCCGCAGCCGCGACCGGGTGGCTGCGCGGGTACGCTGGCAAAAGCTTCGGATGGCAGCCGAGAGTCGGAAGACTTGCGCTGCCGAAACGCCCGTAGTCTAATTTATGTGGCGTATTGCAACGCGCTGCCATGGTGTCGGTATGGCCGCAGCTTTTTATTACACGGATGATTCGAAGGGAGTTGAGACGTCTTATGTCGAGAGGAATCATTAGCATCTATTGGGGTGACAAAGCGGCGTTGCCGCTGGAACGACTGTTGGCGTCGACCCAGAAATTTCACCCGGAGTTGCCGCATGAATTCATCGAGATTGAATCTAGGCTCGATGGGGCATTTCAGCTTCAGGAAAAGGCGAGAATGTTCGATTTGTCGCCGTTCGACGAAACGCTCTACCTTGATTGCGACACGGTAGTCTTGGGAAGGCTCGACTACGGGTTCAATAAGGCGCTGGTCGCCGATAGCGGGTTGGCGCTGGCGATTTGTGAGTGCCCTTGGGCACGCCGCTACCCGAAAATTTTTTCCGGTGACGAAATCGAGTACAACACTGGAGTCGTTTTCTTTACTCGCAAGGCGGAACCCGTGTTTCGGCAATGGCAAGAAAATGCATCAGTGCTGGATTCGACGATTGTTTGCCTGGATCACAACCAGGAAATGCGTGTGATGCCATCCAACGATCAGGGGACTTTCGCCGCCGCGATCGAACAAACCGGCACAGTACCCTTTGTTTTGCCGCACAACTGGAACTACCGGCCGCTTTTCCACACTAGTTTCTTCGGACCGGTGAAGATCTGGCACGATTACACTGATCCGCCCGACGATCTGGTCGCCGCCAACGAGTACTACACTACGCCGGGTCACGTAATCCAGTTTCATTGCTAGCCGCGTGCATTGGTGAAGACGATATCTGGCGTCGATTCGCAGCGTACGGAACGGTTTGGCGCTTGATGTGTCAGGCGGCGAATATGGTCTGGTGTTGTTCGCCGAGGCCCTCGACCGCCAGGCGCAGCGTGTCGCCGGGCTGCAGGTACTTGCCGCGGCCCATGCCGACGCCTTGCGGGGTGCCGGTGCAGATCACGTCGCCGGGCAGCAGTGTCATGAAGCGCGACACATAGCTGACGATGTGGGCGCAACCGAAAATCATGTCCGAGGTGTTCGAATCCTGCACCCGCTCGCCGTTGAACTCCAGCCACAAGCGCAGAGTCTGCGGGTCGGGGACGTCATCGCGCGTCACCAGCCAGGGGCCGAGCGGGCCGAAGCTGTCGCAGCCCTTGCCCTTGTCCCACTGGCCGCCGCGCTCGATCTGGAAGGCGCGTTCGGAGACGTCGTTGAAGCTGCAATAGCCGGCGACATGGCGTAGCGCGTTTGCCTCATCGACGTAGCGGGCTTCGCGGCCGATGACCATGGCGAGTTCGACCTCGTAGTCGAGCTTGGTGCTGCCGACCGGCTGGATCACGCCGTCATTTGGGCCGGTGAGGCAGGTGGTGGCCTTCATGAACATCACCGGCTCGGCGGGGATGGGCATGCCGGCCTCGATGGCGTGGGCACGGTAGTTGAGGCCGATGCCGATGATCTTGGAAATGCCGGTGAAGGGCACACCCAGGCGCGGCTTGCCTTTGACTTTCGGCAATGTCGTGGGGTCGATGGCGCGCAGTCGCTTCTGCCCGGCGTCGGACAGCTCGTTCCAGCCGATGTCGGCGACTTGCGCGGAAAGATCCCGCAGGCTGCCGTCGGCGGCGATCAGGCCGGGCTTTTCGCGGCCCCTGGCACCGTAGCGGACCAGCTTCATGCCTTTTTGCCGAGGCCACCGAGCAGGGCCGCGACGGGACGCTGCGGGCGTGTCGGGGCGGGCTTTTCGACCGTGGCCTCGCCGGGAACGGCTTTGCTGACGTAGGGCTTGGTCGGATCGAAGTCGAGTTTGGGCAGGCGGGGGTCGAACCGGGGCACGTGGGCGGCCGGGGTGGGGAGCTCGCGTCCGGCCGGCTTGACGCCTTCCAGCGTCAGCGAACGGTCGCGCTCGCGGGCCTTTTCGCGGGCGCGCTCGAGGTGCTCGCGGCGGTGGCCGCGATTGCTCGGCGGCGCACTTTCATGCACCGGCGCCAGCTCGGCGAAGCCGCTGATTTCGACGCGTTCGATCTTGCGCTTGATCAGTTTTTCGATGTCGGCCAGGCGCTGCGCTTCCTCGGGGGCGAACAGCGAGGTGGCGTTGCCGTGCTTGCCGGCGCGGCCGGTGCGGCCGATGCGGTGCACGTAGTCCTCGGCGGTGTGCGGCAGTTCGTAGTTGATGACGTGGGGCAGGTCGTCGATGTCGAGGCCGCGCGCGGCGACGTCGGTGGCGACCAGCACCCGTATCTTGCCGGATTTGAAGCCTTCGAGCGCCTCGGTGCGCTGCTGCTGGTTCTTGTCGCCATGGATGGCGTCGGCAGCGATGCCCTGGCGCTCGAGGTAAACGGCCAGGCGGCTGGTGCCGAACTTGGTGCCGACGAAGACCAGCACCTGCTGGTTGGCGTCGTCGTGCGTCAGCAGGTGCACCAGCAGGCTGCGCTTGAGGTCGGAGGCCACAGGGTAGACGCGGTGGGTGATGGTCTCCGACACCGCGTTGCGGCGCGCCACCTCGATCAGCTGCGGCGATTTCAACATGCTGTCGGCAAGATTCTTGATCTCGTTGGAGAAGGTCGCCGAGAACAGCAGGCTCTGGCGCTCCTTGGGCAGCATGGCGAGGATGCGCTTGATATCCGGGATGAAGCCCATGTCGAGCATGCGGTCGGCTTCGTCGAGCACCAGCACCTCGACCTGGGCGAAGGAGACGCTCTTCTGCTCGACGTGGTCGAGCAGGCGGCCCGGCGTGGCGACGACGATCTCGCGGCCCTCGCGCAACTGGGCGATCTGCGGCCGGATGTCCACCCCGCCGTAGATGCAAACCGAGCGTAGCGGCAAATGCTTGCTGTAGGTGACGACGCTTTCATGCACCTGCATCGCCAGTTCGCGCGTTGGCGCCAGGATCAGGGCGCGCACCGGGTGGCGCGCCGGCGAGGGCGAGGAACTGGCGTACTTGGCCAGACGCTGCAGCAGCGGCAGGGTGAAGCCGGCGGTCTTGCCGGTGCCGGTCTGGGCGCCGCCCATGACGTCCTTGCCGGACAGGATGATCGGGATGGCTTGGCTCTGGATCGGCGTCGGGTGGGTGTAGCCGTTGTCCTTGACCGCGCGCAGCAGTTCCGGCAGCAGGCCGATGTCGTCGAAAGTTGCCGACGGTACGCAGGGCGCTGGCGCGACGGCGGCAGCGGGGTCGACGGGAGTGGAAGGGATGATGCCGTTGTCGTTTGCGTCCAATGGAACTCCTGAATCGGCCTGCCCATTGCTGGGAACCGGTACAGGCGGCGAAGCGCTTGAGGTATTTGCGGCGGAGTGCCGCAGGCGGCGCCAACCGGCAGGGCGCTCAGGGGCCGTATTGTATTACAGGCGCCCGGCGCCCCCGGTGGTCATTTGAACAGGCTAAGGATGGCGCTGCCCGCCCTGTCCAGAGTCGTGCCGGCCGATTTCTTCAGGCGTTCATAGTTGCCGGCGACGCTGAGTTTGGCCGTCATCGCACTGGCGATCTCCTGGCCGAGTTCGGCCGGTGTAACGCCACCCTTGGCCTTGCCGACATTCTTGAGCACGATGTCGGGGAGGGCGATGCTGATGGTTTTGTCGCCCATGAAGGGCGCACTGGCATGCGCATTGGCGTTGCAGATGGTCAGTTCCTCGATGATCAACAGCGTTTCACCGCGATTCTTCGTTCGTGCCGGGCCGAGGTAGGCGGCAATGTTTTTCTGGATGGCGCCGAAATTGGTCTGCGTATCGCCCGTTTCGTAAAATACGTCGGGCTTGTCGATGATCAGCAGGCGGACCACGGTGACGTCCTTGTTCAAGGTGGCGAGGTCGATGTCAAGGTCGATGCGTTCGACGCGCAGGGCATACGGTGTCTTGAAGCCCTTGGGATTGCCGATCAGCAGGCCGCTGATGATGCCTTTGCCGTTTTTCGGCGCGATATCCACCCTCTCGACGCCGATTCTTGCCTGCGTCATGACCGTGCCATGGTGCGCGATGGCGTCGGCCACGATCTCGTCCAGACTTTCCGCAAGCCTGTACAAGGCACTGACGCTGAGGAGCGTGATGATCAGCAGTGGGAGGAGGATTTTCTTCACGGATGACTCACAGGTTTACACTATTCAGCATAGACCCATTGAAGAAAAAATGGACGGTGACACCGCCCATAGTGCTTTAGTAATACAGGGTAGGCTATTACCGTTTTGCGGCGACTTTCGCCGCGCTGTTTTTCAGCGCGGCGAGCAGGTCGTAGAGCTCGTCACGCTGCTTTTCGTCCATGGTGGAAAAAAGCGCAACCATCCAGGCTTCATGGGCTTCCGCCATGCGACGGAAACTGCGGCGACCTTCGGCGGTCAATTTGACGATATAGGCACGCCGATCCTTGGGACTGTCTTCGCGCACTACCAGGCCTTCCCGCACCAGCTGGTCGGTGATACCGGTGACATTGCCCCCGGTCACCATCATGCGCTTGGAAAGTTCGCCCATTTTCAGCCCTTGCGGCGAGCGTTCCAGCTGCGACATCAGGTCGAAGCGCGGCAGGGTGATGTCGAAATCGCTGCGCAGCTTGGCGCGGACGTGGTTTTCGATCAGGTTGGTGCACGCCAGCATGCGCAGCCAGAGGCGCAGATCCTTGGCGTGTTCTGCGGTGGCACGGGTTTCGCTGTCAGGAATAGGGGTTTTGGGCATGGCAGTATGACGCGGAGGAGGTAACGCACCGGGGGATGATATTTCGATCCTTAAAATATCAAAAGCGAGGCATTTCCGCAACCCGTAAGCATGTGCAAATTGCACGTTTTCAGAGGAAACCCCTATTTCCGGGGGATTCCGGCGGGGTCGGCGACCTACAGACGCTCGGGATCGACCACGGTGCGCAGGATGGCTTCCGGCCGCCCGCCGCGGGTGCGATGCTCGAACCACCACACGGCACCCTTGCGTACCGAAACGCCGGACGCATCGCCCGTCATCAGCAGCGAGGCCAGTTCGCCCAGACTGGGCTGGTGGCCAACCACCAGCACCGTGCCCTTGTGCCGCGGCCATGCGGTGGCGGTGAGGATGTCATGGGCCGTAGCGCCCGGCGCTACGCGCGGTTCGATTTCGTAGGCCGAGCCCAGGGCATCGGCAGTCTGGCGGGTACGCAGGGCGGGGCTGACCAGTATTTTGCGCTCCGCCGGCAGGTGTTCCAGAAGCCAGCGGGCCACCCGCTTCGCCTGCTTTTCGCCGCGCCGCGTCAGGCAGCGTTCAAGGTCGGCGATGTCGCCATCGGCGTCTTCGGCTTCGGCGTGGCGCCAGAGGATCAGGTCCATTGGAGCAATTCGCAATTCACGGAGCGGGGGGCCGGCCGGCGGTGCCCCTGGCATCGACAAGCCGCCTCGGCAGGCGCATTCTGGCGAGCTTCGGCAGGGCGTCGGCAATCTCCACCAGCAGCCGTGCATGGCGCGCGCCATGCCAGCCGCCGATCAGGGCGACGGCTTCGCGCAGTCCGGGATCATTCCCCGCACAATCCGACAAGCGCACTCCGGCGTTCGCGAGGTCGTTGAGCCGGCCAAGGGTGTCCTGGGCGACGGCAAGCCGGCTCTGCAGGCGGTGCAGCGTGCGATCCGTGGCCGGCGTGGCGAAGAACTCGAGCGCATAGCGCAGGCGTTTGATGCCGATTCTCAGTAGATGCAGCGATGCGGGGTCGCTGGTGCTTGCGGCCGTGGCCAGGCGGCGCAGCCGGCGACACAGGTGCCGCAGGCGCGCGGCAGCGAACTCGCCCAGCGAGGCAGTGGTCAATCGCGGCGGAGTGAGCGGGTGCAGGGCCTCGACGGCACCGAGCAGCATGCGCCCGTAGGTCGGTGCGGCCAGCGCCGCCAGCACCTCGGCGCGCACCCCATAGCGCAGCTCGGTGATGTTGCTGGCCAGCGCCGCCAGGCGCGGTTCCTCGGGCATGGCGTTTTGCACGGGATCGACGATTTCCCCCAGCAGTACGTCGAGGTCGCGAGCCTGCCCCAACTGCCTGGTCAGCGTGGCCATCGGCTGGCGCAGTCCGTCGCGCAACTCCTGCGGCAATGCCGGGGCAAACAGCCGCAGCGCCGCCCGCAGGCGGCGCGTGGCGACGCGCATCTGGTGTATGTACTCGACATCCTCCGTGCGCAGGGCGCCGTGATGGTTCTGCTGCAGGTGTTCGAGGCAGGAGAGCGCAATCCTGCAAAAGGCATCAAAGGGCCCCATCGACGAGGACAGGGCAATGCTTTCGGCCTTCACCGGCGTTGGCATGGTTCCGCTGTGCAGGCGATAGCCGCGCTCAGCCTTGGAGAGTACGGCCGGCACCAGCGAAATCCGTTCCGCGAGCTGGCCGGCGATGTGGAACAGGGCCTGCACCGGCGCGCCGTCGAGTTCCAGTTCAACTTCGGAGATTGCTTCGCGCTTGCCGTCGGCAATTGCCCAACCGCGATCGAGGGTGACCAGCACGGCGCCGGTCTGCGCCCGCAGCTTCCAGGTCACGCGGCGAAAGCGCGTTTCGCAGACGGGCAGGATGCGCGCGAGCAGTTCAGGACGCTGAAGCCAGTTGCGCAGCGCGGTTGGCTCGATATCGGAAAAGTCGAAATGACCACCGTAGGGGCGTTCCCACTCCGGCCGGCTGCTGAGCCCCGCCGTCGCGCTGCCGGCCAGCTTCACCGTCTGCAGCCATGCGTTGCCCTGGCGCCGCAGGCGCAGCGCGATGCCGCGCCGTCGCAGCGCCAGCCCGGCGGTGTCGTAGTAGATGTTGTCGAGAAGCGTGACCTGGCGTTCGCTGGCCTGACGCAGCAGCGGATGGCGCAGGAAGCGCGCCTGGTGGGCCTCGTCGAGCGCCAGCTTGAGTTCGACTTCCTCCGCCATGGAATCCGCCTACTCGTAGCGCAGGGCTTCGATCGGCAACAGCCGGGAGGCCTTGCGAGCCGGGTAATAGCCGAAGAAGACGCCCACGGCGCCGGCAAAGCCGGCAGCCAGGACGATTGAAGCAGCGGAAAGCTCGGTGCGCCAGCCGGCCAGCTCGGCGACCGCCATGGCACCGCCGACACCGAGCAGGATGCCGATGGCGCCGCCGATCAACGACAGGGTCACGGCCTCGACCAGGAACTGCGTGAGGATGTCGCGACCCCGGGCCCCGACGGCCATGCGCAGGCCGATTTCGCGGGTGCGCTCGGTAACCGAGACCAGCATGATGTTCATGATGCCGATGCCACCGACCAGCAGCGACACCGATGCCACGGCCGCGAGCAGCAGTGCCATGACCTTGGACGAGGCCTCCTGGGCCTGGAGGATTTCGGACAGGTTGCGGACGAAAAAGTCGTCGTCCTGGCCGGCTTGCAGGCGGTGACGCTGGCGCAGCAACTCGCGCATGCGCTGGTCGGCCATGCTCATGTCCTGGCCCTGGCGCACCTTGACCATGATCGAGGAGACGCTGCGCGACTTGGCCATCGCCGCCCCGAGCACGCGCTTCCTCGCCGTGCTGATCGGCATCAGCAGGATGTCGTCCTGGTCCTGGCCGGTCATGCTCTGGCCCTTGCGATCGAGCACGCCGATGATGGTCAGCGGCACCTTGCGCACGCGGATCACCTGGTCGATCGGGCTGGCGTCGCCGAACAGGTTCCTGGCCACGGTCTGGCCGATCAGGGCTACCTTGCCGGCGCCGTTCATCTCGGCGGGTTCGAAGCCGCGACCTTCGACCACGGCCCATTCCCGCACGTCGAGGTAGTCGGGCGTGATGCCGTAGAACACCGTGGACCAGTTGCTGTTGCCGAACACCACCTGGCCGTTGCCGCGCAAAGTGGGTGCGGCAGCCTGGATCTCCTCGATTTCGCGGCCGATGGCGTAGGCGTCGTCCTCGAAGATGGTCGGCTGCGAGCCGATGCCGCCGCGCGCGCCGCCCGAGGTCATCGAGCCAGAGAGCACCATGATGATGTTGGAGCCGAGGCTGCGGATCTGTTCTTCGACGCGCGCCTGGGCCCCACCGCCGACAGCGATCATGACGATCACGGCAGCGACGCCGATGATGATGCCGAGCATGGTCAGCGCCGAGCGCATCTTGTTCACGCGCAGGGCGAGCAGGGCGATGCGCAAGGTGGCGGCGAAGTTCATTTCAGCATCGCCGCGGCGTCGGCGGCTGCATTGGCGTGGTCCTGGATCACCCTGCCGTCGCGGAAATTGATGATGCGACCGGCGAAGTTGGCGACATCGTGCTCGTGGGTCACCAGCACGATGGTGATGCCTTCGCGGTTGAGCTGCAGCAAAAGGGCCATGATTTCGACGCTGGTGCGCGAGTCCAGCGCGCCGGTCGGTTCATCGGCCAGCACCAGTTGCGGGTTGTTGACCAGCGCGCGGGCAATGGCGACGCGTTGCTGCTGGCCGCCCGAGAGTTGCGCCGGGTGGTGGTCCAGGCGATCGGCCAGCCCCACCTGCCGTAGTCGTCGTTCGGCCTGCAGCCTGCGCTCGTGCAGCGGCATGTGGCTGTAGAGCAGCGGCAGGCCGACGTTGTCCAGCGCCGAGGTGCGCGCCAGCAGGTTGAAATGCTGGAACACGAAACCCAGTTTGCTGTTGCGCACCTGGGCCAGTTCATCGCCGGAAAGCCGGGAGACCTCCTGGCCGGCCAACCAGTAGCTGCCGCCGCTGGGATGGTCGAGGCAACCCAGCAGGTTCATGAAGGTGGATTTTCCCGAGCCCGAGGGCCCCATGACGGCGACGAATTCGCCGGCCTGGATCTCCAGGCTGACACCTTGCAGCGCCGGCACCACATTGCTGCCCATGCGGTATTCCTTGGCGAGCTGCTCGACGCGGATCAGCGCCTCGGCCATGGCAACGGTGCTCAGAACAGCCGCGGGCCCGGCGTGCCGGCCGGCTTGGCCCCCGCGGAAGCGGTGGTTTGCTGGCCGACGATGACGTCGCTGCCTTCCTTGATGTCGCCGGATACGATTTCGGTCATGCTGCCGTCGGTGAGCCCGAGGCGGACGCTGACGGACTTGGGTGCGCCATCTTCGCCGGGAATCCAGATGCGGCCGCTGCCGCCACCGCCACCGGCACGCGCCGCCTGGGCTTCGGCGGCCATTTCTTCATAGCGCTTCTTTTGCTCGGGCGTGAGCAGGACCGAAACCTTCTCGCGGATTTCGGCACGGTTGCGTTCGAAGGCCTTGTTCTTCTCGGCTTCCGGCAGGTCACGCGCGGCGCGAAACTTGTCGCGCATGGCGTCGAATACCGCATCGACCTTGGCCTGCTGGTCGGCGTCGAGCCTGAGGTCGGCGACCAGGCGATCGCGGATGGCGCTGAGGCCGCCACCACCGGGTGCTCCAGGGCCCGCTGACCCAGGAGTCGGCGCTGGCAACACGGCGGCAACGGGCTTCTTTTCCTCGCCGCTGCCCGGGGGACGAAAGCGCAGCGCGGCGTTCGGCACCTTCAGTGCCTTGTCCTTCTGTGCCGTGATGATGCGCACGTTGGCGGTCATCCCGGGCAGCAGGGTGAGGTCGGGATTGGCCGCCGACACCACTACGGTATAGGTTACGACATTGGACACCACGGTGGCCGCCTTGCGTACTTGCCTGACCTCGCCGCTGAAGGCCCGCCCGGCAAACGCATCCACCGTAAACGTGGCTTTTTGTCCGGTCTGGATGCGGCCGACATCGGCTTCGTCGATCGAGGTCTCGACCTGCATGTCGGTGAGGTTGCGGGCGATGACGAACAATTCGGGTGCCTGCAGGCTGGCGGCGACGGTCTGCCCGGGTTCGATGCTGCGCTTGACGACGACGCCATCCACCGGCGCCTTGATCGCGGTACGTTCGAGGTCAATGCGTGCCTGCGAGAGCTGGGCCTGGCGCTGGCGCACCTGGGCCTCGCCGTTCTTCGCCTGCGACTCGGCCACCTGCAGGCCGGCGCGCCCGGCATCGAGCACGCTCTGCGCCTTGTCGCGTTCCGCGGACGAGAGGAAGTTTTTTTCCACCAGCAGCTTCTTGCGTTCGAAATCGCGCTGGAATTCCGCGAGATTGGCCTTGGCGCGCAGCACTTCCGCCTGTTGCACGCCCACCGCGGCGCGGGCGGCTTCAAGGTCGGCCTCTGCCTGATGCACGCGATACTGGAAGGTTTCCGGATCGATGCGGGCGATGAGCTGGTTTTCCTTCACCGGCGAATTGAAGTCGACCAGGATCTCCTTGATCTGGCCCGAGACCTGTGAGCCGACCTGGACCGAGACTACCGGGTTCAGCGTGCCCGTGGCGGAAACCACGGCGGTGAGTGGTCCGGATTCGGCCTTGGCCAGCTTGTACTTCGGGGCGTTGCCGCCATTACCGTTGGCGCGCCAGACAGCATATCCGCCGCCGCCGAAAAGGATCAGGACCAGTGCGGCAAGGCCAAGTCGGGATGGAGTCTTCATGTCGCCGATTCTAGACGATCACCGTTGCCCGCCTTGTAACGGGGTGTTACGCGATACCGGCGTTGCCCTTCAGGCCGACCAGTTTTGGCTGATTGAGCTTGCGCGGGGCGATCGTCTTCTTGTCGCGCAAGTAGCGCGCCACCACATCCCAGACCGGTTCGCCCCTGGCGCCCTCGGCTACCGGCGCCCAGCCGGCCACCTTGTAGGTCTTGTTCGCCTCGATCGGCGTCCCCCCGTGTTTGCCACCGAGGCGCATGTCCTGGATCCGGTTGCCGATCTTCGCATTCGGGTCGCAGGTGTAGTCGAGGCCGCCGACGCGCACCATGTCGCCGCCCTGCTGGTAGTAGGGATCGGGATTGAACAGGTTGTCGCCGACGTCTTCAAGGATGGTCTTGATTTGCTCGCCCTTCATCTCGGTCAGCGTCGCCTGCGGATAGGTGATCGCGGTCTGGTCCATCAGGTGCTCGAACGTGATCGCCTGTCCCGGAAGGATGGTGGTGCCCCAGCGGAAGCCGGGCGAGAATCCGATCTCGGCGCCCTGGACTTCCATGATGGCATCGAGGATCAGTTGATCCCAGCTGCCGTTGAAGTTGCCGCGACGGTAGAGCAGGCCTTCGGAGACGGCGAGTTTTTCCTCCAGCTTCGCCTGGTGCGGGGCGCGGACCTTGTCGATCAGCGCCGCCATCTCGGCATCGGCCGGCAGCAGCCTGGAGAATATCGG
Source organism: Rhodocyclales bacterium (assembly GCA_016215645.1). Lineage (GTDB taxonomy): Bacteria > Pseudomonadota > Gammaproteobacteria > Burkholderiales > Rhodocyclaceae > Sulfuritalea. Next base: position 59,445 of record JACRIX010000052.1, read on the forward strand.
CAGCAGCTTGTAGCGGAAGTCGCTGATGCGGCCACCCTTGACGTCGAAATCGAGCACACCGAGGAACTTGCCGTTGGATCCGGCATTGGTGACCAGAGTCTTGCCGTTGGCATTGGTGACCACCACCGGCTGCGGCACGCCGTCGTGGGTGTGGCCGCCTAGTATTGCGTCGATGCCGGTGACGCGCGAGGCCATCTTGAGGTCGACGTCCATGCCGTTGTGCGAGAGCACGACCACGACCTGGGCGCCCTTGCTGCGCACCTCGTCGACCATTTTCTGCATGTTGTCGTCCTGGATGCCGAAGGTCCATTCCGGGATCATCCAGCGCGGGTTGGCGATCGGCGTGTAGGGGAAGGCCTGGCCAATTACCGCCACCTTGACGCCGTTCATTTCGCGCAGCGTGTAGGGCTCGAAGACCTTGTCGCCGAAGTCGCTGGTCTTGATGTTCTGGGCGATGAAGTTGATCTTCGCCCCGCTCTTGCCACCAAAATCCTTCTCGATGATTTCCATCACGCGCTTGTCGCCCAGCGTGAATTCCCAGTGGCCGGCCATGATGTCGACACCCAGCAGCTTGCAGGCATCGACCATGTCCTGACCCTTGGTCCACAGTGCGGTTGCCGAGCCCTGCCAGGTATCCCCGCCGTCGAGCAACAGCGCGTTGGGGCGGCTGGCACGCAGGCGCTTTACCAGTGTTGCCAGGTGGGCAAAGCCGCCCACCTTGCCGTAGGTCCTGGCGGCCTTTTCGAAATTCAGGAAGCTGAAGGCGTGCGCTTCGATGCCGCCCGGCTTGATGCCGAAGGCCTTGAGCAGTCGCTCGCCGACCAGATGCGGTGCGCGGCCGGCAGCACCGCCGATGCCGAGGTTGACGCTGGGCTCGCGGAAATACACGGGTTGCAACTGCGCGTGGCAGTCGGTGAAGTGCAGCAGGTGCACATTGCCGAAACGCGGCAGTTCGTAAAAGCTGTCGCCCTTGCCGGCGCCCCAGGCCTGCCGTGAATCGAGGGCGAAGCCGGCGGCAGAGGCGGCGGCGAGGATTTGGAGGAATTCGCGGCGGTTCATCGATGACATGGGCAACTCCAAAAAAAACGGGCCTGGCCATTCGACCAGGCCCGTCGCACGTACAGGCTTACTTGTTGACCGGTGAGGCGGGATCGAGCAGCAGGGCGACCAGGTCCTTGATCTGCTTTTCGTTCAAGGCACCTGCATGGCCAAAGCGCGGCATCTCCGAGCAGAGGTTGAAGGCCTTGGCGTTGTAGATTTTGGAATAGGTGTACTTCTGCATCTCCGGCGTATTGCCGCGCGTCTTGCCGTAGCCGAGCAGGCTGGGGCCGACGGTTCCAAACGAGGACTCCTGCGGCCCGATCTGGTGGCAGTTGTAGCAGTTGCCGCCAGCGGGTTGATCCGCCTTGTCCGACCAGGTGAAGCCGCGGCCACTCTGGGCCAGCTTCTCGCCTTCCTTCCAGTCACCGAGGTACTTGTCATCGGCCGGCAACTTGATAGTCGAAAGCTGCGCACCGGTAAGCTTGATCACCAGGTCGGCGGGTGGTGTATTGGCGTGGGCATTGCACGCCTGCTGAACGTCATCGGCGGTCAGGCGTTCGAACTTGGCCTGGCCCTTGGCCTGGAAGTCGCGCTTGATGGTGTCGAGTGCCAGTTGCCGATATTCGGCTTCGCTGCGGCTGGGACCACCGGCGCAGCCGGCAAGGAGGGCGACCGCACCGGCAACGCCGGAAATCATGGCTAGTGTCTTCATCATGGTCTCCTTAACGCTTGATGCCCGGGCCCTTGTACATCTGCCCGTTTGAGTTGCCGGCCATATAGGTCAGCAGATTGGTGACGGCCTGCGAGGCGTACTTCGGTTCCGGGAACCGCTGCTGGCGGAAGCAGTCGTTCATGCGCCACTGCGAGGTCAGCATCACGCCGCCCGTCATGCGATAGCCGGGCCAGCCCTGTACGCCACGGATTGCACCTTCCGGCGTAGACAGGTTGGGCAGGTTCTGCATGCGGATGCGCTTGCCGTCGGCACCGTGGCAGGTATTGCAGGAGAAATCGTAGGGGCCGGCGCGGTAGGCGGCCATGGCTCTGCCGGTCTCGAAGGCGTCGCGTACCCTTGGATCATGCATAGGCACATCGAAGGCCATGTTGCGTGAGCCGCTGGCGACATAGGTCACCAGATTGGTGATGTCGGGTGCGTTGTTGTCGTTGGCACCCTGGAAAGGCTTCTTGGCGATGTCCTCGAACTTGAAGCCCTGCTTTTCGACCATGCACCAGACGATGCGCCGTTCCCCATCCATGACGGCATCGGCATCGGCAAAGTAGCGTGGCATCTTTACCCAGGCGCCCTCAACCTTGCCGGGGCCCTGACCAAGGTCGCAGCTTTCGGCCAACGAAACCTTGTTCGGTCCACGCTTGGCTTTCCACAGTTCTTCGCCCTTGGCCTCGAACAGCTCGGCGGGGCTGCTTTCTTCCATTTCAGCACGGAATTTTTCGAACTCCGCGTTGGCATCCTTGGTCTGGGCAGCAACTGGCCCGACCGTGGCGATCGACAATGCGACCACGAGTGCGATGCGACTCTTCATTTTCTCTCCTCCAGGGTATGTGCCGCCGGTCTTTTGCCGGCTCTGGCGATCTACTGCGATTGCATCATGCCACGGTAGCTTCATCGGTGCGCTTGTCACCCTTGTTGTCCACCCAATTGACGATGACTTTGTCGCCGGCTTTCGCGCCCTTCATCTTGAAGCCGAAGACGGGATTGCGGGAAATCGCGGTGCCGGTCTGGCCATCGACGACGCGCTTGCCGCCAACGTCGATGGTAATGGTCTGGATGAAATGGGCGGGGACGGTATTGCCAGCGGCGTCCTTGCGCTGGCCGGTTTCCATCGCGTGGCCCATCAGGATGCGGATTTCCGCTACGTCGCCTTTCATCTGGGCGCGAATCTTCATCGGATCTGCCATGGTTCTTCCTTTGCTATGTGTTGTGGGTCAGCCGCCGCAGCCGCCGACGGTTACCTTGACTTCCTTCTGGGCGACATAGAATTTGTCTCCCGCCTTGGCGACGGCCTTGACCAGCGAGGTCTGACCCATTTTGATGCGTGCGGATACGTCGGGCAGGGCGCCATTGGCGAAGCTGAACATGGCGCTCAGGGCGGTGGGATTTTTGTCGACCAGGATGGCAATGGAACTGGTGTTCGGAATGTTGCTGGTGACATCGACCGGGACTACGGCGCCATTTTCGGCGATGTCCGGCACCTTGAGGATCAGGTCCTTGCTTTCCGCGGCCGTACCGGCACCGAGCCCTTTGAGGGCGGTGGACGTATCCTTGGCGTCGAATGCGGCCTTGTTCCAGTCAGCGGCCAGCACCAGTGTCGGGCGCAGGGCGCCGGCGGCAATCAAGCCTGCCAGCACGCCACTGGCGGTTGCGCCCCTGAGTACCGTTCTGCGGGTGGTGTTCATGAAATGGTCTCCTCCTTTGTGCATAAGAAAGCCGGAAGGTATCGCAATACCCGCCAGCAAACGCGCATTGTTCCGCGCTTGATTGAAGTTTGCAAATCATACGGGGTGATGGGGGAATCAGGCGACCTGATTCGGGTCGCGCAGGGTCAGAGCTCGACCTGGGTTCCCAGCTCGACGACGCGGTTGGTCGGCAGTTTGAAGTAGTCCGTGGCCGTATCCGCGTTGCGGAACATCCACATGAACAGGACCTGTCGCCACAGCGTCATGGCGGGTACGCGGTTGGGAACGATGGTTTCGCGGCCGAGGAAGAAGGAGGTTTCCATCATCTCCACCGGCGCCATCCCCATGTAGCCGCACATTTCCAGGGCCACCGGGATGTTTGGATCGTCCTTGAAGCCGTAGTTGAGCATGACGCGGAAAAAGCCGTCCGACAAGGGTTCCACCATCATGCGCTCATTTTCCGCAACGTGCGGGATGTCCTGGATATTGACGTTGAGGAGGATCACCCGCTCGTGCAGCACCTTGTTGTGCAGCAGGTTGTGCAACATGGCGCGGGGCACGCCGTCCGGACGCGTGGTCATGAAAATGCCGGTGCCGGGAACGCGATGCGGCCCGCCGTACTTCATGCTGGAAATGAAGGCATCGAGCGGCATCGAGTCCTGCTGCAGCTTTTCGTAGAGCAGGCTGCGCCCGCGCTTCCAGGTGGCCAGCAGGGTAAACACGGCGAGGCCGAGCACCAAGGGGAACCAGCCACCGTCGAGTACCTTCACCAGATTGGCGGAGAAGAAGGCGAAATCGACAACAAAGAACAGGGCCAGGAAAATGCCGGCCTGGAGCCAGCTCCAGTTCCACAGGGCGCGGACCACGACAAAGGCGAGCAGGGTGTCGATCATCATCGTCAGCGTGACGGCGATGCCGTAGGCCGAAGCAAGGTTGGACGATGACTTGAAGCCCAGCACCAGGATGATGACCGCCAGCAACAACAGCCAGTTGACGTTGGGGATGTAGATCTGCCCTTTTTCGCGTTCCGAGGTGAATTTGACCTGGATGCGCGGGCAATAACCGAGCTGCATGGCCTGGCTGGTCAGCGAAAACGCCCCGGAAATCACGGCTTGTGAGGCAATCACCGTGGCAGCGGTGGCCAAGGCGACCATGGGGTAAAGCAACAGTTCGGGCACCAGCATGAAGAAGGGATTCTTCACGGCGGCAGGATTGTCCAGGATCAGCGCACCCTGGCCGAGATAGTTCAGATAGAGGCAGGGGAAGACATAGACCAGCCAGGCCCATTTGATCGGGCGGCGGCCAAAGTGCCCCATGTCGGCATACAGCGCTTCGCCGCCGGTGATGGCCAGTACCACGGCGCCGAGCGCGAGATAGGCGTGACCGCGATTTTCGAGGAAGAAGTGCAGCGCGTACCAGGGATTGATCGCGGCGATGATATCGGGATGGCGCAGTATGTTCCATACGCCCAGAGCGCCGAGGGTGCCGAACCAGAACATCATGACAGGGCCGAACAGGGCGCCGACGCTGGCCGTGCCACGCGGTTGGAAGAGGAACAGCCCGCAAAGGATGACAATGGTGATGGGTACGACATAGGGCTTGAACATCGGGGTCGCGATTTCCAGGCCTTCGACCGCCGACAGAACCGACATCGCTGGCGTAATCACGGCGTCGCCATAGAACAGTCCGGCGCCAAAGATGCCAAGTATCGACATCAGCCACATCAGTCCCGGTCCGGCGCCGCGCGTGCGCAGGGCCAGCGAGGTCAGGGCCATGATGCCGCCTTCGCCCCGGTTGTCGGCGCGGGTGATGAACAGCACGTATTTCAGCGAGACGGTGATCGTCAGCGCCCAGAAAATCAGCGAGAGGATGCCGAGCAGGTTGTCGGGAGTCACGGCGACCGCGTGTGGGCCGTTGAACACCTCTTTCATGGTGTACAACGGACTGGTCCCGATGTCGCCATAGACCACCCCCATGGCCGCAACGGAAAGCGCGACGAGCCGTGGCTGCGATCCGGCAGGTGAATTGTTGCTGTGCAGCATCTGGCGATTATAGGCGCAAAGCTCAACCAGTCCACCCGGCCGGGAATGGCTGCCCGGCAGGTGAGCATTGTCGGAAGGGCAGGATTGTCGGATAATGCGCGCCGCACGCAAGCGGCATCCCTGTGTGTTGGCATCCCGTGCCGGGGTGACGGAATCGGTAGACGTAGCGGTCTCAAACACCGCCGCCGCAAGGCATGGGGATTCGACTTCCCCCCCCGGCACCAAATATCTCGCCAACGCGATGTGGATAAGCGGGTATTCTGTCCGCTGGCGGGGTGATTGGCGGAGGGCCGGTCCGAAGCCTTGGAAATTCAGACAGGGGGAATCGATGTCGCCGAAGCCTGGAGTTGCAATGACCGTGCTGCGGGCATTGCCGATTTTCGAGACGCTGGACGACGAATGTCTCAAGCCACTGATGCGCGTAGCCATGCTGCGCGCCATTCCGCGCAATACCGTGGTACTCAGCGCCGGCGACTCCACCGACAACATTTATTTCGTACTCTCGGGCTCGCTCAAGGTCCAGGTAAGCGACGAGGACGGACGCGAGGTGATCCTTTCCAAACTCGGTCCGGGCGAACTCTTTGGCGAAATGGGCGTACTCGACGACCATCCACGTTCGGCTACCGTGCTGGCGGTCGAGTCGAGCCAGGTCGTGGTCATGGGCAAGGCGGATTTCAAGCAGTGCCTGGTGGATAACCCCGACGTTTCGCTGTTCATCATGCGCAACCTGACCAAGCGCCTGCGCATGGCGGATCGCAATATCGAAAGCCTGGCGCTGCTGGACGTCTATGGTCGCGTGGCGCGCCTGTTGCTGGAGTCGGCGGAAAACGTCGACGGGCGCAAAGTGGTGACGCACAAGCTGACCAAGCAGGATATCGGCAAGATGATCGGTGCCTCGCGCGAAATGGTCAGCCGTGTCATGCGCGACCTCGCCGCGCAAGGCTTGATTGAGGAACGCGACGGGCAGTTGATCCTGCTTGATCCTGAAGCGTTTCGGCGTCACGGTGACGTGGATCCGGCGAACTGAATACTGCTGCGCTGACACTGGCGGATTTCGATTATTTCCTGCCGCCCGACCTTATTGCCCAGACCCCGCTGCCGCGACGTTCAGCCAGCCGCCTGCTGGAACTCGCCGACACGCGCCTCGCCGACCGACAATTCGATGAATTGCCACGCCTTCTGCGCCGCGGCGACCTGCTGGTAATGAACGACAGTCGCGTGTTGCACGCTCGCCTGCGCGGACGCAAGGACAGCGGCGGCCAGGTCGAGGTGCTGGTGGAAAGGCTCGTCAACGATGTCGACGCCATCGCCCAGGTGCGGGCCAGCAAATCGCCCAAGCCCGGTTCACGGCTTCATCTCGAAGACGCGATTGACGTCGACGTCGTCGGGCGCGAGGGCGAGTTCTATCACCTGCGCTTTCCGGGCGACGCCGCTGAGTTGATCGAGCGCCACGGCCACTTGCCTCTGCCGCCCTACATCGAGCGCATCCCCGGATCCGGCGACGAAACACGCTATCAGACTGTGTTCGCCCGCGAAAAAGGTTCGGTTGCGGCGCCGACCGCGGGTTTGCATTTTGATCAAGACCTGCTGACGGAACTCCTGGCGGCTGGCATCGGAACAGCCTATGTCACCCTGCATGTCGGCGCCGGTACCTTCCAGCCGGTGCGCACCGAAAATCTGGCGGATCACCGCATGCACTCCGAGCGTTTTGTCGTTCCCCAGGCAACCGTCGATGCCATCGCGGCGACCCGTGCCGCTGGCGGCCGCGTCGTCGCGGTGGGTACCACCACAATGCGCACGCTCGAAGGCGCGGCGATCGACGGGGCACTGAAAGTCGGCGCTGGCGAGACGGCGATTTTCATCACTCCGGGATTCCGCTTCAAATTGGTCGACCTGCTGATCACCAATTTCCATTTGCCGAAGTCCACACTGTTGATGCTGGTCTCGGCATTTGCCGGGCTCGACGAGGTACGCCAGGCCTATCGGCATGCAATCGACGCGCGCTACCGATTTTTCAGCTATGGCGATGCCATGCTGATACACAGGATGTCGTTCCCATGAATTTCGAACTGCTGGCGACGGATGGCGCCGCGCGGCGCGGCAACCTGGTACTTGCGCACGGCACGATGCCGACGCCGGCGTTCATGCCGGTAGGAACCTACGGCACGGTCAAGGCCATGGCGCCCGACGAATTGGTGGCGCTGGGAGCGTCGATGGTCTTGGGCAATACCTTCCACCTCTGGTTGCGGCCTGGCCTGGAGGTGATCGCGGCGCACGGCGGGCTGCACCGCTTCATGGCCTGGACCGGTCCCATCCTCACCGATTCGGGCGGATTCCAGGTGTTCTCGCTGGGCGACCTGCGCAGGATCAGCGAAGAAGGCGTGCGCTTTGCCTCACCGATCAATGGCGACCGGCTGTTCCTTACGCCAGAGGAATCCATGCGAATTCAGCACGTGCTGAATTCGGACGTGGTGATGATTTTCGACGAATGCACACCGTACCCGGCAGATCTTGCTGCCGCAGCGGCGTCGATGCGGCTCTCGCTGCGCTGGGCACGGCGTTCGCGCGACGAGCACGACCGCGTGGGGAATGCGAATGCCTTGTTCGGTATCGTCCAGGGCGGAATGCACGAAAGCCTGCGTGACGAATCTTTGGCGGCGCTGGTCGATATCGGGTTCGACGGGTTCGCCATCGGAGGTCTTTCGGTGGGCGAGCCCAAGGAGGAGTTCGCCCGCATCCTGGCGCACACGGCGCCACGCCTGCCGGTGCAAAAGCCGCGCTATCTGATGGGGGTGGGCACCCCCGAGGACCTGGTGTTTGCCGTCGGCCAGGGCATGGACATGTTCGATTGCGTGATGCCGACGCGCAATGCGCGCAACGGCTGGCTGTTTACCCGTCATGGCGACATCAAGATCAAGAACGCCCGCTACAAGTCGGATACCGGCCCGTTAGACCCTAGCTGTGCTTGCCACACCTGCCGCAACTTCAGTCGCGCCTATTTGCATCACCTGCACCGGACCGGCGAGATACTCGGTGCACGCCTCAATACCACGCACAACTTGTTCTATTACCAAACCCTGATGGCGGAAATGCGCGTCGCCATCGAGCAAGGGAGGTTCGGAACCTTTGTCGCGGACTTCCGCGCCGGACGCGCGTCCGGTGCGGCAAGTGCCCTGAGCGAACAGGTATAATTCCGCGCTTTCCACGATTCGCAACGGGAGTTTCCAGTGCTGATTTCAAACGCTTACGCTCAGGCGGCCGGTGCCGCTGCTGATCCGACGGGCGGCCTGATGGGCATGCTGCCGATCATCCTGATGTTTGTCGTGCTCTGGTTCATCATGATCCGGCCACAGATGAAGAAGGCCAAGGAGCATCAGAAGATGGTGGGTGAATTGGCCAAGGGCGACGAAATCGTCACCCAGGGCGGCATGACCGGTCGCATCGCCAAAGTCGGCGAAAACTACCTCAGCGTCGAGGTTGCCGAAGGCAAGGATGGCCCGATCGTCATCACGCTGCAGAAATCCGCCGTGGGCGCGTTGCTGCCCAAGGGCACCCTGAAATCGCTGTGACCTGACCGGGCGCGGGCGGTGCCGCCGCGCACCCGCTACACCTTCATCCTTCTCTTCTCAGTTTCCGCCCGATGAACCGCTATCCGCTCTGGAAGAATGCCACCGTGCTTATTGCACTGGTGCTCGGTTTGCTGTACACCCTGCCCAATTTCTTCGGCGAAGCGCCGGCGGTGCAAGTGGCCAGTGTCAAGGCGACGCACAAGGTTGACCTAAAGCTGATGAACCAGGTCGAAGTCGCCCTCAAGGCGGCATCGGTGGTGCCGCAGGGCGTCTACCTCGATCTCAACAGCATACGCGTGCGACTGGCCGATACCGATACTCAGCTGAAGGCAAAGGATGTCATCGAGAAGGCATTGAATCCGGTGCCGGCGGATGCCCCCTACAGCGTGGCGCTGAACCTGGTGTCGAATTCGCCGAATTGGCTGACGGGCATCCACGCGCTGCCGATGTACCTCGGCCTCGATTTGCGCGGTGGCGTTCATTTCCTGCTGCAGGTAGACATGAAAGGCGCCCTGACCAAGCGCCTGGACTCGGTGGCGGCCGACTTGCGTACGCTGTTGCGCGACAAGAACCTGCGACATGCCGGCATTGCCCGCAGCGGACAAGTTGTGAATGTCCAGTTTCGCGACACCGACATGCGCGACAAGGCGAAGCAGGTGATCGCCGGCAGCCAGCCTGACCTTGTCCTGACGGAAGCCCAGACCGGCGCCGACTTCACGCTGGTGGTGACGCTCAAACCGCAGGCAATCAAGGCCTTCCAGGACGACGCGCTCAAGCAGAACATCGCGACGCTGAACAAGCGCATCAACGAATTGGCGGTCGCGGAACCGGTCATCCAGCAACAGGGGGCCGATCGCATCGTGGTGCAGTTGCCTGGCGTACAGGACGTGGCGCGGGCGAAGGATCTGATCGGGCGCACCGCCACCCTGGAAGTGCGCATGGTCGAGCAGGCCTTGGTATCAGGCAATGACGCGCCTGCTGGCACCGACCTGGTACCGGAACGCCGGCGCGACGGCAGCACCACCATGGTGGCGGTCAAGAAACTTGTGGTTCTCACCGGCGATCGCTTCAACGGCGCGCAGGCAACTTTCGATGAGAACCAACGCCCGGCAGTCGCGGTGCAGCTTGATGCGGCGGGTGGCCGCATCATGCGTGACGTAACCCGGGAAAACCTGAAGAAGATGATGGCCATCATCCTGATCGAAAAAGGCAAGCCCGAAGCGATCTCGGTGGCCACCATCCAGGGCGAATTCGGCAACCGCTTCCAGATCACCGGCATGTTCTCGCCGGAGGAAACCAACACCCTGGCCATCCTGATCCGTTCCGGCGCCGTGGCGGCACCGATGGACATCATCGAGGAACGCGTGATCGGCCCCAGCCTCGGTGCTGAAAACATCGCCAAGGGCTTCAACTCAACGCTCTGGGGCTTCATCGCGATCTCGCTGTTCATGATGAGCTACTACCTTTTGTTTGGCGCGGTGTCGGTCTTCGCCCTGTCGGCCAACCTGTTGTTCCTGGTAGCGCTGCTGTCACTGTTGCAGGCCACCCTGACGCTGCCGGGCATTGCCGCCATTGCGCTGACGCTGGGCATGGCGATCGACGCCAATGTGCTGATCAACGAACGGGTTCGTGAAGAGTTGCGCAATGGCAGCACGCCGCAGGCGGCGATCACCGCCGGCTACGAGCGCGCCTGGGCGACGATTCTCGATTCCAACGTCACCACGCTGATCGCTGGCATTGCGCTGCTGATCTTCGGCTCCGGACCAGTGCGTGGTTTTGCGGTAGTGCATTGCCTTGGCATTCTGACCTCGATTTTCAGTTCGGTGGTCGTGTCGCGTGCGGCAATCAACCTGATTTACGGTAGCCGACGCAAGCTCGAGGCCGTCTCGATCGGCCAGATCTGGAAGGCGGGGGTCTAAACATGGAATTTTTTCGCATCCGCAAAGACATTCCCTTCATGCGCCATGCGCTGGTGTTCAACATCATTTCCTTGATCACCTTCCTGCTGGCCGTGTTCTTCCTGTTCACCAAGGGGCTGCACTTCTCGATCGAGTTCACCGGCGGCACACTGATGGAAGTCAGCTATGCGCAGGCTCCGGACTTGCAGCAACTGCGCAAGCAGCTCGAGAGTGATGGTTTCCTTGATCCCCAGGTACAGAATTTCGGCTCCTCGCGCGATGTGCTGATCCGCGTACCGCTGAGCAAGGACAGCGAGACCTCGAAGGTTGGCGAACGCGTCATGGCCTCACTGGCCAAGGCAGGTACGAGCGGTACCGCGCCGGAGTTGAAACGAGTGGAATTCGTCGGCCCTCAAGTGGGCAAGGAACTGGCCGAGGACGGCGCGCTGGCGCTGTTGCTGGTGATTGTCGGCATCATGCTGTATCTCGCGATGCGATTCGAATGGCGTTTTGCCGTCTCGGCGATCATCGCCAACATGCATGACGTGGTGATCATCCTCGGCTTCTTTTCCTTTTTCCAGTGGGAGTTTTCCCTGCCGGTTCTGGCTGCGGTGCTTGCCGTGCTGGGGTATTCGGTCAACGAGTCGGTGGTGGTCTTCGACCGCGTGCGCGAGACCTTCAAGAAGAAGCGCGGCATGACGACGCCCCAGGTTCTCGACCACGCCATTACCAGCACCATCTCGCGCACCATCATCACCCACGGCTCGACTCAAATGATGGTCACCTCAATGCTGATATTCGGTGGCGTGGCCTTGCACTATTTCGCATTGGCATTGACCATCGGCATCTGCTTCGGCATCTATTCCTCCGTGCTGGTGGCAAGCCCGCTGGTGATGTGGCTGGGTGTCTCGCGCGAGCAGTTCGTCAAGCCCAAAGTCGAGAAGCAGGAGGCCGTGGTCTGATGGCCAGGATCCGCGTCTGGGACTTGCCGACGCGTTTGTTTCACTGGCTGTTGGCGGTCAGCGTACTCGGCGCGTTCATCAGTGCCCAGATCGGTGGCAATGCCATGGTCTGGCACGGCCGGTTTGGCGTGACGGTGGTCGGGTTGCTGGTGTTCCGGCTGGTTTGGGGGTTCATCGGTTCGACTTACGCGCGTTTCTTCCAGTTTGTAAAAGGGCCTGCTGCCATCCAAGCCTACCTGCGTGGCCAGTGGCATGGTGAAGGCCATAATCCGTTGGGAGCCCTCTCGGTTTTGGCCATGCTTTCTACATTGCTGGCCCTGGTGTCGACGGGACTGTTCTCCAACGATGACATTGCCTTCGAAGGCCCCTTGTACGCATTGGTGAACAAGGAACTCTCCGACCGTTTTGTCGGAGTTCATCGCCTGATCGAGCCGTTGATCATTCTGCTGGTACTGGCGCATTTTTCGGCGATCGTGTATTACGTGCGATTCAGGAAGCAAACGTTGATCATGCCGATGGTCACGGGTTGGAAAGAGTCCAACGGAGAGGGTGCCCGCGGCGGTGGCGTGGTCGCGTTCTGTGTGGCACTGATGATCGCCCTTGTGGCCGTGTATGGCGCTAGTGGTGCGTGGATTTCCGCGCAGCCTCCCACTCCCGCCGCCGCGCCGGCCTGGTAGACGGAGCGGCCACCCGCAGGTGGCCGCTGGAAACCGCCGGAACTTCCGGTCGGGAAGGAATTACTTCTTTTCTTCCTTGCGGAACTCGTCGTGGCAGCCCTTGCAGCTCTTGCCCAGATTGCCGAACTGGACCTTCACTGCGGCGGCGTCGCCGGTCGCCGCAACTTTGGCCATCTCATTGGCCTCCTTGTTGTAGGCCATGCCGACCTCTTTGAGTTTCGCGGCACTGCCGCTGGCGAACAATTCCGGCTTCACATTGGTTTCGCGCCAGCCCTTGCCGGTGTCGGTGCCGGGCTGGAAGAGTCCACCGGAGCCAGAATTTGCCAGCGCCTGGATGGTATTCGCCGCCTGGATCACCTGATCCTTGTTATAGGTGCCTTCGATGTTGGCTTTGATCCGGCCCATGCTCCAGCCCACGGTCTGCATTACCGACTGGCGCCAGCGGATCTGGTCTTCCGCCTTGCCGATGACTTGTGCCAGCGCCGTCGAAGTGATTCCAAAGGCGAGGGTTGCTGCAACAATGCTCTTGAGTTTCATGGATGCTCCTTGTTCTGTTGTGGGTCGCCAATAGGTACCGGCATGGGATATACGCATGGCGTCGGATGATTATTCCATACCTCCCGCATCGTTCCCGGATTTGCAGCGGGGCTAGTCAGCGCTGGTGGCGAAGACGTGCTTGAGCCGGAAGAGGGCCTTGCCGGCGGCCGAAATCTCGATCAGCCGATCGATGTTGGGATGCTTGCCCGGGTTCTGCCGGGCATCTTCGACGTGCTCGGCATAGAGTTCCAGGCCTTTTCGTGCGGCGTCGGTGGTGATGGCTCCGTAGATTTGCCCGAGGTGGTTGTAGACCGCCAGCGATCCGGTTTGCCCTGGCTTGTTCTCTATCGTCGCCGCGACATTGCCTTCGGCATCGAGCAGATTGATTGCCGCCAAGTGGGAAACTCGGGGAAGCTGCTTGAGGTTGTCGGCGAAGGCCACCTTAGATTCGCTTCGCCAGTTCGGTGGCCTTGCCAATGTAGCTTGCCGGGGTCATTTCGAGCAGTCGCGTGCGATCAGCTTCCGGTATCGGTAGTGTGGCAACAAATCGGCGCAGGTCATCGCGGCTGATGCCTTTCCCGCGGGTGAGTTCCTTGAGCTGCTCGTAGGGATTGGGCACGCCAAAACGGCGCATCACTGTCTGGACCGGCTCGGCCAGCACTTCCCAGGCGGCATCGAGGTCTTCGGCAAGGCGCTCCGGATTGGCCTCAAGTTTGTTGAGGCCGCGTAATGTGGAGTCATAGGCCAGCAGACTGTAGCCGAAGGCCACGCCCATGTTGCGCAGGACCGTCGAGTCAGTGAGATCGCGCTGCAGTCGAGAAATCGGGAGCTTTTCGGCAAGGTGGCGCAATACCGCATTGGCAAGGCCGAGGTTGCCTTCGGAATTCTCGAAATCGATCGGGTTGACCTTGTGCGGCATGGTTGATGAGCCGATCTCGCCTTGCATGAGCTTCTGCTTGAAGTAACCCAGGGAAATGTATTGCCAAATGTCGCGGTCAGCATCGATAAGGATGGTATTGGCGCGGGCAATGGCGTCGAACAGCTCGGCCATGGCATCGTGCGGCTCGATCTGAATTGTGTAGGGATTGAATTCGAGGCCGAGAGATTCAACGAAGCGGCTATTGAACGCTTCCCAGTCAATTGCAGGATAGGCGGACAGGTGGGCGTTGTAATTTCCTACCGCACCATTGAATTTTGCCGTCAGCGAGACGGCGGCAACCTGAGCGCGACTACGCTTCAGGCGCGCGGCAATGTTGGCCATCTCCTTGCCCAGGGTGGTCGGCGTTGCCGGCTGACCGTGGGTGCGCGCCAGCATAGGCAGTTCGGCAAGCTGGTGCGCCAGTTCGCGCAGGCGCGCGATCGTCTGGTCGAGTGCGGGGAGATAGCAGTTGCCCACGGCATCCGTGAGCATCAGGGCATGGGAAACGTTATTGATGTCCTCGGAGGTGCAGCCGAAATGGATGAACTCGCTGACGCGCATGACTTCCGCATTTGCCGCGAGGCGCCGCTTGAGCCAGTATTCCATGGCCTTGACATCGTGGTTGGTACGCGTCTCGATGTCCTTGATCGCCTGCGCGTCGCCAACCGAAAAATCGGCCATCACGCCTTTCAGTTCGGCAACTGTTGCGGCGGAAAACTTCGGGCACTCGGGGATTTCAGGGCACTCGGCAAGCGTCATCAACCAGCCGATTTCCACCCGGACCCTATTGCGAATCAGTCCATACTCGGAAAAATGCTGTCGCAGGTTTTCGACTTTGGAGGCGTAGCGGCCGTCGAGTGGGGAGAGTGCGGTGAGGGCGTCGAGTGTCATGGTTCGTAGCGGAATCGGCCTGCGCGGGGTATTCTGCGCGGTGGCAAAATTTTAACATGCAGGCCTCGCCGGCCTCCCGACCACCTCGCGCTGGCGTGATATAGTTTTCCGGCCGCCCGCTACTGACCCATGCGCCATGAAACTTATCGGTTCGCTTACCAGCCCCTATGTTCGCAAGATTCGCATTGTGCTTGCGGAAAAGAAAATCGATTGCGAATTTGTTGTCGATTCGCCCTGGGTTGCAGGCAATCAGGTCAGCCAATTCAATCCGCTTGGCAGGGTACCGGTGCTGGTGCTTGACGATGCCAGCACGGTGTTTGATTCCCGCGTGATCGCGGAGTACCTCGACGCCGTGGCGCCGAACAACCGGCTGATTCCGCCGTCGGGTCGCGAACGCATCAGCGTCAAGCGCTGGGAAGCCCTGGCCGATGGCATTCTCGATTCCGCGGTGGCGGCCTTTCTCGAATCCCGGCGTCGCGATGGTGAGCATAGTCAGTCGTGGCTGGAACGCCAGCGGCGCAAGATAGGCGACGGCCTTCAAGCGATGGCACAAGAGCTTGGTGACCAGCCATGGTGCCATGGCAGCGGCATTTCGCTGGCGGATATTTCGGTCGCGTGTGCGCTCGGTTACGTTTCCTTCCGGCTGGGCGATATACCCTGGGGCCAGCAATACCCTAACCTGCTCGCTCTCTACGAAAAGCTGATGCAACGGCCTGCGTTTGCCGAAACCATTCCGTTCGAATAGTTCAGTCCATTTCGCGTCCGGTGCCGTCGAGGCGGGCGATCAATCGCGGCAGCAGATTTTTTTCTGCCTGATGGGTGAGTTCTCCCATCAATTGGTCGGCGAGTCCATCCGTGACCTTGAGTACGGCATGTGGCAATTCCTGCTCAAGCCAGCGCGCAAGCTCATTTCTCAGGGCGTCGAGATGCTCCTGCATATGCGGCGGCGCGGTGGCGAGCGCCGCGTCGCCTTCCGTCACTTTCTCTGTCAGGATAGGTACATCATCGTCAGGCGAATACGCTTCGACACGGGGAGCGGCTACATTGGTGGAAGGCAGGTCTGGTGATGGCGAAGGGCTGGCGACATAGCTACGGGTTCGACGCATCAGTGCATCGGCCTTGAGCAGAAGTTCCGTCGTGTTGTCGTCCATTTAGGTGGCATCTCCTGAAATGTCCTCTGTTTCGAGCGCATAGCCGCGTTCGCGATAGAAGCGAAAGCGCTCGCGTCCAGGAATCCTGACGTGATCGGCGGTACTGACCACCTCGACCAGCCGCTCAAATGTGCTGAATCCGGGAGGGATGTCATTGGAAAGGTTGACCAGGCATTGGTCGTGGGCCGGGCGATCGAGTTCGGTGGTCAGTATTACGGGAGTTTCCGCCGCGAGCACCGAGCCGGCGAAGCAGTGTGGAGTGAAGCCGGTTGCCGGATGCATCCAAAGCAGGCGGTCGAGACGCTCCAGGTCGCCCTCCAAGGGTGCATAGACGATCACTTTCTCTCCCCTACGACACGCCTGTCCGAGCCAAGTCGCCGTCGCCTGAAGGCGATCACGGGCATTGTGCAGGAAGCTTATGCGTGTCATGCGCGCCTGCGCTTTGTGCCGGCTTGGCTGTTGCGGGCGCGCTCGATCAGAAAGTGGCTCAGCAGCGGCACGGGTCGCCCCGTGGCCCCTTTCTCCTTGCCGGACCGCCACGCAGTGCCGGCAATATCCAGATGCGCCCAAGTCAGCTTCTCGGCGAACCTGGCAAGGAAGCAGGCCGCGGTGATTGTTCCGGCGGGGCGTCCGCCAATATTCGCCATGTCGGCGAAATTGCTCTTCAACTGTTCCTGATAGTCGTCCCAGAGGGGAAGTTGCCAGGCGCGATCATGTGCCTCATGGCCGGCATCGAGCAATTCGCGGGCAATGCTGTCGTTGTTGGCGAGCAGACCGGACGTCACGTGCCCGAGCGCAATCACGCAGGCCCCGGTGAGTGTGGCGATATCGACTACGCATTCCGGATCGAAGCGTTCGACATAGGTCAGGGCGTCGCACAGGATCAGACGTCCTTCAGCGTCGGTATTGAGGATCTCGACAGTCTGGCCCGACATCGACGTGATCACGTCGCCGGGCTTGGTGGCACTGCCACCCGGCATGTTTTCCGTGGTCGGAATGACGCCGATGATGTTCAGCGGGAGTTTCATCAGCGCGGCGGCCTTCAGCGTACCAAGGACGCTGGCGGCACCACACATGTCGTACTTCATTTCGTCCATTTCCGGACCGGGTTTCAGCGAAATGCCCCCGGAGTCAAAGGTGATCCCCTTGCCGATCAAGACGATGGGTTTTGCACTGCCGCCGCCGGCATGGCGCAGGACGATGAACTTCGGTGGCTCATGTGAGCCGCGCGCCACCGACAGCAGGGTGTTCATGCCCAGCTTTTCCATGTCGGCACGGTCCAGCACGTCTACCGCCATGCCGTGATCCTTTGCAAGTTGCCGTGCCTGGTCTGCCAGATAGCCGGGGGTGCAGATGTTACCGGGCAGATTTCCGAGGTCCTTCGCTATCTCGACCCCATTTGCGATCGCCAAGCCCTGGGATAACGCGTCTTCGGCCAGTGCAAGCTCGCTGCGGCGGCTGACGCAAAACGTCAGCTTGCGCAATGGCCGGCGAACCGCATCCTTCTTGGACTTTAGGCGATCGAATCGATAAAGCGTGTCCTGAACGATCATCGCCGCCTGCCTGACTCGCCAGGCGACATCTCGTTTCTTCACGGGAAGTTCGGTCAGGTAAATGGTGCCATCGAAGCCGCCGGTTTCGTTGAGTTGGCGAACGGCCTTACTCAGTGCGGCGCGATACTCCTTTTCACGGAATTCCCGTTCTTTGCCCAATCCGATGAGCAAAACGCGATCCGCCTCGACGCCAGGAACCCCATGGAGCAGCAAGCTCGATCCGGATTTTCCCTCCATGTCGCCGCGACGAAGAATGTCGCTGAGGTATTGTTCTGCCGCCGTGTCGACGATTTCTGCCGCCGCGGAAAGTTTTCTTGGTTCGAAAACGCCGAGCACAACGCAGGCCGTGCGCTGCTTTTCCGGGCTACCGCTTTTTATGCTAAATTCCAAGTTGCTCTCCTTGCTGGACACGGGGAATCAGAAGATATTGTGCTGTTTCGGCCAAATTTTCTCTGTTTCGTGATTATTCCCCAAGTTTTTGCCAAAAGTCAAAGCCGTTCCACCCTCGAATGATTTATCAGCGCGCTGCGATCCGTGAATTTACCCAGACCGCTGCGGGGGTATTTGTTGCGCTTTTTGCGATTCTGATGACGACTCAGTTGATCCGCCTGCTGGGCGATGCGGCGGGGGGGAGGCTGGCTTCAGACGCTGTCGTTGCCTTGCTCGGGTTCCGGGCCATCAGCTACCTTCCCGTGCTGTTGTCGCTTACGGTCTTCGTGGCGATACTGATGACCTTGTCGCGCTGGTATCGCGACTCCGAAATGGTTGTTTGGCTGTCATCCGGTCTTCCGTTGTCGATCTGGATCAAACCCGTGGTGAAGTTCGCGATGCCCCCGGTGGTCGTGATTGCGGCGCTTTCGTTGCTGCTTGCACCCTGGGCAACCCAGCAAAGCGAGACCTATCGCCAGTCGATGGACCAGCGCGACGACGTGGCGCGTGTGTCTCCTGGCGCCTTCAACGAGTCGAGTGGTGCCGATCGGGTTTTTTTTGTCGAGAGCATTGCCGGCCAGGATGGCAAGGTAAAGAATGTATTCATCAGTTCAATTCAGCATGGTCGTTTGGGCGTGATGGCGACTGCCGAGGGCCATACAGAGACCCGCCCCAACGGGGATCGATTTCTGGTCCTTGATCGTGGTCGCCGTTATGAAGGAACCGCAGGTACCGCAGAGTATCGCGTGATGGAGTTCGACCGCTATTCGGTTCGCATCGAAACTAAGGAGGCCCGTGGCTTGGAAGATTCGCCGCGGACCAAGCCGGTTTGGGAATTGATGCGTGATCCTAAGCCGGCGAACTTAGCTGAACTTCTCTGGCGCATAGGGTTGCCGCTGGCGGCGCTTAACCTTGCGATCCTTGCCATTCCCTTGGCTTTTGTCAACCCACGTGCGGGACGGGCCAACAATCTGGTTTTCGCCCTGCTGACTTACATGGTGTATAGCAATCTTCTTAGCGTTTGCCAGGCATGGGTGACGCAGGAAAAGCTGCGATTTGGCATCGGCGTATGGGTTGTTCATGTCGGCATGTTCCTGCTGCTTCTGGTCCTTTTCCACCGGAGGCAAAATCCTCTGGCCTGGGGGCGTTTGACATGGGGCTGAAGCTCTACGAGCGCCACCTTGCAAGGGAGATTTATGCCACGACGGGTCTGGTGCTGCTCGCCTTCCTCATGCTTTTTGCGTTCTTTGATCTGATCCACCAGCTCGAAAGCATCGGTAAAGGTGGCTACCAGATCCAGCACGCCTTGGCCTATGTCGCCCTGACTCTGCCGGGACGGTTGTATGAATTGTTTCCGATCGGGGTATTGATCGGTAGTCTCTATGCGCTGACAGTGCTTGCACGCCATTCGGAAATCACCGTTTTGCGCGCTGCGGGCCTTTCGACCCGCGACCTGCTCGTCAGCCTGGCGAAGATCGGAATGGGTTTTGCGGTCTTAACCCTTCTGGTCGGTGAGTTCATCGCTCCGCCGGCTGAGCGCGCGGCTCAGCAACTCCGGCTCAGGGCCATGGGATCCCTGGTGGCGCAGGAGTTTCGTTCAGGCCTTTGGGTGCGGGACGAGAAGTCGTTTGTGAATGTTCGAGAGGTGCTTCCCGATACCTCGCTGCGCAATGTCAGGGTCTTCGAGTTCGATGATCGATTTCAGTTGCTTTCGATCAGCGAGGCGGAGCGTGGGCGTTACCGCAAGGACGGCGTCTGGACCCTTGATGGTGTGGTGCGCACAGTATTCACGGGAGATGCGGCGCGCATCGAGCGATTTACGGAGATGTCGTGGAAGTCGGCGCTCAACCCGGATCTTCTCGCTGTTCTTCTGGTGGTTCCAGAACGAATGTCGCTGATCAATCTTTATTTATTCATCAGGCACTTGAGTGGCAATCAGCAGAAGACCGAGCGCTATGACATAGCAATGTGGAAAAAGCTGGTTTATCCACTTGCGGCGCTCGTGATGCTGGCCCTGGCGCTACCTTTCGCATACATGCAGGATCGCATGGGGGCCGTCAGCATCCGGGTATTTGCCGGAATCATGCTCGGAATCGGCTTCCACATGCTCAACGGACTGTTCTCCAGTCTTGGGGTGATCAACAGCTGGGCACCGTTTTTCTCGGCGATCACGCCCAGCGTGCTGTTCCTTTTTACTGCCGCCGGGTTGCTCTGGTGGGTGGAGCGACGCTGACTGCAAGATTCATTTGAAGACCAGCCGGGTTCCTGCTAGGCGGTCATGAAGGAACTGACGGTCACGGTCGAAAATCGACCACAGCAACCCGACCCCAAAATAAAACAGGCTCGGCCAGGCCAGCGAGTAACGCAGAAGCAGTCGTGGCATCGTTGGCGGATTCCCACTCGGGGTGGTCAAATGGATTTTCCAGGTCTGCATGGCAAGTGTTTGTCCGCCATGGCTCCAATACCAAATGAAATAGGTGCCCAGCACTAGAAATACGTGGATCAGAAGGAGCCAGCCCGGGAGCGTGAGGTTGAATCCCATTCCCAAAGTCAAATGGGGGACCATGAATGTGATAGACAGCACACCCAACAGCAGCAGGCTCTCATAGAGCATGCAGGCAATGCGGCGGAATATCGTGGGGAGCTTCGCAGAAGCCAAGTCCACCTCGCGGTCTAGCGGGCGACGGCCGGACCAGGCATCGGGGCCGGCTGTTGTGTCCGGGTCGTCGGCGGCGCAGCCGGCTTGGCTTGGGGGGGCGCCGCAATGGCCGTTTTCGATGGTGACGGTCTGGGTGTCGGCTTGGCCGTCGCTTCGGCTTTCAGACGTGCCTTTTCCGCGTCCGGAAGCTCTTTGTACGCTTTCCATTTCTGTTTGACCGCCTCCTTTTTCTCGAGAGGCTCCTTTTGCAAGGAAAGGTATTGGTCTCTGGCGCGCTTGCGCTCTTCCGGGGTGAGTTTGGCCCAGCCCTTCATGCGATTCTGCAAGCGGGCCTGTTCCTCTGGCGAAAGCGAATGGTAGCGTTGGGCAATGCCCAGCCACTTCATTCGCCGAAATCCTTCCATCTTGTCCCAATCGCCCGACAGCGGCGCCAGTATCCGCTGCTGATCGGCGTTGAGCTGTTTCCAGGACGGTTGCGAGAGCGGGGGGACAATTGCCGCTTGAGCCGCCTGGCCAAACAGCCAGAAAATTACTGCGAGGACGAATCCGAGCCGCGTTCGAGCCATGCGTGAAAGCCTCTGTCAAGGTAAGCAGACGGCGGCAACTCGTCGGCGAGAAGCGCACTATCGATTTCTTCGAGTTCCTGTACCTGGGCAAAGGCGTTCCAGTAATAGGTTCCGGTTGCTCCGATAGCCAGGGCCAATATGGCGACCACGGTTCGTGCCTGGCCGCCAAAGTTGAAGTCGATACCGTGGCCTATGCCAGCGAAGCTCAGCATCCCCACTGGCTGCCGCTGCTTCGAAAGGGCGGATTGACGCGCCTCGTGAAGGCGCCGGGCAACTGCACCGTTTAGGTGATCTAGGCCCTCGTTGAGAATCTGCCGGGTTTTGTACCCGAATTCCGAATCTTGGTTCATAGCTCGATTCCTTTTGCCCTGAGTGCCGTAGCCAAGGTATGCGTAGCCCGAGAACAATGCGTTTTGACGCTTCCTTCGGTGCATCCCATTGCCGCAGCGGTTTCAGCAATATCCATATCTTCCCAGTAACGCATCAGAAAGGCTTCACGTTGACGTGACGGTAGCCTGGATATTTCTTTTTCAATGATACCAAGGAGTTGCATTCGTTCCGCGTTTCGGTGCGGGGTGCTTGGATCTTCAGACTCGGTATCGGTAGCTAAAGTTTCAAGTGGATCTTCATCGTCGCCATCAGCGGAAGTCAGAGACGAAAACAGGATTGTCCACAGGGACCTGACCTTTGATCGACGATAGAAATCGCGAATCGCGTTTTGTAGTATCCGCTGAAACAACATTGGCCATTCAGAAACCTCACGGTTACCGTACTTTTCAGCCAGGCGCATCATCGAATCCTGGACGATGTCGAGTGCCGAATCCTCGTTGCGGACAGCAAACATGGCCTGCTTGAACGCGCGTCTTTCAACGCCCGCAAGAAAGCTGGAGAGTTCGATTCGCGAACTCAGAGGGAACTCCCGATGCCGGAAGCACGAAAACGACGATTAGGCAGAGACATAAATCTTGACCATTCGCGGATCAGGCAGTAAGGTTATACGTTTCACTAAAAAAGTGTAACAGGTGCAATCAATGCAGCTAACCGGTGCGGAAATTGTAATCAGGTGCTTGCAGGAAGAGAAGGTCGAGTATGTGTTCGGCTATCCTGGCGGCTCTGTACTTTATATCTACGACGAACTTTTCAAGCAGGACAAGTTCAAGCACGTCCTCGTTCGCCACGAGCAGGCGGCGGTCCATGCCGCAGATGCCTATTCCCGGTCTTCGAACAAGATTGGCGTTTGCATGGTCACGTCCGGTCCCGGTGTGACCAATGCCGTAACGGGCATAGCCACGGCCTATATGGATTCCGTGCCGATGGTGATCATCAGCGGGCAGGTGCCCACGGCCTACATTGGCCAAGACGCCTTTCAGGAATGCGATACGGTCGGAATCACGCGGCCTTGCGTCAAGCACAACTTCCTGGTCAAGGACGTCAAGGATTTGGCCCTGACGCTGAAGAAGGCCTTCTACATTGCCAAGACAGGTCGCCCCGGCCCCGTTCTAGTTGATATTCCCAAGGACATTACCAATCAGAAGTGCGACTTCGAATACCCGAAGACGCTGAGCATGCGGTCCTACAATCCGGTGGTCAAGGGGCACGGTGGCCAGATCAAGAAGGCCGTGCAGATGCTGCTTGAGGCCAAGCGGCCAATGATCTATGCCGGTGGTGGGGTGATCCTCTCCGATGCAGGCGATCGTTTGACAAAACTGGCGCATACGCTTGGCTATCCGGTGACCAATACCCTGATGGGGCTCGGCGGCTACCCGGCGACAGATCGGCAGTCGCTGGGCATGCTTGGCATGCACGGTACTTACGAAGCCAACATGGCAATGCAGAACTGCGACGTGCTGATAGCCGTTGGTGCCCGCTTCGACGACCGTGTTATCGGCAACCCGACCCATTTCGGAAGCGTGGCACGCAAGATCATCCACATCGACATCGATCCCTCGTCGATATCGAAGCGGGTCAAGGTTGACGTGCCCATCGTCGGCAACTTGCCTGATGTGCTTGACGAACTGCAGAAGCTGCTCGACGCGTCGGCTGGTGTGCCTGATCCGAAGGCCCTTGCAGCGTGGTGGAAGCAGATCGACGAGTGGCGCGCCAAAAAATCGCTCAAATACAAGCAGGGCAAGGAAATCATCATGCCCCAGTACGTTGTCGAGAAACTCTACGAAGTGACAGGTGGCGACGCCTTCGTCACTTCGGACGTCGGCCAGCACCAAATGTGGGCGGCCCAATACTACAAATTCGACAAGCCGCGACGCTGGATCAATTCCGGAGGTCTGGGAACGATGGGCGTTGGCCTGCCTTATGCCATGGGCGTGCGCTTTGCCAATCCGAAGGCCACCGTGGCCTGTATCACGGGTGAGGCATCGATCCAGATGAACATCCAGGAGCTGTCCACTGCCAAGCAGTTCCGCCTGCCGATCAAGATCATCAACCTCAACAATCGCTATCTTGGCATGGTCCGCCAATGGCAACAGATGTTCCACGGCAACCGCTACTCCGAATCCTATGTCGATGCGCTGCCGGATTTCGTCAAATTGGCGGAGTCCTACGGTCACGTTGGTATGAAGATCGAGCGACCTGCCGATGTCGAGCCGGCGTTGCGTGAGGCCTTTACCAAGCACAAGAACGATCTGGTGTTCATGGATTTCCTGACTGACCAGACGGCGAACGTCTATCCGATGGTTGCGGCCGGCAAGGGGCTCTCGGAAATGATTCTGGCCGAGGAACTGTAAGCATGCGACACATTATTTCCATACTCATCGAAAATGAAGCCGGAGCGCTGTCGCGGGTTTCCGGGCTGTTCTCGGCGCGCGCATTCAACATCGAGTCACTGACCGTGGCTCCGACGGAAGATGCCTCATTGTCGCGCATGACGATCGTTAGTACCGGTTCCGACGACGTCATCGAACAGATCACCAAGCAACTCAACAAACTGATCGACGTCGTCAAGGTGGTGGATCTCTCTGAGGCCGCGCATATCGAGCGGGAGCTGATGTTAGTCAAGGTTCGTGCTGCCGGCAAAGATCGCGAGGAAATGAAACGCATCGCCGACATTTTTCGCGGCCGCATCATAGACGTAACTGATTCCACCTACGTCATCGAACTGACAGGAAATGGTTCCAAATTGGACGCCTTTCTCGAAGCCATCGATCGTGCCCTGATCCTGGAAACCGTGCGTACCGGGGTGTCCGGTATCGGCCGCGGCGATCGGATCCTCAAAGTCTGAACTCTGAAATCAAGGAAAACGAATGAAAGTCTATTACGACAAGGATGCGGATCTCTCCCTCATCAAGGGCAAGAAAGTGACCATCGTCGGCTATGGCTCGCAAGGCCATGCCCATGCCCAGAATCTCAAGGACTCTGGCGTCAAGGTCACAGTCGGGCTGCGCAAGGGCGGTGCTTCGTGGGACAAGGCGAGGAAGGCCGGTCTCAAGGTCGAGGAAGTCGCCAAGGCGGTGAAAGATGCCGACGTGGTGATGATGTTGCTGCCAGACGAGAATATTCCCGCCGTCTATTACGGCGATGTCGAGCCCAACATCAAAAAGGGCGCCGCGCTGGCCTTCGCTCACGGCTTCAATGTGCATTACAATCAGGTCGTACCTCGTACGGATGTCGACGTCATCATGGTGGCGCCCAAAGGCCCCGGTCACACGGTGCGATCCGAATACCTGCGTGGCGGTGGCGTACCCTCGCTGATTGCGGTCCATCAGGACAAATCGGGGAAGGCCAAGGACATCGCACTTTCCTATGCCGCCGCCAATGGCGGCACCAAGGGCGGCGTCATCGAGACCAATTTCCGCGAAGAGACCGAAACCGACCTTTTCGGCGAGCAGGCTGTGCTCTGCGGCGGCTTGGTTGAGCTGATCAAGGCAGGCTACGAAACCCTGACCGAAGCCGGATATGCTCCCGAAATGGCCTATTTCGAGTGCCTGCACGAGGTCAAGCTGATCGTCGATTTGATTTTTGAAGGCGGTATTGCCAACATGAATTACTCGATCTCGAACAATGCCGAATTCGGCGAGTACGTGACCGGTCCCAAGGTCATCGGCGCCGAGGCGCGGGCGGCGATGCAGCAGGCCTTGAAGGACATCCAGACCGGCGAGTACGCCAAGAAGTTCATCCTCGAGGGGCGTACCAACTATCCGTCGATGACCGCGCGTCGTCGTCTGACAGCGGCACACCCCATCGAGTTGGTCGGCGAGCAGCTGCGCGCCATGATGCCCTGGATCAAGAAAAACAAGCTGGTGGATCAGACCAAGAACTGATCCGCTGCGCGAACTGCAAAGGGCGCGGCTCGGTCGCGCCCTTTTCATTTGTTCCGACTCCGGGAGGAGGCGGCTGATTCGGCAATACCTTCAGCCAGTTCAAGCCAGTACAATGAGAGACCGCCAGCGCTCAACGATCATGCCCGAGATTCCACCCCGCAAGTCACTGATGAACCCCGAGCTTAGAAGGCGCGGTATCTACCTGCTGCCAAACCTTCTGACGACTGCGGCCTTGTTTGCTGGCTTCTACGCCATCGTTCAGGCGATGACTGGTCGTTTCGAGCACGCTGCCGTGGCGATCTTTGTGGCGATGGTGTTCGACGGCCTTGATGGACGGGTGGCCCGCCTGACGCGGACGCAAAGTGCCTTCGGTGCCGAATATGACTCCCTGTCGGACATGGTGTCCTTTGGTGCGGCACCCGCCTTGATCACTTTTGAGTGGGCGATGAAGGGGATGGGCAAATGGGGGTGGATTGCTGCGTTCGTTTATTGCGCCGGCGCGGCGTTGCGTCTGGCCCGCTTCAATACCAATATCGGTATCGTGGACAAGCGCTACTTTCAGGGCTTGCCAAGCCCCGCAGCGGCGGCCTTGGTTGCTGGGTTTGTCTGGATCGTAAACGACCTCAATATTCAGGGTGAAGATGTGCGCTGGTACGCGTTTGCGCTGACGCTTTTCTGTGGCATCACCATGGTCAGCACTTTGCGCTACTGGAGCGGCAAGGACATCAATTTGCGCCGTAGCGTGCCCTTCATTGTGTTGCCGGCGATCGTTCTTGGCTACGTGCTGGTGTCCTCGTATCCTCCTGGAGTTCTGTTTGCGTTGTTCCTTGGCTATGCACTATCCGGGTACGTCATGGCCGCCTGGCAATGGCGCGATCGTAGAAAATCAGTTGCACGGCCGGAATAATCGATTTATAGTCTGAACATGTCTGCGATGTTTTTCTATTCCGCACTGTTTCTGGTTTCGACTGGCGCGCTGCTTGCGCGCCGGCAGCTGCGCGCGAGCCTGCGCCCGCTGCTGCGCCGCGCGCGCTAACTACTCCACCCCACAATCCGGTTGTTGACAGTGCCTGCTCCCTCGGGGAGCGGATGGCCCCCTTTTGAATTTTTCCAGGAGACAAGCATGTCCAAGGAGCATTTGATTATTTTCGATACCACCTTGCGGGATGGTGAGCAAAGCCCCGGCGCGTCCATGACCAAGGAGGAAAAGCTGCGGATCGCGCGACAACTTGAGCGTATGCGGGTGGATGTGATCGAGGCCGGATTCCCTGCCGCGTCCAATGGCGACTTCGAGGCCGTGCGTGCGGTAGCGGAAGTGATCAAGGAGTCGACCGTTGCCGGTCTGTGCCGGGCTTTCGACAAAGACATTGCGCGTGCGCTGGATGCAGTGAAGCCGGCGAAATCGGGACGCATCCACACTTTCATCGCCACCAGTCCGATCCACATGGAGAAAAAGCTGCGCATGGCGCCGGAGGATGTGATCATTGCGGCGACGAATGCCGTGCGTTTCGCCCGCAACGGAATCGCCGATGTGGAGTTCTCTTGCGAGGATGCAGGTCGGTCGGAGATCGACTTTCTTTGCCGCATTATCGAGGCGGTGATCAAGGAGGGCGCCACGACGATCAATATTCCCGACACGGTGGGCTACAACGTTCCGGAGCAGTATGCGGAACGGATCCGGCAACTGCGGGAACGCATTCCGAATTCCGACAAGGTGGTCTGGTCGGTGCATTGCCACAACGATCTCGGCCTTGCCGTCGCCAACAGTCTCGCCGCAGTCATGGCAGGTGCGCGTCAGGTTGAATGCACCATCAATGGGCTCGGTGAACGCGCCGGAAACGCCGCGCTTGAGGAAATCGTAATGGCGGTGCAGACGCGACAGGACGTATTTCTTTGCAACACTCGCATCGATACGACGCAGATCGTTGCCGCTTCGAAAATGGTGTCCGGCATCACGGGTTTCCCTGTGCAGCCGAACAAGGCAATCGTCGGGGCCAACGCCTTCGCCCATGAGTCTGGAATTCACCAGGATGGCGTTCTCAAGCATCGCGAAACCTACGAGATCATGCGCGCCGAAGACGTGGGCTGGAACACCAACAAGCTGGTGCTGGGCAAGCATTCCGGGCGTACTGCGTTCAAGGCTCGCCTCAAGGATCTTGGCATTTCGGTCGATAGCGAGCAGGTGCTGAACTCCGCATTCGCGCGCTTCAAGGAATTGGCCGACAAGAAGCACGAAATTTTCGACGAAGACCTTCACGCACTCATGAGTGACGAGGTGGTAACGCCGGACGATGAACATTTCAAGCTTTTGTCATCGATGTTTCATTCAGAGACCGGCGAATCGCCGCAGGCGAGGCTGACCCTTTCGGCTGGCGGTACCGAGCGCAAAGCCGAATCGAGTGGCAGCGGACCGGTCGATGCCACATTCAAGGCCATCGAAAGTGTGGCTGTGAGCGGCTCGGAACTCCTGCTGTACTCGGTGAATGCAATCACCACTGGTACGGATGCGCAGGGCGAGGTAACGGTGCGCCTGGCCAAGGACGGTCGCATCGTCAATGGCCAGGGTGCGGATACCGACATCGTGGTGGCCTCGGCCAAGGCCTATATCAATGCGCTGAACAAGCTGCGCTCGGGAACGGAAAAGCTCAATCCCCAGCTTTGACCATTCGCGAAGGCGCCGTAGCGCGCGCATGGCCGAGGCAGCCGGCGAACAGCAGGGTCGCCAACAGTGTCTCGGCCATCGCGAGCATCTGACTGGTGCCCTGATCGGACATCGAGCGCACCGCACCTTCGGCAATGTAGAGCAGTACCAGCAGCGAAAGCCATTGGTGCGTGTAGCGGCGGCCGTGCAGGATTCCGCGGAGTGGCAGAAGTAGTGGCAGTGCTTTCAGCGCCAGCATCGAGCCGCCAGGACGCAATGGCGCAAGCCATAGTTCCCAGGCCAGGCTGAGCATCAGTAGCGCGATCAGGCTGAGGCCTGCAAGCCGGCTAAACCCGGTTGTCATGGCAAAAGCTTCAGTGCCGCTTCCGCAAGGCGGCGACCGAGCGCCACGGCAAGCCGCTTTTCGTCATCGCTCGCCGTCGTGCTGCCGTCGCTGCCACTGACGTGGCTGGGGCCATAGGGGGTGCCGCCTCCGCGGGTGGTCGTGAGGGCGGACTCGCTGAAGGGGATGCCTACAATCAACATGCCGTGGTGGAGCAACGGCAACATCATCGAAATCAGCGTCGATTCCTGGCCGCCATGCATAGACGAGGTGGAGGTGAATACGGCGCCGGGCTTCCCGGTCAGCGTGCCTTTGAGCCAGGCGTCGCTGGTTGTATCAAGGAAGTACTTCAAAGGCGCGGCCATGTTGCCGAAGCGCGTGGGACTGCCCAACGCGAGCCCGATGCATTCCTCAAGGTCGCGAGCCTCGACGTAGGGTGCGCCTTCGTCCGGAACGGACGCGGCAGTGGCTTCGCAGACCGTGGAAACTCGGGGTACGGTTCGCAACCGCGCCGCAACGCCGTCGATCTGCTCGATGCCGCGCGCAATATGCCGGGCAAGGTCTCGTACCGAGCCATGGTGGCTGTAATAGAGAACCAGCACCTCGCGCATGGCGTTTGCCTTCTGCATTTTCCTGCCTCCGGTAAAATTTGATTATATGTGGCTCCTGGCACCCTTCCGGTTGGTCATTCGAAGCGCAAGGCGATTTCAGGCGGAACAATGTGCGCAGATTGCTGCGGCCTTGTCCTTTGCCACACTGATTGGTCTGGTGCCGATGATTGCGGCGGCGGTTGCCCTGATATCGAATCTGCCCCTGGGCGCCGGCCTGGGCGGCGCATTGGAAAAATTTCTTCTCGCCAACCTTCTGCCAGACAAGGCGGGAGTCATCATTGCCAAATACATTGGGCAGTTTGCGGCGCGTGCCGAACGGGTGACATTTTTCGGAATCATCGTGTTGGCGGCGACAGCTCTGATCCAGATGCTGACCATTGAACGTGCCTTCAATCAAATCTGGCGCGTCAAGGCCAGCCGGCCCTTGCTGCGACGCCTGGCGATGCATGTCATGGCGTTATTGCTGGGACCGGTTGCCTTTGGTGCAAGTCTCGCCGGAATTTCATTTGTCGCCGGTGTGTCGCTCGGATTTCTCGACGAACCCAGGTGGGTCAACGCATTTGTGATTCGTGGCTTGTTGCCCTTTGCGTTCATGACCGCCTTGTTTGGCCTGCTCTACTGGGCCGTACCGAACAGACCGATCAACGCGTGGCACGCCGGATTCGGCGGCGCCACCGCGGCACTTGGTTTTGTCGGCCTGCAGAAGTTATTTACGCTCTACATTGCGGCCGGATTCAACCTCAATGTGGTGGTGTATGGGGCTTTTTCAGCCATTCCGGTTTTTTTGGCCTGGCTTTACGTTTCGTGGAGCGTGATACTGATCGGTGCCCTGCTGGTGGCGGAAATGCCGGGTTCGACCAAGCGCTAGGCGGTCGCCTGATTGCGTAAGAACTCGAACACTTCGACACTTGAGGTTTCGATCAGGCTGCGATGTGGCATGCATTCGGCAACCTGCAGATGAGCTTCCTTCTCCTGCAACAAGGTGAAGGGGCGGGCGTTGAAATCGCCACGCCCGGCAAGTATTGATTCCCCCCGGTTGATACTGGGTAGCGCCGGCAGCAGCAGCGCAGGCACCGGTGGTTCGGGATTGCGATTGTTCAAGGCCTGGATTCGTACGGGCTGCGCCGAGGGAGAAAGGACTTCCAGCCCCATCTCGACGTGCAAGCTGTTCCTGCTGCGTGCCCAGCGCACCAGGCAGATCTGCCACGGTGCCCCGGGGCCAGTGCGCAGGCCAACCGCGCAGCCCGGAACAATTCCGGTGACGGCACCCACAACGTGGACCAGCGCGTAACCCGAGGGCCCCTCATTGAGCAGGGTCCAATCGCTGTAGGTCAGTTCGCACGAAGTGGCATCGGGTTCCGTCGCGGGATTGCTGGTCAGGGCATTCCACAGCGAGCTCAGTTGCGCGCAGATTTCAACATCAAGGGATTGCGGTCGGCGGTTGAAATTGCGTCGACGCGGGGCAACCCAGTATTGCCGAGCTCTTTCCAGGGCATTGCGATAGTCTGCCCCGGCCGCTTGCAAGGGTAGCCCCAGAGATCGCGGCGGGACGCCGTCATTCAACTGGTCAAGATCTTGTGCGACTTGCTGGGCCAGATCGCCGAACCGTACATACAGGCAGTCGCCGTCTTGCGGCTGCATGCGTTCCAGGGGGACCGGTGGCTGGTCCAGGTTGGGCGCCAGCCAGTACCAGTCTCCTGTCGTTTGTGGCGCGATAGGATCGATGCGAACCAGAGACGCATGTGTTTCGAGGTATTCGGCGAGAAAGACGATTTCCCTAGGCGTCAGCCCTTCAGGCTGCGTCGCCGTCATCGCCAGCATGGCCTTGAGGAGGTTGTCGATGGCGCTGATTTCGACTGGCAGTGTTGCCTCCGGGTCAACCGACTCATGGGCGTTGTGATACAGCGCTTGTGCGTTGCGCCAGAGTCCCAGCGGCGTCGGAATCGCAATCACCAGGATGGTGAGGAACTGCCGCGAAAGATTGCTCATTCCGTTGAGGCAGTTTTGCGCACGACTGCGGTTGACGCGACTCAATGCTTCCGGGTCGGCCTCCCGCGCCAGCTCAAGCCATGTTTCGCCGAGTTCCGCGCGCAAGCCGATCAAGCTCTGCGCCACGGTACCAAGGGAAAGCGGGAGGGGCAGCTTGACGTCAAGCAGCATCGGAATCAGTGCCTGATCGATCCGTTCTGCGCGCTTCTGGAGCAGTTCGTCGATCTTCAGGCGATGCAGGACGGGGAGACCGAGCTTGCCTATTGCGCCAACGTGGTGACGCAAAGGTACCAGATCGAGCAGTGGATCGTCTGAATTTGGTTCGGCTAGCCAGTCCAGCGCCTGTTGCAACTGCGGGGCGGGCTGCGAAGTCGTCGGGCTGCGGCGCATTTCAGGTTGGGGATGGCCGATGGTGATGGGCAATTCTAGTGGAATCCGCCAGCAAAATCGCCTCGTTCCGTTTCGGACGGGCAAACCTGGGCAGTCTCCAGACCACCTTGTTTTATCCCGACTTTTCAAATAAAATTATCGGCTTTCCTGCAATTCAAGAGATCACCATGGTCGTCATTCGCCTTGCCCGCAGCGGTGCCAAGAAGCGCCCCTTTTTCAATATGGTGGTTGCCGATTCGCGCAATCGCCGTGATGGACGTTTTATCGAGCGCATCGGTTTTTACAATCCGGTTGCTTCCGCCAATGAGCCGGGGATCGTGATCAATACCGAGCGCCTGAGCTACTGGCAGCAGAATGGCGCCCAGTTGTCGCCGACCGCCGCACGCCTGGTCAAGCAGGCTGCCGCGACCAAGGCCGCCTGATCGCATGGTTGTCCTGGGGCGCATCGTCGCCCCGTTCGGAGTAAATGGCTGGTTGCGGGTTCATGCTTTCGGCGACGACCCCGAGGCATGGAAAGAGATGCGCCAGTTGTGGCTTTCGGTTGATGCCGAGGCACCGGTTGATTGTTGGACAGCACACGAACTGACCGGTTTGCGGAGGCACGGCGACGGAATCGTCGCCAAACTGGCCGGGATTGACGATCGCGATGCATCGGAAGCCTTGGGCAGTTGTTTTATCGGCGCTCCTCGGGTAGCGCTGCCGGAACCCGACCCGGACGAGTATTACTGGGCCGATCTGATCGGCCTGGATGTGGTGAATAGGCAGGAACAGTTTCTGGGGCGTGTCGAGTCATTGATCGAGACGGGCGCAAACCAGGTGCTGGTGACCAAGGACGGCGAGCGTGAGCGGCTGCTGCCCTTCATTGCACAGGTGGTGAAGGTGGTGGATCTATCGGCTCGGCAGATCCGTGTCGAATGGGGCAGTGACTGGTGAGCTTGCGCTTCGATGTCATTACGTTGTTTCCCGAGATGTTTGCCGCGCTGACGGCGTCTGGGATCACTCGGCGGGCGCTGGAGCGGGGCCTTTGGCAGTTGGAATGCTGGAATCCTCGGCGGTGGACCGACGATGCGCATCGGACCGTCGATGACCGGCCGTATGGTGGTGGCCCCGGCATGGTGATGATGGCCGCGCCGCTGGAGCAGGCGATAGTGGCGGCAACGGCGGCAGCGAAAGTCGGCGCTGGCGCTACGGCAAAAGTGATCTACCTTTCGCCGCAGGGAGCGCGGATCGACCAGAAGCGGGTCGCGCAGCTAGCGGCTGGTGAGGGAGCGATCCTGCTGTGCGGTCGCTATGAAGGAATCGACGAGCGCGTAATCGCCCGTTGTGTGGATGAAGAGTTGTCGCTGGGCGACTTTGTAGTGTCCGGCGGCGAACTGGCGGCGATGGCGCTGATGGATGCCTGCATCCGGCAGTTGCCGGGAGCGCTGAATGATGAAATGTCGGCAGTGGAGGAATCCTTCGTTGCCGGCTTGCTGGACTGTCCGCATTACACGCGGCCGGAGCTGTACGAAGGAATCAAGGTGCCGGACGTGTTGTTGTCGGGCAACCATGAAGCAATCCGCCGCTGGCGCCTGAAACAGGCGCTGGGACGGACGTGGCAACGGCGCCCCGATCTGATCGAGGCGCGGGCATTGAGCAGTGAAGAGGCCAAACTGCTGGCGGAATACCAGCGGGAAGGCACAGAAACGGCGGGCACCAGAACGGAAGGATAGTTCTGCTCTGCACGCAAGGTTGGCGGACTGTTTCCGCAGCCATAATGAAAGGAGCAACGAAATGAATTTGATTCAGCAACTTGAGAAGGAAGAAGTTGAACGCCTGGGCAAGAATATTCCCGCCTTCGGCCCCGGCGATACCGTCATCGTCAATGTGAACGTGGTCGAAGGCGACCGCAAGCGCGTCCAGGCCTTCGAAGGCGTGGTCATCGCCAAGCGCAATCGCGGCCTCAACTCGAACTTCATCGTCCGCAAGATTTCCTCGGGTGAGGGCGTCGAGCGTACCTTCCAGACCTATTCGCCGCTGATCGCCAGCATCGAGCTCAAGCGCCGCGGCGACGTGCGTCGCGCCAAGCTGTACTACTTGCGCGAGCGTTCAGGCAAGTCGGCACGCATCAAAGAAAAGCTTACGCGCAAGGCGTAAGTTTTCAGTGCAGGGTAATGCCCGCGTCAGCGGGGGTTAGCCGGAACGAGAAGCCGCGATAACAAGGCGTAAGTTTTCAGTGCAGGGCAATGCCCGCGTCAGCGGGGGTTAGCCGGAACTAGAAACTTACCCGCAAGGCCTGATCTTCGATCTAAAAAAACGGGCCGTCCGGTGTTTGCCGGGCGGCCCGTTTGCATTCGGCGCAACGCCGGTCAGTAGCGCTTCTTGTTGCACTCGATCAGCGCGTAGGCCGAATGGTTGTGGATGGATTCGAAATTCTCGCTTTCCACCACGTAGGCGTCGATACGCGAATCGGCATTGAGGGCGCCGGCAACGTCGCGGACCAGGTCCTCGACGAACTTCGGGTTGTCGTAGGCGCGCTCGGTCACGTACTTCTCGTCCGGACGCTTGAGCAGGCCATAGAGCTCGCAGGAGGCCTGGGTTTCGGCCATGCGCACGATGTCCTCGATCCAGACCAGCTGGTTGGTGGTGGCACTGATGGTGACGTGGGAGCGCTGGTTGTGCGCGCCGCGATCTGAAATCTTCTTCGAGCAAGGGCAAAGGCTGGTGACCGGCACCACGACCTTGATGGTCTGGCGATAGTGCCCGCCCGCGACGATCTCGCCGATGAAGGTGACCTCGTAGTCCATCAGGCTCTTGACGCCCGAAATTGGCGCAACCTTGTTGATGAAATACGGGAAATTCATCTCCAGATGGCCGGTTTCGGCCTCCAGGCGGGTGACCATCTCGCGCAGCATGGTTTCGAAACTCTCTACCGAGATCTCTTCCTCGTGCGAATTGAGGATCTCGACGAAGCGCGACATGTGCGTGCCCTTGAAATTGTGCGGCAGGCCGACGTACATGTTGAAGGTGGCGATGGTATGGCGCACGCCGCCACTTTTGTCCAGTACCTTGAAGGGATGCCGGATGTCCTTGATGCCGACCTTGTTGATCGGCAATTGACGCGAGTCCTCACTGGACTGGACATCTGCGATGGGTTTTTGCGTGGTGGTAGCCATTGAAATTCTGCTTTGATCTGCTGACGGTAGGGTTGGAAGCCGAACTATATCATTGCCCGACAGATTTACTCAACTATTGACCGCGTATCCCAGGCGGACATTCACGCGATGCTCAATACCTGTGGCATCAAGGCCCAACTCAGAAAGCAGCAGGTTGGAATCGCCGTGATCCACAAAGTGGTCGGGTAGTCCCAAGCGCTGTAGCGGGGTTCCGAGGCCCGCGTTTTCAAGAGCCCGCGCGACTTCCGCGCCGGCACCTCCGATCAGCGCGTTCTCTTCGATGGTGACCAGCAACTCGTGTTCGCTCGCCAGTTGCCGAACCAGTTCAGCGTCCAGCGGCTTGACGAATCGCATGTTGGCGACCGTGGCGTTGAGTGCTTCGGCCGCTTTCAAGGCGGGTGCAAGCATCGATCCGAACGCCAGCAGGGCCACGCGCTTGCCTTCGCGCTTGATTTCTCCTTTGCCTACCTGCAGCGTTGATAGATCCGGCAATACCGCCGCCCCGGGACCGCTGCCGCGCGGATAGCGCACCGCCGTTGGGCAATCCAGTGCAAAGGCGGTGGACAGCATGCGCCGGCACTCACCTTCGTCGCTGGGCGTCATTACCACCATGTTGGGAATGCAGGTGAGATAGGAAAGATCGAAGGCGCCATTGTGGGTGGCACCGTCGGCACCCACCAGGCCGCCGCGGTCAATGGCAAATACCACGGGCAGGTTCTGCAGTGCGATGTCGTGGATCAGCTGGTCGTAGGCGCGCTGGAGGAAGGTCGAGTAGATCGCGACCACGGGCTTCATGCCCTCGCAGGCCAGCCCGCCGGCAAAGGTCACCGCGTGCTGCTCGGCAATGCCGACGTCGAAGAAGCGCTGGGGAAACTCATTGGCGTAGCGCACCATGCCAGAACCCTCGCGCATCGCCGGGGTGATGCCGATCAGGCGCAAATCCGCCTTCGCCTGGTCGCACAGCCAGTCGCCGAAGATCTGGGTATAGCTCGGTTTGCCGCCTGCCTTACCTTGTTCGATGCCGTTCACCGCGTCAAACTTGCTCACGCCGTGGTAAAGAATCGGGTCGGCTTCGGCCAGCTTGTAGCCCTGTCCCTTCCGTGTGATGACATGCAGGAACTGCGGGCCGTTCAGCTTGCGCAGGTTCTGCAAGGTGGGGACCAGCGCATCGAGGTCGTGGCCGTCGATCGGACCGATGTAGTTGAAGCCGAGCTCCTCGAACAGCGTGCCGGGCGAAATCATGCCTTTCACATGCTCTTCGACCCGGTTGGCAAATTCCAGCGCGTTCGGGATCGCGGCCAGCATCTTCTCTCCGGCACGGCGCGCGGCATTGAAGGTGCCGCCGGAAAGCAGCCGCGCCAGGTACTTGTTCAGGGCGCCCACTGGCGGCGATATTGACATGTCATTGTCGTTGAGGATGACCAGCAGGTTGGCGTCGATCACGCCGGCATTGTTGAGTGCCTCGAAGGCCTGACCCGCCGACATCGCGCCGTCGCCGATGATGGCGACCACGCGCCGCTCCTCGCCTTTGTTGCGTGCGGCAACCGCCATCCCCAGGGCGGCGGAGATCGAGGTCGAGGAATGGCCGACACCGAAGGTGTCGTAGTCGCTCTCGTTGCGGCGCGGGAAGCCGGAAACGCCATCCTTCATGCGCAGCCGATCCATGCCGGTGCGGCGCCCGGTCAGCACCTTGTGGGGGTAGGTTTGGTGGCCCACATCCCAGACCAGACGGTCCGCAGGGGTATCGAAGACATAGTGCAGGGCTACCGTCAATTCCACGGTGCCGAGGTTCGACGACAAGTGCCCGCCAGTCTTGGAGACCGATTCGAGCAGGAAGGCGCGCAGTTCGTCGGCCAACTGGGGCAGCGACTCGCGCTCAAACCGGCGCAGGTCGGCCGGAGACTGGATGCGGTCAAGCAGGGGATAGCTCATCAGAAAGTCCGGTCGACGATGAAGTCGGCGAGTTCGTGCAGGCGGGTGGCGGATGCGCCGAAGGACGCAAGGGCGTCGTGGGCGTCCTGGCGCAGCTTGCCGGCCATGTCTTTTGCCTCCTTGGCGCCCAGGATATTGACGTAGGTCGGCTTGTTCTGCGCGGCATCCTTGCCGGCCGTTTTGCCGAGGGTTTCACTGCTGGCTTCGGCATCGAGGATGTCGTCCACCACCTGGAACAACAGGCCGATGCGGTTGGCGTAATGTCCCAGCCGCTCCAGGGCATCCGGTGAGGCCTCGCCGCAATGCGCGCCGAGCAACGCCGAGGCGCGGATGAGTGCCCCGGTCTTGTGGATGTGCATGAATTCCAGCGCGCTGACATCGAGTTGCAGCCCGACCGAAGCGAGGTCGATGGCCTGTCCGCCGGCCATGCCGCGCGAGCCGGAGGCCGTCGCCAGGAGCGAGAGCATTTCCAGTTGGCGCGCAGGCGCGATTCCCGGCAAGCGCGCCGCGAGTCTCTGGAAGGCCATTGTCTGCAGCGCGTCACCGACCAGCAGCGCGGTGGCGTCGTCGTAGGCGACGTGGCAACTGGGCTTTCCCCGGCGCATGTCGTCGTCGTCCATGCAGGGCAGGTCGTCATGAACCAGCGAATAGGCATGGATCAGTTCGACCGCCGATGCCGGTACATCGAGTACGTCCGCGGAGGCCCCGAAAATCGCTCCGGCGGCATGGCAGAGCAGCGGGCGCACGCGCTTGCCGCCACCTAGCACCGAATAGCGCATGGCCTGGTGCAGGCGGGCCGGGGCGATGTCGGCACCCGGCAGCGAGGCATCCAGAGCCGTTTCCGTGCGATGCTGGATGTCCGACATCCAGGAAAGGAAATCCGTCACCTGTCAGCCTTCCGGTGTGTCGGCGGCAGCCGCGGCGCGGCGCTGCGGGTCGAAATCACGCAGTTCACCGCCTTCGAGGATGCGAATCTGCTGTTCGGCAGCGCCCAATGTATCGCGGCACTGACGCAGCAATTCCACACCCCGCTGATACGCATCGAGAGACTCCTGGAGGGGCATTTTCCCGGCCTCCATGGCCGCGACGATGCCCTCCAGTTCGGCGAGGGCGAGTTCGAAGGAAGGTGCCGCCGGATCGGTCGTGGCGGGATTTGGAACAGTATCTGGCGATTTGGCCATGAGTGAAGCCTTGGCCGGGAAATGTGACCAGCGGCGTGAAAAACCATAAAAATAGCCTAAGGTGCGCCCTCCGGTCAAATTGGATAAAATGATCGCCCCGCTGAAAGCTTTGTTTTACCGGCCTTTAGCTCCATTTCCTACGTTTCCGGTTTCCGGGTAAAACTTCTTGGAGGTTGGGAATCATGTCCGATGTCGGCGCCCGCGCACTGCTCCAGCCGGGCAAGTCGCAGTTTCCGGTTGAGTGGTATTTCGACGAAAAGCGCTTTGAGCTGGAGAAGACGCTGATCTTCGATGCCGGGCCGGGCTACGTCGGGCATGAATTGATGGTCCCCGAGCTTCACGACTACCGCTCCCAGGAATGGAATGACCATGGGCGCCTTGTCGTGCGCCAGCCGGATGGCATCTATGAGATGTCCAACGTCTGTCGCCACCGCCAGGCCATCATGCTGCAGGGCGCGGGCAACGCGAAGAACATCGTCTGCCCGATCCATCGCTGGACCTACGATGCCGGCGGCGAACTGATCGGCGCGCCGCATTTTCCGGCCAATCCCTGCCTCAACCTCGCCAAGCAGAAGCTGGAAAACTGGCAAGGCCTGCTGTTCAAGGGGCCGCGCTCGGCCAACGCCGATTTGGCCGACATGAACGTGGCGGGCGAACTCAGGTTCGACGGCTACAAGCTGGATCACGTCGAACTGCACCCGTGCAACTACAACTGGAAGACCTTCATCGAGGTCTACCTCGAGGACTATCACGTCGTGCCCTACCATCCGGGGCTGGGCAGTTTCGTCACCTGCGACGACCTGACCTGGCAATTCGGCGACTGGTATTCGGTGCAGCGGGTCGGCATCACCTCGCTGGCCAAGCCCGGATCGTCGACTTACCAGCAGTGGCACAAGGCGGTGCTCGACTACTACAACGGCGAGCTACCTCCGCACGGCGCGATCTGGCTCACCTATTATCCGAACATCATGGTCGAGTGGTATCCCCACGTGCTGGTGGTGTCCACCCTGATCCCGCAGGATGTGGATCGCACCATGAACGTGGTCGAGTTCTACTACCCAGAAGACATCGCCTTGTTCGAGCCGGATTTCATCAAGGCCGAGCAGGCGGCCTACATGGAAACGGCGATCGAGGATGATGACATCGGCGAACGCATGGACCGCGGCCGTCGTGCCCTGATGAAGCAGGGGCGCAGCGAAATCGGTCCCTACCAGTCGCCCATGGAAGACGGCATGCAGCACTTCCACGAGTTCTATCGCCGCGTGATGGCCGGGCATCTCTGACCGAGTCTTTTCCACGGCGGCGCCGGCCCCGGGCCGGCGCCGTCATTTTCAGGATCTGAAACGCCCAATGCAGTCCCTGTGGATGGTCGCGGCAAGCCTGCTGTTCGCCTGCATGGGCGTCTGCGTCAAGCTTGCCGCCGAACAGTTTTCCGCCGCCGAACTGGTGTTCTGGCGCGGCTTCATTGCCACGCTGCTGATCGGCGGCTACATCCTGGTCAAGCGCCTGCCGCTGGCCACGCCGCATCTGCGCACCCACATTGTGCGCGGCACCTCGGGCTTCGTTTCGCTGGTCATGTACTTCTACGCCATCAGCATGATTCCGCTGGCGGCGGCAGTGACGCTCAACTACACGTCGCCGCTGTTCCTCGCCCTGCTGCTGGTGCTGTGGGTCGGTGAGCCGGTGCGCCGGGGTTTCCATGCGGTACTGGCGGCCGGCTTCGTCGGCGTGATCCTGCTGCTGCAGCCGACCCTGGAGCGGGACCAGTGGCTGGGTGCGCTGTTCGGCCTCGGCTCGGGGATCATTTCTAGCGTCGCCTACCTCAACGTGCGGCGCCTCGGCGAGCTCGGCGAACCGGAATGGCGTACCGTGTTCTACTTTTCTGCGCTCTCTGCCGTCGGCGGCCTGCCCTGGCTGCTGTCGGCCGGCCCCTTCCACGCCATCGACCTGCGCGGCTGGCTGCTGCTGCTTGGCGTCGGCGGCTTCGGCGTGCTGGCCCAGCTGTGCATGACCGCCGCCT
This sequence comes from Rhodocyclales bacterium, assembly GCA_016215645.1. Lineage (GTDB taxonomy): Bacteria > Pseudomonadota > Gammaproteobacteria > Burkholderiales > Rhodocyclaceae > Sulfuritalea. The sequence continues at coordinate 99,287 of JACRIX010000052.1, forward strand.
ACAAGCGCGGCAAGACGCTGGCGTCGGCGAGTCTCGCCTACAGCACCGTGGTTTTCTCCAGCGCCTTCGGCATGCTGCTGTGGGGCGAGAGCCTGCCCTGGAGCAGCTGGCTGGGCGTGGCGCTGATCATCGCCAGCGGCGTGGCCGCCACCGCCCTGTCGCGGCGCACCGATACGGAAGCGGTGACCGACTGAAAATGAAAGAGCCGTCACCCCTGCGGGCAACGGCTCCGGGTTTGCAAGCCTGAAATGCTCAGTCGATGGCCAGCGAGGTCGTCGGCTTCTTCGGCGTCGATTGCTTGCCGTCGTCCTTGGCCTTGTCGCCGGGGCAGGCCCAGGCGGATGTGGCCGCCAGCGCGAACATGAGCGCGAGAATGCGTGCGACGAATTTCATGGATCACCTCCTTCGGTTGGCTGCGGAACTTGAAATCTAAACCTCTGGCGACACAATTTCAAGCCTGCCGACCCGTTGAGAACATGCCCTGGCCGGTGATCTTGCGTCTTAGCCCCGGAGGCCACGCCTTCGTCATCCGTACGCGCAGGGAGGCTGGCCTTGGTCAGCCCGCATCACCGCTCGGGATGCTGTCGAGGAGGGCCTTGCCATAGCCAAGGGCTTCGAGTGCCCGCAGCATCATCCATGCGCCGGCCTTCTTGCTGTCGGGGGGCTCCTGGTGTCGCCGGCCTCAGGCCGCCGCGGCCGCTTGTCCGGCCAGCCGACCGCTGAGGATGCAGCCGCCGAGGAAGCTGCCTTCCAGTGCGCGCAAGCCGTGCATGCCGCCGCCGCCGAAGCCGGCAGCTTCGCCGGCCGCGTAAAGCCCCGCAATCGGCTCGCCGGCAGCGTCGAGGACGCGGCATTGCAGGTCGGTCTGGATTCCGCCCAGGCTCTTGCGGCTGATGATGAACTCGCGGATCGCCAGCAGCGGCCCGGCCTTCGGGTCGAGGATTTTCTGGAACTTGCAGGTGCGCAGGCGGTCGCCCTTCCAGTGGCGCACATAGGCGATGCGGCGCAACTGTTCGTCATTGTGGAAGGTCTGGCCACGATCGATCTGGGCGTCGTAGGCTTCCGCCGCGCTGCGTACTTCGTCAAGGATCACGGCGTCGTCGCCCTGCAAGGCGTTCATCTTCGCCACCAGTGCGGGCAGGTCGCGCCCGGTGACCACATCCTCGTAGCCATGTGTCAATTCATCGTAAAGCCATTGGTTGCCCAACAGCAGGTCGCGCAGGAAGGCGAGCTTCTTCTTGTCGCGGATCGAGGGATTGTGCTCGGCACCCGAGACGGCAAGCTCCTTGATGGCGATGGCCTTGTTCATCAACTGCCAGGAATATTGCCGCTCGGTGGCGCAGACCCGGGCCACCAGATCGCGCGTGTCGAAGCCGGTGACCAGCGGCATCGGCCCGATGCGCCGGCCGCGCCAGTCGAGCCACAGTGCGGAGCGCGGCGGCACGATGGAAAGCCCGTGTCCGGGCTTGCGCGGCTTCGGGTGGCGAATGCCGGCGGCGTAGTTCCACATCTTGTCGAGATGGGTGAGGCTGCCGCCGGCGGCGCTGACGGCGTCATGCAGGCGACCGTCGGCATAGCGGTGCGAACCGTTGAGGATCACGGGCGGCGGCGATTTCCAGTCGCGATGCCAGTGCTGCCGCACGCGCTCGATATTGCCGTTGAAGCCGCCGGCGGCGGCGATGACGCTTCCTGCGCTCAGTTCGAAGGGCTTGCCGTCCGTTTCGCCGACGCCGCGGCAACCGGTGACCCGGCCATCGACGCTGACGAGTTCCTCGACGCGCTGGCCGAAGCGGATCTCCAGGTTCGCCCGGCGCGGATGGCCTTCCAGCGCGGTGATCAGGCGCAGCGCCAGTTCGCGTCCGGTGCCCCAGACGATGTGGAAGCGCGGCACCGAGTTGCCGGGGGTGAACAAGCCACGCTCAACCCAGTGCGGCGCGGGCAGGAAGCCGACACCGCGGTCACGCAGCCAGCGTCCGACGTCATCGTGGCAGCGCTGGGTGTAGGCCTCGGCCCAGGCATTGGGCCAGCGGTCGGCGGGATCGAGTTCGCCGAAGGCGCGCCAGTCGGCCAGCGCCAGATCGGGCGTGTCGCGGATTCCGGCGCGGCGCTGCTCGGGGGTGCCAACGAGGAAAATGCCGCCGAAGCTTTCCTTCGCCAGGCCGCCGAAGTTCTCCGCCGTGTCGCGGTCGAGCATCAGCACCCGGCGATTGGCGTCAAGCAGTTCCAGCGCGGCACAGATGCCGGCAATGCCGCCGCCAATGACGATGACCTCGTTCAATTGGTCCCCTCCTGTTTCGCCGAGTTTAGCCGGAATTGCGGCATTGCTCGACTGCGGCCGGGCAAGCCCGGAATCTGCCCGGACGCCACGGTCAGGGACAACCTGCATGACCCTAGGTAATCGTCCGGATTGTTCGCCGATGTCGCGCCGAATATCTTGGTCGACGTGACGCGTTTGCGAGTCGTCGCCCTAGTTCAATCAGCCAAGGAGAAAGCAAATCATGGGAAATTCCGTAGCAATTCATCCATCGATTGACGCCGGGATACTGCCGGCGCTGCCGGGGTTTTCCGGAGGCGTTCTGTATTGCAAGTGTCCGTCGGATCGCGTCGAGGTAACGATCAGCGCACAGACCGCGCACAACCATGCCTGTGGCTGCAGCAAGTGCTGGAAGCCCGAGGGAGCCTTGTTCTCGCAGGTTGCGGTGGTTGCGCGCGACAAGCTCAAGGTGACCGCCCATGAAGAGAAGCTGAAGGTTGTCGATCCCAATGCGGCGATCCAGCGCCACGCCTGCACGGGTTGCGGTGTGCATATGTACGGCCGCATCGAGAACAAGGCGCATCCGTTCTATGGCCTCGATTTCGTGCATACCGAGCTCTCGGGAGTGCGTGGCTGGTCG
>JACRIX010000053.1 GCA_016215645.1 Rhodocyclales bacterium
CATTCACCGTCACCGTGCCGCTGTTGGTCTTGACCCCGGCGCCACTGAAGTTGAGCGTGGCATAGGTCGTGGCATTGACGGTCTGCGCCGCGGCACCCGTGTAATTCACCACGTTGCCCACCGCCGTGGCCGTCAATGTGGTGATCGTCGAGGTGCCTGCGATGTTGAGCACTCCGGTGGCGGCATTGGTCAGCGCCGTGCCGGTCAGCGCCGTATTCACCGTCACCGTGCCGCTGTTGGTCTTGACCCCGGCGCCACTGAAGTTGAGCGTGGCATAGGTGGTGGCCTTGACGGTCTGCGCCGCGCCGCCCGTGTAATTCACCACGTTGCCCACCGCCGTGGCGGTCAACCCGGTGATGGCCGAGGTGCCGCCGATATTGAGCACGCCCGTCGCCGCGTTGGTCAGCGTACCGGCCCCGCCCAGGGCCGTGGCAACCGTGGTCGCACCGCTGTTGGTCGCCGTCCCCGTGATGTTCAGCGTGGCGTAACTGGTCGCCTTGATGGTCTGTCCGGCACCCGTGTAATTCACCACGTTGCCCACCGCCGTGGCCGTCAGCGTGGTGATCGTCGAGGTGCCGCCGATATTGAGCACTCCGGTGGCGGCATTGGTCAGCGCCGTGCCGGTCAGCGCCGTATTCACCGTCACCGTGCCGCTGTTGGTCTTGACCCCGGCGCCGCTGAAGTTGAGCGTGGCATAGGTCGTGGCCTTGACGGTCTGCGCCGCGCCGCCCGTGTAATTCACCACGTTGCCCACCGCCGTGGCGGTCAGCGTGGTGATCGTCGAGGTGCCTGCGATGTTGAGCACGCCCGTTGCAATGTTGCTCAGCGCGCCTGTGCCCGACAGCGCCGTAGCTACGGTCAGCGTGCCATTGTTGGTGACTGTGACTCCGGTCACGGTCATGCTGGGTATGGCCAATGTGCCATTGAGCGTCTGCGGATTGATATCGAAGGTATGCACGCCGGTGCCGGCCGTAAAGGTGCCGCTGCTGTAGGTCAGGCCGCCGCGGAACGTGACGGGCCGCGTGGTTCCCGCCCAGATGCCACCCGAGATGGTTACCAGCCCGGTAAAGGTGCGTGCGCTCGCCGACGTCGGATTGAAGGTCCCGGCGGAAATCGTGGTCGCCCCGCCGATGGTCATGGTGTTGGTCGAATTGAAGGTACCGCCCTGGATCAGCAATGGCCCGGCGACGTTGAAGGCGCTGCTCTGGGTCAAGGTGCCGGCCGTCATGGTGACGCTGATGACGTTGTTGGTTGCGGCGTTGACCGTGAAGTTGCGGTCGATCACGACGTCGTCGGTGGTCAGCGGAACATGGCCGCAACTCCAGTTGCCGGCGACGTTCCAGTTGCCGCCGACGGTCGACGTGGTACACAGCACGGCCTGGGCCACCGGCGCGAACGCGAATGCCGCGAACGCAAGTACCGCCTGCCTGCCAAGGCGCAAAATGGCGTTCATGTCTGCCTCATCCAATGGCGGCCGCCTGCACCGGAGCGCCGAGGATCAGAAGGCCACTTCAAGTCGGCGCTCGACATAGTATGCACCTGGAGTCACGGTGTTTGGACAGTTGCCGGCGTCCGGCCCGTTGCAGGCAACCGACACCAGCGAATAGACATTCGGACTGCCGCTGGTACCGGCGATCTGGGTGCAGGTCACCGTCACCGTGAAGGTCGACAGCGTCGGCGCTGCCGGGGTGAATGAGGCGGTGGCAGGACAAGCACGCAGATCGGGGCTGGCGCTGCCGACGGCGACCGCCGGGGTGCCGTAGCTGAAGTTGTAGGCCGGTGTGGCCTGCACCTGGTAAATGCCCCACTCGATGCCTGCCCGCGCCGCCTGGTAGGCGCGCACCCCGTCGAGATCGATGGCCGAGCCGATCTGCTGGCTGCTGAAGACATTGAGGATGAAGGCGCCCAGCGTCGCCAGCACGACCAGAATGAATATGGCGGTGACGATGGCAAAACCCCTGATCCGGTTTCGCAGGCGCTTCATGGCGCGTTGTCCACGTGAACCTGCTGGAACAGCGTGATGCTCTCACCGCTGGGCGTGTGGTTCAGGATCAGCCGCACATAGAGCAGGCCCGTGCGCCCGAGGGCGTTGGCCTGGTAGTCGAGTTCGCAGGTCGCCTGCACGGCGGCACTGCCGGCCAGCGCGGCGCTGGTGCCGCAGGTGTCGGTCGCGGCGAAGGCGCAATTCGACTGGCGCAGCACCTGGCCGCCAACGCAAGCGAAGCGCACCACCTGGTCGTTCTGGCCGACGATCTGGAAGCGCGCGTCAGGTGATGGCAAGGGCGGCAACTGGGCGGCAAACACGTTCGATGCCATGGTCAGCCGATAGGGCGTGCCTGAGGTCACGGTGACCGTGGTCCGGTTGCCGCCGGTGTAGGCATCCGCCGGCGCATAGCCGGGGCCAAGGTTGTAGACCACCAGCGAGTCGCCGTTGGCGATATCCGGCGGGGTGGCCGGACTGGTGCCGAGCGCATCGAAGCAGGGACTCGGTACCCCCGCACAGCCCGGATTGGTCAGGGTGCCGCTGAAATCGAGAAAGTTGCCGCCGGTCGAGCCGTCCGAGGGGTCGCGATAGCGGCCGCCCGACTTGGTCATGATGAATTCGATGGCGCAGTCCGTCCCGCTGCTGCAACTGCTCACCGAGGCGTTGCTGCTGTCCTTCAGGCGCAGGCTGTTGGGCAGGGTGAGGCGGATGTCGCGTGCCATGCGGCGCAGGGCGACATCGGCCTGGTCGGTGAGTTCGGCCCGGCGCACGGCGTCGACATAGCCCTCGATCGGCCGAGTCATGAAGACGGCGATTCCTCCGGACAGGATGCCGATGACGACCATCACCACCACGGCTTCCATCAGCGTGAAACCGGCTTGTCGCTTGTCGGGCCGTGGCATCATGGCAGCATGTTGGGTGAGTGGCGGGCGCGATAGCCCTCTAGGGTGACGCTTTCGCCGCCCCCCGTGACGGTGATGCTGACGCGCAATGCATTCAACGCGCTACAGTCGGTCGCCGAGGCACAGGCCGCGGAGGCGATCTGTGCCGCCACCGGCCCCAGGCTCTCGGGCGCCACGACGATGCTGGCGGAATAGCTGGGGAGGCTATGGGTGCCGTCGATGGAGCTTACCGGGTTGAGCGTCACGCCGGCATAGTCGCCGACATTGTCCGTATCGGCGATGCGCGCCGCGCCACCGGCGCCCAGGCCCTGTACCGTGGTCGCGCAACCACCGGCCCCCGTGGTGGCATTGATCGCTGTTGCCGCGTTGCTGTCGTCCGGAGAGCAGAAGGTGAAGGGCTGCAACTGCACTTCTTCAAGCAAGGCCTCGGCCGCCGCCAGCACCTGCTTTCTGACCATGGGGTCGGCGCTGGAACGAGACGTTGCATTGAGGATGGTCAATACCCCGACCAGGGCAATGCTGACGACGACGATGAAGACGATCAGTTCGATCAGCGTGAAGCCGCTCCCACGCCGCGCCCTGCGGCCGGCACTGATCTGGGCCTGCCTAGTGCACATAACCGGTCACCGCCTCGACAACGACGGGCGCACTGCTGCCGGTGATGCTGAAACTGCCGGCCGCCGAAGGCTGACCCAGGGCATCGAAGACCAGCACCGCCGGCGGCGACAGCGTTACGCTGGCCGGTGCGGTAAACGTGTTGCTGTTGCTGCCGGGAAGCACAAGGGCGCGATCGAAGGTGGTGGCCGCGGCGCCCTCGGGCACGTCGGAGGCGATCAGTACCGTGACGCTGCCGGCGGCCAGCGTCACTTGCACATTTCGCCGTTGCGCCACCGCCGACTTTCGCGCGTATTCCAGGCTTGCCCGGACACGGTCGCGGTAGCCGATCTGGTCGAAGTCGTCGAACAGACTCAGCCGTGGCAATACGACCGCGGCCAGAATGCCGATGACCACGATCACGACCACCAGTTCGAACACGGTAAAGCCGGCCTGGAATCGGCCGGAAATTCCGCGGCGGGCGGACGAATGGCGATGGGTACCCGGCGTCACTCGCAACTGGGCATGGCGGGGGGGCGATACCCTCGACCAACAGACAGCAGGAAACGCAGTGTCGCTCATGATTGATGGGCCAGCAGCCATCCGGCAGTGGCGATGCCCGTGGACTGCCGGATTATCGCGCGTTTGCCCCAGCCTCCATCCCGACGTCTGCGCATTGCGTCACACCGACAGGAAGGCAGGCCAGCCGGCTCAACGCGGCGCATCGGTGCCCTCCGCCGCAATCGCCCGCAAGTAGTCGAGTTCCGGAAACCGTGCGGCGCCCTCACGCAACTGGTCCCGCGTGGCGCTGCGTTGCGTCGGGTAGGCGCGCAACACCTGGCCCACCAGAACGCGTGCCTCGCCCTCCGCACCGGAAAGTGCCAATTGCATGGCGCAACGCGTCGCCAAGCCGCGTTCCGGGGAAAAGCGGATACCCTGCCGGCACAGGTGAGCCCTGTCCCGCGCCTGCTCGCGGCTGGGCTCGGCCTGCGTCGCCAACGCCAGCAGCGCCCAGGGCGACAGCAGGGATTCCTGTTGCAGGCGAATCATGGTGTCGAGCGAGCGACGCCAGGCGATTTCCCTGTCCAGGCTGGCCGCCAGTGGCCGGTTGGCGGCCGCCTCGATGGCGGTGTAGTCGATCCGCAGGATCGCAAGGATCCACGCTCCGCCTGCCATTGCCAGCGCCAGGTAGGCGGCCCAGCGCCGCGCAGGCGGCAGCACCGCGCGGCCGGCGTCCGTGGCGCCCAGCAGCAAGGCCGTCGGACCGAGGAAATAAACAAACCAGTAGGGATATTCCAGCATCCCGTGCAAGGCGCCAATGCCCAGCATCGAGGCGCACCAGGCATGCTCGGGGCCCCACTCCTGGCGCAGGAAACGCAGGGTCCAGGCGAACAGCAGCAGCACGACCAGCGCCGTCGCCGGGGCACCGAACTCGGCCAGCAATTGCAGCACGAGGTTGTGCGCGTGCTCGGCGGGCTGGTAGCCTTGATCCGGAGCAGCCCGGGCCGCGGCAGTGAAGCTGGCCCACGGATAGTTGCCGCTGCCCTGTCCCAGCCAGGGTCGATCGAGAAACGCATCCCAGGCCGGGCGAGCCAGTTCCAGCCGGGTAGTGGGGTCGCTTGCTGCGCCAAGGAGTCGCTTCGCCCCGGCGACCGGAGCCTGCGCCACCGGCAGCGCCAGCCCGTAGGCAGCGATCGCCTGCCGCAACGGCGTGACCATCGACGCGGCCAGCAGACCCAGGGCGAACAGTACGGGCAGCAGCAGCGCGGCGTCGACGAGGCCACGGGCCGCCCATGCCCGATTTTCGCGGAACCTGGCGAAAATCAATACAAATACGATGACCACCGGGTAGGCGAACACACTGCGCGAGCCGCTGAGCAGACCGCCAAATGCGATCGGCAGGATGGCCAGCCACAGCAGGGGGCGCGAAATCCGGCCGCGAGCGCACAGGTAGAGGGCCGAGGCAATGCCCAGCCACAGGTAGTGGGCGAGGTGGTTGGGCTGGCCGAGGTTGCCGCTGATCGAGCCCGAGGGGTTGGGAAAGACCCATGGCACGACCGGCGCAAGGCCAAGCCACTGCGCCACGGCAGGCAAGGTGCCGAGCAACGCCCCCACGGTCACGGCCGCCGCCAGCACGTCGGCCAGGCGCGCAAGGCCCATGGTCCGGGCGAGATGCCGCCCGAGCATCAACAGCAAGCCGATCCACAGCAGGTAGAGTTCGGCCAACAGGGCGATCTGGGGGAAGGCAATGCGACCCAGCGCGAACTGCAGGATGATCGCCACCACCAGCACCGCCGGCAGCAGCAGCAGTGTCGGCAAGCGCAACGGTTCGCGCGACGCAAGCAGGCCGGCAGCGGCCGCCCCCAGCCCAAGAGCCGCAGCCCACCACTCGCTCCAGAAGTCGGGCAGCGGCAGGGTATGAAACGGCAAAAGAAACGGCCCGCTCACCATCACGGCGAGCAGGCCGAGGCTCAATCGATCGGCGCTAAGCTTCAGCGATTCCGAAAGCGCCGACAAACCACCGTCAGTAGCATGCCATCGTGGCTGTTGCGGTCTGGGTGCTGCAGGTGACGGTGCAGGTCGTGCTGCCACCAACACACGCACCTACCACACCGGCCGAGCAGCCTGACGGAAACCCGGTCTGCAAATCAGCGGCATCGCACGTCGGCGTGAAGTTCGCGGAACCGGAAGCCTTGTTCCTGCCAAAATTCATCGACGCCGCAGACGCAAACGATGCCGCGACGCCCTGTGCCACCGCCTTGTTTGCGTCGCCATCAATGGCCACAAACTTCGGCAATGCGGTCGCCGCGAGAATGCCTAGGATCACGATGACAACGATCAGTTCAATAAGTGTAAAACCCTTTTGTTTCATGATGTCTCTCCCAAGTACCCATGTCTTAACTGTTCCTATCATAGCCTCAACAGCCGGTCGTCGCCACCGTGATGACAGGTGCGACGATCGCGGTTCCGCTCAGGCTGGCCTCCTGGTAGTTGATGCGGCAGTTGGGCACGGTGCCGCCGACCACGTCGAAGCTGCGCGTGCTGCCGCCCCCGCCGGGCGTCAGGCCGTCGGCCGACAGGGTAATGCCGGCGGCGGCGTCGATGCCCGTGGCGGATGCCGCCGGGTAACGATTGACGATATCGACCATGGTGCCGTCCATGTTGACCTTGGGCGGTGTCGAGGTGCAGTTGGTCGCGGTTGCGCTCGGTGCCGTCCCCGCCACGTCCAGTTCGCAGCGCGAACGGGCCAGCGCCGTGGCCGAGCGGATCGAACCAAAGATGGCATTGGCCTTGGCAACCCGCGCGTCGCGCTGGGCTTCGATCAGGCGTGGCAAAGCCACGGCCGCAAGAATGCCGATGATGGTGATCACGATCACCAGTTCGACCAGGGTAAAACCGCGTGCCGAAGGATCGATGCGGCTCGCATCTCCAATCATGGCGAACTTCCCTTCACAGTAAGCTCCAACATAGCAGGCGGGCAATCGGGCATTTGGACAATCAGCGGCGAAACACAGCATCAATTCAGGCGTACCAGGCTGGCCCCGAACACCTTTCCATTCGCGTCGGTGCGCGCCACGTAACGCCAGCGCAATTCGTCGGCATTGCCGAAAGCCTGTGGCTGCCGCGGCAGGTAGCTGAGCTCGCGGCGTTGCGGATCGTAAGCCCACTCACCGGCCGCCGAAGCCGCGCGTTCCGCGACGAAGCCGCGCGGATGCTTGCCAAGCATGTCGACCGGGCTAGCCGCCGCGACTTCCGCCAGGCGATCTTCCTCGCCGCGCATGATGCGTTCGCCGATGGCGAGCTGTATGCCAGTGCGGATGTTGCGAATCGTGAGATCCACCTCAACGCGTTCCGTGTCTTCCTCGATCAGGGCCAGGCGTTGCAGCAGCAGTGCGGCGAGCACGCCGAAAATCGCCACGGTGATGGCGAACTCGAGCCTGCTGGCACCCCGCTGGCGGTTCATTTCTTGATCGCAACCTTGCCCAGATCCCACAGCGGCAGGAAGATACCCAGGGCCAGGATCAGGACCATGATGCCCAGCGATATCACGAGGATGGGTTCGATCTGCTGAGCCAGTGTCTTCAGTTCGTACTCGACCTCGCTCTGGTAAAGGTCAGCGACCTCCTTCATCATGTCATCGAGCGCGCCGGATTCCTCGCCGACGGCAATCATCTGCAAAACCACGGGGGTAAACACCTCCGCGGCGATGGAGGTACGCAGGATGCTTTCGCCGCGCTCGACACCGTCACGCATCTTCTCCACCTTGTCCGCGATGTAGGCGTTGTCCACGGTTTCCGCGACATTGGTCAGCGCCTGGATGATCGGGACGCCACTGCGTGACGCCAGCGCAAAGCTCGCCGCAAAGCGCGCCAGCGTCGCCTTGCGCACGATCTTGCCGGCAATCGGGATCTTCAGCTTGATGCGGTCCCAGTCGTAGCGTCCCTTCCGGGTATTGCGCCAGGCATTGAATGTAAAGAAGCCGCCGACAGCGCCGAGCAACAGCGCCGGCCACCAGTTCAGCATGAAGTCGGAGAAGCCGATCAGGAGCTGGGTCATGAAGGGCAGGTCGGCACCGAAACCCTTGAACACCTTGGCGAAGGCCGGTATCACAAAGATATTGACAATGATGATGGCAATCAGCATCGCGGCGACGACGAACGAGGGATAGCGCAGGGCGGACTTCACCTGGTCGCGCATGAAGCGCTCGAAAGCCATGTGATCGAATAGGCGAATGAAGATTTCCTCGAGCCGGCCGGTCATTTCGCCAACGCGCACCATGGAAAGGTAAAAGGGTGTGAATACCTTGGGGTGACGGGCCAGCGACAGCGAGAGTTCGCGACCCGAGTCGAGGCTTTCGCGCACGTCCTGCAACACCGCTTTCATTGCCGGATTGGTGCTGGAGTCCTGCAAGCCGGCCAGGGCGCGCATGATGGGAACGCCGGAGCGCAGCAGGGTATGGATCTGCCGCGAGAACAGCAGCACGTCCATGTGCTGCACCTTGGGCTTGAAGATCTGGATGTCCGTGCCCGGCCCGGAGCCGACAGCCTCGGCCGCTTTGGTCGTCGGGCTGATTTCGATCGGGGTAATGCCACGGCCAAAGAGCAGGTCCGCGACCGCGCCGGCGTTGGCACCGTCCAGAATTCCCTGCTCGACGTCTCCGGCGCCGTTGCGACCGCGATAGGCGAAGTTGGGCATGGCGATCAGCCGCTCGCTGGGCCGCCCCAAGGGCGGCGAGGCCCCCTTTGGGGCGATAGCGAGTCGATCTTGCAAGCGCGGGGGGCCATACGGTTATTCGTCGAGCTGGGTGCTGATGCGCATGGCTTCTTCGATGGTGGTGCGACCGGCAACGACCAGGCGCACGGCATCACGACGCAGCGTATTGCCGGCCATCTGTTCGCGTCCGATCTGCATGAATTCGTTGGGGTCGCCACGATTGACGGCCTCGACCAGCGCGTTGTTCATGTCGAGCAGCTCATACACCGCCTGACGCCCCTGGTAGCCGGTGTTGGCGCAGTGAGTGCAGCCCTGTCCGCGCCGGTAGGCAATGCCATCCACTCCGTCGCCAAGTTCGGCCTTGAGCCAGAGGTGCTCGTGCGGCAGCGGCGCATGAGGAACGACGCAGTTCTCGCAATTGACGCGAACCAGGCGTTGCGCGAGGACCATCTGGATCGACATCGCCACCATGTAGCGCGGCACACCCATGTCGAGCAGGCGGATCGGCGTCGACAGCGCATCGTTGGTATGCAGGGTGGACAGTACCAGGTGGCCCGTCATCGCCGCGCGCATGCCGATTTCCGCCGTTTCCTGGTCGCGCATTTCGCCCAGCAGGATGATGTCCGGATCCTGACGCAAGGCGCTGCGCAGCACGCGGCTGAAGGAAAGGTCGATCTTTTCGTGCACCTGAACCTGGTTCAGGCCGGGCAGACGGTACTCGACCGGATCCTCGACGGTGATGATCTTCTTTTCCGGCGTATTCAACTCGTTGAGCGCCGCATACAACGTCGTGGTCTTTCCGGAACCGGTAGGCCCCGTCACCAGCACGATGCCGGAGGGCCGGGAGATCGCCCGACGAAAGCGCTCCAGCACCGGTCGCGGCATGAAAAGCCGATCCAGCTGCAGGAGCCCCGTGTTCTGCGCCAGCAGACGCATCACCACGGACTCGCCGTGCTGGGTCGGCATCGAGGATATGCGGATGTCGATGGCGGTGCTGCGCAGCTTGATGTTGAAGCGCCCGTCCTGTGGCAAGCGCTTTTCGGAGATGTCGAGGCCCGACATCAACTTCAGCCGCAGCACCAGCGCCGTGGATATCTTTGCATCGGCCTCGGTTTGCACGTGCAGCACGCCGTCGATGCGAAAGCGGATCACCAGGGACTTTTCCTGGGGTTCGATGTGGATGTCGGACGCGCGCATCTTCAGCGCTTCCTCGAACACGGTATTGAGCAGCCTGACAACCGGTGCGTCCTCGGCGCCCGCCGTCAGGCCAAGGATGTTGCCAAAATCGGCCGCGATGTCGCCCATGTCGGCGGTCAATTCCTTGGCCAGTCCCGTGATCTCGGCGGCACGGCTGTAAACGCGGTCGATGGTGGATAGCAGCTGGCTTTCCGTGACCACGGCCAGATCGATCTCGCGCTTCAGGATGCGCGACAAATCGTCAAAGGCGCCGAGGTCCGTGGGATCGGCCATGCCCACCACCAGCATGCCGGCACGCTCGCTCAGGACCAGGGCGCGATTGCGCCGTGCCTGCGCCTCGGGCAGCAACCTGATCAACTCAGGATGCGGCTTGAACGTCTTCAGGTCGAAGTAATCCGCACCCAGTTGGCGAGCCAGGCCCTGGGAAATGCCCTCCTCGGTGACATAGGCGCTGTCGACTAGCACCCGTCCGAGCTTGCGCCCGGAACGCTTCTGCTCTTCCAGCGCCAACTTGAGTTGCTCAGGGGTAACCAGTTGCTGCTGGACCAGCATGTCACCCAGTCGGATCTTTTCCGGACGTGCCATCAGGCATCCTCCATCGCAGGCACGGGATTTCGTCTGCTCCCGATTCTGCACCAAATCGCAGGCCCAAATCGCTGATTCATAGTGGTAAAAGCCCCATGTTTCAGGTCGTGCCCTTCACTCCGGATCCCCGTCGATCAAGGCCAGGCCGTTGCTCACGGCGTGCGGCGCGGTGCGGATCTGGAACCAGGTGCCGGCGCGACGCCGGAAGGATCGACGGACTCGGTTGCCAATCCCGTTGGACGGGTATCGAGGAATTTCTTCTTTTCAGCCCAGCTCACATAGTCCCAGGTCGACTGCTCGAAGTCATACTCGAAGGTGTCGAAAATGGTAAAGGTGGCGACATAAAAGAACCGTGGCTTCCGGTTCTCGCAACTGTAGCCAAAGTTTTCGCCCAACCTGTCGATCAGGTCCTGCTGCTTGTACCCCAGGGCCAGCAACTGCGGCGGACAACGACCATAGTCGGCGATATGGCGACGGATTTCCCGAACGACTTGGTTGGCATCGCTGCGGACCAATTCATGCCGCGTGAAATGCGCCGCAAATACCAGCAGAAATGCCACCATCCAGACGAAAATACAGATGATCTGGGCCAAACGCGCATACGGCCGACGCACGATGATATAGACGCTCCACGCCAGCCACGCGGAAATCGGCAAGGCCAAAACGACGAGCAGAAACGCCGCATGGGCCTGCCCGACCGTCAGGACGGTAAGGACCGCGACGATGATCGCGGAATTGATTTTCCGCTTCGATTCGCGGGAAAGAAAGAATCGGACCTGTTCGTTCACGGTGTCAGGCTGGCAGCGTTGAGTCCGGACCCAGGCCAGGGAAGCGGGTCGGCGCGAAAGCCAGATCGCCAGCCATATCCCGGCCCGATGAAGCACAAACGGCGGCAGTCCCCCAAGGGTCCTGCGGCCGGAAGGGTACCGCAAAAAACCGACGGGCCAGGAAGCCCGTCGGAGCCAACATTATTGCATCAGCCAATCTTCATGCAGAGCGTCCAGGGGTTCACCTGGGTGGTCTCGTTGTACGCCGTCGCCGCTGGCACCGCGACAGCGGGAGCCAGCGGGTTGGCGGCGCCGTTGATGCCGCGCATGTTGCCCACGTTGTTGCCGATGTTGGTGGCGGGAAGCGGGCCGTCGATCATGGTGTCGATGGCAGCCGCCTGTTTTGTCGTCAGGCCTGATGCGCACGCGAAGACACCGACCATGCCATAGATGGTGCCGGTTGCGACGCCGATCAGACCGTTGGCGGAATGCTTGGGCAGCGCGGCGGTACCTACATCGGTTGAGCTACCGGACAGGAAGCCCGCCGCGCGCAAGGCCTGCCAGAAGCTTTCGTTCTCGGCCGCGGCGGCATTGGTGAAGGTGTTTGCGAACGGCATCAGCAAAATGCCGTTGCCGTTGCCGGCGTTGGACATGGCGGCCGGCCAGCCGCGGGCCACAAAGGTTGCATTGCCTTCATCGCCGGGCGGTACCTTGTAGCGGTCAAGATAGGAGTTGTAGGCCGCCTGGACAGACTTCATGTCGCTGACGATGGACTTGGTCTTGGTGTTCTCGATCATCTCCTGGCCCTGCAGCACGCCCACCAGCAGCAGGCCGATGATGACCAGCACGATGGCGATTTCGACCAGGGTGAAGCCCGCTTGGCGGGCAACTTTCTGAAGCTTCATGGTGATCTCCTCTTTGTGGATGCGTATGGAATTTCTATGGATCGCACTGTAATCGACAGCGTAGTGGCCGTGAAGTGAAAAATCTTTACGGTGGGCTTGCCGGCAAACGCAAGACGAACCGGAGGCCCGCTGCTTCCGGTCGTGCTTGCAGGTCGCCGCCAGCTTCGCGCAGGCTCTTGCGCGCCTGGTAGAGCCCAAGGCCGAGCCCGCTGGGGCGACCGCTGGCGAAGGGCTCAAAGATCTTTTCCTTGGCCAGCGGCTTGGTTCCCGGTGGCCAGGGGCAGAAAAAGTCCAACTCGACGAACTGGCCGCCGGCTGAGGAAATCGTCTGCAAGCAGAGTTTGGGAGTTACGGTCGGCGTCTCCCGCCATCCGGCGGCAAGGTTGCCGAAAAGGTTGTCCAGCGCCCGTGCCAGCAATCCGGTTGCCACCCACACCCGGGCCTCGCCGTCGATCACGGGCTCTACGCCCGCCAGGCGCGCGGCCTGGCGGGCCGCCACATGCAACTCCACGGATGACGCCTGCTCGATCACCGGATGGCGGCCGAGTGCCGCAATCAGGCGCTCGGCGCGATCTCGCGCCAGCCCGGCGTTGTCGCGCAGCCGATGGGCCGCGGCAAGCATGGACGCATCGTCTTCGCTGTTGGCAAAGTCGTCTGCTACCCACAGAACCCACTGTGCCTGATTGCGCATGTCATGCTGCAAATAGAGGGACAGGCGCGCCCGCTCCGCCAGTGCCGCCGAGAGCGCCTCGGTACGCGCATGCAGGCGCGTCTCCAGCAGGAGCACGAAGACTCGCGCGAGATGGTCGGCGAACAGGCGGTTTTCGCCCCATGCATCGGCGTGGGTCAGTGAAACGCGCAGCCTGACCTCATCACCGCTTGCCAGGTCGAATTCCAGGGGTGCCACCGGAGCCTTGCGCGATTTCGCGGCGCGGGCCTCCAGGCTACCCGCCACCGGTTGGCCGAACCAGCTCCCTTCCCAGCTCAGTCGCCGCCAGCCGCCGCTTTCCAGATCACCCCAGGCGGCGGCCGGCAACTCCAACGGATCGAGGGGCAGGCTGGCCAGTTGCAGCAGGTTCTCCAGACGTCGTCGATAGTTGCGCGCCAGCCAGGCGATCCGGAAGCTGGCCCCCAGAATCGCAATTCCGGCCGCAATCAGAAACAGCCCGAATCTAGCCGGGGCGTCGAATGCCATACTTGTTCAGGTAGTAGTAGACGTGCTCACGAGCCAGGCCAAGGCGCCGGGCCGCATCGGCAACGTTGTATCCGGCGTCCGCCAGGGCCCGCCGTATCAACTGCTCTTCCGCGGCAGCAGCCGCTTCCTTGGGCCCTTCGTCGAGGCGTGCGGTGAGCTGTACCCGGGCCTCGCCGGCTTCGGCCATGCGCGACTCCTCACGCAGGAACAACATGGCGCGGCGCAAGGCCTGGACGATTTGCGACACCGAGGCCGGCTTGAGGATGAAATCGAAGGCACCACGACGAACCGCCGCGAGCGCCGCGGCACTTTCATCCTGCCCGGTAAGTACTATCACCTTGGACGACGGTGACTTGGCCAAACATTCATCAAGCACGGCCAGGCCCTCAACCATGGTGCTTGGCGCCGGAGGCAAACCCAGATCGAGCAGCACCAGTTGCGGCGCCCCGGTTGCGGCGAGGCATGCCGATGCCGATTCCCTGTCGCCGGCCACGTCGACAGCGAATCCCTTGTCGCTCAACGCCGAGGCCAGGTAGGACGAGAGCGCCGGATCGTCCTCGACGATCAGCAGCGGCCAATTTTCGGCGTCGTCGGCGTTGGTCGGCAACTCAAGGCCTCATCGGTCAGGGAAGCTTTCCCGACTGAAGCATGCGATTGAAGATCAGGCTAGCGGGCAGCCAACCAACGATGTCATCAAATTCACCTCCGGTTCCTCCTGCTATCACCGGCGTATTGCTGACAAATGTCGTGTCGGCGTCGGCATTCTCGGTTTCATTGACGTTTGCCACAGGAGGTGCTGGAATTGCCTGCCCGTTGGCACTGATCGCTCCCCATGCGTTGGGGCCGTGAGACAGAACCACGGCCGGTACAGATGTCGCCGCTGCGATTGTTGCACCCAGGTTGTTCAGAGTATTGACGGTGAGAGTTCCCGTATTTGTAAGGCGAATACCCGTCTGGCTGTTGGCAAAAACCTGAGTGACGCTGTAGCGAATGCGATTTCCCCAGGCATCGGTACCATTGATTCCCAAGGTTACCCAGGGAAGATTGCCTTCCAATACGGAACAACCGCCGACGGTGTTCCGGTCTTCGAGCCCATCATTCGCCACGTTGGGTAGAACCGAGACACCGATCACCGGTGCAGCCGCAGTCTTGTCCGGGCACGGCAGGTAGGGGTGAGTCGACGGCGCCAGCACTTCGCTGTGGCTAGCGGCGTATCCCAGCAAGGCTTCCTTGGCGTCCTCAAGGACCTTTAGCGTGTCCTTGAACTTCTGTGCTTCAATTTGAGTACTCACCACGGAAAGCCCACCGCCAATGAGCATGGCAACGATGAGCAAGACCACCGCCATTTCGACCAGCGTGAAACCGTTCCGATGCGTCGTTTGAGCGTTCATGATCTTCCTTACCTTATAGCTTGCCGGCCTGCTGCATTCGAGCAAAGATCGTGGCCGACGTAAGCCAGACTGTCTGGTCGTCAAATTCGCCGCCCACGCCACCGGTATCAACAGCGGCCCCAGTGACAAAAACCGCATCGCCATCGGTATTCTCGCGCTCATTGGTATTTGCCAGGGGGGGCAAGGGAACGATGGTGCCGTTGGAGCTTGTCGCGCCCCATGCGTTCGGCCCGTGCGAGATCACGACCAGAGGAACTGCCGCCGCGACCAAGGCGCCCGCCGTATCGTTTACG
Source organism: Rhodocyclales bacterium (assembly GCA_016215645.1). GTDB lineage: Bacteria > Pseudomonadota > Gammaproteobacteria > Burkholderiales > Rhodocyclaceae > Sulfuritalea. The sequence goes on from JACRIX010000053.1 coordinate 15,028, forward strand.
GTGAGCGTTCCAAGGCTGGTCAGTTGCATGCCCGCCACGCTATTGGAAAATGCGGCGGTCACGCTATAGCGCAGGCGATTGCCCCAACTGTCGGTCGCCGGCAATCCGAGATCCACCCACGGCAGATTCCCTTCCTGAACGACGCATGCGCCTGTACCCGGATTCCGGTCCTCGATACCGTCGTTCGCAACGCCCAGACCGACCGCCGTTGTCTTGTCAGGGCACGGCAAATAGGGTCGGGTTGCGGGTGGGCCGGTTTCAGTATGGCTGGCAGCAAAACCGATAAGCGCATCCGCAGCCAGAGATAGACGCCGATTCGCTTCCGTGACCTGACCATGCTTAGGGTTGATACTGATGCTGCGCATCGCAAAAAAAGCCCCCAACAAGCCAAACACCATCAGCAGCATCAGCAGTGCCGCACCGCGCTGGCTCCGGGCGAATCTCGGTCTCATTTCGAACGTCGAATGCTGACCGCCCCGGCCGGAAGGGCATCACTGCGGGCGCCGCTTTCCAGTTCGAGCGTCTCGCGCACACGCATCTGCTTGCCGTCGATCACCACGCGGCCGGCCGCGATCACTGGCACACCGGCCGAGCTGATCGCTTCGCCTTCCTTCACCGGACGGCCATTGATCCACGCGGTACCCTTGCGACCATCGCGGGAAACCACTCCGGTCAGTGAGACATGGGCGCTGACGCCCTCCCCTTCATAGCCATCACCCTTGCGACTGGCCACGATCATCGCCCGTTCCACGGGAGAGTAAAACAGGGTACCCAGCCTGTCCTGGCTAGGCTGGGCCAAGACAGGCGCTACCCGCAACAGGCAAGCCATCGCCGCCATCGAAACCGCCAGGTTTCGCCGGGAGCGCATTCGGTCGAAATCACCGGCGGTCATTTTCCTGGCCTCCCAACCGCCGCAGGCGGCGGACCAACGATTGTGACCAAGGGTTCTGCGAGTCTCATTTGTTCTTCGCCGGCTCAGGCTGGTTGAAGAATCGAAGTGTACATTGGGCGACCAAACCATTCGAGCCGGGGCTTCCCAGACGGCAGGACTGCATCCGGAACCGGCCCTTGACCTTGCTGCGGTATTCATTGAGCAAGGCGAGCAGCTCTCCCTCGTGACTTCCTCGAATCTCGAAGTCGAGGTCGTGATACATGGCGGAATCCGCCCCTTGCGCATCGGGATTGGCCGCCGACGAAGCTGCCGCAAGCTCACCCGACCCGTCTTCGGCAACGCTGCGCGGCGGCTTGAGCACGTAGTTCAGCATCTCGGCAACACCTAGCTCCGACCGCGTGGCGACCAACTGTTCCACCCAGCTCTCGCGTTCCGCATTGCCGACAAGACCCTGCTGCCGCAGTTCGCGATAACGGGCGATGTGGGTGCGTATGCTGGATAGATCGCCCTGCTTGAGATTGAGCGTCGCCGTTCGCGCACCCAGCAGGCCCTGGCTGGTCGCCAGACTCTTGATCAACGAATCACGCAGGTAAATACTGCCGAATACCAGCGTAAGGGCAAAGAAAATGCTCGCCCCCAGAATATTCAGGCGCCGCCGCGAGCGCTGAAATATTTCACGTTCCGGAGTCATGTTCCCGCTCCTCCGTCGGCGGACTTTGGTTTGGCGCCGGTGCCTGGCAGTGTCAAACACCACTTGAGCTGTGTCGCACCACTGACGATGGATCCGCCACGCAGGCTGCCGCTGGCCTGCTCCTTGTTGGCGTCCAGCAGGACGGTCGCGCCATCGATGGCGGCGATTGCATTGGAAACTGCGCGCAATGTCAGCGCGCGATCGCGCGGCCCGTAGGAACCTGGAATCGCCAGCTCGAAGCCCAATTCGATCCGCCGGACGTCGCTACCGGGTGCCTTGGCTTCATTGCCTGAACCGGTCGCCCCTCCCTGGGCCAGGGCGGCGACGCATGCCTCTACGCCAGGTGCAATCAGTCGCCAATGCAACTCCTTGATGCGCAAATTGGAATCCCTTGCAATGGACTGCGAGACCATTCGCAGATACGGCTCGATGTCCGGCGCCGAGTCCAGTTCACTCTCGGCCAGGGCCAGGGCCTTGCGCACGATGTCCGGAGACACCCCGTAGCTGGCAATATGGGCGTTCAGGCCATCGATTTGCTGGTCAAGGTCCTCTATCTGCTCGGTGACCGCGAGACGTTGCTCGACCTTGCGATAAATCGACAGCAAATTGCTGCTCGCAGCAAACAGGCCGACGACAAAAATCAGCAGGGCAAGATAGCGGGCAAGCCGCGACAGTTTCGCGGAAAGATAGCCGACTCGGCGAGAAAGGGGGGCGACCTGCCCGATCGGAGATTTCAAAACCAGGTCGAAAAGTGCATGGCGCCAGTCGCCCACCACGGCTTCGCCTGTTTGCGGCAGTTCCACGAGGATCAGGCGTGCCGGCGCCAGGAGTGGCTCGATCCTCACCGGATCGCCGAGATACAGTACCGGAAAGGCCTTGCCGTCGCGTGTCACGGCCTGGGTATTTTCCAGATGGCGAATGGTGCGCACGATTTCGTCGACCTGGGCATTCGGCTGATTTGGCGTCAGTGTCAGGCGGGTGAGAATCGGTATCCGGTTCTTGAGGTAGACAATGCGCAAGGATTCCGGCCCGGGCAGCACCACGAACAGGTCGGACGGGAGCGCCCGGTGGGAGGCGAGCACTCCCATCAACATGGATATCGGCCATACCCCGGCCAGCGGAGCACGAATCGCGTCGAGCTCGGTGTTGATACGCTCGGCGGCATCTATGCCGAACATCACATACCGTGTGGGCACAAGGGAACCTAGCGAATCCCCTTGAGCAGGATTGGGAATCGCGCCACAGAACGGCGTATCGGGATAGCGCCCGGCAACCTGCCGCTGCACGAAGGAACGGCGATCTCTTCCGTACAGGCGAGGCACCTTGCACTCGTTCAGGCTTTCTTCGGCCAGGTCGGTCACGACCCAGACAGGATCGTCGGAACCGCCCGGACCAGGCCCCCAACCACCTCCTTCGCGGCTCCACCATCGGCTTTCGCCAGGCGTAATGAACAGGACCCGACTCATGTCTTCATCTTCGCGATCGTGTCGTAGATCGGACTCAGAACCGACATCATGATCCATCCCAGGAGCAGCCCCATGGTCACGGTCATTATGGGTTCGATCAATGCCTGGACCTTGCCGATCGACTCGTCGATTTCGCGCGTATAGAAGTAGCTCACGTTGGCCAGCGACTGGTCCAGTGCACCGCTTGACTCACCTACCTGCAGCATGCGTATCACCAGGGCCGGGAACATGCGTTCGGCGGCAAATGCCGTCGATATGGAGGTGCCCGTGGCGATTCGCTCAATGACCCGATCCAGCGAACGCTGGATCACCAGATTGCCGGTGATCTTCTGACAATAGCGCAGTCCGTCGAGGATCGGAATACCGGTCCTGTACATCAGGCCGAAGGTATCCGCCAGGCGCGCAAGGATCATTTTCTTCAATACCAGGCCAAGTACGGGCAGGTTCAGCGCCATTTGATGCAAAGCGTAGCGCACCGCCGGATTGAAGCGCGCCAGCGCAGAAATCGCCGCCACCAGCAAGGGAGGTGTCGAAAGCAGCAGCCACCAGTACTTGACGAATATTGCCGAGACCAGGATCAGCAGCTTGGTTTGCATCGGGGTTTTTTGTCCCATGGCGCCAAGGAAGTTCACCAGTTGGGGCACAAGATAGATCATCAGGAAAAATACGACGCCACTGATGACAACCACGACGAAGGCCGGGTACATGAGGAGCTTTTTGGTCTGCGCCGCCATTTCATCCTGCCACTTCAGCGAGCGGACCAGTTCCTTGAGTACCTCCGGCAGTTGGCCGGTGATCTCGCCGGCTCGAACCAGATTGACCACGACTTCGGAAAATATTCCCGGATAGTGCGCCATCGCCTCGGCAAGTGTGGCGCCGGACTCGATCTTGTCGTAGATGCCGGCGGCGAGCAGCTGACCTTCCATGGACTCGGCGGCATCTCGCATGTCGCCCAGTGCGGCCAGTATCGGCACCCCGGCACGAATCAGCATCTCAAGCTGGAAGACGAAGCCGATGATTTCCTGCTTGGGCAGGCTCTTGACCGTTCGACTGCGCTCCTTCAGCGCCTTGGCCCGGACCAGTGTCAGGCCAACCCGCGTCAATTGTTTTGCCAGTTCGGTCTCGTGCAGCGCCTCGATCTGACCCGTGACGATGCGGTCATCTACATCGGTCGCACGATACTTGTAGAGGGGCATCAGGCAAACGACTCGGTCAGGTCAACCACCCGGCTCACCTCATCCACGGTGGTTAGCCCATCCCTGACTCGACGCAGTCCATCCTCGGCCATGCTGACGAAACCGCGTCCGATGGCATAGTCGTACATTGCGTTGACGCTCGCGTTCCGGGTGATGAGTTCGTCCAGCCCCTTGTCGAATTTCAGCAGTTCGAAGATCGCCATGCGGCCCTTGTAGCCCAGGAAGTCGCATTCCTGACAGCCTTTCGGACGGTAGATCATCATCTCCTCGTCGGGGCTCAGACCAAGCAGTCGCCCTTCGACCGGGCTGGGCTGGCCGGGCGTCTTGCACTTCGGACACAAGGTACGCACCAGGCGCTGGGCCACGATCCCGATGACGTTGCCTGCCAGCACATTGGTCTTGATGTTGAGGTCAAGCAGTCGCGGAATCGACTGGATCGCCGAATTGGTATGCAGCGTCGAGAATACCTGGTGCCCGGTCATTGCGGCACGGAATGCCATCTCGGCCGTGTCGTGGTCGCGGACCTCGCCCACCAGAATGACGTCGGGATCCTGGCGCATCATCGAACGAATGCCTTCCGCAAAATCCATCTTCGATACCTCGGAGATCGAAGTCTGGCGAATCATCGGCATTGGATACTCGACAGGGTCCTCAAGGGTCATGATATTGACGCCCTCGTTGTTCAGGTGCCCCAGAACCGAATACAGAGTCGTGGTCTTGCCCGAACCGGTCGGCCCGGTAACCAGCAATATCCCCTCCGGGCGTGCCAGCATCAGCTGCAGCAGGGTGAGTTGGTGTTCGGACAGGCCCAGGCCGTCGATCGGAACCAGTCCGCGCGCGCGGTCGAGGATGCGCAGCACGAAGTTCTCGCCGTGGATCATCGGCTGGACCGCGGAGCGGTAGTCGACCTGCCGTCCGGAGATCGTCAGGGAAATTCGGCCATCCTGCGGCGCCCGCGTCTCGGCGATGTTCATTCCGGCCATGACTTTCAGGCGCACTACCATCGCGGGCCAGTAGCGCAGATGCAGCACGCGTACCTGTCGCAGGACGCCGTCGATGCGATAGCGTATCCGAAGGAAATGCGGCTCCGGCTCGAAATGGATGTCCGAGGCGCCACGCAGCGTGCCGTCGGCAAGCAGGGCGTCCATCAGTCGCACCACGGGGTGGCTGTAACCACCGGTATTCTGCGCCAGGGTGGCGGTGTCGATATTGCCGGTTTCGAGCTCGTGGAGAATGCCGTCGATGGACAGCTCGTGTCCGTAAAACTGCTCGATCGCGGGATGAATCTCGGCGCTGCTGGCGAGGCGCCAGATCGCCTTGACTCGCCCACCAAGCATTGCGTTCACCTGGTCGCCGGCAACGATATCGGACGGTGTCGCACTCGCAATCAGCAACTCGTTCGCATCGGCATCAAAGCTGACCGGAAACAGGGTGAAACGTTTGGCCAAGGGCTTCGGGATCAGGCTCAGTGCCCTGGAATCGGCGACGATCCCCTTCAGGCTGATGGCCACTTCGCCGAGGTTGGCGGCAAGCGCGCCGCGCATGGCGTCTTCGGTAACGAACCCCAGGGCCAGAAGGGTCTCGCCCAGGGGCTTGCCCATCGACTTCTGTTCCAGCAGCGCAATGCGAAGCTGATCCTGAGTAATCAAGCGCCGTTCGAGCAGCAGATCGCCCAGCCTTACCGGAGCCTTTTCAGTAGCGGGTCGTTCTGCGCTCATGACAGGAATTGCGCCGGACGCTATTTGGCGCTGGAGCTCGGGATTGTCGCCGTCGAACGCTCGCCGCCGAGGGTCCGCAATTGTTCGAGGCGTCGTTCCGCTTCGGCGAGCGGCACGCCGGAGCGGTCGGAGGCGTTCGATTTCTCGGCCAATGCAAGCGCACGCTGGTAGTAGGTCCGGGCCAGCGAATACTTGTGCAGACGATCCAGGGCGACAGCAAGATTGTAGGCATGCAGCGCGTTTTCCGGCTCGATCGTCAGCGCCTTGAAGTAGGCTTGTTGCGCTTCGGCAATCCGTCCCTCGCGCGCCAGAATGTTGGCCAGCGTCGACAGCGCCGCAGCCGAATCCGGCATGCGTTCAACCATCTCGCGCGCGCGGCTCGCCGCCTGGGAGAGGTCGCCTTCGGCTGCGATGGCGAGCATGCCGGCATTGGCACCCGCGTGTCCGGGCTCCAGGCGAAGCACTTGCTGATAGTAGTTGCGCGCCTCTTCATTGCTTCCCTGTCGCTGCGCGATATACGCCAATCCCAACAAGGCGTCGCGCTCCGCGGAATTCTTTTGCAACACCTTGCCATACGAAACTTTCGCTTCGTCGAGGCGACCTTCCGTCAGTGCCGCGTAGGCCAGTTCCAGGTCTCCCGGAGGTGGCGGGCGGGAAGTGACAACCGGTTTGGCCGGCTTCGCGCGCCCGCTTCCAGCCAATGCTGCGGAACCGCCGTCCGCAATCGGCTGCACGACCGCCGGACGCGGCGTGGCATCGCCTTTTGCCATTTTGGCGGAGCGTTCCCGTCCGGGGGAATCGGATCTCGAGGCGGCTTTGTCCGCGGCGGCGCCCGGAGCCCCCGGCACGCTCGGAACCTCCGGCGCGCCTGGCGCCGACGGCGTCGCCGCAACTGCCGCCACAGGCGCCGCCACTGCTGACTGAGCCGGGGCAGACGGCTGCAGACCCAATGATGGTTGCGCAAAAAAACGATCGAAGGCGTGAAAGTAAAAGGCAAGGTACAACGCCAGGACAAGGGTAGCCAGACTTCCAAGCACCTTGAGCCGCATGTTGGGCACGCGCTTGACCGTGGCACCCAGAATTTCACGGGCGATTTTCGGGGAAATTTCCTTGTATCGCGGCGAGGCGTCTTCCTTCCCGGCCGCCATTTTGGCGGTCACGGTGCTTTGCTGCACGGCCGAGGGCGAAGGCATTTGGGCCGACGGAGTCGCCTTCGACATATCGCTGCCAAGGACTTGGTCAGTCCTGATGCCTGGGTCCGGCGCCATGGACGGCGCAGGTGCGTCGCCCGGCGTGAATCGCAGTGTCGCATCCGGCATCGGTGCCGACGACACTTCAGCCATCGGCAAAGCCGGCGGCACGGCCACGAAATCCGCCGTAGCCCCGGGGATAGACGGTGTTGCGTCGCTGCCGGAATCCGGCGATGCATGCGACAGGTCGTTGGCGGGATCGACCGGATCGGTGATCCTGGCGCGATCAGGCGCGGCGAGCTTTGGCTCAAGCGGCTCGATGCTGAGTTCCGGGGCCGCCGGTTCGGCCGCAGCGGGTTCGCCTTCCAATGCCGGCAAGGGTTCGCGAAGCCTTGGCTCACCGCCCTGGCGGGCTTCGGCCAACTTTTCCTTCTCCTTGCTCGCGCGCTGCAGCGCATCCAGAAGCAGGCTCATGTCAGGGCCGCACCGTCGGTGATTTGCCCTGCTCGGAGGGCTGGGCATAGGCGCTGCGCGCCTCGGGCAGAATTGCACTGAAGCGCTGGAAATCGCCCTCAAGGCTGGAGTCGGAAAGAACGGTTGGGCGCAGGAAGATTACCAGCTCCGTCTTGCGGCTGCGATTGTCGGTATAGCGAAACAAGTCACCCACCACGGGCACTCCGGTCAACCCGGGAATCCCGTCCGTTTTGCGATCACGCGTATCCTGGATCAGGCCTCCGAGCACCGCAATATCACCGGATTGCACGCGCAGTATCGATTCCATTTCGCGGCTTTGGACAACCGGAATGCGATTGACAACACCCGCCGCCGCCAGCGCGGGACTTGGATCGGTGGCAAACGAGCTGATCCGGCTGATGGTCGGCCGCAGGTTCAGAATGACTTCTCCGTGACCGCTGATTTGAGGGGTTACGGTCATCAGGAAGCCGACAGGGACCGTGTTCACGTTGGTGGTGTAGGTGGGCGCAACGGCCGCAGACGTGGCCGTGGCCGCCGTACCGGGGGTGACCGTAATGGTGAAGTACACCTCGTTGTCGACTACCTTGAGAATGCTGGTTTGACTGTTGAGCACGGACACTTTCGGACTCGATAGCACACGCAGGGTTCCAAAGGACTCGAGCAGGCGCAGCGCCGATGTCAGGCTGTACTCCCAGCTCGTCTTGTTCCAGCTGAGCGTGGTGATGCTGCTCAGCAGTCCACCCGTCAAGGTGCCCGTGGTGGGGCCTGCCGGTGCCATGGCGATCCCGGTCCCGGTTCCGGAGCCCGCCGTACGCAGCAACGACCAGTCAATTCCCTGCTGATAGCGATCGGAAAGGTCGACTTCGACGATGGTCGCCTCGATCAGTACCTGGCGCCGGGCATTGCCCATGATTCCATCCAGAAACTCACGGACCTTCTCGTGTTGTCGCTGGGTCGCCCTGACGTTGATGACGCCATTTTCCGGATTCGCAATCACCGATCCCGTCTCGCGGTAGAACGAGCGCCCCGACGCGGCAGCTGGCGTCGCAGCGGCGCCGGCCGGCGCAGCCACCACCTGCAGCGAAGGCGTCGGAACCACAACCGGTGCGGCAGCGGATGCCTGCGGGTTGCCTGCGGCTGCGCCCCCGCTCCCTGTCGGCGCAGCGCTTGCCGGGCTACCGGCCGCGCGGCCGCCAGACAGATTGTTTGCGGCCGAAGCCGCTGCCGACGCGGCGGCGGCGAGGGGTGCGGAGAGCGCGGAAGCGGACGGAGCGGGTGCGGCGGCGGCCGGCGCGGCGGTGGTAGCCTGGGTGGCTTGCACTCTGTCCGTCTGGACCAGGAGTTCCGTCAGATTGGCCACCAGCGTCTTCCAGAACTCGTTGTTCGCCGTATTCTTGATGGTGCTGTCGGATGCGTTGCTGCCCGTCCCGCCACCGGTGGAGCCCGGCCCACCGCCGGTACTTGCCACATTGGTCGAAATGCTTACCGAACTTTGGGAGGTGCGCGCAATGTTCGGATAGTCGATCCGATAGATCTTCAGATAGGGCATGTCCTGCGAAATGCTCAGCGACTTGCCGTTGAGTTCGTAGCGCAAGTCGACCTGCTTGCCAATGACATCAAGAATTTCCGTCAGGGTCTGATCGAGCACGCTCATCGTCACGTTGCCGGTAATCCCCGGGTGAATCGACACATTCAGCCTGGCGTCGCGAGCAATGGCGAACAACAGGTCCTGGACCGGCGTCTCGTGCACCACGACGCTGTACAGTTCGGGCTTTTCGGCGGGCTTGGGCGGCTTGGGCAATGATGGCGCCGCGGCGAACTCCGGCGCCTTGCCGACCACCTGCGGGGCTGGATCAAGATGCTGCGGAGAAGGGGGAGGCGAAGGGCTGGCGCAGGCCGCGAGCAGCGCAGCGCAGCCAGCGAGCCGCAAACCGCGGCCGCGCCAGGTCACTTCGTTCAGAGCCTTATGGGCAGCGGCAGACTCCGGAATCAGGCCTGTCAAGGTTTTGGCTCCTGGCGTATGCCCGCCCAGGTTCTGACTATCGGCTGATTGACTTTCAGAGTCTCCGGAAGGTCGGTCAGTGCCTGTCTCGCTTGTTGCTCCGACGGGTACTGCCCCAGGTATACGGCAACCGAATTCTTGCCCTTGTACTTGCGGTCGTGTGCGTAGATGGTCGCAGGATCAAGGTGCCTGCCCAGGACGTCCAGATAGCCGGGCAAATGTTCCATGGATGGCAGGCTGGCCAGTTGCAGCGTGAAGCCTTTCCATTTGGGATCGTTCAACAGATCTTCGGTTCGCTTCACCACCATGCCAACCCGGGCGCCAGCGGCCATCGGCTGCAGCTCCCTGGGTGCTGAGGCGAGGTAGGGAGCAGGCGGCGAAGCCGCGTCTGGCGACACCCTGCTTGCCTTTGCCAGAAGAAGTTCCGGTCTCTGTACCCCGGATGGCACCGGATCAGCTGCGGATGGCGGCGCGACAGCCGGCGCCATCGCTGCCTCTCTGGATTGGGCGACCGGCGGTGCGTCGCGATACCAGCCCAGCACGCCGACGGCGAACGCGGTGATCGGCAACGCCAGCGCCGTGCCCGCCGCCCAGGTTTTCCAGCCGGGCAATGCCCATTTCATCCGCCCGGGAGCATCGGGATGCAATTCGCTGCACGCCGACTGCACGTGACGCTTCTCGACCTGGCGCGCACCCTCGGCATAGGCCGCAAGCAGGGATTTGTCGGCCAGCAGGTTGATGCGTCGGGCGCGGCCCTGTGATGCCTTGAGCAGCAACGAGATTGCCGCCGAGGTGAACAGGCGCCCACCGCGCCAGCCGGCGATGCGCAGGCGATGATCGATATAGGCCATGGCTTCGTCGCGCGGCAGGGGCGGCAGCTCGAAGCGATGAATGACGCGATCGCGCACCTGACGCAGGCGACGATCGGTCAGCAGCGTGTCCAGTTCCGGCTGACCGAACAGCATGATGTTGACCAGCTTGTGGCGATCGGTTTCCAGGTTCGACAGCAGGCGAACCTCTTCGAGCGACTCCGGTGGCATCGCATGCGCCTCGTCGATCACCAACAATACGCGCTGCCCGAGGGAATGCCGACGCAGGAGTTCCTGGTGCAGTTGGGCCAGGTTTTCTTCCGTGGACGCAAGCGTCGTCGCAAGGCCGAGGTCGCGCGATATTGCCGAAATGATTTCGTCGCGGCTGAAACAGGGGTTGGCAAGGTAGACCGTGCTGATGTCGTCCGGCAAGCGGCTGATCATCAACCGCGCAAGCAGGGTCTTGCCGCTGCCCACCTCGGCCACAGCGGTGACGATTCCTTCCTCGTGACTGGCCACATGCAGCAGTGCCGTCAAAATGCCGCCGCGCTGACTACCGGAAAAGAAGAAATCGATGTCCGGGGTGATCTGAAATGGCGATTTCTCGAGGTCGAAATGTTTCAGATAGAGAAAGGACATGGTGTGTCACCGAAAATTGACAACTTCGTCGAATGTCTTTGTAGTTCAATATGTTGCATTATTCCCCTACGAAGCTTGCCGGAATATAGCCGAAGCGTGTGCAATCGGATGGGCGGTTCTGAGCAACTTTTCGGCCTTAGCTCGCCGTGTCGCCAGCGCCGACTTCCGAGCGCCCGCCGCCTTTCTCCGGGCAACGCGTTTTGCCGACTTAGAATTCCACCGGTCCGCCCTGACCACGGTGGCAGCAACCAAGTTGTGGTCGCGGGCGCCTTGAAAAACCCATGGAAAGCCTGACAGTGTTCCACGTTGTACTCGTCGCACCGGAAATCCCGCCCAATACGGGCAACATCATCCGCCTGTGTGCCAACACCGGCTGCCGCCTGCATCTGGTCGAACCGCTGGGATTCAACTTGTCCGATGCGCAGTTGCGCCGCGCCGGGCTCGATTACGCCGACATGGCCTGTGTCACCGTACATCGGGATTGGGCGGCATGTCGCGTTGCACTGGGCGACGCGCGGATATTCGCGCTGACGACGAAGGGAAATCGCCGTCACGCCAGCGCCGACTTTCGGCCCGGGGACGCGTTTGTGTTCGGCTCGGAATCACGAGGACTGCCGGCCGATCTGCTGGCCGCCATCGATGAAAGTCAGCGCCTGCGCCTGCCCCTTATCCCGGGCAACCGCAGCCTCAACTTGTCAAACGCGGTGGCCGTGATGGTCTACGAGGCCTGGCGGCAACAGGGCTACGTCGGCGGCAGCTAAACCTTATTCGTGCCTGGCTTCGCGGGCCATCAGTTGCTCGACCGCCGCGCGTGGGGTGATGCGGCCATCCAGCACGGCCGTCACGGCCCGCGTGATGGGCATATCTACCCCCAGCGCCGCGGCGCGGCGCGCCACTTCGCGCGCTGCGGGAACGCCTTCGGCAACATGGCCCAACTCGCGAACGACGTCAGCCAGGGCCCGACCCTCGGCCAACAGCAGGCCGACGCGACGGTTGCGCGACAACTCGCCGGTGCAGGTCAGCAGCAGGTCGCCCATCCCGGTCAGGCCCATGAAGGTTTCCCGCTTTGCCCCCAGCGCCTCACCGAAGCGGGTGATTTCGACCAAACCGCGGGTAATCAGCGCCGCCCGGGCGTTGCTGCCCAGGCCCAGGCCGTCGCAGATTCCGGTGGCAATGGCCAGAACGTTCTTTACCGCGCCGCCGACTTCGGCGCCGACGAGGTCTTCATTGGCATAGATGCGCAGATTGCCGCCGTGCAAGGCCAGGGCCGTGGCCGTGGCGAATTCTGCGTCGGATGCAGCAAGCGTGATTGCCGTCGGCAAGCCACGCGCGACTTCGAGCGCGAAACTCGGTCCGGTCAGGACGCCACAGGGTGCCTGGCCCACGACCTCGCCCACTACCTGATGCGGCAGCAGGCCGCTGCCAGCTTCGAGGCCCTTGCAGACCCAAAGGAACGGTATCGTTGGTGCCACCGCCTTGAGTTGTGCGACCAGGCCGCGCAGTCCGGCCAGAGGCCCGGCAAGAATGGCCAGCCCGGCACCGTCCAGCGCCGCGGAAAAATCTGCCGTTACCCGCAGGCGTGGCGGAAAAGGACAATCCGGCAGGTAACGGGCATTGCTTCGCTGGCGCGACATGGCGTCCACCTGCGCCGCATCGCGCGCCCAAAGCGCAACGTCATGCCTGCCGGCAAAGGCTATCGCCAATGCCGTACCCCAGGCCCCCGCTCCGAGCACCGCTATGCGCATCGCCGCCTCGCCATCACGGCGCCCGCCGCGAGGCGTTCGCAGTGCCTACAGCCCCCAAACCTGCTGCGCCTTGAGAAACCCGCCCTGGCCATCGCGATGCCTGACCTTGATCCAGCCTCCGGGTGCCGCTTCGAGCAACTCCAGCACCACATCCCGCTCGGCCTCGAAGACCAGGGCCGCCTTGTCATTCCCGCTGGCGCGGACCTGCGCGCTATCGACGCGCACGATCACCGTGCGCCTGTCGGCGAGGTGCTTTTTTTCCATCCAGATCAGATCACCCTTGCTGTCGCGGACCTTGGACCAGCCGTCGAGGCTGACCACCTGTTCCACCGGCGTTCCGGGGTGCACCACGAACAAGGGCTTGGCCTTGGCTGACGGCGCATCGAAGGCCGGTGCGACCTCGCTGACGCTGCGGAAATCGAGAGCCCATGCCGCCTGCATCGAGAGCAGTGCGGCAAAAAGCACGCTGGCCGTCGCACGCCGCCGCAGTGTCGCCAGTGTCAGCCCCCGGGTTCGTGGCATCGCGACTATTGCAGCTGGATGCGGCTTTCGCTTTGCTGCTGCTCCATCAGGCGCTGCTGGTAGAGCGACTCGAAATTCACCGGGGCAAGTATCACCGGCGGGAATCCCGCACGATTGACCGCGTCGGAAATCGTCTCACGGGCGTAAGGGAAAAGGATATTCGGGCAAGCAACCGCCAGGATCGGGGCCATGTCCGACTCCGGTACGTTGCGGATCTGGAAAATGCCGGCCTTGACCACCTCCACCAGGAAGAAGGCCTTTTCGCCCTCCTTGGCATTGACGGTGATCGTCAGCGCCACTTCGAACAGGCCTTCGCCGACGGCTTGTGCGGCGCTCTGGATCTGCACTTCGATGCCCGGAGTTTCGCGCTCCAGGAATATCTGCGGGGCATTCGGGACCTCGATGGACAGATCCTTGACGTAAATCTTTTCGATGCTGAATACCGGTTGCTCGTCGCTCATGATGGATGGGTTGGGTAAAGTAAGTGGAAAACCGCCGGCAGCCGGAATCAGGCCGCGAGCAGTGAGTCGAGCTTGCCCTGGTGCTCAAGTTCGTAGAGCTCGTCGCAGCCGCCGACATGCGTATCGCCGATGTAGATTTGCGGCACGCTGCGACGCCCGGTCTTCTGCATCATTTCCTCGCGCCGCGCGGGTTCGAGATCGACGCGCACCTTTTCGATGTCGGTCACGCCTTTTCTGGTCAACAATTGTTCGGCGCGAACGCAATAGGGACAAACGGCGGTGGAATACATCAGGACCTTGGCCATTGCGGGCTCCGTATCAGTTCTTGGTCGTCAGGGGCAGGTTTGCGTCGCGCCAGGCACCCACTCCGCCCCCCAGGCTGAAGACCTTGTCGAAGCCATGCTTCTTGAGGTTGCCGCACGCCGAGGAAGACCTGTTGCCTGACGCGCAGACCACGATGATCGGCCGCTCCTTGAATTTTTCCAGCTCGGAGAGGCGGCTTTCCAGCTGACCCAGCGTGATATGGCGCGCGCCGCCAATATGGCCGCTGCCCCACTCGCTGGTTTCGCGCACGTCGAGCACGATCGCGTCCTCGCGATTCATCATCAGCGTCGCCTCGGCCGGCGACAGGCTCGCCACGGTTCCGCCGGCGATCAGCGGCCACAGCAACATGCCGCCGCTGACCACGGCAATGCCGATCCAAATCATGTTCTGCTGCACAAAATCCATTGTCGTTCAGTCCTTGTTTGTCGGCACACCGCAGAACACCTCGCGCATCAGGGCGATGAGCTGCAAGGTGCGCTGGTCGGCAATGCGGTAATAAACCCGGTTGGCGTCCTTGCGGGTTTGCAGAACGCCCTTGTCCCGCAGAATCGCGAGGTGCTGCGAAATGTTGCTCTGCGAGGTGCCGACCGAATCGACAATGTCCTGCACGCAGATTTCATCGCCACCAATGACGCACAGTATCTTCAGGCGCAGGGGGTGTGAAATAGCCTTCAGCGCGCGCGCGGCGGTTTCTATGTGTTCCTGCTTGCCGATCAGGTCGTCAATTGCATGCATACCGTGCTGCCCCGTATGGCCGTTGGTCCGGCGCGAAGAGTCGATATTATAGAATACCGGTATTGACCTGCACCAAGGCTTCGATCATGTACAAAATAGTTCTGCTTCGCCACGGCGAATCCACCTGGAACCAGGAAAACCGCTTTACCGGCTGGACCGATGTCGGCCTGACGGAGAAGGGCATGGCCGAGGCAATTGCCGCGGGACAGCTCCTGAAGGCGGAAGGTTACGAGTTCGATCTCGCTTACACCTCGGTACTGCGCCGGGCCATCAAGACATTATGGACGGTGCTGGAGCAGATGGACCGCATGTGGGTCCCGGTACAACATTCCTGGCGCCTCAACGAACGCCACTACGGCGCCCTACAGGGGCTGAACAAGTCGGAGACTGCCGCCAAGTTCGGTGACGAGCAGGTACTGGTCTGGCGTCGCGCCTATGACACGCCGCCGCCGCCCCTGGACGAAAGCGACCCGCGCTACGAAATCCGCGATCCGCGCTACGCCGGCCTCAAGCCCGGCGAATGTCCGCGCACCGAATGCCTCAAGGACACCGTCGCCCGCGTCCTGCCCTTCTGGAACGAATCCATCGCGCCGACGATCACGTCAGGCAAGCGTGTCGTCATCGCCGCCCACGGCAACAGCATCCGCGCCCTGATCAAGTATCTGGACAATGTTTCCGATGCCGACATCGTCGGTCTCAACATCCCGACCGCGCAGCCGCTGGTGTACGAGCTCGACGCCGAGCTCAAGCCGATTCGCCATTACTACCTCGGCGACCAGGAGGCCATCAAGGCGGCAATGCAGGCTGTCGCCAATCAGGGCAAGGCAAAGGCCTGAGCTCTCGTATCCGCGAAAGTGAACCCGAGACCGCCGGGCTCGCCAAGACTTCGGGTTTCCCGTTTCATCCTCGGGATCGGCGTCGCCCTGGCGCATTGCGCCACGCCGGCCAATGGCGCTACCGTCGATCGCAAAAAAGACGAGCTGCACGATCTCAAGGGCCGCATCGAGGCGCTGCGCCGCGAGATGGCTTCCGCGGAAGAGTCCAAGGCCTCTGCGTCCGACCAGTTGCGCGAAGCCGAGTCGGCCATATCCACGGTCAATCGCCGCCTGCATGAACTCGGACTGGAAAGCGCACGACTGAAAGCCGACCTGGCCGACCTCGATGCACAGGGCCGGCGCCTCGACCGCCAGGGCGGCGCCCAGCAATCCCAGTTATCACAGGTACTCAACCGCCAGTTCGTCGGTGGCGATGCGGATGCCATGAAGCTCCTGCTGTCCGGGCACGATCCCAACCAGGCCGCACGCGACCGGTATTTCCTGACCCAGCTTTCGCGCGCCAAGGCCGAACTGATCCAGCGTCTGCGCGTCGCCGCCGACGAGAAGCGGCAGTTGGCAGAGACCGTGCGTGAGCGGCAGGCTCAGCTCGCCGCGATCGAGCGCCAGCAGCAGGAAAGTCGTGCCCAGTTGCTGGAACGCAAAAAGCAACGGCAGGCGCAACTGGCGGCGATTGCCGATCGACTCAAGGCGCAGCGTCGCGAGATCACCACGCTGAAACGCGATGAACAACGCCTGACGCGCCTGATTGATGGACTGATTCGTATCGCCGGCACGAAAAAGCCCAAGAGCAGCGGCCCGGCCAAAGGCAAGCCGGTGCCGGGCGCCACGCTGAAAAGCCATGACCCAGGCAATGTCGGAGGCGCATTCGCCGCGCTGCGCGGGCGCCTGCACCTGCCGGTCAAGGGCACGATCGCCGGGCGTTTTGGAACGCCGCGAGCGGAGGGCGGCGCACTGTGGAAGGGGCTGTTCATCCGTGCCGCGGAAGGTGCCGAGGTCAAGGCCGTGGCGCCAGGCACCGTCGTGTTCTCGGACTGGTTGCGCGGATTCGGCAACCTGCTGGTGATCGACCATGGTGATGACTTCCTCTCGGTCTATGGCAACAACGAGTCCTTGTTGGCGGCGGTCGGCGCCGGCATCAAGGGCGGGGAGGCCGTGGCCACCGTGGGAAACAGCGGTGGCAACCCGGAGTCGGGTTTATACTTTGAACTCAGGCATCGGGGCCTGGCCTTCGACCCCATGAAGTGGTCGGCAGGTCCCTGAGGCTGATTCAACCCTGCCGTCGCGCAATTGGAGTCTCTATGAGCAGCAAGCTGCAACAATTCGGTCTCGTGGCTACCGGTCTGGTGGCGGGCGTCTTTCTGAGCCTCAATTTTTCCGCCAGCGCCAACAAGGACGCCGCGTCCGCGCTGCCGATCGAGGAGCTGCGCAGCTTCGCCGACGTCTATAGCGCGATCAAGCAAGGCTACGTCGAACCGGTCGAGGACAAGAAACTGATCACCCATGCCATCAGCGGCATGCTGGCCAATCTCGATCCCCACTCCGCCTATCTCGATCCGGATTCCTTCAAGGACTTGCAGGTGAGCACCCAGGGCGAATTCGGCGGCCTCGGCATCGAGGTCGGCATGGAAGACGGTTTCGTCAAGGTCGTTTCTCCGATCGAGGATACTCCCGCCTTCCGCGCCGGCCTCAAGCCCGGCGACCTCATCATCAAGATCGACGACACGCCGGTCAAGGGCCTGACACTCAATGACGCCGTAAAGAAGATGCGCGGCAAGCCCAAAACCCAGATCCGGCTAACTATCGTGCGCAAGTCCGAATCGCGGTCCTTCGATGTCACCCTGACCCGCGAGAAAATCAAGGTGCAGAGCGTCAAGTCGAAGCTCCTCGAAGGTGGCTATGGCTACCTGCGCGTCACCCAGTTTCAGGAAGAAACCGCACCCGACGTGGTCAAGCATCTTGAGAAGCTGGCCAAGGCCGACAAGGATGCCAAGGGTGAAGGGGTCAGGGGCCTGGTGCTTGATCTGCGCAACGACCCGGGCGGACTACTCAGTGGCGCCGTCGGCGTGTCCGCGGCATTCCTGCCGCCGCAAATACTGGTGACGTCCACCGACGGCCGTACCGAGGATGCCAAGCGCCGCTACATGGCCAACCCCGAGGACTATCAGCGTGGAGCCAAGGACGACTTCATGAAGACCCTGCCGGCCTGGGCCAAGACCGTACCGATGATCGTGCTGGTCAACGGTGGCTCGGCCTCGGCGTCGGAGATCGTCGCCGGTGCCTTGCAGGACCACAAACGTGCGGTAGTCATGGGTACCCAGACCTTCGGCAAGGGCTCGGTACAAACCGTGCTGCCGCTGTCGAACAATGCCGCCATCAAGCTGACCACGGCGCGCTATTTCACCCCCTCCGGCCGCTCCATCCAGGCCAAGGGCATTACCCCCGACATCGTGGTCGAGGAATCCGCCAACGGCGGCGGTTCGCGCACTCGCGTGCGCGAAGCGGACCTGGAGCGCCATCTCACCGGCGAAGGCGAGAAGGCTGAGCCGGCCCCCGCCAAGAGCACCGCGAAACCTGGCGACAAGAAAGACAAGGGCAAGGCCGACGACGCAGAGGAATCACCGCATGCGCCAATCGAGTTCGCCTCCTCCAAGGATTACCAGCTGGGCCAGGCCGTCAATCTGCTCAAGGCCTGGCAGATCATCAAGCGCTGAACGGACAACGGCCGTGAGCCGCATGAACCCGGAAAAGGCCCGCGAGTTGCGCGACGAAAAGCGCGACGGCAAGACGCGCCAGCGCCCGGCGGCTTTCGTGCCGCAACCGGGTACGCGCAAACATCGCGAGTTGCGCTTTGATCATCGCCATCCCGAACATGTCGACGAGGCGCGCAAACTGCTGGCCGGCCTCGAAGGCATGGAGATCGACGACGGCATCGCGCCCTACAGCCTGTCGATCTGGTACGAAATCAGCGATTACTCGCTCGAAGGACTTGAAGCGGCGCTGGTACGTCAGGGCTTTCATCTCGACCACAGCATGTACAGCAAGCTGATGCGGACCGTGGTGTATTTCTGCGAGGAAACGCAGATGCGCAACATGCGCGTACCCGAGCGCCTGATCAAGAAATCCCACGAAGTCTATTCGAAGGCCTGGGAACATCACCCCCACGGCGACCACGACGAGACACCGCCCGAGCTGCGCCAGGAACGATGACCGACGAGCAGCTGCTCCGCTACAGCCGCCATATCCTGCTGCCGCAGATCGGCATCGAGGGGCAGGAAAACATCGTCAATGCCAGGGCATTGGTGGTCGGCGCCGGCGGTCTCGGATCTCCCGCCGCCTATTACCTCGCTTCGGCCGGCATCGGCACTCTGGTACTCGCCGACGGTGACACGGTCGACCTGACCAACCTGCAGCGCCAGATCCTCCACCGCACCGATGCGGTTGGAATGACCAAGGTCGAGTCCGGCAGGCGCACGCTGGGCGAGATCAATCCCGAATGCAAGGTCGTCGCACTCACCGAACGGCTCGCCGGCGAACGCCTCGATGAAGAAGTTGCGCTGGCCGACATCGTGCTCGACTGCTGCGACAATTTCGCCACGCGCCATGCCGTCAATCGTTCCTGTGTGAAGCTCCGCAAGCCCCTGGTCTCCGGCGCCGCGATCCGCTTCGACGGCCAGGTCGCGGTATTTGATTCACGCCAGGCCGATGCGCCCTGCTACCACTGCCTGTTTCCCGAGGGCCAGGAGGTCGAGGAAGTACGCTGCGCGGTGATGGGCGTATTCGCACCGCTGACCGGAATCATCGGCACGGTACAGGCGGCGGAGGCGCTGAAGCTGGTGATCGGCTGCGGCACCAGCCTGGCCGGGCGCCTGTTGCTGCTCGACGGCCTGGGCATGGAGTGGCGGGAGATCAAAGTACCGCGAGACCCGGCCTGCCAGGTCTGCGGCGGGACAAACCCGGCCTAATACAGTTGCCGGTGGCGGATGCGCCCCGGGGCATGGCTCAATGCCACCGAAAACGCCAGTAGGAACCAGAACAGCGGTTGGCGACCAGGCTCCCAGGCCATCATCAGGCCGACCAGCAGGATCTTGAACACGGTGCCGACACCTTTTGCCTGGCGAAAGTAAAGTGGATTGGCCCAGGCGTCGAGAGCGATGATGCCCAGCCCGGTCACCAGCATCAGCCCGGCCCATTGATGCAGCGCGCCGCCCGCGGCGAGGATGGCCGCCGACAAGCCCGCCAGGCCGGCGATGTGAAACACGCGCAGCAGGTTGATGAGGAGGCTGCGCCCCGCAAAATCGCGGCGCCCCTGCTCCTCGTCCCGGTCGCGCCTAGGCCTGGTCAAGGCGCGCCCGGATGCGAAAGTCGGCGCCCACGGCACGGCGCTCGAGGATGGTCAGTCGAACGGCGCCCGCCAGGTCGGCCAGTTCGGCCAGGCCGAACATGCCGCGGGCGGCATCGCCGATCAATAGCGGCGCCTGGTAGATCAGCAGTTCGTCGACGCAGCCTTCGCGCAGCAGCGAACCATTCAGCCGCGTGCCGGCCTCGGCCAGCACCTCGTTGATGCCGCGGCGACCCAGTTCCTGCAGCAGGTCGGCAAGCTGCACTTTGCCGTTCGCGTTCGGCAGGACGACGATCTCCGCGCCGCGCGCGCGCAGGGCCTCGGCCCGCCCGGCATCCTCCTGCGCCGCCGCGATCAGAACATTGCCGCCGTCGAGGATCGCGGCGTCCGGCGGCGTCTCCAGCCGGCTGTCGATGACCACGCGCAGGGGTTGCCGCGTCGTCGCCACCTCGCGCACCGTAAGCCGCGGGTTGTCGTCCTTGACCGTGCCGATGCCGGTGAGCACGGCACAGGAGCGCGCGCGCCAGGCATGCCCATCGCGCCGTGCCGCCGGCCCGGTGATCCACTGCGATGCGCCGTTGTTGAGCGCGGTCTTGCCATCGAGGCTGGCGGCGACCTTGAGCCGCAGCCAGGGCCGGCCGCGCGTCATGCGCGCAACGAAACCGATGTTGAGTTCGCGGGATTCCGCCTCCAGCAGGCCGCTCGCCACCTCGATGCCTGCCGCGGCGAGCCGGGCCAGGCCCTGCCCGGCAACCAGGGGATTCGGATCCTGCATCGCCACCACCACCCGCTCCACACCGGCCGCGATCAGGGCGTCGGCACAAGGCGGAGTACGTCCAAAGTGGCAGCAGGGCTCCAGCGTGACGTAGGCGGTGGCGCCAATCGCCGTGTTACCAGCGCCGACTGTTGCCGCCAACGCGGCAGCTTCGGCGTGCGGCAAGCCGGCCTTTTCATGCGAGCCTTCGCCGACGATGCGGCCGTCGCTAACGATGACGCAGCCGACGCGGGGATTGGGCGTCGTGGAAAACAGTCCGCGCCGCGCCAAACGCAGCGCGCGCGCCATGAAGGCATGGTCGTGGGTGGAAAAACTCACGCGGCGGCACTCACCGGCCGCGACCGCTCAGGCCTTGGCCCGCGGCTGGCGCGGCTTCTTGATTTCACGGATCGCCTCGGAGAACTCGTCGACGTCCTCGAAGTTGCGATACACCGAGGCGAAGCGGATGTAGGCCACCTTGTCGAGGCGCTTCAGTTCCCGCATCACCAGTTCGCCGATGCGGTCCGAGGCCACTTCGCGCAGTGCCAGTTGCACCAGTTTCTCTTCGATGCGGTCGAGTGCGAGATCGATACTCTCGGTGGTCACCGGGCGCTTGCGCATGGCCAGCATCATGCTGGCCTTGAGCTTGTCGCGGTCGTAGTCGGTGCGGCTGCCGTTCTTCTTCACCACCTGAGGCAGTTGCAGTTCCACACGCTCGTAGGTGGTAAAGCGCTTGTCGCAGGCCAGGCAGCGGCGGCGGCGGCGAACAGTATCGCCGTCCTCGTTCTCACGGGTATCCACTACCTGTGTATTTGGCTCCGAACAGTAAGGACATTTCACTATCGGCTCCGCAGACCGCGATCAGCCATACACCGGAAACTTCTTGCACAAGGCCGACACCTCGCCGCGCACGCGACTCAGCACCGACGCATCCTGCGGAGCGTCGAGCACGTCGGCGATCAGGTTGGCAACCTGCTCGGACTCGATCTCGGTGAAGCCGCGTGTGGTCATCGCCGGAGTGCCGATGCGGATGCCGCTGGTGACGAAGGGCTTCTGCGGATCGTTCGGAATGGCGTTCTTGTTGACCGTGATGTGCGCCTTGCCCAGAGCCGCCTCGGCATCCTTGCCGGTGATGTTCTTGGCCTGCAGGTCGACCAGGAACACATGGGACTCGGTGCGCCCGGACACGATGCGCAGACCACGGCTCTTGAGCACCTTGGCCATCACCTGAGCGTTGTCGATCACTTGCTCCTGGTATTCGCGGAAGTCGGGCGTCATCGCCTCCTTGAAGGCGGCCGCCTTGGCAGCGATCACGTGCATCAGCGGTCCGCCCTGCAGGCCGGGGAAGATCGCGGAATTGATCGCCTTTTCGTGCTCGGCCTTCATCAGGATCAGTCCGCCGCGCGGCCCGCGCAGCGTCTTGTGCGTGGTCGAGGTGACGACATCGGCATGAGGTACCGGATTCGGGTAGTAACCGGCGGCAACCAGGCCGGCATAGTGCGCCATGTCCACCATGAAAATGGCGCCGACGGCTTTCGCCACCTTGGCGAAACGCTCGAAGTCGATCTTCAGGGCGTACGCCGAAGCACCGGCGATGATCAACTTGGGTTTGTGCTCATGCGCCAACCGTTCCATCTCGGCGTAGTTGATCTCCTCGTTCTCGTCGAGGCCATAGGGCAGCACGTTGAACCACTTGCCGGACATGTTCAGCGCCATGCCGTGCGTCAGGTGGCCGCCGGCGGCGAGGTTCATGCCGAGAACGGTGTCGCCGGGCTTGAGGAAGGCCATGAACACCGCCTGATTGGCCTGCGAACCGGAATTGGGTTGCACGTTGGCGGCGTCGGCGCCGAACAGCTTTTTGGCGCGATCGATGGCCAGTTGCTCGGCCACGTCGACATGTTCGCAGCCGCCGTAGTAGCGTTTGCCCGGATAGCCCTCGGCGTACTTGTTGGTCAGTTGCGATCCCTGCGCTTCCATCACCGGCCAGGACACGTAGTTCTCGGACGCGATCAACTCGATGTGATCTTCCTGGCGGCGATTTTCGTTCTGGATCGCGGCCCACAGGTCGGGATCGCTCTTGGCGAGGGTGTTCTGCTTCAGGAACATGGCGGGATCCGGGTGGGATGAAAAGGGACGAATTTTAGCATCCGCACCCCGCCGCCCGCCAATCGGAACTAGCCTGCGACCTCGTCGAGCGCCTGCTGCAGGTGCCCGCAGTCCGCCCAGGAAATCAGCTGCCAGCCGTAGTCGTCGCGCTCGACCCAGTTGAAGGCGGCGTTCGGCAGGGTGAAATCGCGCGGGGCCTCCAGTGAACGGCCTGTCGCCACCCGATGAACGACGTCGAGCACGCCACCGTGGGTAAAGGCCAGCACGTGCTCCCCGGCATGGCGTGCGGCCATCGCCTCCAGTCCGGCCATCACCCGCGCCGCAAACGCGGCCAGGGATTCACCGGTCAGGTTGTCGTAGTCCGGCGTACGTGCCTGGTGATGGCGATGAACCTCGGGATACTGCCTGCTGGCTTCGTGCGAGGTCGTACCCTGCAACACACCGAAATGCCGTTCGCGAAGAGTCGGCGCTGGCGACACGGCGAGGCCAAGTCCGACGGTGGCGAGGCGGGCGGTATTCAGGGCACGCAACAGATCGCTGCTGTAGATGGCGGCAAAGGCCTGGCCGGCCAGGCTGGCGGCCACGGCCCGAGCCTGGGCACGGCCGGCAGCGTTGAGGTCGATGTCGATCTGGCCCTGGATGCGCTTTTCACTGTTCCAGTCGGTCTCGCCATGGCGGATCAGGCAAAAGCGCGTGGTGGATGTGTTCAGCATGGATGGCATTCTACCGTTCGCCGGATGACGGCCGGGATTCCGCATTTGGTGTGAAAATGCACTCCGCTTCCGGCCTGGCCGGGAATCCGGTCCGAAGAAAGGAACTCGCCCGATGTCACTGCCACCCGCGGCCACACCGTCCGCCACGCCGCTGCAAGCCGGCGAGGCCAGGCAGTTGCTGAAGGTCGCCACCGAATCGCTGCTTGGCCATTTCGCCGAGATCTGCGAAGGCGCCGTGATCGTCGACCGGCAGGCGCGCATCGTCTGGATGAACGAGCGCTACCCCAAGCGCCTCGGCGTCGCCAACCCCGCCGCCGCGATCGGCCAGCCGGTGGAGAGCATCCTGCCCAACAGCCTGATGCGCGAAGTGGTGGACACCGGCCGCCCGATCATGCTCGACATCATGGATTTCGGCGTGGAATCCTTTGTCGTGGTGCGTCTGCCCTTGCGCGACAAAGACGGCACGGTAATCGGCGGCATCGGCCTGATGCTGCTCGACGACGCGCGCAGCCTGGCGCCGCTGGTCTCGCGCTTCAACCGCCTCAAGCTCGACTACGCCGACTCGCAGCGCCGCCTGGCGGAAGCCCGTCGCGCCAAGTACACGCTGTCGTCGATCATCGGCGCTTCGGCGGCTTGCGTCGCCTTCAAGCAGCAGGCGCGGCGCGCGGCGCGCACCCGCGCACCGGTGCTGATCCAGGGCGAAACCGGGACCGGCAAGGAACTGCTGGCACAAGCCATCCACAACGCCAGCCTGCGCGCCGACAAACCCTTTGTCGCGGTGAATATCGCCGCCATCCCCGAAACCCTGCTCGAATCCGAGTTCTTCGGCACCGCCCCTGGGGCCTTCACCGGTGCCGAACGCAAGGGGCGCGAGGGCAAGTTCAAGCTCGCCGACGGCGGCACCCTGTTCCTCGACGAAATCGGCGACATGTCGGCTGCGCTCCAGGCCAAGCTCCTGCGCGTACTCCAGGAAGGCGAGTTCGAAGCGCTCGGCTCCAACCGGCTGGTGCCGATCGATGTCCGCATCCTCGCCGCGACCAGTCGCGACCTGCAGGCCGAGGTCGACGCGGGGCGCTTCCGCACCGACCTCTATTACCGCCTGAATGTCGTCACGCTGTCGATACCGCCGCTGCGTGAGCGCCTGGCCGATCTGCCGCTGCTCTGCGAGCACATGCTGGAGACGCTGTGCCACAAGCTGGGCCTGCCCCTGCGCGACATCGCGGCGGACGCCTTGCAGCGCCTGCACCAGCATGGCTGGCCGGGTAACATCCGCGAACTGCAGAACGTGCTGGAGCGGGCACTGATGATGAGCGACGGCGAGGTACTGGCACGGGCCGACATCGACGCCGTGCTGCCCGCCGCCAAGGCAGCGGCGCCGGCACCGGCCAGCCTGTCGCTGGCAGAGGCCATCGCCGAAGCCGAGCGCCACAGCATCCGCAAGGCGCTGGCGGCCTGCGGCGGCAACAAGGCCCGTGCTGCCGCCGAACTCGGTATCTCACGCACATCGCTCTACGAGAAGATCGCCCTGCTCGGCCTGGGCTGACAGCGAAACGCACAACTGTTCGCCCTGCCGTACCGAGCGTCCGCCGTGACGGACAACGCAGCGGCGGTTTCACTGCGGAAACCAGCCGAAACCACGGTTTCTGCGGTCCGGACCGTGTGGCGCGGTCCTTGCTGATGAATGTTCACGCATCCCGATTCACAAGACAATCGGGACGAGTGTCGCGACCCAACCGGCGCCGACGCTCCACCATGAGGAGAACATCTTGGTCCAGCAACCGCTGACTGCTTCCTTCCGCGCCGGCGAGACTGGCAAGGTGGTGAGCGCACGCGAGGCCGTACAGTTGATTCGCGACGGCGACACGGTGGCCACCAGCGGCTTTGTCGGCATCGGCTTCGCCGAGAACATCGCGGTTGCGCTTGAGGCACTGTTTCTCGATGGCGAAGCCGCCGAACCGCAAAGCCTGGGCCGGCCGCGCAACCTGACGCTGGTGTATGCCGCCGGCCAGGGCGACGGCGGCGCGCGCGGCCTCAATCACCTGGGCCACGACGGACTGGTCAGCCGCGTCATCGGTGGCCACTGGGGCCTGGTGCCAAAGCTGCAGCAACTCGCGGTGGCCAATCGGATCGAGGCCTGGAACCTGCCGCAGGGCGTGATCTGCCACTTGTTCCGCGACATCGCCGCGGGCAAGCCGGGAACCCTGACACGCATCGGCCTGGGCACTTTCGTCGACCCGCGCCATGGCGGCGGCAAGCTCAACGAGAAGACCCTCGCCTGCGCCACCGAACTGGTGCGCGTGATGGAAATCGACGGCGAGGAATACCTCTTCTACAAGGCCTTCCCGATCAATGTCGGCATCATCCGCGGCACCACGGCCGACCCCGACGGCAACATCAGCATGGAAAGGGAAGCGCTGACCCTGGAGGCGCAGGCGATCGCCATGGCCGCGCACAATTCCGGTGGCATCGTCATCGCGCAGGTCGAGCGCATCGCCGAACGCAATTCATTGAACCCGCGCCAGGTCAAGATTCCCGGCGTGCTGGTGGATTGCGTGGTGGTGGCGGAAAAGCCCGAGTACCACATGCAGACCTTCATCGAGCCCTACAGTCCGGCTTTCGCCGGCGAAATCCGGGTACCGATGTCCGCCTCGTTTGGCAACGGCGCGCCGATGGCGCTCGACGCGCGCAAGATCATCGCCCGCCGCGCCGCGATGGAGCTCGCCGCCAACGACGTGGTTAACCTCGGCATCGGCATGCCGGAAGGCATCGCCGCGGTTGCCGCGGAAGAGATGATATTGGATCTGATCACCCTCACCGCCGAACCCGGCGTAATCGGCGGCCTGCCCGCCGGCGGCCTCAACTTCGGCGCCGCCACCAACACCCAGGCCATTCTCGACCAGCCCAGCCAGTTCGATTTCTACGATGGCGGCGGGCTCGACATTGCCTTCCTCGGGCTGGCCCAGGCCGATCGCGAGGGCAACCTCAACGTCTCCCGCTTCGGCCCCAAGCTGGCCGGCGCCGGCGGCTTCATCAACATCAGCCAGAGTGCCGGCAAGGTGGTATTCGTCGGCACCTTCACTGCCGGCGCGATGGAGATCGAACTGGCTGCCGGCGGCGTGAAAATCCTCGCCGACGGCAAGGCCAGGAAGTTCGTGGCCCAGGTCGAGCACCGCACCTTCAGCGGCCCGGTCGCGGCACGGAGCGGCAGGACCGTGCTCTACATCACCGAGCGCTGCGTGTTCCGCCTTTGTGCCGAGGGCCTGGAACTGATTGAGATCGCGCCCGGGGTCGACCTGCGCCGCGACATCCTCGATCGCATGGAGTTCGCTCCCGTCCTGCGGCATCCGCCAGCCCTGATGGATGCCCGCCTGTTCATGCCGGAACCGATGGGCCTGCGTTCGCAACTGCTGGAGCGGCCGCTTGAACAACGCCTGAGCTACGACCCGGAGCAGAACCTCTTCTTCGTCGATTTCGAAGGGTTGTCGGTGCGCCGCGCGGAGGACATCGACCGCATCCTGCATGCGGTCGAGGCGCGCCTGGCGCCAATCGGACACAAGGTCGCGGCGGTGGTCAATTACGAGCGCTTCAGCATCGCGCCGGAACTGCTCGACGACTACACCGGCATGGTCAAAGGACTCATGGAACGCCACTACAGCGACGTGACACGCTATACCGCGAGCACCTTCCTGCGCGCCCGGCTGGGCGAATCCTTCGGCAAGCGGGTCGCCGATCCGCACATCTTCGAAACCCGCGACGAAGCGCAGCGACACCTGCGGCTCGGGACCCGCGCCGCGCCATGAATCAGGCCGCCGATCGAGTGGCCCGGCGCGGGCTCAGTGGGCCACGAGCGTCAAGGCATGCGCCGCGCGTCGCTGCGCAACATGCGTGTCAGGTTCTGGCGCACGTAGCCGATGTGATTGGTCGCCGCCGCCAGCGCCTGCCCCGCATCGCCCTGCTCGATGGCCCGCCAGACCGCCCGATGCTGGTCGAGCAGTGCGTCCCGCGCGGCGGGCACCTGCATCAGTTCGCTCAGGTTGCGCCGCAAGTTGTCGCGCATCAGGCGCAACAGGCTCGCCGTCAGATGGCCGACGATCACGTTATGCGAGGCCTCGGCGATGGCCTGGTGAAACGCCAGGTCCGTATCCACCTGAAGGTCCAGATCCTGCCCGCCGAAGGACTCCTCGAGCAAATTCAGGCAATGGCGCACCCGCTCGCGATCCGCCGCCGTCGCACGCAATGCCGCGCATTCGGCGGCGCGGGCTTCCAGCATGTGGCGGAATTCGAGCATGTCCTCATGCACCCCCGGGTGGTCGCGCAAGATGGCTTCCCAGGGATTGCCAAAACTGGAATCCAGCCGGTCGGTGACGAAAGTACCGCCACCCTGGCGGCTTTCCAGCATGCCGCGTGCCGCCAGTTTGTGGATGGCCTCGCGCAGGGACGCGCGGGACACTCCCAGTTGCACCGAAAGATCGCGTTCCGACGGCAGGCGATCGCCCGGTTTCAGACTCCCTTCGAGCACCCGCTGTTCGATCTCGCGGGCAACGACGTCAGCCAATCGCGGAGCGGTCATTTTTGTATCCATCGGCAAAATATAACACTGGTCTGACCACAATATCAATAGATGATCTTTCCATGCACGGAATACCTCAAAAGGCTTGACAGAGCAGATCTTGACCGATAACATTTCAAGAATATGGTCTGACCATTGATCCAATTTGACAGAAACGCATGCGGAGCGCTTGCGCAATCCGGGCATAAGACCCGAGTGTCGCGGCAACCAAGGAGAAACTCTTGAAGCAAAGACTTTTTCAAGTTCAAGCTCGGGCTAAGATATGCCGCCCCTTACGCTATGGCCTGACTAGCGGCTTGCTTGTCGGATTTGCCCGCGTACCCACCCTGGAGGTCTGCGCATGAACGCCATGCTGAAGATGTCGCAACTGATCGATGGACTGAACGAACGGGTGGGCCGCAGCCTGATGTGGCTGGTGCTCTTCGCCGTGGTCATTTCGGCGGTCAATGCCGTGGTGCGCAAGGCCTTCGACATGAGTTCGAATGCCTTCCTCGAAATCCAGTGGTACCTGTTCGCCGCCGTGGTCATGCTCGGTTCCGCCTACACCATGCTGCGCCAGGGACACGTCAAGATCGACGTCATCGTCGGTCGTTTCTCCAAACGCACCCAGCTCATCGTCGAGTGCCTGGGCATCGTATTTTTCCTCTTTCCTTTCGTTTACAAGGTCAACGAACTGGTCTGGCCGCTGGTGATCCAGGCTTATCACAGCGGCGAAATGTCACAGAATGCCGGCGGCCTGATCCGCTGGCCGGTGTATGCACTGGTACCCGCCGGCTTCATCCTGCTCGGCCTGCAGGGCCTCTCGGAATTGATCAAGCGCGTCGGCTTCCTCATGGGGCTGGCGGTCGATCCCACGCTACCGGTGCAGACCAAGACAGCCGAAGAGGAACTGGCCGAGGAAATCCTCAAACATCAAGTCGCCCCCGAAGTGGTCAATCGCGTCGAGGATTCGCTCGACATGCACAAGGATCAGAACAAGACCGGGAGCGCGAAATGATCGAAATCCTCCAGCACAACATGGCGCCGATCATGTTCGGCGGCCTGATCATCTTTCTGCTGATGGGCTATTCGGTGGCCTTCTCGCTGGCCGCCTGCGGCCTGTTCTTCGGCTGGCTCGGCGTCGAACTCGGCCTGCTGCCGCACTCTCTGCTGCAAGCACTGCCGCTGCGCATCTTCGGCATCATCCAGAACGACACCCTGCTGGCGATCCCCTTCTTCACCTTCATGGGCCTGATCCTCGAGCGATCGGGCATGGCCGAGGACCTGCTCGACACCATCGGCCAGTTGTTCGGTCCGATCCGCGGCGGCCTCGCCTACGCGGTCATCTTCGTCGGCGCGATGCTGGCCGCCACCACCGGCGTGGTCGCCGCCTCGGTGATCTCGATGGGGCTGATTTCGCTGCCTATCATGCTGCGTTACGGCTACGACCGCCGCATCGCTTCGGGCGTGATCGCCGCTTCGGGTACCCTGGCGCAAATCATTCCGCCCTCACTGGTACTGATCGTGATCGCCGACCAACTCGGGCGCAGCGTCGGCGACCTGTACGCCGGCGCTTTCATCCCCGGTTTCATCCTCACCGGACTCTATGTTGTCTGGGTTTTCATCATCAGCATGGTCAAGCCTGCCTACGTGCCGGCACTGCCGCTCGAAGCGCGCACCATCCGCGAGGACAACGGCAGCGCCGGCCTGCCTTCGGTACTGGCCCTGGTCGTGCTATCTGCGGGTGCCGCGATCGCCTTTGCCAAGACGCGGCCGGCGGAAACGCCAACCGACGAACTGATCGTGGTCGCGATGTGCGTCGGCGTCGGCGTGGCCTTTGTGCTGGCGGTGCTGAATCGCGTCACCAAAATGGGCCTGCTCTCGCGCATGGCCGAACGCGTCACCTTTGTCCTGATCCCGCCGCTGGCCCTGATCTTCCTCGTGCTCGGCACCATCTTCCTCGGCATCGCGACGCCGACCGAGGGCGGCGCCATGGGCGCGGTCGGCGCGCTGATCATGGCGGTGTCGCGCCGCCGCCTCAGCGCCAGCCTGATGAAGCAGGCGATGGATGCGACCATGAAGCTGTCCTGCTTCGTCGTCTTCATCCTGCTCGGCGCTACGGTATTCAGCCTGACCTTCCAGGCCGTCGATGGCTCGGTCTGGGTCGAACACCTGCTGACCGGCCTGCCCGGCGGACAGGTCGGCTTCCTCATCGTGGTGAACCTGCTGGTCTTCTTCCTTGCCTTCTTCCTCGACTTCTTCGAGCTGGCCTTCATCGTCGTCCCGTTGCTCGGACCGGTCGCGGATAAGCTCGGTATCGACCTGGTCTGGTTCGGCGTCCTGTTGGCGGTGAACATGCAGACCTCGTTCATGCACCCGCCCTTCGGCTTTGCCCTGTTCTACCTGCGCAGCGTGGCGCCGCACAGCGAGTACATCGACCGCCTGACCCAGAAGAAGATCGCGCCGGTCACCACCACCCAGATCTACTGGGGTGCGGTGCCCTTCGTCGTCATCCAGGTCCTCATGGTCGGTTTGCTGATCGCCTTCCCTGGCCTGGTCACCACGCCCGATACGGCGGCCAAGGTCGATCCTGCGAGCATTCAGCTCGAAGCACCGCCTGCGGCAGACCTGGAATCGGCCATCGCCGACCAGGACAAGGAAAAAGCCGGGCAGGACGACGCGGACGGCAAGGAAGAATCGGAGCCCGAAGAAGAAGCAGATGACGCCGCCAAGGCGCTGGAGCAATCGATCAGCAAAGGAAAGTAGCAGCGTGGTGTAGTATCCGGCGGCGGACCAGTCCGGCCCAGTCGTCATGTATGAACAACATCGAGGAGATTCATAAATGGAACGTCGCAAATTTTTGCAAAACGCCGCCGGCACTGGATTGGCCGGCATCTTGGCTGCCGGTGTCGCGCCGGCAGTTCATGCCCAGGCCCCGGCCATCCGCTGGCGCCTGGCTTCAAGCTTCCCGAAGGCGCTCGATACAATTTACGGTGCGGCCGAAACCTTCTCGAAAGCAGTTTCCGAAGGCACCGGCGGCAAGTTCACGATTTCGGTCCATGCCGGCGGCGAGCTGATGCCCCCCTTCGGCGTGGTGGATGGCGTGCAGCAGGGTACGGTTGAATGTGCCCACACCGCCCCCTACTACTTCTTCGGCAAGGACGATACCTTCGCCATCGACTGCGCGATTCCCTTCGGCCTCAACAGCCGCCAGATGACCGCCTGGATGTACGAAGGCAACGGCTTGAAGCTGTTGCGCGAGTTCTATGCCGGCTACAACATCGTGAACTTTCCGATGGGCAACACCGGCGCCCAGATGGGCGGCTGGTACCGCAAGGAAATCAAGAGCGTGGCCGACATCAAGGGCCTCAAGATGCGTATCGGCGGCTTCGGCGGCAAAGTGCTGTCGGCCATCGGCGGCGTGCCGCAGAACATCCCCGGCGGCGAGATCTACCAGGCGCTGGAAAAAGGCACCATCGACGCCACCGAATGGGTCGGGCCCTATGATGACGAGAAGCTCGGTTTCGTCAAGGTTGCCAAGCACTACTATTATCCGGGCTGGTGGGAAGGTGGTCCGCAGCTCTCTCTCTACGTCAATCAGAAGGCCTACGACGCGCTGCCGGCCGACTACAAGGCCATTCTTGCCTCTGCGGCCTCCCACGCCCACGTCGTCATGCAAGCCAAGTACGACGCCAAGAACCCGGCGGCGTTGAAGCGCCTGGTCGCCGCCGGCGCCAAGCTCCACCAGTTCGACAAGAGCATCCTCAAGGCCGCGCACGACGCAGCGATGTCGCTGTATTCCGACCTTTCGGCCAAGAACCCGGCCTGGAAAAAGGTGTACAGCGACTACGCCGCCTTCCGCGACGAGCAGCACCTGTGGTTCCGCTTCGCCGAAGCCGGCTTCGACAACTTCATGCAGACCGGTCGCAGCGCCGCTGCCAAGGCCGCGCCGAAGAAGAAGTAAGGCAGCATCCGGCTGGTAACGGTCGTCCATGGCAAACCCCGCTCCGGCGGGGTTTGCTTTTTCGAGATCCGGCAAGGTTCCGCGCGGCTGGCTGACTGCCGGCGCGCGATAGTTCGTCCACCGATTCAAGTGGCGAATCGTCGGCGAGGAATCGCCCATGTCCCGGCACCCTCTGATTGCATCC
This sequence comes from Rhodocyclales bacterium, assembly GCA_016215645.1. Taxonomy (GTDB): domain Bacteria; phylum Pseudomonadota; class Gammaproteobacteria; order Burkholderiales; family Rhodocyclaceae; genus Sulfuritalea. Next base: position 47,337 of record JACRIX010000053.1, read on the forward strand.
CTGCATGGCGGCGATACCGGCAAGTTGATGACGACCCGGCGGGCAGTGCAACTGATTCGCGACATCGCCGCAGGCAAACCCGGAACGCTGACCCAACTAGGGCTCGGCACCTTCGTCGATCCACGCCACGGCGGATTCCGAGGGCAACATTTCGATGGACCGTGAGGCGCTGACCCTCGAAGCACAGGCGATCGCCATGGCCGCCCACACTTCGGGTGGCATCGACATCGCCCAGGTCGAGCGCAACACCCGTAGTCTCAACAGCGCCGCCTTTTCCAGCGAAATCCGGGTGCCGATCTCGGCCGTGGCGCCAATGGCGCTGGACGAACGCAAGATCATCGCCCTCCGCGCGGCGATGGAACTCGCCGCCAATGGCGTGGTTAAGCTCGGGATCGGCATGCCGGAAGGCATCGCGAATGTCGCCACCGAAGGAAAGATCATCGACCTCATCACGCCCACCACCGAACCCGGCGTGATCGGCGGCGTACCGGCCGGCGGGCTCAATTTCGGCGCGGCGATCAACACCCCGGCCATCGTCGACCAGCCCAGCCAGTTCGATTTCTACGACGGTGGCGGACTCGACATCGCCTTTCTGGGGCTTGCCCAGGCCAATCGCGAGGGCAATCTCAATGTCTCGAAGTTTGGTCCCAAGCTCGCCGGTGCCGGTGGCTTCGTCAACATCAGCCAGAGCGCGAAAAAAGTGGCTTTCGTCGGCACATTTACCGCCGGCAATCTTGAGATGGCACTGGAGAACGGCGCGTTGAAGCTACTCGCCGACAGCTAGGCGATGAAGTTCGTGAACGAGGTCGAACGCCGCAGCTTCAGCGGCACGGTTGCCGCCGCGTCGGGCAAGACCGTGCTCTACGTCACCGAACGCTGCGTCTTCCGCCTTTGCACCGAGGGTCTGGCGCTGATCGAGATCGCGCCGGGCGTTGACCTGCAACGCGAAATTCTGGATCGCATGGAATTCGTGCCGGTCATGCACCAGCCGCCCGCATTGATGGACCCCCCATCTTCGGCCGTGATTCCATGGGCCTGCGACCGGAATTGCTTGAGGTGCCGCTGGAGCAGCGCCTGGGTTACGACGCCGGGCAAAACGTGTTCTTCGTAAACTTCGAGGGTCTGTCGGTGCGCAGCCGCCTGGACATCGAGCGCATTCTTGCGGCGGTGGAATCACGCCTGGCCCCCATCGGCCACAAGGTGGCGGCGATCGTCAACTACGACCGCTTCAGTATCGCGCCGGAGCTGATCGACGCCTACACGGCAATGGTCAAGGGCATCATGGACCGGCACTACACCAATGTGACGCGCTACACCTCACGCACCTTCCTCAGGGTCAGGCTGGGGGAATCTTTCGGCAAGCGCGTCGCCGATCCTCACATCTTCGGCAATCACAGCGAGGCGCAACGACACCTGAACTCCGGACCCGCCTAAGCGCGGCTCTGGATTTCCTCGATGAAACCCTGCATGCCGGTGGCAATGTTGCCGGCATTGCCTTCGTCGGTATCGATGTGCATGGCGAGCCGGAAATTCGGATTCACCCGCACCACGACGTCGCCGTAAGTCACTTCGCGCTCGCCCTCGATGCGTACGCGAACGACATAGCGATCGCGCAGTCGCAGCCGCATGGCGTCCTCGGGCGACATATGGATGTGGCGCTGGGCGCAAATCACGCCGCGCTCGAGCTGGACACTGCCGGCGGGGCCTTCAAGGCGGACGCCCGGCGTGTTGGCCAGATCGCCCGATTCGCGGATCGGCGGTTGCACACCGAGCTTGAACTGCTCGGTCATGGCGATTTCGACCTGGCTTTCCTTGCGCGTCGGGCCCAGCACGCGAACATTGGCGATGCGGCCCTTGGGGCCGACCAGATCCACCTTCTCCGCACACGCAAACTGGCCCGGCTGCGAAAGTTCGTGTTCGGGAGTCAGTTGATGGCCGGCACCGAACAGCTTGTCGACATCGGCCTGGGCCAGATGCACATGATGCGCCGAGACCTCGATCGGGATCGGTGACGCCGCCTCGTCGCGAATCGCCAGGGTGATCTGATTGCGCTCGATGGCGCGCAATGCCTCCCATGCCAGCAAACGTTCGTCATTATTGGCGACGACGATGATGGTGACCGGCGAATCGTCGGCCGAGATGACAGCATAATCCTGCACCGCGCCGAGGTTGCGGTTCTTTTCCTCGTCGAGCTTGATGCCCATGTAGGCCAGACCCTGGCAGGCCAGGCTGCGCACCGAAGGGCTGGTCTCGCCAATATCCCCGGTGAATGCCAGCACGCTGACGCCGCCCATCGCCGCGACGTAGGCGCCGATGTTCTTGCGGATCTGGTAACAGAAGGCCTTGTGCGCCAGCAAGGCGCGATGGTGGCCTTCCGCGGCAGCGGCTTCGATCTCGTGGATATCGCTGGAGATGCCGGAAATGCCTTTGAGCCCGCTCTCCGAATTGATGAGCTTGTTGAGTTCGTCCGGCCCCAGCCTGTAACGCTCCATGAGCTGGATCATGATCGCCGGGTCAAGGCTGCCCGATCGGCTGGGCATGATGAGTCCATCGGAAGGCGTCATGCCCATCGTGGTATCGACCGAACGACCGTGGTCGATGGCGCAGATCGATGCGCCGACACCCAGATGACAGGAAATGATTTCCAGCTCGCCGAGCGGACGCTTGACCATCTCGGCCGCCTTGAGCGACACGTAGCGGTGCGAGGTGCCATGGAAGCCGTAGCGGCGGATGCCTTCCTTCTTGTACCACTCGTAGGGCAGGCCGTAGAGGTAGGCATAGGTCGGCAGCGTCTGGTGGAAGGCGGTGTCGAACACGGCGACATGAGGCACGCCGGGGAAGTACTTCATCGCCTCGCGCATGCCTTCCAGGTTGTGCGGGTTGTGCAAGGGCGCCAGCGAAGACAGGGCCTCGATGTCGGCCAGCACCTGCGGTGTGATTACTGTGGCACTGGAGAACTTGCTGCCGCCATGCACCACGCGATGCCCTACCGCAATGACATCCAGCGGGGTGAACAGAAAGCGATTGTCGAGGTCGAGCATGGACTCGAACAGGACGTTGAAGAACTCGTTGACGGCGAAGGACGGCCGCTCGCGGCGCGTCGTCTGGCCCGCCGCCGTCATCGTGATGTGCACGGTCTCGCAATCGGCGCAATCGACCACGCCATGCACATCCAGCCCCTCGTCGTGGGTATCGTAGATGCCGAAACGGATCTGGCTCAAGCCGGCGTTGATCGACAGGATCTTGCCGTGCACTTCCTTCTTCAGGCTCAGTGCATAGGGATCGTCGGACTGTGCCAGCGCGCGGGCGCGAAGCTGGCTGCTGGTGACGTCCACCGCCTGGGCGCGCGCACGGTCGGCGAGCAGCTTGGAGAGATACAGGATGGCCTTGGGATTCACCAGGATGTGGCTGCTGACCAGGTCCTGCGGAATCAGCATCACCAGACAGCGATTGCCGGCAATCACGTCGGCCACCGTGCGATCGCCTGTCAGGACGGACATTTCGCCAAACACGTCGCCCACCTCCAGCGGACTCATGACGATGCGGCCGCCGGTGTTGTCGGCCACCGAAATCTCGCCGTGGCCGTCGATCAGCACACCGATGAAGCGGCCTTCGTCACCGCACTGGATGATGGATTCATTGCCTTCAAAGGTTCGCAGTTCGGATCCATCGACGATGGCCTCGATACCGGCTTGGCCGAAACTCTCGAACACGGGCACCTGTTTCAGCAGGAAGGGAATCAGTTCGTCACGGGTCATGATGGGTTCTTGCGGGAAATCGAGAATACTTGGCAATGATTATATTGCTGCATTGCACAAATTTTAGAGTATTTGCCTAATTCCTGCGGCAAATACGGTGGTTTGGACATTTCGCGAGGGCCGTCAGGCCCGCAACCGCCACAGCGAAGTGATCTCGCGAGAGCGCGCCGCGTGCAGCGAATCGCCACGGTCCGCGGCTCGCGGATGCACCGGTCGCGCGTCGAGCCGTCCGGCCACCCTCAGACCGGCCTGATCAAAGGCCGCCAATAAAGACGCGCGCGAGCGCAGGCCGAGGTGCTCGGCGAGGTCCGACAGGATCAGCCAGGCTTCGCCGCCGGGGGTCAGATGGGCTCGCAGGCCCACGATGAAGCCATGCAACATGCGACTGTCGGGGTCATACACCGCTCGCTCCAGCGGCGTGCCGGCGCGCCCCGGCAACCAGGGCGGATTGCAGACAATCAGATCCGCCTGGCCGGCAGGAAACAGGTTTGCCTGGGTAACCTCGACCCGGTTCGCCAAGCCGAGGCGCCCGATGTTTTCTGTAGCACAGGCCAATGCCAGCGCATCACAATCCGTGGCCACCAGCCGATCGACGCCGCGCCGCGCCAGCAAAGCCGCCAATACGCCGGTACCGGTACCGATATCGTAGGCAATCCGGCATGGGTGGGGCAATGGCGCCTTGGCGACCAGGTCGACATATTCCCCGCGCACCGGCGCAAACACGCCATAGTGCGGATGAATCCGCGCATCGAGCGCCGCCACCGGAACCCCCTTCCGGCGCCACTCGTGGGCTCCGATCAGGCCTTGCAACTCGCGCAGCGAGGCAACGAAGCCCTCCCCGGCCAACCCGTAAGCCTCACGGCAGGCCTCGCTTGCCTCGGGCGCACGGCGCAGCGGAATCCGGAAATCCGCATCGAAGGGAAGCAGCAGCATTCCCAGCGTGCGGGCGCGCTGCGCCTGACCCAGCCGATAGCGATGGAATCCGTCGGGCGTGATCGCAGCGTTTGGGTCGGCGTTGCGCGCCTTTCGTTCGATGCGTCGTGCCATGGCCTGAAGCAACTGGCGGGCATTGTGAAAATCACCCCGCCACAGCAGCGCCGTCCCCTCAGACGCCAGACGGAACGCCGCATCCGCCGCCGTCCGGTCATCGGCGAGTACCACGCGCCGTGGCGGCGGCAGTCCGGCCAAGGATCGCCAGCGGGCCTGGCACCGGTTGCCCGCCTCGTCCCATTCGATCAGTGGAACAAGCGCGGTCATCGGACTGACCCATCCATCGTATCGAATCGAGAAATCATTGCCTGCCACCGATGAAAACGGAATTGCCGATCCTACGCGGCCTTGGAGGTGCTGTAAATTCGTCGATCGCGCTGAAGTCGGCGTACCGTCAGCGCCGACTCCTGCGGTAAAGTCGCGTTCCCGCGGAACCTTGATCCTCCATGCCTGCACGCCTGCTATTCACCATCGTCTTCATCGAGGGCTATTGCTCGCTGGGCGCCGAGATCATCGCCTTGCGCCGGCTGATCCCGCACATTGGCAGCTCGATCGTGGTCACCGCGCCGACCATCGGCTTCTTCCTGCTGGCGCTGGCGCTTGGTTACCATTCAGGCAGCCGTGTCGCAACGAACTACCGCGCCGTTGTCGCGCGCAATTTCCTGATCTCCGCGGCACTGCTTGGGAGCGGCTTGGCCGCGACCACGGTCAATGCGATATTCGCCGGCACCCAGGTGGCCCTGGCCTACCTCATTTTCATCGGCGGCATCCTTTGCCCCCTGGCCTGGCTGCTCGGACAAACAGTCCCGATCCTGACCAACCTGATGCTGGCGCAGCGCAGCGGCGAGGCCGCCGGACGGGCGCTTTACTGGTCCACACTGGGATCGTTTCTCGGTTCGGTGACGCTGTCGCTCGCCGTCATGCAGGTAGTGGGCGTCTGGGCCGCCGTACTGCTCGGCACCGTGATGCTGGTTAGTGGCACGCTGCTGGTACAACGACCGACTCCCGCCATGACGGCCGTGCTGGTTGCAGTGGTTGCGCTTGGACTCGGCCTGAATCTGCACGACCGTGCGCGCATCGAAACCGCCTACGCCGACTACGAAGTGCAGCCCGTGGTTCGTGACGGGATGCTCGAGCCACGGGTATTTGTCGTGAACAACCAGAGCGCTTCTCTGATCGACAGCAGCCGGCCACCGCTCTATGCCCGATACGTGCAGCACATCCGACGCATCCTGCTGGACGACCTGGGGTTGAGTGGCCGCGAAATCCTCGTCCTTGGCGCCGGCGGCTTCACGCTCTCGCATCGCGAACCGCTGAACCGCTACACCTTCGTCGATATCGATCCGGAAATCCGCGCCATTGCCGAGCGCGAGTTCTTGCGCGAATCCGCCGCGGGCGAGTTCATCGCCACCGACGCACGACGCTTCGTTGCCGAGACAAGCAAGCGCTACGACGCGCTGGTGGTGGACGTGTACAGCGCGCGAACCTCCATCCCCGGGCATCTGGTGACCCGTGAGTTCTGGAACGATACGCGCCGCGCCTTGAAGCCGGCTGGCGCCATGCTGGCCAACCTGATCCTCGACGGCCAGCTGGCCAGCCCCTATGCCCGAAATCTGCTGGCCACCATCGAGAGTGCCTATGGCCGCTGTGCCGTTGAGGTGCTGTACAAATCTGCACCGCGCAGCAATGTAATTGTCACGTGCTTTGCGGTCGACGCGCGGGAGCCGGCAAGGGTCTATGTCGACGAACGCAACCGGGCCGACATCGACAGCGCGCGGTCACCTTGAGTTGCCGGCGGGCACAGGATGGGCGCGTTTGCGGTAGCATGCTATTGACACACTCGTCCGGCACCAACCCGACAATCCAAAGGTCGCAACAATGTCACTTCCGAATCGTCCGATTGCCTTCGTGATGGCCTCGTCGAATCACGGCAACCTGATCGTCAACCGCCATGACTACCGGATGATCGATGAATCGCGTGGCTATGGGGTCGGCTTCCAGATCCTGAACAAGAGCAGCTTCGATCCCGACGAAGTCCGCTTCGCCCTGGCCTTGCTGGACAGCCGGCGCAAGTATTTCGGCGACCAGGTATTCGCCGTCGATGGCGGCGCCAACATCGGCGTGCACACCATCGAATGGAGCCGGCACATGCATGGATGGGGCCGCGTGTTGGCGTTCGAAGCCCAGGAGGTCGTCTTCTACGCGCTGGCTGGCAATATCGCGCTCAACAACTGCCTGAATGCACGAGCGCGCAATTCCGCGCTCGGAGCCAATTGCGGTGAACTGGATATCCCCCAGCCCGATTACTTTGCCCCGGCAAGTTTTGGCAGCCTCGAACTGCGGCAAAGCCAAACGACCGAATTCATCGGCCAGAAGGTTTCCTATGCAAGCAGCGATTGCGCCAAGGTGCCGATGCTCAGCCTTGACTCCCTTCAGCTTCCGCGTCTGGATCTGGTCAAGATTGACGTCGAAGGAATGGAACTCGAGGTATTGCGCGGGGCTCAGGACGTGATGCGCAGGCTCCGCCCGCTGATGATCATTGAGGCAATCAAGACCGACCGCGGCGCGCTGGAAGCATTGCTGCGCGAAATGGAGTATCAGGTGTTCCCGATGGGGATCAACCTGCTCGCAATCCATGGGACCGATCCGACGCTGAAGCACGTCAGGCAGACCGCGCAGGGTATCAACTTTGCCATCGTCTAGTTTCTAAGGATTTCGCCGGGGAAGGGCTGCGAAGGATGGCAATCACACAACAGGAAGGTGGCGCGGTTCTATTCTTTTCCGGGCTTACCGAAGGCAACGCAATTGCCGAACTCACGAAGACCCAATTGGCGCCTTTCGCCAGGATTGCGGCACGCGCCGAACTGCTCGACGTGACCAGGAACGATTGGCTCGACATGACGGGGAACATCACTTCGGCACCGATCTGGTTTGCCGCTGGCTATTTTGGAACCGGCCAGGAAGTGAATATCACGCGGAATGGCGAAACGGCAAATCTGTGGGAATCGTCCGGGATTCCGTTCATACGGATTTTTGGCGACTCACCTGCCTATCTTCCGGATCGTCATCGCGCCGCCTTCAGGAACAGCATCAATGCCTATGGACATCCGGAGCATTTGGCATTCTATCGACGCTGGTTCCGCGATCCGACCTTGTCGGTGCTCCTGCATCCAATCACGATCGACAAAGCACCGGCGGACACGCTAAGGCTCCCGGAAAAGGCTTCCGGAAAGATCATATTTCCAAAGAACGGCAATTCGCCGATGCAACTTCGGGCCTATTGGCGCGACGCCCTGCCCTCGTCGATCTGTCAGGCGCTTGAAGACCTGGCAGAGGAATCGATCGGCCTCGACTGGATCGATCGCGAGCCTTGCCTCGATGACCGGCTGCTGGATTACTTCGGTACCAAGGGGATCGACCTTGCGGCGGAACTCGGACTGCTGTTCTTCCTGGTGGCGCAACTGGACGACTACCTGCGCCGCGTCAAGAGCACCATGATCGCCGAAGCATTGCTCGATCTTCCCGTCATCGTTCGCGGCCGCAACTGGGACCACGTCAACTTCACCGGCCGGCGCGCCACCTATGACCCGTCGTCGGACATGGCCGCCACCCTGGCCTTGATCGACCAGGCTCCCGCCATGCTAGACATGTCGCCAAATACGCAACGGGCACCGCATGACCGGATCTGGCGTGCCATGGGCCGCCGCACCGCTTTCCTGACCAACAGGCAGGAATTTCTTGACGCCGCGCTTGGCCTCTCCGCAAGCCGCTGCAGCTTTTCCTTCGAAAGATCTGCGATTCGCACCCTGGTGGAACACTACGTCGAGCGGCCGCAAGACGCCATAGACCTCGGCCTGGAACAGGTCCGCACGCTGAGCCCGCTTCTCGATGAATCCCGGTACGTGGACTCTTTGCGTACTGCCGTTCAGACCGTCGCGTTCGCACGCGGCAGCCGTCCGCCCGCGACGCAGGACTTCGTCTCGTTTCCGTCTTTGCTGATTCGCTGATGGAAAATCGCCGTGTCGCCAGCGCCGACTTTCCAGCCTCAATTCCCGGCAATCGTCATCCGCTCGACCAGTATCGAGCCCACCTGCTTTGAGCCGCGTACTTCGATGTCATTGCCGATTTCGGCAATGCCGAGCAACATGTCGCGCAGGTTGCCGGCGATGGTGATCTCTTCCACGGGATGGACGATCTCGCCGTTCTCGACCCAGTAGCCGGCAGCGCCACGGGAATAGTCCCCGGTCACATAATTGACGCCCTGCCCCAGCAACTCGGTCACCAGCAGACCGCGGCCCATTTGGCGCAACAGCCCCTTCAGGTCATGTGTGCCGGATTGGACCAGCAGGTTGTGCGAACCGCCGGCATTGCCGGTCGTCGGCATGCCCAGCTTGCGCCCCGAATAGGTGGAAAGAAAATAACCCTGAAGGACCCCGTCCCTGACCACCTCGCGATCGCGCGTAACCACGCCATCGTCATCGAAGGGGGATGAGGCGAAGCCACCGCGGATGTGCGGACGTTCGCTAATGCGGACAAAGGCGGGAAACACCTTCTTGCCGAGGCTGTCGAGCAGGAAGCTGGTCTTGCGGTAGAGCGATCCGCCCGATATGGCGTGCACAAAGCTGCCGATGAGGCCCGTGGCCAAGGGCGCCTCAAAGATCACAGGGCATTTGCGTGTCGTCAGCTTGCGCGAATCCAGCCGCGCCAGCGCGCGGCGCGCGGCATAGTCGCCGATCAGCGCCGGGTCGGGAAACTCGGCGGCATTGCGGCGCGAGGCGTACCAGTCGTCGCGCTGCATGTCGTCACCCTCGCCGGCGATGACGGAGCAGGAAACATAGTGGCGCGACGTCGAGAACCCGCCCATGAAGCCCAGGCTGTTCGCCGAGACAAAATGAGACTGCTGCGCGGACACCGTGGCGCCTTCGGAATTTTTCACCATCGGACTGACGTCGAACGCCGCCTGCTCGCAACGCCGTGCAATTTCAATCGCCGCATCGATCGAGATATCCCAGGGATGGAAAAGATCCAGGTCCATGTCGCTCCTGGCCAGCAGTTTCTCCTCGGGCAACCCGGCGCAATCATCTTCCGCGGTGAAGCGGGCAATCGATAGCGCTGCTTCCACGGTGGCTCTCATGGCCTCGGCTGAAAAATCGGAGCTGCTGGCGTGTCCGCGACGTTGCCCGATATAGACGCTGACGCCCAAGCCCTTGTCGCGGTTGTACTCGATGGTTTCGACGTCCTGGCGACGCACGCTGACGGACTGGCCAAAGCCCTCCGAAACATCGACTTCGCACGCGCTGGCGCCACTTGCCGCCGCGTGGTCCAGCGCCGCCTGGGCCAAAGCGCGCAGTGCGGATTGGGAATGAGCAAAGCCGTCGGACATGCGGTAACCCCCAGGAAGGCAAAGCTATAATCATAACCGTGGAAGATATCGATAACGAGCCGTCGGAGTACCGCGGTCCAAGTAAATCGCAGCGCAAGCGCGAAATGACCGCGTTGCAGGAACTCGGCGAGGAATTGGTCGGCCTGTCGCGTGAACGCCTGTTGAAGATTGAAATGCCGGAGCGCCTGCGCGACGCCATACTTGACGCCCAACGCATTACCAAGCACGAAGCCCGGCGGCGCCAGATGCAGTACATCGGCAAGATCATGCGCGATGTAGACGTCGAACCCCTGAGTGAAGCACTCGATGCACTCAAGGGTGTTTCCGCCGCGGCAAATGCGCGCCAGCACCATCTCGAAAAATTGCGTGCGCAGCTGATGGAAGACGAGGCCGCCTTCGGCGATCTGGCGCGCGAATTTCCTGCCGCCGATATCCAGCATCTGCGCCAGTTGAGGCGCAATGCGCTCAGGGAAGCCGAGCAGGGCAGGCCGCCGCGTTCCTACCGTGAGTTGTTCAGGGAACTGCGCGAACTCGGCAGCGCCGGATCCGGCGGGGACGACGCAACCTAAGCGGTATCGGCTTGCGCGGCAGCCCTGGCCTCGACGCCGGGATCCAGAATCATCAGCAAGGCCTGGGCATGCTCGGCGGCATCCCGTCCCAGCCCCGTCAGGTAGCCACCATCGATCAGCGTCAGCAAACCCTTGGCGTGCAAGCTCCGGGTTGCGGCGATGACTTCCGGCGCGGCGGTCTTGTGCACCTTGATGCCCTGTTGGCTGGTCGCGAGATCAAAGCGCACCAATGTGTTCAGCTCATGGACCAGCTCGGGCGTGAAAGGCATGTTCAATCCTCGGTTAGGGATGGGGCGGGGCGGTCTTGTGATTCTAGCGTCGGATCGACGACGCTACCGTTTCGAACAGCGGAATCACCTGTCGCCGGATTTCTACAGACCGGGATCAGCACCCTCGTCCCGCAGCGTGGCCTCGATCACCGGTCGCGTCAGCTGCGGCGCCAGGAATTGCATGAAGTCGTATTCATGACGACGTAGCCAGGCGTCGCGGCGAAACGCGACGCGGGTAGTATTGCCCTCGAACAAGTGCGCCGCAGGCAACGCTGCCAATGCCCCATCGCGCCCGGCATCGAAGGCCATCTCGGCGATGATCCCCACGCCAAGCCCCAGAGCAACATACGTCTTGATGACATCCGAATCAATCGCGGTCAGCATCACGTTTGGCCGCAGTTGCTGGCGTTCGAAGGCCCGGTCGATTCGTGAGCGGCCGGTAAAGGTGGCGTCATAGGTGATCAGGGGATAGGCCGCCAGCGCGGCCAGCGTCAGGGGCTGGTGCGCCAGCAAAGGATGTTCCTGCGGCGTCACGACCAGATGCGCCCACTGGAAACAGGGCAGGGTCAATAAGCCGTCGTATCGATCGAGCGCTTCCGTGGCAATCCCCAGATCCGCGCTGCGATCCAGAATCCAGCCCGCGACCTGCTCCGGACTGCCTTGCTGGATGTGCAAGCGAATCTTCGGATGGCTCCCGACAAAGCGCTGAATGACGGGCGGCAGGGTGTAGCGGGCCTGGGTGTGGGTGGTGGCGATCGAGAGCTGGCCAACACCTTCGGTCGCAAAATCCTCGCCGACCCGTTTCATGTTTGCGGCCTCGGCCAGAACTCTCCGCGCCATCGTCAGTATCGTCCTGCCCGGGGCGGTGATAGCGACCAGACGCTTGCCCGTCCGCTCGAAGATTGTCACTCCCAACTCGTCCTCCAGCATGGCGATTTGCTTGGAGATGCCGGGCTGGGACGTGTGAAGTGCCTCCGCCGCCGCCGAAATGTTGAGACTGCGCCGTTCGACTTCCACCAGGTACCGCAATTGCTGGAGCTTCATGGACTTATTATATCTTCTAATTATATACAAATCGCTAATAAGTATTTTCCAGAACTATATATGCGAATTAGCATGCGCACCATCATGGAATTTTCACTCAACCCCCTGCTTCCCCTGTCCGGCTTTGCCGTCGGCCTGCTGGTCGGCCTGACCGGCGTTGGTGGCGGCTCGCTGATGACGCCGCTGCTGGTGTTGCTGTTCGGCTTCAAGCCGGCAACCGCAGTGGGCACTGACTTGCTTTACGCCGCGATCACCAAGGGCGGCGGTTCCTGGGTGCATCACCGTCACGGCAATATCGACTGGGCCATCACCGGGCGTCTGGCCCTGGGCAGCGTTCCGGCCGCCGGCCTGACGTTGCTGGCGCTGGCACAACTAGGTATACAAGGCCACGGCGCGACAGGATTGATCTCGGTGGTGCTCGGCTTTGCCCTGCTACTGACTGCCCTTTCCCTGTTCTTCCGCCAGCGCCTGCTGGACCTCGCCCAGCGCCGCAGCACCAGCGCCGACTTCTCGCATCGCCATGTCGCCAGCCTCACGGTCGCGGTCGGCGTCGTGGTCGGCGCGCTGGTGACGATCTCCTCGGTCGGCGCCGGGGCGCTCGGCGTCACTGCACTCACCTTCCTCTACCCGCAGCTCGCCACGCGTCGGATTGTCGGCTCCGACATCGCTCATGCCGTGCCGCTGACCCTGGTCGCCGGCCTCGGTCACTGGTGGCTGGGTACGGTCGATGTGGTGCTGCTGGTGTCGCTGCTGATCGGCTCCCTGCCCGGCATCGCGCTCGGCGCCCATTTCGCCGCCAAGGTGCCCGAAAAGGCGCTACGCGGCCTGCTCGCTTCCGTGCTGCTGCTGATCGGCGGCAAGCTGATCTTCGTTTAAGGACACACCATGTACCAATACGACGACTACGATCACGCCATTGTCCGGGCCCGCGTCGCCCAGTTCCGCGACCAGACGCGTCGCTACCTGGCCGGCGAACTGTCCGACGACGAGTTCCGCCCGCTGCGCCTGCAAAACGGCCTATACATCCAGCGCCATGGGCCGATGCTGCGCCTGGCCGTGCCCTACGGCCTGATCTCGGCCGCGCAACTGCGCCGCTTTGCCGATGTCGCCCGCCGCTACGATCGCGGCGTCGGCCACTTCACCACACGCCACAACCTGCAACTCAACTGGGTCAAGCTGGCCGAGGTGCCGCAAATCCTCGCCGATCTGGCGCGGGACGAACTGCATGCGATCCAGACCTCAGGCAATTGCATCCGCAATGTGACCACCGACCATTTCGCCGGTGTCGCCGCCGACGAGATCGCCGATCCGCGTCCCTGGGCCGAGCTGTTGCGTCAGTGGTCGAGCTTCCACCCCGAGTTCGCCTACCTGCCGCGCAAATTCAAGGTCGCCATCTCCGGCGCCACTGAAGACCGCGCGGCGATCCAGGTGCATGACCTCGGTCTTCAGGTGGTGCGGGATCCCGCCGGCACGATCGGCTTCAGGGTCTATGCCGGCGGCGGCCTCGGCCGCACCCCGCTGCTCGGCCAGGTGCTGCGCGAGTTCCTGCCGTGGCAACACCTGCTGAGCTACACCGAGGCGCTGGTCCGCGTATTCAACCGCTACGGCCGCCGCGACAATGCCTACAAGGCGCGCATCAAGATCCTGGTCAAGGCCCTCGGTTGCGAGGAATTCTCCGGGCAAGTCGACGAGGAATGGTCGCACCTGAAGGACGGTCCTTCGACCTTGACCGATGGCGAGATCGCCCGCGTCGCCGCGCAATTCCGCGCGCCGGCCTACGAAACATTTGCGGCTGACGATCTCTGCCACCTCGCCCATCTGCGCGAGGACAAGGCTTTCTCGCGCTGGGTCGAACGCAATGTGCAAAACCACAAAGTCCCCGGCTATGCCGCCGTCACCCTCTCGCTGAAGAAAGCGGGTGCCGCGCCGGGCGACGCCAGCAGCGAACAGATGGAAGCCGCCGCCGACCTGGCCGAGCGTTACAGCTTCGGCGAACTCCGCGTCTCGCACGAACAAAACCTGATCCTCGCCGACGTGCCGCAGCGCGAGCTCTACACCGTCTGGCACCGCGCCAAGGCCGCCAGCCTGGCCGCGCCCACCGTCGGCCTGATCCAGGACCTGATCGCCTGCCCCGGCGGCGATTTCTGCGCTTTGGCCAATGCCCGCTCGCTGCCGGTCGCCGCCGCGATCCAGGAGCGCTTCGAGGATCTCGACTACCAGCACGACATCGGCGAACTCGAACTCAACATCTCCGGCTGCATGAACTCCTGCGGCCACCATCACCTCGGTGCGATCGGCATCCTCGGCGTCGACAAGAACGGCGAGGAGTGGTACCAGATCACGCTGGGCGGCCGCCAGGGCAATGACGCCAGCATCGGCGAGGTGATCGGCCGCGCCTTTGCCGCCGCCGAAGTGCCGGATGCCATCGAGCGCCTGATTGGCGCCTATCTGGCGCACCGCCATGCCGACGAACGCTTCATCGACACCTTCGACCGCATCGGTGAAGAAGTTTTTCGACAAGCCGCCTACCCCCACCCCCATCAATCAAGGAGAGTCGCAAATGGCTAAGCAAATCATCAAGGAGCGTCGCCTGCAGGATGACGCATGGAAAATCGTCAATCTGGTTGATGGCGAACCCGCTATCGACGTCTGCCTGCCGGTCGGCCCGCTGCTGGTCCCGGTCTCGGTCTGGAAGGCGAAGAAGTCTTGCCTGATCGCCCGTGAATACGAACACGGCACACCCCTGGGCATCTGGCTCGCGCCGGAGGACAACATCGAGGACATCGCCGCCGATATCGACGACTTCACGGTGATCGCCGTGCATTTCCCGAAGCTCGCCGACGGCCGCGGCTATTCCACCGCGCGTCTGCTGCGCGAGCGCCACGGCTATGACGGAGAACTGCGCGCCTTCGGCGACATCGGCCGCGACCAGATTTTTTTCCTCAATCGCGTCGGCTTCGATGCCTTCGTGATCGGCGAGGGCAAGAGTGCCGAAGACGCACTGGCCGCCTTCGACGATTTTCCCGAGAGCTACCAGGGCGATGCAGTCCAGCCGCTGCCCCTGTTCCGCCGACGGGCCGCCTGAACACCGATCGCCAAGGAGCTGCACCATGTTGCGTGAAAACATCCCCGATCTGGCCGACCTGGAACTGGTCGCCACCGTTGCCGAAAAAGCCGTCGGCGTCAAGCTACTGCTGCGCGACGTGGCGCGCGACTACGCGCCCGTCGTGTTCGCCAACAGCCTGGGCGCCGAGGACATGGTGCTGACCGACATGATCTGGCGCGAGAATCTCGACATCGGCATTTTCTCGCTGGATACCGGCCGCCTGCCGGCCGAGACCTATGACTTGATGGCCCGCGCCGAGCGCCACTACGGCCGCCGCCTGGAGGTATTCGCACCGCGCCACGACACAGTACAGGACTTCGTCACGGACTTCGGCATCAACGGCTTCTACGATTCCGTGGAGGCGCGCAAGGCCTGCTGCCATGCACGCAAGATCGAACCGCTGCAGCGCGCGCTGGCCGGCAAGCAGGCATGGATCACCGGCTTGCGCGCGGCACAATCGCCGACCCGCGAGAAGCTCAAGACCGTGGCCTTTGACCACGGCAACAAGCTGGTCAAGATCAGCCCGCTCGCCGACTGGAGCGAACGCGAGATCTGGGTCTACCTGCGCGCCAACCGGGTGCCCTACAACGCATTGCACGATCGCAATTTCCCGAGCATCGGCTGCGCCCCGTGCACCCGCGCCATTCAGCCCGGCGAGGACGTTCGCGCGGGTCGCTGGTGGTGGGAGTCGGCCGAGACGAAGGAGTGCGGCCTGCATCTGGTGGATGGCAAGCTGGTGCGCGTGGCAACAGTCGGCGCTGGCGACACGGCAGCGGCAGCATGAACGCGCCCGCGCCCGCCACCGCCCCCGTTCGCCCTGCCCTTGACCACCTTGATTGGCTGGAGGCGGAGGCCATCTACATCCTGCGCGAAGTGGCAGGGCAGTGCAGCAACCCCGCGCTGCTGTTCTCCGGCGGCAAGGATTCCATCGTTCTCCTGCGCCTGGCCGAAAAGGCCTTCCGTCCCGGCCGCTTTCCGTTTCCGCTGCTGCACATCGACACCGGGCACAACTATCCCGAGGTCATTGACTTCCGCGATGCCCGCGCCTGCGAACTGAACGAGCGCCTGATCGTGCGCTCGGTCGAAAGCTCGATGGCGCGCGGCACCGTTCGGCTCAATTCGGCCGACGAGTCGCGCAACAAGCATCAGTCGGTGACGCTGCTCGAAGCCATCGGGGAATTCGGCTTCGACGCCTGCATCGGCGGCGCCCGCCGCGACGAGGAAAAGGCCAGAGCCAAGGAGCGCATCTTTTCCTTCCGCGACGAATTCGGCGGCTGGGACCCGAAGAACCAGCGGCCGGAGTTGTGGGATCTGTTCAATGCCCGCGTGCACAAGGGCGAAAACATCCGCGCCTTTCCTATCTCCAACTGGACCGAACTCGACGTCTGGCAGTACATCGAACGCGAGGGGCTGGCCCTGCCGCCGATCTACTTTGCCCACCTGCGCCCGGTGGTCCGCAAGGGGAATCTGTTGCAGCCGGTGACGGAGCTCACTCCGGCGCGCGACGGCGACAACGTCGAACTGATGCAGGTGCGCTTTCGCACCGTCGGCGACATCACTTGCACCGCACCGGTGGAATCGGACGCCGATACGGTGCACAAGGTCATCGCCGAGACCGCGACTACCACCATTTCGGAGCGCGGCGCGACACGGCTGGACGATCAGGCCTCTGAAGCCGCGATGGAGCAACGCAAGAAAGAAGGGTATTTCTGATGAGTGCATTCGAACACATTCCCGAGTTTGGCAGTCCCGTCGACAGCGGCCTGCTGCGCTTCCTCACCTGCGGCAGCGTCGATGACGGCAAGAGCACGCTGATCGGTCGCCTGCTCTACGACACCAAAGCGATTCTTGCCGACACGCTGCACGCCATCGAAAAGACCTCGCTGCGGCGCGGCATGGAAGCGGTCGACCTGTCGCTGCTGACCGACGGCCTGCAGGCCGAACGCGAGCAGGGCATCACCATCGACGTCGCCTACCGTTACTTCAGCACCGGCACGCGCAAGTACATCATCGCTGACGCACCCGGCCACGAACAATACACGCGCAACATGGTGACGGCCGCCTCGACCGCCAACCTGGCGATCATCCTGATCGATGCCAGGAAGGGCGTCCTGACCCAGACCCGGCGCCACTCCTATCTGGCCCATCTAGTCGGCATTCCGCACCTAGTCGTCGCGGTTAACAAGATGGATCTGGTCGGCTACGACCGTACCGTGTTCGAACGCATTCGCGGCGAGTACCTCGAGTTCGCGCGGCAGCTCGGCATCGAAGATGTTCGCTTCATACCGCTGTCGGCGCTGAATGGCGACATGCTGGTCGATCGCGGCGACAATCTCGGCTGGTACGATGGTCCCACCCTGATCGACATCCTCGAATCGGCACCCGCCGCCCACAGCGAAAGCGACGAGCGCTTCCGCTTCCCGGTGCAATATGTCTGCCGTCCACAGAAGGCCGACGATCCGCTGCTCCACGACTACCGTGGCTTCATGGGTCGCGTCGAATCGGGCGAGATTGCGGTCGGCGACGAGGTCGTGGTGCTGCCGTCCGAACGCCGCAGCCGCATCAAGGACATCCAGGTCGGCGGCCGCTCCCTGTCCCGCGCGGTCGCCGAACAGTCGGTGACGCTGCTGCTGGAGGATGAGATCGACATCTCGCGCGGCGACATGATCGTCCGTGGCGACGCCAAAGAGTTATGTCCCGGTGCGTCAGCACCCGGGACGGTATCCACGCGGACGGCGCTGGTGACACGGCGAATCGACGCCATGCTGTGCTGGCTGGGCGACAGCCCGCTCGATGCGCGGCGCAAATACGTGATCCGCCAGACCACGCGCGATGCCCGCGCCCTGCTGGATGGCATTGCCTATCGACTCGACATCAATTCGCTGCAACAGGTACCCGCTGAAGGAATCGGCATGAACGACATCGCCCGCGTCGCCTTCAAGCTGGCGCAGCCGCTGGTCGTCGATCGCTATGCGGAGAACCGTGCCACAGGGGCCTTCATCGTCATCGACGAAAGCACCAACAACACGGTTGGGGCCGGAATGATTCTCTGATCGCGGGCTGGGCTGAAAGCAGAAAAGCCAGGCAATGCCTGGCTTTTCTGTTGGGAGCGATTGCCTTATTCGGCAGCTGCCGCTTCGACCACTTCGCCGGCCGGACGATCCAGCAGCTCGACGAAGGCCATCGGCGCGTTGTCGCCAACGCGGAAGCCCATCTTGAGGATGCGCAGATAGCCGCCGTTGCGGGCCGCATAGCGTGGCCCGAGCACATCGAACAACTTGCCGACGATGTCGCGATCGCGCGTGCGGTCGAATGCCAGGCGACGATTCGCCAGGCTGGGCTTCTTGCCCAGAGTGATCAGGGGTTCCACCACGCGGCGCAGTTCCTTGGCCTTGGGCAGGGTGGTCTTGATGGCCTCATGGCGCAGCAGCGAGACTGCCATGTTGCGCAGCATTGCCTGGCGGTGTGCCGAGGTTCGGTTGAGTTTGCGAAGTCCGTTACCGTGACGCATGGTGAATTCCCTTTTTTGTGCGGCCGCCGCGCATTGCAAGCGGCCGGTTAATGGTTTTTAAGAGAGTGGGATGCCGGGCACCGGCCCGGCGACGGATCAGGAGAGCTTCTCCAGACCGGCGGGCGGCCAGCTTTCCAGCTTCATGCCCAGGGTCAGGCCGCGCGAGGCGAGCACTTCCTTGATTTCGTTGAGTGACTTGCGGCCCAGGTTTGGCGTCTTCAACAGCTCCGTCTCGGTGCGCTGGATCAGGTCGCCGATGTAATAGATGTTCTCTGCCTTGAGGCAGTTGGCGGAACGCACGGTCAGTTCGAGGTCGTCGACCGGACGCACCAGTACCGGGTCAACCGACGTCTGCTTTGGCGCATCAATCACGCCCGGAGTACCCTCAAGATCAGCAAAAATCGAGAGCTGTTCCATCAGGATGCGGGCGGCCGTACGCACGGCTTCCTCGGCATTGTCGATCGCACCGTTGGTTTCGATGTCGAGAATCAGCTTGTCGAGGTCGGTACGTTGTTCGACTCGGGCGGATTCGACGGAGTAGCTGACGCGACGCACCGGGCTGAACGAGGCGTCGAGCATGATCTGGCCAATGGCGCGATTCTCGCGGGCGATTTCACGCTGGTTGGCCGGAACATAGCCGCGACCGGATTCGACGCGAATCTGCATGTTCAGCTTGCCCCCGGGAGCGATATGGGCAATGACGTGATCGGGATTGACGATCTCGACGTCGTGGGTAGCCTCAATGTCGCGTGCAGTAACGACACCTTCCCCGTTCTTCGACAGGGACAATGTTGCCTCGCGGCGGTTGTGCATCTTGAGCACCACACCCTTGAGGTTGAGCAACACGTCGACCACATCTTCGCGGACTCCGTCCAGCGTCGAGTATTCGTGAAGCACGCCTTCGATGGAAACCTCGGTTGGCGCAACCCCTTCCATCGATGACAGCAGGATGCGGCGCAGGGCATTGCCCAGCGTGTGGCCGTAGCCGCGCTCGAAGGGCTCCATCACCACACGGGCGTGCACCGGCGAGAGTTGCTGAACATCAATACTGCGGGGTTTCAGAAGTGTGTGCATGTGCATTCCTTCAAATGGGCAACGCCTGGCGTCCATTGGACGCCAGGCGCGAAACTACGTATTAACGCGAATACAGTTCGACGACCAGGCCTTCGTTGATCGAAGGCGGCAGGTCTTCGCGAGCCGGAAGGGATTTGAAAATCCCCTTGCCAGCCTTGGCGTCGACTTCGATCCACTCCGGGAACCCGCGTGATTCTGCGGCTTCCAAGGCGGCTTTGGTGCGCAGGTGTCCACGGGTGCCTTCGGTCAACTGAATCACGTCGCCGGGACGTACGTTGTAAGAAGGGATATTCACACGTTTGCCGTTGATCAACACGCCATTGTGGCGCACGACCTGGCGGGCTTCCGCACGCGACGCGCCAAAGCCCATGCGGTAGGCGACGGTGTCGAGGCGGCTTTCAAGAAGCTTCAACAGGTTTTCGCCGGTCTGCCCCTTCTTGCGCTCTGCGTCGGCGAACACCTTGCGGAATTGGCGCTCGAGAATGCCGTAGATGCGACGGATTTTTTGCTTTTCGCGCAGCTGCGTACCATAACCAGACAGGCGCTGACCGGACTTCTGGCCATGCTGGCCGGGCGCGTAGGAACGGCGCTCGACGGAACACTTGTCGGTAAAGCACTTTTCGCCTTTGAGGAACAGCTTCTCGCCCTCGCGGCGGCACTGGCGGCACTTGGCGTCTAGGTTGCGGGCCATGGTGTCGGGTCCTTATTGCCTTAGATGCGGCGGCGCTTGGGCGGCCGGCATCCGTTGTGGGGAATCGGGGTAATGTCGGTAATGCTGGTGATCTTCATGCCCAGCGCATTGAGAGCGCGCACGGCCGATTCACGTCCGGGGCCGGGACCCTTGATGCGAACTTCAAGGTTCTTGACACCGCATTCCTGAGCCGCCTTGCCAGCGGCCTCTGCGGCAATCTGCGCGGCGAAGGGAGTCGATTTGCGCGAACCCTTGAAACCAGCGCCACCCGAAGTTGCCCACGACAGGGCATTGCCCTGGCGATCGGTGATGGTGATGATGGTGTTGTTGAAGGAAGCGTGAACGTGCGCGATACCTTCGGCGACGTTCTTCTTGACCTTCTTGCGAACTTTGGTAGCGGTCTTTGCCATGTGCTGGTTCCTGGTTTACTTCTTGCCCATCGAAATTGCTTTGCGCGGGCCCTTGCGGGTGCGCGCGTTGGTGCGGGTACGCTGACCACGCACCGGCAGGCCGCGACGATGACGCACGCCGCGGTAGCAGCCAAGATCCATGAGGCGCTTGATGTTCATCGTCGTCTCGCGGCGCAGGTCGCCCTCGACGGTGAACTTGCCTACCTCCTCACGCAGGCGATCCATTTCGCTGTCCGTGAGTTCCTTGATCTTGGTCGACCGCTTGACGCCGACGGCGTCGCAGATCTTCCGGGCGCGGGTACGGCCGATGCCGTAAATCGCCGTCAGAGCGATCTCCGCGTGCTGGTGGTTCGGGATGTTGACGCCTGCTATACGAGCCATGTGCTTACCTGTTCGTCGCCGCCGGTGCGGTGTGGCGGGTTAGCTGAAAATTGGGAAACTGCTAAGTATATCTGATCGCGGCTGCCTGATCAACCCTGGCGCTGCTTGTGACGCGGATCGGTACAGATGATCCGCACCACGCCCTTGCGGCGGATGACTTTGCAGTTGCGGCAGATACGTTTGACCGAAGCCAGAACTTTCATTGGATTTCTCCGGATAAATTGCCAGACTACTTGGCGCGGAACACGATACGGGCCTTGGAAAGGTCGTAGGGTGTCAGCTGCACGGTGACCTTGTCGCCAGGGAGAATGCGGATGTAATGCATCCGCATCTTCCCGGAGATATGGCCGAGTACCACGTGCCCGTTTTCCAGCTTGATGCGGAACGTGGCGTTCGGGAGATTCTCCATGACCTCTCCCTGCATTTCAATGACATCTTCCTTGCCCATCCTTCAACGGCCCGGGAATCCGGCTCCCTTGAAGTTGGCTTTCTTCAACAAGCTTTCATACTGGTGCGACATCACGTATGCCTGAACCTGCGACATGAAGTCCATGGTTACCACGACGATGATCAGCAGGCTTGTGCCACCGAAGTAGAACGGCACATTCCACTTCAGGATCAGGAATTCCGGAATCAGGCAGACCAGAGTGATGTAAATCGCGCCCACCAAGGTGAGCCGAGTCAGAATCTTGTCGATGTAGCGACTGGTCTGGTCACCAGGCCGAATTCCGGGAACGAAGGCGCCGCTCTTCTTCAGATTGTCTGCCGTCTCCTTGGAATTGAACACGAGGGCGGTATAAAAAAAGCAAAAGAAGATGATCGCGACGGCGTAAAGAATGACATAGATCGGCTGACCCGGAGACAGGGTCGCCGCAATATCCTTCAACCATGTCATGCCGTCGCCCGAGCCAAACCAGCCAGCCGCAGTGGCGGGGAAAAGAATGATCGACGACGCGAAGATCGGCGGGATTACGCCGGACATATTCAACTTCAGCGGCAGATGCGAGCTCTGACCGCCATAAATCTTGTTGCCGACCTGGCGCTTGGCGTAATTCACCAGGATCTTGCGCTGGCCCTTTTCAACAAAGACCACAAAGCCGGTGACCAGAACCACCAGAGCGCAAATGAACAAAGCGGAAATCGCGTGCATCGCACCGGTCCGCACCAATTCGAACAAACCACCCAAGGCGCTGGGGAGACCAGCGACAATGCCGGCGAAAATAATGATCGAGATCCCGTTGCCAAGTCCGCGCTCGGTAATCTGCTCGCCGACCCACATCAGGAACATGGTTCCAGTAAGCAGCGTCAACACCGTGACGAAACGAAACATGGGGCCAGGATCGAGTACCAGACCAGCCTGGGATTCAAGCGCAATCGCAATACCCAGACCTTGAAACAGCGCCAGCGCTACCGTGCCGTAACGGGTGTATTGGGTGATTTTGCGGCGGCCAGCCTCCCCCTCCTTCTTCAGTTGCTCAATCGATGGCACAGCAACGGCCATGAGCTGCATGATGATCGACGAGGAGATATAGGGCATGATGCCCAGGGCAAATAGCGTGAAGCGGGAAAGCGCACCGCCGGAGAACAGGTTAAAGACTCCGAGGATCCCGCCCTGCTGTCCCTGAAACAATTCGGCGAGTTTGACCGGATCAATGCCAGGGACGGGAATATGCGCACCGATTCGGTAAACAATGAGCGCGCCAAGCAGGAACCACAAGCGGCGCCAAAGGTCGCCGAACTTGCCGGTCTTCCCTATTGCTGCTGCTTGATTACTTGCCACCGCGTCGACCGTCCACTATCAGGCTACAGCGATGTCCGCCACAGATCCGCCGGCCGCCTCAATCGCAGCACGCGCACCCTTGGTGGCGCCAACACCCTTCAGCAGGATCTTGCGGCTGAGCTTACCCGACAAGATGACCTTGGCCGACAGTGCATCACCGGCAATCACACCAGCCTGCTTCAAAACCAAGAGATCGACCTCTTCTACAGGCAGCTTATCCAGTTCGGATAGACGCACCTCGACATTTCGGCTGGCCGTCAGCGAAACGAAACCACGCTTCGGCAAACGGCGCTGCAAAGGCATCTGACCACCTTCGAAACCGACTTTATGGAAGCCGCCAGCGCGCGACTTTTGGCCCTTGTGACCGCGGCCAGCCGTCTTGCCAAGGCCGCTGCCAATTCCGCGGCCAACACGCTTGGGAGCGTGTTTCGACCCGGCACTTGGCTTGAGGTTGTTGAGTTCCATACCCATGTCTTTCCCCTTAGCCTTCGCTCTTGACGAGATAGGCAATCTTGCGAATCATGCCGCGCACGGCGGGCGTATCCTCAAGCATCGCCGAACTGTTGAGCTTCCTCAGGCCAAGTCCACGCGCTGTGGCACGATGATCCTGCTTGGTGCCGATCAGGCTTTTGACCAGCGTGACCTTGATTTTCTTGTCCGCCATCTCTTACTCCAGAATTTCCGCCACTGCCTTGCCGCGCTTGGCGGCAATCTCGGCCGGCGTGCTCATTGCGCGCAGGCCATGCAAGGTCGCGCGCACGACGTTGTACGGGTTAGTCGAGCCGATCGTCTTGGCAACCACATCGGTGACGCCCATGACTTCGAACACAGCACGCATCGGGCCACCGGCAATAACACCGGTACCGGGAGACGCCGGGGACATCAGAACCGTGGTGGCCCCGTGTTTGCCGGTTACCGAGTGATGCAATGTGCCATCCTTCAGATTGACCTTGGTCATTTTGCGACGGGCTTCTTCCATGGCCTTCTGCACGGCGACCGGAACTTCGCGGGATTTCCCCTTGCCCATGCCGACACCACCATCGCCATCACCAACCACCGTCAGCGCAGCGAAGCCAAGAATTCGGCCTCCCTTGACAACCTTGGTAACGCGATTGATGGAGACCATCTTCTCGCGCATGCCGTCATCACGCTCTTCCTGAACCTGTTGCTGTTTCCTGCCTTGCGGTTTTGCCATGTCGTCGGCCTCGCTCAGAACTTGAGACCGCCCTCACGGGCGGCTTCAGCCAGCGCCTTGACGCGGCCGTGATAGTGAAAACCGGAACGATCGAAAGCAACCTCCTCGATGCCGGCCGCCTTGGCCCGCTCGGCGATCAACTTGCCAATCGTTTTGGCGGCATTTACGTTGCCACCGTTCGCAACCTCTCCGCGAATGGCGGGCTCCATCGTGGAAGCCGACGCGAGCACGCGCGTACCGCAACCAGTGAAAATCTGGGCGGAGATGTGCAGGTTGCTACGATGCACCGAGAGGCGCACAACCTTGAGCTCCGCAATCTTGGCGCGGGTTTTACGCGCCCTGCGTAGACGAGCCTGTTTCTTTTCCATGTTTCAGCGCCTCGATTATTTCTTCTTGGTTTCCTTGATGACCACAACCTCATCGGAGTAGCGGACGCCCTTGCCCTTATAGGGCTCCGGCGAACGGTACGCACGAATTTCGGCGGCCACCTGCCCGACCACTTGCTTGTCGATCCCCTTGATCAGAATCTCGGTCTGGGTGGGCGTCTCGACCTTGATGCCGCTCGGCATATCATGGACCACGGGGTGAGAAAAACCCAAGGTCAGGTTCAGCTTTGCGCCCTGCGCCTGCGCGCGATAACCCACCCCAACCAGCGTCAGCTTCTTCTCGAAGCCCTTGGTGACGCCGATCACCATGTTGTTCAGCAACGCACGCATGGTGCCGGACATGGCACCGGCGTCAACCCCGCCTTCGACAGCGCGACATAGAAGCATCTCCCCATCCTTCTCGATCTTTACCGAGGGAAGCATGGACTGCCTCAACGTGCCCAGAGGACCTTTCACTGACACTTCGGAATCCGAAAGCATTACTTCTACGCCTTTCGGAACCTCAACCGGATACTTTGCAATACGTGACATGAGGTGGCTCCTTAGGCGACGATGCAGAGAACTTCGCCGCCCATGTTGCCAGCCCGCGCACGGCGATCCGTCATCACACCCTTGGGCGTCGAGACGATGGCAACACCCAGGCCGTTCATGACTCGCGGCAGGTCGTCCTTGCCTTTGTATACACGAAGGCCTGGTTTCGAAATACGCTCGATGCGCTCGATCACCGGACGGCCTGCGTAATACTTCAGTGCGACATCAAGTTCGGGCTTGGCACCATTCTCGCGAATGGCAAAATCGTCGATATAACCTTCGTCCTTGAGAACTTTGGCAATCGCCACCTTCAGCTTGGAGGAAGGCATCGACACGGAAAGTTTTTCCGCCATCTGCGCGTTGCGGATGCGGGTCAACATGTCGGCAACCGGATCAGTCATGCTCATATCGGTCTCCTTACCAGCTGGCCTTGGTCATGCCCGGCACTTCACCGCGCATCGCAATATCGCGCAGCTTGTTGCGGCACAG
This sequence comes from Rhodocyclales bacterium, assembly GCA_016215645.1. Taxonomy (GTDB): domain Bacteria; phylum Pseudomonadota; class Gammaproteobacteria; order Burkholderiales; family Rhodocyclaceae; genus Sulfuritalea. The sequence continues at coordinate 72,904 of JACRIX010000053.1, forward strand.
GCCGAACTTGCTGAATACGCCACGCGGGCGACCGGTCAGCGCGCAACGATTGCGTTGGCGCGAGGGGCTCGCATTGCGTGGAAGCTGCTGGAGCTTGAGGCGCGCATCCATGCGCTGCTCGTCCGACAGATTGACATTGTTGATTACAGCGAAAAGTTCGGTGCGCTTGGCGGCATATTTCGCCACTGTCTTGGCGCGCTTTTCTTCGCGGTTGATGAGTGCTAGTTTCGCCATATTTCCCTCAGCTCTTGAAGGGGAACTTGAATGCGGCGAGAAGCGCCTTCGCTTCGCCGTCGTTCTTCGCGGTGGTGGTAATGCTGATGTTCATACCACGCAACGCATCGATCTTGTCGTATTCGATCTCAGGGAAAATGATCTGCTCCTTGACACCGACGTTGTAATTGCCGCGACCATCGAAACCCTTGCCCGAGATACCACGGAAGTCACGAATACGCGGCATGGCAATGGTCACCAGACGATCGAGAAATTCGTACATCTGGTTTCCGCGCAACGTGACCATGCAGCCTATCGGATAACCCTCGCGGATCTTGAATCCGGCAATCGCCTTACGCGCCTTGGTGACGACGGGCTTCTGGCCAGCAATCTTGGTCATGTCGGCAACGGCATGATCAAGAATCTTCTTGTCGCCCACCGCTTCACCGACACCCATGTTCAAGGTAATCTTGGTGATGCGGGGCACCTCCATCACGGATTTGTAGCCGAATTTTCCTAGCAATTCGGGAACAACGGTATTTTTGTAGTATTCCTGCAATCGCGCCATGACTGGTCCTTACGCGTCAACGACTTCGCCGTTCGATTTGAACACCCGAACCTTGCGGCCGTCGTCGAGCAACTTGAAGCCGACACGATCCGCCTTCTGGGTGGCCGGATTGAACAGCGCCACGTTGGAAATATTGATCGGCATTTCCTTTTCGACAATGCCGCCCTGATTACCCTTCATGGGATTGGGTTTGGTGTGCTTCTTGACGCGGTTAATACCTTCCACGATCAGACTGTCAGCACTGACCGCGGTTAGCACGACACCCCGCTTGCCCTTATCCTTGCCCGTGGTAACAACCACGTCATCACCCTTGCGAATCTTGTTCATGATCGATTCCTCGATTGCTGGTTCAAAGAACCTCGGGGGCGAGCGAGACGATCTTCATGAATCGCTCGGTACGCAGTTCGCGCGTCACCGGCCCGAAAATTCGGGTTCCGATCGGCTCGAGTTTGTTATTCAGGAGCACTGCGGCATTGCCATCAAACTTGATCAGGGAGCCATCGGGTCGGCGGACGCCCTTGGCGGTGCGAACCACCACGGCGCTATAGACCTCACCCTTCTTGACCCGGCCTCGCGGTGCCGCATCCTTAATGCTGACCTTTATGACGTCGCCGATCCCGGCGTAACGACGCTTGGAGCCGCCGAGCACCTTGATGCACATGACCGAACGGGCGCCAGTATTGTCGGCGACGTCCAACAGGGACTGCATTTGAATCATTTTTTCATCTCCAACTTAATTCGCAACGGCAAACCATTGCGATCAGTCTTGGAGCCCGCTAGGGGCCGGATCATCGGAAAGCGAACTTACCGATGGAGCAAAGAGGCGGGATTCTATCCTACGCCTCGGTATTGTCAACTACTTATTGCGACCGATGTATCCGATCAAACGACGCGGGCTTTTTCCACCACCTTGGCGACTCGCCAGGCCTTGGTTTTTGAAATCGGCGCACATTCCTCTATTTGTACCAAGTCGCCGGACACGGCTTCAAGACCCTCGACGTGTGCGTGGTATTTCTTGGATCGCGTCATGATCTTGCCGATCACGGGATGCTTCACCTTGCGCTCAACGAGTACGGTTACCGTTTTCTGCATTTTGTCCGATACAACACGCCCTTGCAGGGTCCGTCGCACGGTCTGGGTGCTTGCCTCAGTCATTTCGCCACCGCCTTCTCACGCTGTATGGTCTTGATGCGTGCGATGTCCTTGCGCACCTTCCCAAGCTGACTCGTATTGGTCAATTGCTGCGTTGCAACTTGCATGCGGAGACCGAACTGAGCCTTGCGCAAGTCCAGCAATTCCTTTTGCAGATCGTCTGCATTCTTTGTTCTCAACTCGTTTGCCTTCATGTCTTACCCCAAGTGACGAATGACGAAGGTGGTTTCGAGCGGGAGTTTGGCTGCGGCCAGGCGGAAAGCCTCGCGCGCCAGCGTCTCGTCGACGCCATCCATTTCGTACAACACCTTGCCCGGCTGTATTTCGGCAACCCAGTATTCCGGAGAGCCCTTGCCGTTACCCATGCGAACCTCCAGCGGCTTCTTGGAAATCGGCTTGTCGGGGAAAATGCGAATCCAGATGCGGCCGCCGCGCTTGATATGACGGGTCATGGCGCGACGCGCGGCCTCGATCTGGCGAGCGGTAAGGCGGCCACGGCCGATGGCCTTGAGGCCATATTCGCCGAAGCTGACCTTGGCGCCACGAGTAGCGAGGCCGGTATTGCGACCCTTTTGTTCTTTCCTGTACTTTCTGCGAGCAGGTTGCAGCATGGCTTACTCCTTGACCTCTTTCGCCGCGCCGCCAGCGGCATCAATCTTGGCCGGCGCTTTGCGTACGCGCTTGACGGGCGCCTTGGGCGCCACAACAGCACCTTCAGGCTTGGCATCCTCGGCCTTCTTTGCCGGGCTACGGCGGGCCGGCGTGGCGTCGCCTTCACCTTCAGGTCTGGACCTGACGGGGCCACGACGCGGCTTACGCTGATCGTCAGTCGCGGCTTCCGGCGCTGCTTGCAACGCGTCCGTGCGGGACAGCATCTCGCCGCGGAATACCCAAACCTTGATGCCGATGATCCCGTAGGTTGTCTTCGCCTCTGAGGTGCCATAATCGATGTCGGCACGGAGGGTATGCAGCGGCACACGGCCTTCGCGATACCACTCGCGGCGTGCGATTTCAGCACCGTTCAGACGTCCTGAACTCATGATCTTGATGCCCTGGGCACCAAGGCGCATCGCATTCTGCATCGCACGTTTCATCGCACGGCGGAACATGATGCGTTTCTCGAGCTGCTGCGCAATAGAATCAGCAATCAGCTGTGCGTCGATCTCGGGCTTGCGGATTTCCTCGATATTGACATGCACCGGCACGCCCATCTTGCGCTGGAGTTCCGCCTTCAGATGTTCGATGTCCTCGCCCTTCTTGCCGATGACGACGCCGGGGCGTGCGCTGTAAACGGTGACACGAGCATTTTTCGCTGGGCGCTCGATGACGACGCGGCCAACGGAAGCATGCGCGAGCTTCTTCTTCAGATAGTCGCGAACCTCAATGTCTTCCTTGAGCATTTGCGGAAACGCCTTGCTGTTGGCGTACCAGCGGGAAGTCCAGTTGCGCGTGACCGAAAGACGGAAACCGGTCGGATGAATCTTTTGTCCCATGTGTTCCCCTTATGCTCCGACGGTCACGTAGATATGGCAGGTAGGCTTGAGGATGCGATTGCCGCGTCCCTTGGCTCGTGCGGTGAACCGCTTCAGAACGGTTCCCTTCTCGACATAGATGCGGGTGACCTTGAGGGCGTCAATATCCGCGCCGTCGTTGTGTTCCGCATTGGCGATGGCCGACTCAAGCACCTTCTTAATGATGCCGGCCCCCTTCTTGGGCGAGTAGGTCAGGATGCTAAGCGCCTGATCGACCGGCTTGCCACGAACGAGGTCAGCCACCAGACGGCCCTTTTGAGCCGACAGGCGCACGCCGCGCAGGTTTGCATTGGTTTCCATCATCGCTCCTTACTTCTTCGCCGCGGCTTTCTTGCCGCCGGTGTGTCCCTTGAAGGTCCGCGTCAGCGCGAACTCGCCAAGCTTGTGACCCACCATGTTTTCCGATACGTAGACCGGGATATGTTGCTTGCCGTTATGCACGGCGATGGTGAGGCCGACGAAGTCAGGCAATATCGTCGAACGGCGCGACCAAGTCTTGATTGGACGCTTGTCGTTTGAGGCACGTGCCACATCCACGCGCTTGAGCAGGTGGGCGTCGATGAACGGGCCCTTTTTGATTGAACGTGCCATGGATTACCTCTTACCCTTCGGCCTGCGCTGGACGATCATCACGTCCGTACGCTTGTTGTTACGAGTACGATACCCCTTGGTCGGCTGACCCCACGGACTGACGGGCACGCGCCCCTCGCCGGTACGGCCTTCACCACCACCGTGCGGATGATCAACCGGGTTCATCGCTGTGCCGCGTACGGTCGGACGCACACCGCGCCAGCGCATGGCACCGGCCTTGCCGATCTTGCGCAGGCTGTGCTCTTCGTTGCCGACTTCGCCGATGGTCGCACGGCATTCGACATGAATGCGGCGGATTTCGCCGGAACGCAGACGAACCTGAGCGTAGGCGCCTTCGCGAGCCAGCAACTGCACCGACGTTCCGGCGGAGCGGGCAATCTGCGCACCTTTGCCGGGCATCATTTCGACGCAGTGAATCGTGGTACCGACCGGAATATTGCGGATCGGCAGGGCATTGCCCGGCTTGATCGGGGCGTCGGAACCGCTGATCACGGTCTGGCCGACAACCATGCCCTTGGTGGCGATGATGTAACGACGCTCACCGTCCGCGTATAGAACCAGTGCAATGTTGGCCGAACGATTCGGGTCGTACTGAAGGTTTTCCACTTTGCCGGGGATGCCGTCCTTGTCGCGACGGAAGTCCACCACACGATAATGCTGTTTGTGGCCGCCGCCCATATGGCGGGTTGTGATGTGTCCATGGGTGTTGCGACCGGCAGTCTTCGACTTCTTTTCGATCAGACTATCGTGCGGACGACCCTTGTGCAGGTTCGGATTGACGACCTTGACGACACCGCGGCGTCCGGGCGAGGTCGGTTTAACTTTTACCAGAGCCATTTAGGCAGCCCCCCCTTCCGCGAAATTGATTTCCTGACCCGGCTTGAGGCAGACAAACGCCTTGCGGATATCGCTGCGCCGGCCAATGCTACGGCCGGAGCGCTTGACCTTGCCCTTAAGGTTGGCGATCTGTACCGACTCGACCTGAACCTTGAACAGCATTTCAACAGCCGCCTTTACTTCCGGCTTTGTAGCGTCGGGCGTAACAATGAACACCACCTGCTCGTTTTTGTCGGCGACATAGGTCGCCTTTTCCGAGATCTGGGGTGCGACTAGCACCTGAAGCAAGCGTTCGGGGTTGAAGTTCTTTTTCATGCCAGCATCTCCTCGATCTTGGCCACGGCGCCCTTGGTGAATATCACCTTGGGAAAGCGAACCAGCGAGACCGGGTCGGCTTGTTGAGCCTCAAGCACCAGAACATTGGGTAGATTGCGGGAAGCCAGTGCAAGGTTGTCGTCTAGGCTATCGGTAACCAGCAGTACCGAATCCAGCCCCATGGCCTTGAGCTTTTGCGCGAACAGGCGGGTCTTCGGTGCCTCGATGGCAAAATTTTCGATCACCGCCAGACGGTCTTCCCGGGCGAGTTGCGACAGAATCGCAGCCACACCGGCGCGATACATTTTGCGATTGACCTTCTGGGTGAAGTTCTCTTCCGGCGAGTTCGGGAAAATACGGCCGCCTCCGCGCCAAAGCGGCGAAGACGTCATCCCGGCACGCGCACGACCCGTTCCCTTTTGACGGAAAGGCTTCTTGGTGCTGTGATGAACTTCTTCTCGGTCCTTCTGCTTGCGGTTGCCGGAGCGCGCATTGGCCTGATAGGCAACTACCACTTGATGGACGAGCGCTTCATTGAAGTCACGGCCAAACAGGGCGTCCGAGGCAGTCACGGTCGACGCTGCCTGTCCCTGATCGTTGATTACTTTGAGTTCCATGTCATCCCCGCTCTTAGGAGGCCTTGACGGCCGGGGCGACAACGATGTCCCCACCCTTGGCGCCAGGTACGGCACCACGGATCATCAGCAACTGGCGCGCCTCATCAATGCGAACCACTTCGAGATTCTGCGTAGTGCTCGCGACGTCGCCAAGGTGACCGGCCATGCGCTTGCCGGGGAAAACGCGCCCGGGATCTTGCGCCATACCAATCGAGCCGGCAGAGTTGTGCGATACCGAGTTGCCGTGCGAAGCACGGTTCGACGAGAAATTATGGCGCACGATTGCACCAGCATAGCCTTTACCGATCGACGTCCCGCTGACATCGACTTTTTGGCCGACGCTGAAAATGCTTGCCGCGATCACATCGCCCGGCTTGAAGCCAGCGAGTTGATCGACACCGACGCGGAATTCCTTCAGAACTTCTCCGGCTTCAACACCGGCCTTGGCGAGATGCCCCGCAGCAGCCTTGTTCACACGGCTGGCGCGGCGTTTGCCGAAGGTCACCTGTACAGCGGCGTAGCCGTCTGTTTCAGGTGTCTTGATTTGCGTGACGCGATTGTTCGACACATCGACCACGGTTACCGGGATGGATGAACCATCCTCGGCAAACACGCGCGTCATGCCGACCTTGCGTCCAACAAGGCCCAGACTCATTTTATTCTCCTAAACCCCGGCTACGATTGGCCAGGCTAAAGACTACAAACTACGAAAACCGACTTCGGCGCCCAAAAATTTGGCGCCACTTTCATTACTGCAACTTGATTTCGACATCCACACCTGCCGGAAGGTCAAGCTTCATCAGCGCATCAACCGTCTTGTCGGTCGGATCGATGATGTCCATCAGGCGCAGGTGGGTACGAATTTCAAACTGGTCGCGCGAAGTCTTGTTGACGTGTGGCGAACGCAAAACGTCGAAGCGCTCAATCCGAGTCGGTAGCGGCACGGGACCACGAACGACTGCGCCGGTGCGTTTGGCCGTATCAACAATCTCGAGGGCGGACTGATCGATAAGGCGATAGTCGAACGCCTTGAGGCGAATGCGGATTTTTTGACTTTGCATGGCAAATCCTTAAAGAGCGATATCGCAAATTGCGAAAGGGCGAGATTTTATCGCCCTTTTCGCCGCATTGCAATAGAAGTTATTCGATGACCTTGGCGACGACGCCGGCGCCGACGGTACGACCGCCTTCACGGATGGCGAAACGCAGACCCTCTTCCATGGCGATCGGGGCAATCAGCCGCACCGTCATCGCCACGTTGTCCCCCGGCATCACCATCTCGGTCCCGGCCGGCAGTTCAATGCTGCCCGTGACGTCGGTGGTGCGGAAGTAGAACTGCGGACGATAGCCA
>JACRIX010000055.1 GCA_016215645.1 Rhodocyclales bacterium
GGCTTTCGCCTCACCACCAAACTTCGCCGACAGCACCGTCGTGATCGCCGCCGTCAAGGTCGTCTTCCCATGGTCCACGTGACCAATCGTACCCACGTTCACGTGGGGCTTCGTCCGCTCAAACTTGCCTTTTGCCATTTCGCACTCCAACGAGTAAACACTAGAAAATGGTGCCCTTGGCGTGGATCGAACACGCGACCTCTCCCTTACCAAGGGAGTGCTCTACCACTGAGCTACAAGGGCTGAAACACTGCAACTACAACTGCAAATACAAAAACCTGGAGCGGCGAGCGGGAATCGAACCCGCGTCATTAGCTTGGAAGGCTAAGGTTCTACCATTGAACTACCGCCGCCCGACCAACCTCCGCCAACCGCCTAACTCTTTGATCCAAAGTTCATCTGGTGGAGGGGGAAGGATTCGAACCTTCGAAGGCAGAGCCGTCAGATTTACAGTCTGATCCCTTTGACCGCTCGGGAACCCCTCCAGCTGAACCCGTGATTATCTCGAAATTAAGTCAACGCGTCAACGAGTAAGTCGATTGATTTCGGCGGACATTTATTCATCGAGTCGCGGTTGTGCGGCGGCGCAATAGCAAGCGACTGATTCGACAGGCGTGAAGCGCCGGCGGCGGGTGTTTGGCGGAGCGTAGAATCCGGCAATCCAAGCGTTGGAGAAGATACATGAATGCCCCAAGCGACCGCCCTCCCTTGCACCCGGACCTGGCGGAAGTGCTCGCCTCCCGCTTCGGCTCACGATTTTCGACTTCGGCTGCCGTGCGCCTGCATCACGGCAAGGACGAATCGACCTATCCTCCGATGCCTCCCGATGCCGTGGTTTTTGCCGAATCCACGGAAGAAGTCGCGGCAGCCGTCGCGCTATGCCATCGCTTCCGCACACCTGTCATTGCCTTCGGTACCGGGACGTCCCTCGAAGGTCATCTGCTGGCGGTTCAGGGCGGCGTCTGCATCGACCTGTCGGCGATGAACTCGGTCGTTGCCGTGCGCACCGAGGACCTCGACGCCACCATACAGTGCGGCGTCACGCGCAAGGCGCTCAACGCCGCATTGAACGGCACCGGGCTCTTTTTCCCCATCGACCCAGGCGCCGATGCCAGCCTCGGCGGCATGGCCGCGACCCGCGCCTCGGGCACCAATGCCGTGCGCTACGGCACCATGCGCGAGAACGTGCTTGGCATGACCGTCGTTTTGCCGGACGGCCGCATCCTCAAGACCGGCGGCCGTGCCCGCAAATCCGCCGCAGGCTACGACCTGACGCGCCTGATGGTCGGTTCCGAAGGCACGCTGGGCATCATCACCGAACTCACGGTACGCCTCTACCCGGTGCCGGAAGCGATCTCCAGTGCCGTTTGTGCCTTCCCCTCACTGGCAGCAGCCGTACGGACGGTGATCCAGACCATACAGCTGGGAATCCCGGTGGCACGCATCGAACTGCTGGACGCGCTGGCGATCACCGCCATCAACCGCCACAGCAGAACCAGCCTGCGGGAGGCGCCGACGCTGTTCTTCGAGTTCCATGGTTCGCCTTCCGGCGTCAAGGAGCAGGCCCAAACCGTCCAGGATATCGTGACCGAGCAGGAAGGCCGGGATTTTGAATGGGCGACCCGTCCGGAAGACCGCAGCCGCCTGTGGCAGGCGCGGCACGATGCCTATTACGCCGGCCTCGGGCTCAAACCGGGCTGTCGCGCCCTGACCACCGACGTCTGCGTGCCGATCTCGCGACTCGCCGATTGCGTTGCCGAAACCTTCACTGACCTCGACGCCGCCGCCGCCGACCTCCAGGGCCCACTGGTCGGCCATGTCGGCGACGGCAATTTTCACATCATGCTGCTGACCGATCCGGAAAAGCCCGACGATCTGGCGCGGGCCAAGGACTTTGCCGCGCGCCTGGCAAGGCGCGCGATCCGCATGGATGGCACCTGCACCGGAGAACATGGCATCGGCATCGGCAAGCAGCCCTATATGTCCCTCGAACACGGCGACGTGGCCATCGACCTGATGCGCGCGATCAAGCACGCCATCGATCCGGAGAACATCCTCAATCCCGGCAAGATCCTTCCACAACAATGAACGCTCCGCTACGCAGCATCACCCTCGAGGATAAATACGCCCTCAGCCACGGCCGGATCTTCCTCACCGGCACCCAGGCCCTGGTACGCCTTCTCTTCCTGCAGCATCAGCGCGATGCCATGGCGGGCATCGACACCGCCGGTTACGTCTCGGGTTACCGTGGCTCGCCGCTGGGCGGCCTGGACCAGGCCTTGTGGAAGGCCAGGTCGCACCTGGCGAAGAATCAGGTCGTGTTCCAGCCCGGCGTCAATGAGGACCTCGCTGCCACGGCACTGTGGGGCACGCAGCAGGTCGGCCTGTCGTCGGGCGCCAGGCATGACGGCGTATTCGGCATGTGGTACGGCAAGGGCCCCGGCGTCGACCGCTGCGGCGATGTCTTCAAGCATGCCAATAGCGCCGGCACGGCAAAGCACGGCGGCATACTGGCCGTGGCAGGTGATGACCATGCCGCGCGTTCCTCGACCGTGGCCCACCAGTCGGAGCACGCCTTCAAGGCGGCGATGATGCCGGTGCTGGTACCGGCCGGCGTGCAGGACTACCTCGACCTCGGCCTGCATGGCTGGGCGATGAGCCGCTATTCCGGCTGCTGGGTCGGCTTCAAGGCGGTGGCGGATACCGTCGAGTCCTCGGCCTCGGTCGACGTTTCGCCCGATCGCGTGCGCATCGTGCTGCCCAGCGACTACGAACTCCCTGCCGGCGGACTCAACATCCGCTGGCCCGACGATCGACTGCTGCAGGAAGCCCGCCTGCTCGACCACAAGCTGTATGCGGCGCTCGCCTACTGCCGCGCCAACCGCCTCAACCAGGTGGTGATCGATTCGCCCAATCCGCGGCTGGGCATCATCACCACCGGCAAGTCCTACCTCGACGTGCGCCAGGCCTTCGATGACCTCGGCATCGACGATGCGCTGGCCGCCGAGATCGGCATCCGCCTCTACAAGATCGGCATGGTCTGGCCGCTGGAATCGGATGGCGTTCGGCGTTTCGCCGAAGGCCTCGAGGAGATCCTGGTGGTCGAGGAAAAACGCCAGCTCATCGAATACCAGTTGAAGGAGGAACTCTACAACTGGCGCGACGACGTCCGCCCGCGTGTCATCGGCAAGTTTGACGAAAAGGGCGAATGGGCCCTGCCAAACGGTCGCTGGCTGCTGCCGGCGACGGGTGAATTGTCACCGGCACAGATCGCCCGCGTCATCGCCGAGCGCATCGGCCGCCATTTCACCTCGCCGCGCATCCGCGACCGCCTCGCCCTGCTCGAAGCCAAGGAGAGCGCCGCCTCACCCGTGATCCCGGTGGCGCGCACGCCCTACTTCTGTCCGGGCTGCCCGCACAACACGTCGACCAAGGTGCCCGAAGGTTCGCGGGCACTGGCCGGCATCGGCTGCCACTTCATGGCGCTGTGGATGAACCGCAGCACCACCACCTACTCGCACATGGGCGGCGAAGGCGCGGCCTGGATGGGGCAGGCGCCCTTCACCGAACAGCAGCACGTCTTCGTCAATCTCGGCGACGGCACCTACTTCCATTCCGGTGTGCTGTCGGTACGCGCCGCCGTGGCTGCCTTCAATGGCGGTGCCGCCACGGGCAAGGGCGTCACCTTCAAGATCCTCTACAACGACGCCGTGGCGATGACCGGCGGCCAGCCGGTGGACGGCAACCTGAGCGTGCCGCAGATCGCGGCGCAGCTGCATGCCGAAGGCGTGCATCACGTCGTCATCGTCACCGACGGCACCATGCACCCGAATGAACGCGCCTACGGCCCCGCCGACCTGCCGCACGGCGTGCCGATGCACCATCGCGACGAGATGGATGCCATCCAGCGCGACATGCGCGAATGCCCCGGCGTCTCGGCCATCATCTATGACCAGACCTGTGCCGCCGAGAAGCGGCGCCGACGCAAACGCGGCAGGATGATTGATCCGCCGCGCCGCCTGTTCATCAACCAGGCCGTGTGCGAAGGCTGTGGCGATTGCGGCACGCAGTCCAACTGCCTGGCGGTGGTACCGGTGGAAACCGAACTGGGACGCAAGCGCGCCATAGACCAGTCTGCCTGCAACAAGGATTACTCGTGCGAGAAGGGCTTCTGCCCGAGCTTTGTTTCCGTGATCGGCGGCAGCGTGCGCAAGGGCCGCGGCGCGGCCGACCCTGTCGGCGACGGATTCGCCGTACTGCCGGCGCCGACTCTTGCCTCGACTGCACTGCCTTACGGCATCGTCATCACCGGCGTCGGCGGCACCGGCGTGGTCACGCTGGGCGCGCTGATCGGCATGGCCGCGCACATCGACGGCAAGGGCGTCACCGTGCTCGACATGACCGGCCTGGCGCAGAAGGGTGGCGCGGTGTTTTCCCACGTGCGCATTTGCGACGACCCGGAAGCCATCCATGCCATGCGCGTGGCGACGGGCGATGCCGACGCGCTGATCGGCGGCGACATCATCGTTTCCGCCTCGCCGGATGCGCTGACCCGCATGCAGGCCGGGCGCACCCGCGTGGTAGTGAATTGCGCCCGTACCCCGACGGCCGATTTCACCCGCAACCCCGACTGGCAGTTCCCGCTCGAGCGCATGCAGGCCGTGGTCAACGCGGCTGTCGGCGAAGGCGCGGCGCACTTCATCGATGCCTCGGACCTGGCCTTCCGCCTGCTCGGCGACTCCATCGCCGGCAACCTCTTTCTGCTCGGCTACGCCTGGCAGAATGGCCTGGTGCCCGTGTCCTGGGAAGCCATGGACCGCGCCATCGAACTCAACGGCACGGCCGTGGCCATGAGCCGCGCCGCCTTTCTCTGGGGCCGCCGCGCCGCGCTGGATGCGGCGGCCGTGGCCGCCCGCGCCGCACCCAAGTCGGAAGCCGCGCCGTTGCCCTCGCTCGATGAACTCATCGTCGGGCGCGAGCGCATGCTCACCGACTACCAGGACGCCGCTTACGCCAATCGCTATCGCGTTCTGGTCGACCGGGTGCGCGCCGCGGAAGGCAAGCTTGGCTCGACGGCGCTGACCGAAGCCGTGGCGGGCAACCTCTACAAGCTGATGGCCATCAAGGACGAGTACGAGGTCGCGCGGCTCTATTCGGAGAGTGATTTCCGCCGCCGGCTCGACGAAGTCTTCGACGGTGACTTCAGCCTGCGCATCCACCTCGCGCCCCCTTTGCTGGCGCGGCCCGACCCAAAGACCGGAAAGATCGCCAAGCTTTCCTTCGGTCCCTGGATGTTCACCGCACTCAAGTGGCTGGCCAAGGGCCGACGCTGGCGCGGCACCGCCTGGGATGTGTTCGGCCGCAGCGAGGAGCGCCGTCTTGACCGTGGGCTGCTGGCTGACTACGAAGCCGACATCACCGCCCTGCTGCCGAATTTGTCAGCGGCAACGTTCGACGATGCGCTGGCACTGGCGAAACTGCCCGATGCGATCCGCGGCTTCGGCCACGTCAGGCGGCAAAGCATCGACGCCGCGACACCGCAGCGGGAGGTGCTGCGCTCGAGGCTCGGCATCGCCTGAAGCACGAAATGCTTGAACCAATACGATCAAAGCGTTACTGTGATCCGGATTGTCGACGAGGAGAAAGGCATGCGAAATCTAGACCGCATCACTCAGCAACCCGAGGTCATGGGTGGCAAAGCCTGCATCCGTGGCCTGCGCGTCACGGTCGGAATGCTTGTCGGGCAGATCGGCGCGGGGCACAGCGTGGAAGAGGTTCTCGCCGACTATCCTTACCTTGAGCGCGAGGACATCTTGCAGGCACTGCGCTATGCCGCATGGCGAGCCGAAGAACGCGAGGTCATGCTGCCGGCGGCATGAAGCTTCTGGTTGATATGAACCTGTCGCCGCGCTGGGCCAGAATTTTGGCTGACGCGGGCATAGCGGCCGCTCATTGGTCAAGCTTGGGTCCAAGCAACGCGCCCGACTCGGAGATCATGGCCTATGCCCGAACGAACGACTGTGTGGTGCTGACGCACGACCTGGACTTCAGCGCGATCCTCGCCGCCACCAACGGTGAGAAACCCAGCGTCGTGCAAATCCGCGCCGACGATGTCAGTCCGGATGCAATCGGTAGCCAGGTTGTCACCGCGCTGTTGCAGATGGCAACTGAACTGGAGGCCGGGGCTTTGCTCACCATTGATCCGAACCGCACCCGCTTGCGCGTATTGCCCCTGCCATCGCGGAATTGACGTCGCAGCGATCGTGGCGCCGACGGCGCCGCTCACCCACGGGAACACCGGAGAACGCCAAGAGGTAAGCCGCGCCGTCAAAATCGAATTCTGGCAAGAGGCGCTTAATTTGCCGTGCTCCCAGAGCCGACTTTCGCGGGAACCCGCAAGGATGGCTGTGCGCAATCAATTTGGATGGCACCTTCTCTGGCACCTAAATACAGTGCCAATGGGCAAGCTCAATTCATGCTCCTCGATTCAATTTTCATCAACAGAAACCCCGACAACCACCAAAAGAACCCGCCGGCAAAAAGCGTCAACATTTGGGCCGTGGTGTTTGCGGACCTCTCGGTATCGCGAATCCATCGTTCCCGCACTTCCGCATCGGAGATGTCGAAATGCGTCACTCCTTCCGACACAATCTTGACCACTACCGGATCCGCATTCTGATTTTTAAAAGGCAACCGCACACGATGAACCTCAACTTGCTTGCCTTGCAAGGTTTCCTTCCGACCGCAATCCGTGTATCCCCCACCAAACATGCGCGCTCCGGAGTAGTAGGAAAACCAGTTGCAGACGATCGACGTGTTTCCGACCCAGCTAAGGAAGATTCTTCCCCCCGGCGCTTCATATTTGTATGTTCCCACCAGCACCGGTTCCCGAGGAAATACGTATCCGTCAGGCGGGGTATGCGGCTTGGCTTGCCAGTCGAGATATAGATAGGTTCCAAGAAATGTCGCCAGCGTAGGCACAAGGAAGAGCGTCCAGCGAATAACCCGTTTCTTCCAGTTCCAAGTCTTCCCGCCTGGCGATTCCTCTGCCCCTGCCGTTGCGTTCGATCCGGTGTTCGTCTCCATGGCTATTCCCGTTGCTCCCTTTCGTCCGGGCAGAACAACTCGCCGTAGCGCCAGCGCCGACTTTCAAAAGATGGTTGTCTGCTCCTCATTCGCCCCCGAACCAACGGGATCGGAGACTTTTGGATTTGGCTGCACCGCAAACCCCGTCCAGAATACGCCAACGTCAAGTAGTCGTCCAGCATAGGCGGGCGGCGGGCCACGGTGGCTCTTGCAAGCCGCCGCCGCGAGGCGCCGTGCCAGGAGTTTTCCGCTGGCGTTGTCCGACGACGCTGCCGGGTTTGTCGGCAGCGGCTAGTTTCGCCAGCGGCCTGGCGCGGCCCCGCAGCAAGGGCAGCCGCAGGCCGGCGACCCAGGGCCGCCGGGGCTTGCCGTCCGCCGGGGCGAGCCCCTAGCGTCGGCATATCAATGCTCGGTGGTTGTGCCTAGTTCGCCCGCCGCTTGCGGCTGGCCATCAGTGCCGCTTCGGCGCGGTTGCTGACACCCATGGCCTTCATGATGGCGGAGACATGGATCTTGACCGTGCCTTCGGTGAGGCCCAGCAGTTCGCCGATCTGGCGGTTGCTGCGCCCCTCCGCCAGCAGGTCGAGGACGCGGGCCTGGGCAGCGGTAAGGCCGAAGCGCTGGGCGAGCGGCTTGCCCTCGGCCTGGCTCGATTCGCTGCGGCTGGCGAGTTCCTGCAACTTTTGCGGCAGGTAGATTTCACCGGACAGAACGGCACGCAAGGCCTCGAGCAACTCGGTGCTGGAACCGGCCTTGGAGACGAAACCCGACGCGCCGGCTCTCATCACCCTGGAGACGGTGTCGGCATCGTCAAGCGCTGACAGCACCACCACCGGCACCGTGGGAAAGCGACGGCGCACCAGGGGCAGGAAGGTCTGGCCCTTGGTGCCGGGCAGCATCAGGTCGAGGATCATCATGTCGACGTCCTCCTTTTCGAGAACGCCGATGGCCTCGTTGGCGTCCGGCACGCCGATGGTTTGCGTTTCGGCCCCGAGGCCGCACAGTGTTGCCAGCAGGCCCTCGCGAACCAGGGCATGATCCTCGACCACCAGAACTTTCAGCATGATTGTCTCCGCAAGCCGGATCGGCATATGACGAAACTCATTTTAGCCTGCGGCTCACTGCTGCGGTAAGATCAAATCCTTCCCCAAGGAGCATTCGCCATGAGCACGACACCGACCGATCCGATGGAGTTCATCAAATCCCTCTGGGGCAATACCGGCATGCCCCTGCCTGGTCTGGTGACGCCGACGATGGACACCAACGAACTTGACAAGCGCATCACGGATCTGAAGGCCGTCGAAGGCTGGCTGAAGACCAACCTCGGCATGTTGCAGATGACCATACAGGGCCTGGAGGTGCAGCGTGCCACGCTGTCCGCGTTCCAGGCCATCAGCCAGTCGGCGAGCAGCCCGGAAGCGCAGGCCAATCCCTTCGCCAATCCGGCACTGTGGCCGTGGAACCTCATGCAGAATGCCGGCAAAGCCTCGGCGGACACTGCGGAAGCCGAGGAAGCTGCCAATCCGGAATCGGCCAAGGCCAAGGACAAGAAGAAGCAGTAGTTTGCGCGCCGGCCTCAGCGCAGCCCGAGCCAGAGCGGGATGCTGATCATGCTCGCCAGCGTCCCTGCCGATATCAGCCAGGCAACCCGCGCGCCGTCGCCACCCATGCGCTGGGCCAGAATGTAGGCCGAACTCGCGGCCGGCAGGGCGGCGAAAATCAGCGCGACGTCGGCGTGAACACCGCTCAATCCGAACGCGCGTATCAGCAGCAGGGCGATGGCCGGCATCGCCAGCAGCTTGACCAGCAGAAAATAGGCCGCCGCAGCGTGTGTCGCCGTACCGCCAGCGCCGACTATCCGCAAGCCGGCACCGACGGCCAGCAGGCCCAGCACGATTGCGGCGTCGCCCAGGCGACCGAGGAACTTGAGCATCGTGGCCGGTGGCTCGAGGCCGACAAGGTTGGCGGCGATGCCCGCCAGCGTGGCAAGGATCAAGGGATTGCGCACCAGCTCGCGCAGCACGCCGACCTCGCCATGGCGCGCCAGCATCCATACCGCCACTACGTTGGCGGGCGGCACCATGAGGCCAACGACGATACCCATGGCGGCGATTCCCGGAAGACCGTGCAGCGTGCCGGCGACCGCCAGCCCGATGTAGGAATTGAAGCGGAAGGCGCACTGGTATTGCGAAGCAAAGGAGAGCGGCGTGATCGGCAGCATGCGTGCCACCAGGCCGAGCAGCATGCTGCCGCCCATCGCCGCGCCCGCTACCGCCAGCATCGGTGCCGCGGACGACCAGGCGATCTGCGCCTTGAGCAGGCCGTTGAACAGCAGCGCCGGGAACAGGACGTAATAGACCAGCTTTTCCAGCCCGTTCCAGAAGTGGTCGCCCAGATGCAGGAGGCGCCGCAGGCTGGCGCCGAGCAGGATCAGGGAAAAGTCGGGAAGTAAGGCGAGGGCAAGTCCAAGCTCGGCGGGCATCGCCCTAGATTACCTTGGCCTCGCGCAGCGCAGTGATCTCGGCGGCGGAAAAACCGGCGGCGGCAAGCACGGCCTCGCTGTCGGCGCCGGCGGCGGGCGCCGATTCAGCCGCCGTCCAGGGCCAGGCCGAAAGCTTGAACGGTGGAGCGTACTGCTTGACGCCGCCCAGTTCGACGACCATTCCGCGGGCCTGCACCTGCGGGTGTTGCAGCACCTCGTCAACGCGCAGTATCGGCGTCACGCAGCAGTCCGCCGCAGCGAAGATCGGTTCCCAGTGCGCCATCGTTTGCGACGCCAGCAGCGCGGCGAGTTCGGCCTTCACCTCGCGGCCCTTGCTGCCGGTGGCCAGTCCGAAAGGCGCCAGGTCGGAGCGACCGATCGCCGCGCACATCACCTGCCAGAACTTCGGCTCCAGCGCACCGACGGCCAGGTAGCGATCGTCAGCGGTGCGATACACGCCATAGCAGGGCACGCCGCCGGTCAGCAGGTCGGCGCCGCGCGGCGCCGGCTGGCCAAAGACCTGGGTCGTCACCAGCGGGAAGATGTTGTGCGCCAGCACGGCATCGGTCATGGCCACATCGACGTGGCTGCCCTGCCCCGTCGCCTTGGCGCCGATTACCGCTGCCAGAACACCCAGCAGCGGAGTAAGCGCTCCCCCGAGCAGGTCGCCGACCTGCAGGTTGGGGATCGCCGGCGGGCCGCTCTTCTCGCCGTCGTGGCTGCCGATCTGGTCGAGCAGGCCTGCGGTCGCCAGGTAGTTGATGTCGTGCCCGGCGAGCTCGGCCCAGGGTCCGGTTTGGCCGTAGCCCGTGATGGCGCAATAGACGACGCGCGGGTTGACCGCCTTTACCGCCGCGTAGCCGATGCCCAGCTTGTCCACCACGCCGGGGCGGAAGCTCTCGAAGATCACGTCGGCGTCCTTGGCCAGGCGCAGGAAGGCGGCCACGCCGGCGCCCTGCTTGAGGTCGAGGCGCAGGCTTTTCTTGTTGCGATTGACCATGCGGAAGAAGACGCTGTCGCCGGAGCCGCCGGTTTTGCTCTCGCCGGGTCCCATGGCGCGCGCATAGTCGCCGGCCCCGGTGTCCTCGATTTTGATCACCTCGGCGCCGAGGTCGGCCAAATGCATGGTCGCCACCGGCCCGGGCAGCAGGCGCGTCAGGTCGAGAACGCGCAGGCCCGCGAGCGGGCCGCGTGGCTCAGTCATACTTCCTGTCGTCCGAGATGACCTTGCCGTCATTGGGCAGACTGCCGACCGCGACCAGCGCCACCTCGGCGCGCAGCTTGGTGACATCGCGCACGGTATCGGCGATGGCCTTTCCCAGATCGACGCCCGGTGCCGCGACTTCGCAATTCAGCGTCATCAAGTCGGTGCTGTCCGGATTGGTCACGACCAGCCGCGCCTTTGCAATCTCAGGATGGCGTTTGACCACGGCGGCGACCTGTTCGGGATGCACGAACATGCCCTTGATCTTGGTGGTCTGGTCGGCGCGACCCATCCAGCCCTTGATACGCCGATTGGTCCGGCCGCAGGGCGATACGCCGGGCAGGAAGGCCGAGAGGTCGCCGGTGCCAAAACGGATCAGCGGATAGTCGCTGCCGAAGGTGGTCACCACCACTTCGCCGACCTCGCCCTCGGCAACGGGATCACCTGTGCCGGGACGCACGATCTCGACGATCACTCCTTCGTCGATCACCAAGCCCTGGCGTGCCTCGGTCTCGTAGGCGATGACGCCGAGCTCGGCCGTGGCATAGGCCTGATAGCCGATGACGCCTCGCGCCAGCAGCGCATCGCGCACCGGTGGCAGGAAGGCCTCGCCCGACACCAGCGCCTTGGTCAGCGAGGGCAGCCTGATGCCGAGTTCGTCGGCCTTCTCCAGCAGGATGCGCAAAAACGACGGCGTGCCGACGTAGCCGTTCGGCTGCAGGTCGGCCATCGCCGCCACCTGCTGCTCGGTCTGCCCGACGCCGGCCGGAAACACCGTGCAGCCCAGCGCCTGCGCGCCGGCCTCGAGGATCCAGGCGCCCGGCGTCATGTGGTAGGAAAAGCTGTTGTGCACCAGGTCACCGGAACGAAAGCCCGCGGCATACAGGGCACGCGCCGTGCGCCAGTAGTCCGCGCTACGTCCCTCGGGTTCGTAGATCGGACCCGGCGAGGAAAACACGCGCCCGAGCTGACCCCAGCCGCCGGCCGCCAGGCCGCCGAATGGCCGGCGCTGCTTCTGCAATTCGATCAGGTCGCTTTTGCGCACCACCGGCAGGGCGGCGAGCGCCTCGACCGAGTTGATCGACGCCGCGTCAATATGCTTCAGGGATTCAGGGAAATACGCCGTGTTGGCCTTGGCGTGCGCAATCTGCTGCGGCAGCCGTGTCGCCAGCGCCGACTTTCGTTCTTGCCCGGAACGGGTTTCCAGGGCGTCAAAATACTTCGACATATCACGTTGCTCCGATGATTGATGAGGCCGCAAAGCGTGTCGCAGGGCAAGGCGCGAGAGGGTGACGTTTAGCAGCGCTAAACGAGCCCTGGAGCAACGCCGCCATGCGGCGCGATCTGCGGCCGATTAAGCGAGCCAGCGTTTGCGGCGGCGGTAATGCTTCGCTTCGCGAAAACTCTTGCGCTCGCCCGAGGAAATGCCGAGGTAGAACTCCTTGACGTCCTCGTTGTTGGCCAGGTCCTTGGCCGCACCCTCCATGACCACGCGGCCGTTTTCCAGGATGTAGCCAAAATCGGCGTAGCGCAATGCCATGTTGGTGTTCTGCTCGGCCAGCAGGAAGGTGACTTTCTCGCGCTGGTTGAGGTCCTTGACGATGCCAAACACCTCGTCGACGATCTGCGGCGCCAGGCCCATCGAGGGTTCGTCGAGCAACACCATGGTCGGGTTGGCCATCAGCGCGCGGCCGATGGCGCACATCTGCTGCTCGCCGCCCGAGGTATAGGCCGCCTGGCTGGTGCGCCGTGTTTTCAGGCGGGGGAAATAGTTGTAAACCTTCTCCAGCGTCTGCGCCACGGCGGCCTTGCCGTCGCTACGGGTGTAGCTGCCGGTCATCAGGTTTTCTTCGATGGTCAGGTGGCCAAAACAGTGGCGGCCTTCCATGACCTGGACCACGCCGCGCTTGACCAGATCGGCCGGGGTCAGCGCCTCGATGCGTTCGCCGCGGCACTCGATCGAGCCCTTGGTCACTTCGCCGCGCTCGCCATGCAGCAGGTTGCTGACGGCGCGCAGGGTAGTGGTCTTGCCGGCGCCGTTGCCGCCCAGCAAGGCGACGATGCTGCCCTCGGGCACGGACAGCGAAACGCCCTTGAGCACGAGGATCACGTGGTTGTAAATCACCTCGATGCTATTGACATTGAGAAGGATGGTGGCGGTAGTCATGTGCTCTTTCAGAGAACAAAAGACAGAGGGCGGGGAACGGCAAACCCGTCCCCTGCCGTCCGGCTCGGATTACTTCTTGCAGTCTTCCGGCGTGCGCGGCTTGATCTTCTTTTCTTCCGCGTACTTTGCCGAAGCCAGCATCACCATCGGGCGCAGCACCTTTTCGTCACCCTGGTACCAGTCGGAAGTGAAGTTCCACTTCTTGCCGTCCCAGGTGTGAACCCGTGCCCAGGCCGAACCCATGTGGTCGAGGCAGGAGGTCTGCACCGGGCGCATCACGCCGGCCAGGCCCATTCCATCCAGCGCCTTCTGGTCGAGGTTGAGGTTCTCCAGGCCCCAGCGCATCTGCTCGCCGGTGATGCGCTTGCCCTTGCCAAAACGTCCCTGCGCGGCTCGGACGGCTTCGACCTGCAGCATCGACGAGATCAGTCCGCGCATGTAAAGCACCTGGCCGACTTCTTCCTTCGGACCGGTACCCTGACCCTTGGCGTGCAGCTTTTCGAGGATCTCCTTGACCACCTTGGAGTTCGGCTCGGCACCATGCTGCATGGCCAGGGCGTTGTAACCCTTGGCGCCATCGCCGACATCCTTGACGTCGGGCTCTGCGCCCGACCACCATACCCCGTACATCTTATCGCGCGGGTAACCGGTGGCTTGCGCCTCCTTGATCGAGGTCGAGTTCATCACGCCCCAGCCCCAGAGGAACACGTAGTCAGGCTTGCTCTGGCGAACTTGCAGCCAGGTGGCCTTCTGCTCGACGCCCGGGTGGGCGACCGGCAGCAGCTGGACCTCGAAGCCATGCATCTTGGCACGCTCCTGCAGCAGGGCGATCGGCTCTTTGCCGTAAGGGCTGTCGTGATAGACCAGAGCGATCTTCTTGCCCTTGAGCTTGTCGAGGCCACCCTCCTTCTTGCCGATGTGCTGCACCAGCACATCGGCGCCCATCCAGTAGGTGCCGACCAACGGGAAGTTCCAGCCGAAGACGGCGCCGTTCTGCGACTCGCTGCGGCCGTAGCCGGCGGTGATGACGGGGATCTTGTCGACCGGGGCCTTTTCCGTCAGGGCGAAGGTGATGCCGGTCGACAGCGGCTGCACTGCCGTGGCACCGCCATGTTTGCCCTTCAGGCGCTCATAGCACTCGACGCCGCGGTCCGTGGCATAGCCGGTTTCGCATTCCTCCCAGATCATCTTGACCCCATTGACGCCACCGCGGGCGTTGGTCAGCTTCAGGTAATCAACAAAGCCGTTGGCCCAGGGCGTGCCGTTGGGTGCATAGGCACCGGTACGGTAGGCCAGCACCGGAAAGAACTGCTCCTCGGCGGCATAAGCCGGGGTGGTGAGTACAGCGGATAGCCCGATGGCGGCAAGCGAAGCGGCGACAGCAAGTTTGCGTAGTTTCATTTTTTCTCCTCCTAGGGTGATGTGGTGTTACGCCTGCAATAAAACCAAGTTGGCAACGATCGGTCGCGCCGTTCAATGGGGGAAAGGCCACAAGCGCAGCTTCTCCCTGCCAGTGGACCACAATCGGGCGATTCCGTGCGGCTCGACAATCAGGAAAAACACGATCAGCGAGCCAAAAATGATGAACTCGACGTGCGATACCAGCGCGATCGACACTTCCAGCCCAAACAAGCCGCCGATCAGGGGCAGCATCTGATTGAGGAAGATGGGCAGGATGACAATGAAGGCCGCACCAAAAAAGCTCCCGGAAATCGCCCCCATGCCGCCGATGATGACCATGAACAGCAATTGCAGGGAGCGGTCGATGGAGAATGCCGCCGGTTCCCAGGAGCCGAGATTCACGAAACCCCACAAGGCCCCGGCGACGCCAAGGTAAAACGAACTGACGGCAAACGCGGTCAGCTTGGCGTACATCGGACGAATGCCGATCACCGTGGCCGCGACGTCCATGTCGCGAATTGCCATCCATTGCCGACCCATGTTGCCGCGCAACAGGTTCTTCGCCATCACGCTGAAGACGACCAGTACGCCCAGGCAAAAAAGGTATTTGTCGGTCGGCGAATTGATGGTCCAGCCGAGCAGGTTGATGTCGGGCACGGAGACCGAACCGGATGACGAGTCGTTGGTGAACCACTTGATGCGCAGGAAAGCCCAGTCCCAGAAAAACTGGGCCGCCAGCGTCGCCACGGCGAGGTAGAGCCCGCGTACGCGCAGGCTCGGTGCGCCGAACACGATGCCTGCCAGGGCGGCCATCAGCCCACCCAGCAAAATCGCCGCCAGCGCCGGCATGCCGTCGATGCGAACCATGAAATTGTAGGCAGCGTAGGCGCCCACCGCCATCGATGCGCCCGCGCCGAGGGTGATCTGTCCGCAATAGCCGACCAGGATGTTCACCCCGAGGGCCGCCAGCGACAGGATCAGGAAGGGCACCAGGATGGCGCGGAACATGTACTCGTCCACCAGCAACGGAACCCCTATGAAGGCGAAGGCGACGATCGCAACGATCGCCCAGCGGTCCTGCGGAATGGCGAAGGCCTGCTGGTCCGCCTTGTACGAGGTCTTGAACTGACCGTTTTCTCTATAGAACATTTATTCGTCGTCCCGTGGGTCAGACACGATCAATGATCTTCTCGCCGAACAAGCCTTGCGGCCGGAACAGGAGGAAGACCAGTGCCAGCATGTAGGCAAACCAGATCTCGATGCCACCACCGACATAGGGCCCGAGATAGACCTCGGAGAGCTTCTCGCCGACACCGATGATCAGGCCGCCGATGATGGCGCCCGGCACCGACGTCAAGCCACCGAGAATCACCACCGGCAAGGCGCGCAGGGCGATGGTCGACAGCGAGAACTGGACGCCGAGTTTGGAGCCCCAGATGATGCCGGCCACCAGCGCCGTGATGCCGGCGACGCACCAGACGATGACCCAGATCCGATCCAGCGGAATGCCGATCGACTGAGCCGCCTGGTGGTCATCCGCCACCGCGCGCAGGGCACGGCCGGTGGCCGTCTTCTGGAAGAAAATCGACAGCGAGATCACCAGCAGGGCCGCAATCAGCGCAGCGATGAAATCTTCCTTGTTGATCAGGATGCCGCCGTCGAACACGCTCTCCAGCATCATCACCGGTTCCTTCGGCATGCCGACATCGATCTTGTAGATGTCGCTGCCGAAGATGGTCTGGCCGATGCCGTCCAGCACGTAGGCGATCCCCAGTGTGGCCATCAGCAGCGTCGCGCCTTCCTGGTTGACCAGGTAGCGCAAGGCCAGGCGCTCGATCAGCCAGGCCACGACGAACATGATCGCCACGGCGACGGTGAACGCCAGCAGGTTGGCGACGAACAGGTTTTCCATGCCCATCCAGCCGGGAATCCATTCGGAGAATCGCGCCATCGCCAGCGCGGCGAACAGCACCATCGCGCCCTGCGCAAAATTGAACACGCCGGAGGCCTTGAAGATCAGCACGAAGCCCAGCGCCACCAGCGAGTACAGCATGCCGCTCATCAGGCCGCCGAGCAGGGTTTCAAGAAAAAAAGCCATGGTTCGGGTTCCTCAGTGGCTGGCGCCGAGATAGGCGCTGATGACGTCGGGATTGGCACGCACCTCGTCCGGCGTGCCGTCGCCGATCTTCTTGCCGTAATCGAGCACCACGACACGGTCGGAAATGTCCATCACCACGCCCATGTCGTGCTCGATCAGCACCACGGTGGTGCCGAACTGGTCGTTCACGTCGAGGATGAAGCGACACATGTCCTGCTTTTCCTCGACGTTCATGCCGGCCATCGGCTCGTCGAGCAGCAGGATTTGCGGTTCCATGGCCAGGGCGCGCGCCAGGTCGACACGCTTTTGCAGGCCGTAGGGCAGGCGCCCGACAGGTGTCTTGCGAATATGCTGGATTTCGAGGAAGTCGATGATCTCCTCGACCTTGGCGCGATGCTCCAGTTCCTCGCGCTGCGCCGCACCGAACCAGATGGCCTGCTGCAGCATGTTGGCCTTCATCTTCAGGTTGCGTCCGGTCATGATGTTGTCCAGCACCGACATGCCCTTGCACAGGGCGATGTTCTGGAAGGTGCGTGCCAGGCCGGCCTTTGCCGCACCATAGGAATCCATGTTGGCATGGTGCTCGCCGCGCAGGATGATGTCGCCCTGCTGCGGCCGGTACACGCCGTTGATCACGTTCAGCATCGAGCTCTTGCCGGCACCGTTGGGCCCGATGATGGCGCGCACCTCGTGTTCCAGCACGTTGAAGGAAATGTCCTGCAGGGCCTTGACGCCGCCGAAGCTGAGGCTGATGTTCTTGAGGTCGAGGATCACCTCGCCGAATTTTCTTCCGCTCATCAGGCTGCTTTCTTCAATACGGGGAAGGTCTTCACTTCGCATATCCTGAGGTCGGCCGACACCTTGCCGGTGCGGCCGTCCTCGAACTTGACCTGGGTTTCGATGAACTGCGAGGTCTTGCCGGTGTACAAGGCATCGATCAGGACGGCATATTTTTCCGCGACGAAGCCGCGCCGCACCTTGCGCGTGCGCGTCAATTCGTCGTCATCCGGATCGAGTTCCTTGTGCAGCACCATGAAGCGGTGGATCTGCGTCTCGGCCACCATCGCATCGTGCGACAAGTCGACATTCACCTGCTCGACGCACTCCCGGATCAGTTCCAGGACCTCCGGCTTGGCCGCCAGGTCGGTGTAGCCGGAATATGGCAGGCCGCGCCGTTCGGCCCAGTTGCCCACCGCGCCCATGTCGATGTTGACGAAGGCGCAGACCATGTCGCGGTCGTGACCGAAGCAGACCGCTTCCTTGATGTGCGGAAAGAACTTGAGCTTGTTCTCGATGTAGTTCGGCGCGAATATCGCCGCGTTGGACAGCTTGCCGACATCCTTGGCACGGTCGATGATCTTGAGGTGGCCGTCCTCGTCGAAGAAGCCGGCATCGCCGGTGTGGAACCAGCCCTCGGCGTCGATCACCTCGGCCGTTGCGGCCGGGCGTTTGTAGTATTCCTTGAGCAGCAGCTTGCCGCGCACCAGCACCTCGCCGTTGTCGGAAATCCTGACTTCGACCCCCGGCGCCGGCTTGCCGACGCTGTCGAACTTGATTTCGCGATCCGGTTGCAGGCACACCGCGGCACAGGTTTCGGTGGCGCCATAGAGCTGCTTGAGGTTGACGCCGATCGAACGATAGAAGCGGAACAGGTCGGGGCCGATGGCGGCGCCGGCCGTATAGGCGACGCGGATGCGGCTCATGCCCAGCACGTTGCGCAAGGGACCGTAAATCAACAGATCGCCCAGCGCATACAGCAGGCGATCGGAAGTCGACACCGTGGACTTGCCGTCGAGAATATCCGAGCCACAACGCTTGGCCACCGCCATGAAGTAATGGAACATGCCACGCTTCAGCGCACCGGCATCCTCCATGCGGATCATCACCGTGGTCAGCAGGTTCTCGAACACGCGCGGCGGGGCGAAGTAATAGGTCGGGCCGATTTCGCGCAAGTCGGTCATTACCGTGTCGCCCGACTCGGGGCAATTGATGGTGAACCCGGCCACCATCGCCTGCGCATAGGAAAACAGGTGGTCGCCGACCCAGGCCATCGGCAAGTAGGAAAGGATGTCCTCCTGGTCGGTCAGGTGGTCGAAGCCGACGCCGCTTTGCGCCGCGGCAATGAACGTCTCGTGGGTCTGGCAGACGCCCTTGGGCTTGCCCGTGGTGCCGGACGTGTAGAGCATCACCGCGACGTCTTCGCTGCGACCCTTGGCCACTTCGGAGGGAATGAAGTCCGGGTGGTTCTTGTCGTGCACCTTCCCCATGGCGATGACTTCGTCCAGACCCTGCAGCCAGGTCTGGGTGTAATGGCGCATGCCGCGCGCATCGTCGTAGAGGATGTGGGCCAGGGCGGGACATTGGTCCTTGATTTCGAGCAGCTTGTCGACCTGCTCCTGGTCCTCGACGATGGCGAAGCGGATCTCGCCGTCGGTGAGGACGAAAGCCATCTCCGCCGCGACGGCATCCTGGTACATCGGCACCGGCACGCCGCCCAGCATCTGTGCCGCGCACATCGACCAGTACAGGCGCGGGCGGTTGTCGCCGATCAGTGCCAGATTGTCGCCACGTCTGAAACCGAGCTCCGCCAGCCCGCAGGCGATGGCGCGCACTTCTTCGGCCACCTGGCTCCAAGTCCAAGTCTGCCAGATGCCGAGATATTTTTCGCGTGTTGCGGGGCGATCGCCGCGCGTCGCGGCGTGATTCAGCAGCAGACGCGGAAACGTATCGAGGGAGCCCGAAACGGGGCCCGATTGGGATGCAACCATGCGTTGTTCTCCTCCGGCATTTGACTCGCGGCCCCGCTTCTGGTGGGCGTTTGGACCGCAGCAAAATTCGAGTCTAAGGCATTCCGCCACCTATAATTGTCGCGTGCCTGACAATTGTCAAAATTCAACGAAATCAATCGAAAGCATGTTGCGCCGCACAAGCTGGGCGGCGCATTTGTCTTCCGCGGATTTCGCTCGCGCCTGTGATGGCACCTGCGAACGCTTCGTCGCCGCCGACGGTTTCGTCTGCCGCAAGGGCGAACCCGTCGACCATTGGTTTGGCGTGATCGACGGCCTGGCCAAGATGTCCAGCGACTGGGCCAGCGGCAAGACCGCCAGCTACACCGGCATCGCCGCCGGCGGCTGGTTCGGCGAAGGCTCGATGCTCAAGCAGGAGCCGCGCCGCTACGACGTCATCGCCCTGCGCGACACGCACGTCGCCTGCATGAAGCGCGAAACTTTCCACTGGCTGCTGGACCAAAGCATCCCGTTCAACCGCTTCATCATCAACCAGATCAACGAACGCCTCGGCCTCTTCATCGGCCTGCTCGAATCGGAACGCCTGGCCGACGTCGATGCGCGCGTGGCCCGGGCCATCGCCGCGCTGTTCCACCCCGTGCTGCAGCCCGGCATCGAATCGCGCATCGCCATCTCACAGGGAGAAATCGGCCTGCTCGCCGGCGTCTCGCGCCAGCGCGTCAACCGGACCATGCAGACGCTGGAGCAGTCGGGATTTCTCGTCGCCAAGTATGGCGGCGTGACCGTGCTCGACCTCGACGGACTGCGGCGCTTCGGCGGCTGAACGCAAAGTCGGCGCTGGCGCCACGGCCCCACCCCCCAATTTGCGGTAATCCGCCCAAGCGCCCC
>JACRIX010000056.1 GCA_016215645.1 Rhodocyclales bacterium
CCACGAGGCCAGGTTGTCCAGCGCCGTGCCCCACAGCACGGCCTTCTTGCCGCCGGCATTCATGGCGATGTTGCCGCCGATGCAGGAAGCATCGGCCGAGGTCGGGTCGCAGGCGAAGACGCGGCCGGCTTCCTCGGCGCGCTCCATGACGCGGCGGGTGACTACGCCGGCGCCGGTGTGGATCGTCGCGTAGGGGCGCGTGACGCCCGGTAGCATGGCCTCGGTCACCGGCCCCATGTCGATCAGCTTTTCGGTGTTGATCACCGCGGAGCGCGCGTCCAGCGGCACGGCGCCGCCGGTGTAGCCGGTGCCGCCGCCACGCGGGATGATGGTCAGGCCCAGCGCGATGCAGTCGCGCACCAGCGGTGCCACTTCGGCCTCGGTATCGGGCGTCAGCACGACGAAGGGATATTCGACGCGCCAGTCGGTGGCATCCGTCACGTGCGCGACGCGGGACAGGCCGTCGAAGCAGACGTTGTCCTTGCGGGTGTGCCGGGCCAGGGTCTTGAGTGCACTGGCGCGCAACTGGCGGGTGTCGTCGAACCAGCGCTCGAAGTCGCGCACGGCGTCCTGAGCCGCCGTCAGCAGGCGGGCGACACGCTGGTTGCCTTCGCGCCGCTTGTCGATTTCGCGCAGGCGGTGGCGTAGCGCCTCGACCAGCGCCTCGCGCCGCTCGCGGTTGCCCAGCAGGTCGTCTTCGAGGTAGGGATTGCGTCGCACCACCCAGATGTCGCCCAGCACTTCGTAGAGCATGCGCGCCGAGCGGCCGGTGACACGCTCCCCGCGCAGCTCGGTCAGCGTCGCCCAGGCCTCGGCTCCGAGCAGGCGAATGACGATTTCGCGGTCGGAAAACGAAGTGTAGTTGTAGGGGATTTCGCGCAGGCGGGCGGTCATGCGTAGCTTCGAACGAGAAAGGCCGCTATTCTAGGCGAAGGGCCATAGCAGAGGCCCCGGTACGCTCTTGTAGTACGAAAAGGCTTTTGAGCGAAGAGTCGGTCGGGGCGCTATTGGGTGGCACAACCGTCCGGATTGCAGGTCAAATTGCAGTCTGCGGTATATGGCCGGCAGATGGCGCGCATTTCGTTGTTCCCCTTGAAAATTGCCACTAGCCAGGCATCACACTGCTGCAAATGACTCCATGGCGATATTTCGAAGCGCAAATGGTCTGGCGCAAGCTCTGCAAGGCTGGGCGAAAGAAAGGACTGAAGATTCTTCAGACGGTCCAATGCAGTGCGCGTTAAGTTCGAGGTGGGGCGATACTTTTCAGCCTCCTTGAGAACCTCAAGTGGTCCAATGGGTACCAGGGCGGTTCCAACCGAAATGGAGAGACCCCTGCTGGTCACTTTCCTCTCAGCCGCTTTCTTCGCCAGCGACAAGGCATTCAACAGCGATGCCTCCGCGTCCCTTTGAAGCAATGTAGATTCAGGTTCATATCCGATACAGACCTCGATTGTGGATCGACCCCCGAGCAGCACCGTTGCATAGGCACTCTGCGTCAACGCGCCAAGGCCAAGCGAGAAACAAAGGACGGCCTGGACGAATTTCATTTGTTGAGATCTCCAAATTCGACGACAAGCAGGACGAGGAATGGATTCCCGACGCTTGGGGGCGTTGGTACGGCGCGAGTTATCGGAGTTGGCTTCGGAATAGCTTTCCCGACATGGCATTTCCCGAAAGTCGGCGCTTGCAGGACGGCGGTCAACTGCGCTGCAGACGCCTTGTGATAGATGCCGGATCCTGTCGGCAGTCGAGCACGGCCACGACGGTCGCGATGTCTCCTTTCAGGTCGTAGTAAATCGCGAAAGGAAAGCGTTTGGCGAGCGTTCGATGCAGGTTCTCAACTGGCTTGGGATGGATACCGGCGAAAAGTACCAGCGCATCTATGTCGGAGAAAAGGCTGTCAAGAAAATACTCGCCGATGCCCGCCTGTTGCTCCTCATAAAATGCATAGCCTTCGAGCAGGTCAGTCTCCGCCGAGTGGGAAATCCTGATTTGCATCAGTGAGACTTGATTTGGGCGCGAATGCGTTCCTTGGCTTCGTTCCAGGGCGCTATCGATTCCTTACCACTGGCGATGCGGCGCAGGCGCAGCCCAAGCACCTCGCCATGCCACGCGGGCAGTTCCATGTTTCCACTGGATTGCAAACACAGCGAGTCCCAGAGAGTTTCCATCAGCTTCAACTTTTCCGCAACCGGCATGGCAACGATGTCAACGGGGGTCATCAGGGCACTCCTTGTCTTGGTGCAGCTATGGGGCCGATGCTATCAAAAAGTCGGCACTGGTGACACGGCAATGAATTCATGGTCCCCTTGCAATCGCACTCCATCGCCGCCATATTCCGGATTGTTTCCCTACCTTATGGAGACCTCCATGCGCACCCGCCTGCTTGTCCTACTCGCCTTCGCCGCCACCTTGCTCTCCGGTTGCGGCTACAACCAGATCCAGATCAACGACGAAACCGTTACCGCAGCGTGGTCGGAAGTTGTGAACCAGTACAAGCGCCGCGCCGACCTGATCCCGAACCTGGTATCGGTGGTGCAGGGCTATGCATCCCACGAAAAGGAAGTCCTGACCCGGGTCAGCGAGGCCCGCGCCAACGTCGCCGGGATCAAGGCGACACCCGAGCTGATCAATGATCCGGCGGCGTTTGCCAAGTTCCAGAAGGCGCAGAGCGAACTGGGCGGTGCGCTCGGACGCCTGCTGGCGGTTTCGGAAAACTACCCCCAGCTCAAGGCCGACGCCAATTTCCGCGATCTGCAGGCGCAGGTGGAAGGCACCGAGAACCGCATTACCGTGGCGCGCAACCGCTACATCAAGGCGGTGCAGGAGTACAACATTTCGGTGCGCACCTTCCCCAACAACCTGACCGCCATGGTCATGGGCTGGCAGACCAAGCCCAATTTCACGGTGGATGACGAGAAGGCGATCTCGGCGCCGCCGACGATCAAGTTCGACGCGCCGCCGGCGAATCCGGCCGCTGCGCCCGCCGTAGCACCAGCGCCGACTCCTGCCCCCGCGGCGGCCAAGTAAGACCGTGAAGCAGGTCTGGCCGGCCTGGCTGGCCATTCTCTGGCTGGCCTTGCCCTTCGCGGCACGGGCCGCCGAGCCGCTGCTGCTGCCGGCCTTGCAGACGCGCGTCACCGATCTCACCGCCACGCTGGACGCCACCCAGCGCGGCCGGCTAGAAGCGCAGCTTGCCGCCATTGAGCGCGCGGGCAGGGCCCAGGTCGCCGTGCTGTTGCTGCCGACGACGCAGCCCGAGACCATCGAGCAATTCGGCATTCGCCTCGCCGAGGCCTGGAAGATCGGCCGCAAGGGTGCCGATGACGGCTTGATCATCATCGTCGCCAAGGACGATCGCACGATGCGCATCGAGGTCGGCTACGGCCTCGAAGGCAAGCTGCCGGACGCGATTGCCAGCCGCATCGTCAACGAACGCATGGCGCCAGCCTTCAAGCAGGGCGACTTTTTCGGCGGCCTGCAGGCGGCGATCACGGCCGCGGACCAGGCGCTGGGCGGTGCCGGCAGCCCGGGCGAGGCCGCCCCGGCGCCGGCGGTCATGCAGCAGGGCGGCGGTCAGGCGGACTGGATCGAATGGCTGTTCCTGGTGGTTGCCGGTGCCGGCGTGCTGCGCATGATGTTCGGCCTGCTCGGTTCGCTGGCGGCCGCGGCCATCGGCGGCTGGCTGGGCTTCATGGTCTTCGGCTCCCTGGGCATTGCCGCCGGCGCGGCGGTGCTGGTGTTCCTGTTGTCCTTCGTCAGCCTGTTCTCCGGCGGTCGCGGTGGCGGTGGCTTCGGCGGCGGCATGTCCGGCGGCGGTGGATTCTCGGGCGGTGGCGGCGGTTTCGGTGGCGGCGGCGCCTCGGGGAGGTGGTGAGATGAATCCCATGCGCATGTTGAAGCACTTGCTGCTGCCCGACTGGTGGCGCCGCCGCGTGTTTGCCGCCGCCGACCTGGCGGCGATCGGCAACGCGGTAAGCGCCAGCGAGCAAACACACCGGGGCGAAGTGCGCTTTGTCGCCGAAGCCTCGCTGACGGTGTCGGCACTGTGGCGCGAGCTGTCGCCGCGACAACGCGCGGCGGAGGTCTTTGCTGCCGAGGGCGTCTGGGACACCGAAGAGAACAGCGGCATCCTGATCTATGTGCAGCTTGCCGACCGCCGCGTCGAGATCCTCGCCGACCGCGGTATCGCCGCGCACGTGCCGCAAGCCGAATGGGACGCCATCTGCCGCGGCATGGAGCAGGCCTTCCGTGCCGGGCAGTGGCGTCAGGGCGCGCTACAGGCCGTGGCGCGCGCCGGCGACTTGCTGGCGGCGCACTTTCCCGCCGCTGCGACCAATCCCAACGAACTGCCCGACCAGCCCCTGATGCTGTGACGCGGCCGGCCGATTCGCTCGGCTAGACTGCCGCAATGTCCCCCTCCCGCTCCCTGCCGCGCGAACTGTTGCACCTGGCCTGGCCGGTGCTGATCGCCCAGGCGGCGGTGATGGCCACCAGCGTGATCGACACCCTGATGGCCGGTCGTCTTTCGGCGCTGGATCTGGCCGCCGTCGGCATCGGCGCCAGCATCTATGCCACGGTTTTCGTTACCGCCATGGGCGTGCTGCTGGCGCTGACTCCGGTGGTCTCGCACCACTACGGCGCCGGCCGCTACACCGAGATCGGTGCCGACGTGCGCCAGTGCGCCTGGCTGGCGGTGCTGCTGTCGATCGCCACCTTTGCGCTGCTGAAGAACCCCGATCCGCTGCTGGCCATCTCGCGCCTGACGCCGGAGGTCGAGGTCCGGGTGCGCGCCTACCTCGACGGCGTGGCCTGGGCGGCGCCCGGCGTGCTGTTCTTCCGCGTCTTCTTCGGCTTCACCACCGGCATCGGCCGGCCGCGCCCGGTGATGGCCTTCAACCTGCTCGGCCTGTCGCTGAAAGTGCCGCTCAATGCCGTTTTCATGTACGGCCACCTCGGCCTGCCGGCGCTGGGCGGCGCCGGTTGCGGCTGGTCCACGGCGGTCACCGCCTGGATCATGACGCTGGCGGCATGGTGGTGGTGCCGGCGCGACGCCGACTACGCGCCCTATGCAGTCTTCGCCCGCTTCGATCCGCCGCGCCCGCGAGCCCTGCGCGAACTGCTGAAACTCGGTTTGCCGATGGGCATCACCTTCCTGGTCGATGTCACCGCCTTCACCTTCATGGCCCTGTTCATCGCCCGCCTTGGCGCCGCCACGTCGGCCGCGCACCAGATCGCGGCCAACGTCGCGGTCTTCGTCTTCATGGTGCCGCTGGCCCTGGGCAATGCCACCGGCGTGCTGGTCGGCCTGGCCCTGGGCGCCGGTGAAAGTCGGCGCGCACGACACGCCGGTTTGCTCGGGCTCGGCGTCGCCTGCGGCATCGCCGGCGCGACCGGCGGCGCGATCTGGTTCGGCGCCGGGCTGATCGCCCGCGCTTACACCACCGACCTGGCGGTGGCCGCCGCCGCGACCAGCCTGCTCGCCATCGTTGGGGTCTATCACGCGGTCGATGCGGTGCAGGCAGTGATGGCCCAGGTGCTGCGCGGCTACAAGCGCGCCACCGCGCCGATGCTGATCTATGCCGTATCGCTGTGGGGCGTGGGCCTCGGCGGCGGCTACCTGCTCGGCCTCACCGATGCGTTTGGCGCAGCGCGCGGTGCGGCCGGGTTCTGGACGGCGGCGGTGGGTAGCCTGACGCTGGCGGGGGCCGGGGTGACGGGGTATTTTCTGTGGGTTTCGCGTCAGAGCATGCCGACGCCGGAGGCGACCACCAGATAGCGCGCGCCTTTGCCCAGCGCCATCCACAGGGTGCAGGCCAGCGCTGGCAGGCGCAGCCAGCCGGCGGCGGCGCACAGCGCGTCGCCGATCACGGGTGCCCAGGCCAGCAACAATGCGGGCGCGCCGTGGCGGCGCAGGGTTTCGAGGTGGCGAGTCGCCGTGTCTCCAGCGCCGACTCTTTGCGGCAGCAGGCGGCCCATGGCATAAGTGCTCATGCCGCCCAGCGTGTTGCCCAGCGTGGCCAACACCAGCGCCGGCATGGCCTGCTCCGGATGGGCCAGCAACAGCGCCGCGAGCACCGCCTCCGAGCCGCCCGGCAATAGCGTTGCGGCAAGGAAGCTGGCAAGGAAAAGGCCGGCCAGGCCGGCCTCTGCGGTGAAGGCGAAGTCCATGCCGCATGTTACCCTCTGCGGTTACCGCCCTTTTCACACCGCCGTCATGGACTACCTCGAAAAAATCCTCAACGCCCGCGTCTATGACGTGGCCATCGAAACGCCGCTGGAGCTGGCACCCATCCTGTCGGCGCGCAGCGGCAACCGCATCCTGTTCAAACGCGAGGACATGCAGCCGGTGTTCAGCTTCAAGCTGCGCGGCGCCTATAACAAGATCGCCCACCTGCCGCCGGCGCAGCGCAAGCGCGGGGTGATCTGCGCCTCGGCCGGCAACCACGCCCAGGGCGTGGCGCTGTCGGCGCAGAAGCTGGGCATTCGCGCGGTGATCGTGATGCCGACCACCACGCCAGCGATCAAGATCGATGCGGTGAAGAAGCGCGGTGGCGAGGTGGTGCTGGCCGGCGATTCCTACGATGCCGCCTACACCCATGCGCTGGAACTGGAGAAGAAGCAAAAGCTGTGTTTTGTGCACCCCTTCGACGACCCGGACGTGATCGCCGGCCAGGGCACCATCGGCATGGAGATCCTGCGCCAGCATCCGGACCCGATCGACGCCGTGTTCTGCTGCGTCGGCGGCGGCGGCCTGATCGCCGGCGTGGCGGCCTACATCAAGCGCCTGCGGCCGGGTACCAAGGTGATCGGCGTCGAGGCCATGGATGCCGATGCCATGGACCGTTCGCTGAAGGCCGGCAAGCGCGTGCGCCTGGAATCCGTGGGCCTGTTCGCCGACGGCGCGGCGGTGAAGTACGTCGGCCAGGAAACCTTCCGCCTCTGCCAGGAGTACGTTGATGAGATGGTGCTGGTCGATACCGACGCCATCTGCGCCGCGATCAAGGATGTGTTCGAGGACACGCGTTCCATCCTTGAGCCGGCCGGCGCGCTGGCCGTGGCCGGCGCCAAGGAATGGGCGCGGCGCAACAAGGCGCAGGGCAAGACCCTGGTCGCGGTGGCCTCGGGCGCCAACATGAATTTCGATCGGTTGCGCTTCGTCGCCGAGCGCGCCGAGGTCGGCGAACAGCGCGAGGCGGTGCTGGCGGTGACCCTGCCGGAGAAGCCCGGCGCCTACAAGAAGTTCGTCGCCCTGATCGGCAGCCGCAACATCACCGAGTTCAACTATCGCTACCACGATGCCGGCGAAGCCCATGTCTTTGTCGGCATGCAGGTGGCCAACCGCGTCGAATCGACGCGCCTGGTCGAGCAGTTGACCAGGCACGGCTATGCCACGCTCGACCTGACCGACGACGAGATGGCCAAGAACCACGTCCGTCACATGGTCGGCGGCCATGCGCCGCAGCTCAGTGGCGTCAAGTCGAACGAGTTGCTCTACCGCTTCGAGTTCCCCGAGCGTCCCGGCGCGCTGATGAATTTCCTCAACCGCATGAGCGCCGGCTGGAACATCAGCCTGTTCCATTACCGCAACCACGGCGCCGACTACGGCCGGGTGCTGGTCGGCATGGAAGTGCCGCCGAAGGAGATGAAGGATTTCCGCGCCTTCCTCAAAAACCTCGGTTATCGGCACTGGGACGAGTCGAAGAACCCGGCCTACCGCCTGTTCCTGGGATAAGGTGGATTTCGATTTCGACACGCCGGTGGAGCGCGCCGGCAGCGATTCGATGAAGTGGGCGAAGTACCCCCCCGGCGTGCTGCCGCTGTGGGTGGCCGACATGGATTTCGCGGTGCCGCCGCCGGTCCTGGCGGCATTGCACCGGCGCATCGACCACGGCGTGTTCGGTTACAACCTGCCGACGGCGAGCCAGACCGAATCCGTCGTGACCTACCTGGCGCGCAAGTTCGACTGGGCCGTAGCGCCGGAATGGATCGTCTGGCTGCCCGGTCTGGTGTCGGGGCTCAACGTTGCCTGCCGCGCCGTGGGCGAGCCGGGCGACGCGGTGTTCACCGCGACGCCGATTTACCCGCCCTTCCTCAGCGCACCGGTCGATTCCGGCCGGCGGGTCGCCAGCTTGCCGCTGGTGCGCGATTCCGCCGGCTGGTTGTGGGATTTCCCGGGTGTCGATGGCGCGCTCAAGGGCAGCGCGGCGAAACTGTTCCTGCTCTGCCATCCGCACAATCCCACCGGCCGCGTATGGACCGAAGACGAGCTGTGGCAGATCGCGGCACTGGCCGAGAAGCACGCCCTGGTGCTGTGTTCCGACGAGATTCATAACGGCCTGGTGCTCGATCCCGGATGTCGCCACCGTGTTCTGGCGACCCTTTCACCGGAAGTGGCAGCGCGCACCATCACCTTGATGGCGCCGTCCAAGACCTTCAACATTCCGGGACTCGGCGCTGCCTTCGCGATCATTTCCAACCCGGCGCTGCGGCGGCGTTTTCGCGCCGCGATGAGCGGCATCGTGCCCCATGTCAATGCACTGGGCATGGTCGCGACCGAGGCCGCGCTGCGACAATGCGACGACTGGCATGCGGCGCTGCTCGATTACCTGCGCGGCAATGCGCGCGCCGTCGAGCGTGCGGTGGCCGCCTTGCCCGGGCTGGACATGCGGCCGATCGAAGCGACCTACCTCGCCTGGATCGACGCGCGCGACTTTGCCGCCGATCACGGCATCGCCAACCCCGCCAGGCATTTCGAGCAGCATGGAGTGGGGCTGTCCGACGGCGCCGATTTCGGCGCGCCGGGATTCGTGCGACTCAATTTCGGCACACGGCGAAACTTGCTCGACGAGGCGCTGGAGCGTCTGGCGCGCGCGACGTCGACCTAGCCGAAACGCACCACGCCCGCTTCGGTGACCACCGCATCGAGCCGTACATCGTGTGCCTGCGGCCGGATGTCAGCGACCCGCCCCAACTCGAAGCCGACGCCAATTGCCAAGGGGCGCGGAACCCGCGTCGCCAGGCTGCGGTCGAAGTAGCCACCACCGTAACCGAGGCGATAGCCGGCGGCGTCGAAAGCCACCAGCGGCAGCAACACGATGTCCGGATCAATCTCGGCGCCATCGCGCGGAATGGGGATGCCATGGCGGTCCTCGGCCATTGCGCAGCCGGGCGTCCAGCGACGGAAAATCATCGGCGCGGCGGGGGCGATGACCACCGGCTGTGCCGCCTTCCATCCCTTCGCCAGCAAGCTGCCGACCAGCGGGCCGGCATCGAATTCGCCGCGCACCGGGGCACAGAAGGCCAGGGTTTGCGGCGGCAGGTCGTTGAGCAGGGCCGCAAGATGTGCGGCGATCCGGGTCGAGAGCGTAGCGCGGTCCGCGGCTCCCAGCGCCACGCGTGCCGCGAGTTTTTCGCGGCGCAGCGCGGCACGAAAAGCCGAGCAATCGGCATCGTGTTCGGGCGACGGTGGCTGCGCATTCATGTGCTAACGTTAAAGTGAGTAGTGTCGAAGCGAAATCCCGGATGAACTATAAGCGTAAACCCCCTCTTTCCCGCAGCGCACTGGCGCTGCTGGTGCTGCTCGCCAGCCTGCCGGCGATGGCGGCACCCGCCGAGCGCGGTGACCTGGCTTTCCTCGCGGCGCGTGACGCGTATCGCAATGGCGAGCGGGTGCGCCTGGCGCGCCAGATCGATGCCATGCAGGGCCATCCCTTGCAGGCCTGGGCAGAGTACTGGTCCTTGCGCCTGAAGCTCGATGACGGCGACACCGACGGCGTAGCCGACTACCTGGCGCGGCATCCCGGCGCCTACCTTGCCGAAAAGCTGCGCGGCGACTGGTTGCGCGGCCTGGGCAAGAAGGCCGACTGGGAAAGTTTCCGTCGCGAACTGCCGGCCCTGGCGCTGCCGGACGCCGAGATCAACTGCTATGCCGCGCAGGCCACCGGCACGACGGAAATGGTGCGCCCGCTCTGGACCGGCGGCCAGGACCTGCCGCAAGCCTGCGAGCAGCTGGTCGATCAACTGGTGGCGGCAGGCGGTCTGAGCGTCGAGGATGTCTGGCAGCGGGTGCGGCGCCTGTTCGAGGCCAAGCGTGTCGGCGCCGCACGCAGCGCCGCCGCCTACCTGCCCGCCACCCAGGGCTGGGAGGGACGTGGTCTGGAATCGATCGCCCAGTCGCCGGCACGGCATCTCGACAAACTGCCCGCCGGCTGGGATGCCCGTCGCGGCGCGCGCGAAGTCGCCTTGTTCGCGGTGCAGCGGCTGGCGCGTAGCGATCCGCCGGATGCCGCCAAGCGCTTTGCCCGCATCGAAAGCCGCTTCGGCGATGAAGAACGCGCCTACGCCTGGGGCCAGATCGCCATGCAGGCGGCGCAGCGCCACTTGCCGGAAGCATTGTCCTGGTACGGCCAGGCGACGGGAACGCGGCTTTCCGACGAACAACTGGCCTGGTGGGTGCGTGCCGCGCTGCGTGCCAACGACTGGGCGGCGGTGCGCGCCGTGATCCCTGCCATGCCGCCGGCACTTGCCGCGCAACCCGACTGGATCTACTGGCAGGGGCGGGCGCTGGCCGCCGCCGGACGCGCCGACGAGGCGCGTGCGAACTACCTGAAGATCAGTGGCCAGCCGAATTTCTACGGCAACCTGGCCGACGAGGAACTCGGTCGCGTCATCGAAGTGCCACCGCATGCGTCGGCGCCGAGTGCCGAGGAACTTGCCTTGGCCGGCGCGAATCCCGGCTTTCAGCGCGCGCTGGCGCTGATCCGCACCGACATGCGCATCGAGGGCGTGCGCGAGTGGGTCTGGTCGCTGCGCGGCATGGACGACCGGGCCTTGCTCGCCGCCGCCGAATTCGCCCATCGCCACGAAGTCTGGGATCGCGCCATCAACACCGCCGACCGTACCCTGAAGCAGCACAACTACAGCCTGCGCTATGTGGCACCGTTCAGTGACCAGGTGCGACCGAAGGCCGACCAGTTGGCGCTGGACAACGGCTGGGTATATGGCCTGATGCGCCAGGAATCGCGCTTCATCATGAACGCCAAATCCTCGGTGGGCGCCAAGGGCCTGATGCAGCTGATGCCGGCCACGGCGAAATGGGTGGCGAAGAAGATCAACCTGAGCAACTTCCATCCCAGCCGCGTCACCGAGATGGATACCAATGTCACGCTCGGCACCCACTACATGAAGATGGTGCTCGATTCGCTGGACAACCATCCGGTGCTGGCTTCCGCCGCCTACAACGCCGGCCCGGGCCGTGCCCGTCGCTGGCGCGCCGACCAGCCGCTGGAAGGTGCGATCTATGCCGAAACCATCCCCTTCAGCGAGACTCGCGATTACGTCAAGAAGGTCATGAGCAACGCCGTGTATTACAACGTCCTGTTCGACGGCCGTCCGCAATCGCTCAAGGGCCGGCTGGGCACGATACGCGCACGCGGGCAGGGTGAAAACGGCGTGGAGCAACTGCCTTGAAGAACATCCTCGTCATCGGCGGCAGCGGATTTTTGGGTAGCGCCATCGTGCGCGAACTGGCTCGCCGTTCCTGTCACCCCGGCGCAGGCCGGGGCAGCGCCGTCCGAGTGGATACCGCTACGCATAACTCTTGTTTCACGCTGCCGACGCGGCGCGAGTCCGGTGCCAAGCACCTCAGCGTGCTGCCGACGGCCCGCGTCGTCGAGGCCGACGTGCATGATCCGGCGACGCTGGCGCGGCTGATGGTCGACCAGGACGTCGTCATCAGTCTGGTCGGCATATTGAAGGGTGGAGAGGGCGAGCCCTATGGCCAGGGCTTTGCCCGCGCCCATGTCGAGCTGCCGCAGAAGATCGCGGCGGCGGCCAGGGCCGCCGGTGTGCGCCGCGTGCTGCATGTCTCGGCACTCAAGGCGGCGGCGGATGCGCCCTCCGGTTACCTGCGCTCGAAGGCGGCCGGCGAGGCGGCCTTGCAGGCGGCCGGGCTCGACCTGACGATCTTCCGTCCCTCGGTGATCTTCGGCCGCGGCGATTCCTTCCTCACGCTGTTCGCGCGCATGGCGAAAATCGCGCCCTTCTTTCCGCTGGCCGGTGCCGATGCGCGCTTCCAGCCGATCTGGGTCGAGGACGTTTCGGCGGCGGTGGCCGACAGCCTTGGGCGCGCCGAGAGCATCGGCAAGACTTACGACCTGTGCGGGCCGACGCAGTACGCGCTGGCCGATCTGGTGCGCTACGCCACCGCCATATCCGGCCATCGGCGCGCGGTGATCGGCATTCCCGAGGCCATCGGCTGGCTGCAGGCCTGGGCCATGGAGTTCATTCCCAACGGGCCGATGACGCGCGACAACATCCGCTCGATGCGCGTGCCCAGCGTTTGCGACGCCGGCTGCGGCCTGCCCTTCGGCCGCGTCGCCACGGCGCTGGAAGTCGTTGCGCCAAGCTATTTGCGCGGCTGAACGACGACGATGAAGACTTACGTCGTCGGCGGTGCCGTGCGCGACGAGTTGCTCGGCCTGCCGGTCAAGGACCGCGACTGGGTGGTGGTCGGCGCGACACCGGAGCAAATGCTGGCGCAGGGCTATGTCCAGGTCGGCCGCGACTTCCCCGTCTTCCTCCATCCGCAGAGCCACGAGGAGTACGCCCTGGCGCGCACCGAACGCAAGACGGCGCCGGGCTACACCGGCTTCGTGGTGCATGCCGCGCCCGAGGTGACGCTGGAAGACGACCTGCTGCGCCGCGACCTGAGCATCAACGCCATTGCCAAGGATGACGACGGCGAACTGATCGATCCCCATGGCGGTCGCGCCGACCTCGCCGCGCGCGTGATGCGCCATGTCTCGCCGGCCTTCGCCGAGGACCCGGTGCGCATCCTGCGCGTGGCGCGCTTCGCCGCGCGCTTTGCCGATTTCACGGTGGCGCCGGAAACCATGGCGCTGATGCGCGAGATGGTGGCCGCCGGTGAAGTCGATGCCCTGGTGGCCGAGCGGGTCTGGCAGGAACTGGCGCGCGGCCTGATGGAGCCCACGCCCTCGCGCATGTTTGCCGTGTTGCGCGAGTGCGGCGCGCTGGCGCGCCTGCTGCCGGAAGTCGATGCCCTGTGGGGCGTGCCGCAGCGCGCCGACTACCATCCGGAGATCGATACCGGCGTACATGTGATGATGGTGATCGACATGGCCGCGCGCCTCGGCGCGGAGCTGCCGGCGCGCTTCGCCGCGCTGACCCACGACCTGGGCAAGGCGAAGACCCCGGCCGACATCCTGCCGCGCCACCACGGCCACGAAACAAAAAGCGTGGCCCTGGTCGAGGCGGTCTGCGAGCGCCTGCGCGTGCCCGTCGAGTGCCGCGACGTCGCCCGCCTGGCGGCGCGCTTCCACGGCGACATGCACCGTGTCGAGGAACTGCGGGCCGATACCCGGCTGACGATACTCGAACGCTGCGACGCGCTGCGCCGGCCGGAGCGCTTCGAACTGATCCTGCTCGCCTGCGAGGCCGACCATCGCGGCCGGCTGGGATGGGAAGAGCGGCCCTATGCGGCGGCGGCGACCTGGCGGGCGACGCTGGCGGCGGTGCGCGCGGTGGATGCCGGCGCGATTGCGCGCGAGCTGGCGGCGCAGGGGCGCGACCAGGCGCAAGCCATCGCGCAAGCCGTGGCCGCCGCGCGCGTCGAGGCGATCAAGCGCCTGCCGGCGCTATAGCAGCCAGCCGATAAGCCCGGCGATCAGCGAGAACACCACCGCCGAGGCGAAGGGGAAGGAATACTCCCGGCCGCGCAGGCGGAAGCGGATATCGCCCGGCAGGCGGCCCAGCGGCATCCGGCGCGCGATGCGCGGCTGCAGCAGGCCGACCACGAACACGGCGGCAAACAGGACGATCAGCCACTTCAGCATCGGGGGTGCGCGGTAGAATCGGGAAAACAACATCTTAAAGCGGAGCTGCGACGGATGCCCCCGGAAATGAGGCGGTTTTCCTTCGACTCTGCCCGTCCCCGACGATGAATTCTCCCCGTTCCGAGGCCAACGAAGTCCTCACGCGCCTGCCAAGCGGCAAGGCCAGGCCGACGCCGCTGCTCTTCATCCACGGCGCCTATGCCGCGGCCTGGTGCTGGGAAGACCACTTCCTACCCTTCTTCGCCGAGGCCGGTTACGCCGCCCATGCGCTGAGTTTGTCGGGCCACGGGGCTTCACCGGGCCGTCGCCACCTCGACAGTTTTTCGATTGCCGACTACGTGCGCGACGTCGCTGACATGGTCGACAGCCTGCCGACGCCGCCGGTACTGATCGGTCATTCGATGGGCGGCTTCGTGGTGCAGAAGTACCTTGAAGACCATGTCGCGCCGGGCGCCGTGCTGATGTGTGCGGTGCCGCCGCAGGGCCTGATGTCGGCCGCGGTCGGCCTGATGTTCTCCAAGCCCAGCCTGATGAAGGACATGAACACGCTGATGAGCGGCGGCAAGAGCTCGATCGATACCCTGCGCGAGGCGCTATTCGCGCAAGAGGTCTCGCTCGACGACCTCAAGCGCTACTACAAGAACTCGCAATCCGAATCGCACCGCGCGATCTGGGACATGTCGCTGTTCGGCATGCCGCGCACCAGCCGCATCAAGCGCACGCCGCTGCTGATCCAGGGCGCCGAGTTCGACCACCTGATCCCGGCGTCGCTGGTGGAAATGACCGCGCGCTCCTATGGTGTCGAAGCGAACATCTTCCCGGCCATGGGCCACGGCCTGATGCTGGAGAAGGATTGGCGCAAGCCCGCCGGGCAGATCCGCGACTGGTTGATGGAGTTGACACTGTGATCGTTACGTTTCAGTCGCCGGCGTCCGGCGACGTCATCATGTTCGGCGATGTCGCCCAGCGCATGATGAAGCTGATGGGCAAGGAGCCCAGCGACAAGGGCATCGTCACCGTCGAGCAACTGCCCGAAGCGATCGCCCGGCTCAAGGCGGCGATCGAGGAGGATAGGCGCGATCGCGCCGGCAGGAGCCCGGAGGACCTGCCGCAGACCGAAAAGGCCGAAGGTGGCGATGGCAAGGTAAGTTCGCGGCCCTTCGTCAGCCTGAGTCAGCGCGCCCTGCCGCTGCTGGAATTGCTGGAGTGGTCACTGAAAAAGAGCAAGCCGGTGGTCTGGGGCGTCTGATCCGCGCTTCTCGCGCCTGGCTCAGTGCGGCTTGCTCAGGCCGCCGATGAAGGACACCGGAAACACCGCCTCGGGCCCGGCGCCTTTGGCCGGCTGGGCGTTGTAATCCGGCATCTGCTCGCCGATGCCGGCGGCCTGGGTCAGTTTGCCAAGCAGGATCTGCAACTGGTCGGTGAGCCAGTCGTCCTCGCAGTGCGTCGGCATGTAGAGCAACTCGCGCACGCGGTCGGGGATTTCCTCGGCGGGGATCACGTCGTTGGCGGCATAGGCCGAGGTGAAAAACGGTCCGGCGACGAAGCGCAGGATCCAGCCTTCGTCTTCGTCGGGCAGCAGCAGGAAGACGCGCGCGCCTTCGGCCGTGGCGTCCGCGTCATCCTCGTCGTCGCCAAACACCGGCATCGCAGCGAAGGCCGCCTTGCCGGTTTGTTGCACAAAGGCCACGGCTTCGTTGAAGCTCAGGCGCTCGGGTAAGTGATTCAGGGCTTCCTGCATCCGATTCTCCTTGGGGTCACAACAGCGGGGCGAGCCATTTTTCGGCTTCTGAGACCGGATAGTGGGCACGTTTTGCCCAATCTTCAAGCTGGTCGCGATCGATCTTGCTGATGGCGAAATAACGTGCCTCGGGGTGGGCGAGGTAGAAACCGGCCACCGAGGCCGCCGGCGTCATGGCGAAGCTTTCGGTGAGGCCCATTCCGGCGTTGGTTTCGGTATCGAGCAGCTTGAACAAGCCGCCCTTGGCCGTGTGGTCGGGGCAGGCCGGGTAGCCGGGCGCCGGGCGGATGCCCTGATACTTCTCGTCGATCAGCGCCGCGCTGTCCAGGGATTCGTTCGCCGCATAGCCCCAGTACTTGGTGCGTACTTCGCGGTGCAGCCATTCGGCGGCCGCTTCGGCCAAGCGGTCGGCGAGCGACTTGAGCATGATCGCGCGGTAGTCGTCGTGCTGCGCCGCGAATTCGGCGAGCTTCTTCTCGATGCCGAGGCCGGCGGTGACGGCGAAGGCGCCGGCGTAGTCGCCAGTCGGGGCGACGAAGTCGGCCAGGGACTGCTGCGGCTTGCCGGCGGGGCGCTCCTGCTGCTGGCGCAGGCCGTGCCAGGTGAAGGCCGGCTTGCCGTCGCGCATCTCGGGCAAGTAGAAGGCGATGTCCTCGTTTTCGCGCGTCACCGGAAACAGGCCGAATACGGCGTTGGCCGTCAGCCAATCCTCGTCGATGATCTGGCCGAGCATGGCCTGGGCGTCGCGGAAGACGTTGCGCGCGGCCTCGCCGACGACCGCGTCGTCAAGGATGGCGGGGAAGCGCCCGGCGAGGTCCCAGGTCTGGAAGAAGGGCGTCCAGTCGATGACCTTGGCGATCTCGGCCAGCTCCAGGTTCTTCAGCGCGGTGACGCCGAGGGTCTTCGGTTTGATCGGGGCGTAGTCGAGTTTGGCGGCGCAGTTTTCCCGACTCGCGCGTGCGGCGGCGAGCGAGACCAGCGCCACGCCCTTCTTGTTGGCGTGCTGGGCGCGGGCCTTTTCGTAGTCGGCGGCAATTTCGGCAACGTAGCCATCGCGCATGTCGAGCGACAGCAGCCGGGTTACCACGCCGACGGCGCGCGAGGCATCCGGCACATAGACCACCGGGCCGTCGTAGTTGGGCGCAATCTTCAGCGCGGTGTGGGCGCGGCTGGTGGTGGCGCCGCCGATCAAGAGCGGCACATCGAGCTTGAGGCGCTTCATCTCGGCGGCGAAGTGGCTCATTTCTTCGAGCGATGGCGTGATCAGGCCGGAGAGGCCGATCGCCTGCGCACCGTGTTCCTTCGCCGCGTGCAGGATCTTGTCTGCCGGGACCATGACGCCGAGGTCGATCACCTCGTAGCCATTGCAGCCCAGCACCACGCCGACGATGTTCTTGCCGATGTCATGGACGTCGCCCTTGACCGTGGCCATGATGATGCGGCCCTTGGAGGTGGAGCCGGTGCGGCGTTTTTCTTCCTCGATCCAGGGGATCAGGTGGGCCACCGCCTGCTTCATCACGCGCGCCGATTTCACCACCTGGGGCAGGAACATCTTGCCGGCGCCGAACAGGTCGCCGACCACGTTCATGCCGTTCATCAGCGGGCCTTCGATCACCGACAGCGGCGGGCGGCCTTCGGCGAAGAGCGCGGCGCGGCATTCCTCGGTGTCCGCCACCACGTACTCGGTGATGCCCTTGACCATGGCGTGTTCGAGGCGCTTGTCCACCGGCCACTGGCGCCAGGCCAGATCGACCACCTGCTCTTTCGCTGCGCCTTTCACGCGCGTTGCCAGCTCGATCAGCGTGTCACCAGCGCCGACTTTCCTGTTGAGCACCACGTCTTCCACCGCCTCGCGCAGTTCCGGCGCCAGGTCGTCATAGACACCGAGCTGGCCGGCATTGACGATGCCCATGGTGAGCCCGGCCTTGACCGCGTGGTAGAGGAAGAC
Organism: Rhodocyclales bacterium; assembly: GCA_016215645.1. GTDB lineage: Bacteria > Pseudomonadota > Gammaproteobacteria > Burkholderiales > Rhodocyclaceae > Sulfuritalea. The sequence goes on from JACRIX010000056.1 coordinate 17,546, forward strand.
GGTGTGGATCGCCTCGCGCACCGCCTCGTTGCCGCGGAAGCTGAAGCTGACGTTGGACACGCCGCCCGAAGTGCGCGCGTGGGGCAGGTTGGCCTTGATCCAGGCCAGCGCGTTGATGAAATCCACCGCGTAGTTGTCGTGTTCGGCGATGCCGGTGGCAATCGCGAAAATGTTCGGATCGAAGATGATGTCCTCGGCCGGAAAGCCGTCCTTCACCAGCAGCTCGTAGGCGCGCTGGCAGATGCCGATCTTGCGCTCGTAGGTGTCGGCCTGGCCCTGCTCGTCGAAGGCCATGACGATCACCGCCGCGCCGTAGCGGCGGGCCAGCCGCGCCTGTTCGAGGAACTTTGCCTCGCCTTCCTTCATCGAGATCGAATTCACCACGCACTTGCCCTGGAAGCGCTTGAGGCCGGCCTCGATCACTTCCCACTTCGAGCTGTCGAGCATCAGCGGCACCTTGCAGATGTCCGGCTCGGAGCCGACCAGGTCGACAAAGCGCGACATCGCCGCGACCGAATCGAGCATGGCCTCGTCCATGTTGATGTCGAAGATCTGCGCGCCGTTTTCCACCTGCTGGCGGGCGACGGCCAGCGCATCGTCGTAGCGGCCTTCGAGGATCATGCGGGCGAAGGCCTTGGAGCCAGTGACGTTGGTGCGCTCGCCGACGTTCACGAACAGGCTCTCGGCGCCGATGTTGCAGGCTTCGAGGCCCGACAGGCGCAAGCGAAAGTCGGCGCTGGCCGGACGGCGCGGTGGCAGTCCATCGAGCGCATTGGCGATGGCGCGGATGTAATCGGGCGAGGTGCCGCAACAGCCGCCGGCGATGTTGATCAGTCCCGATTGTGCCCAGTCGCGGATTTCGGCCGCCATCGCCTCGGGCGGTTCGTCGTAGCCGCCAAAGGCATTCGGCAGGCCGGCATTGGGATGCACCGAGATCAGGCAGTCGGCCAGCTTCGAGAGTTCCTCAAGGTGGGGCCGCAGGTCCTTGGCGCCCAGCGCGCAGTTGAAGCCGAAGGACAAGGGCCGCGCGTGGCGCAGCGAATTCCAGAAGGCCTCTGCCGTCTGGCCCGAGAGCGTGCGGCCGGAGGCATCGGTGATGGTGCCGGAAATCATTACCGGCCAGCGCCGGCCGGCCTCGTCGAAGAACTTTTCGATGGCGAACAGCGCGGCCTTGGCGTTGAGCGTGTCGAAAATGGTTTCCACCAGCAGGATGTCCACGCCGCCGGCGGCGAGGCCGCGCGCGGCTTCGAGGTAGTCGGACACGAGTTGGTCGAAGCTGACATTGCGTGCGCCGGGGTCATTGACGTCGGGCGAGAGCGAGGCGGTGCGCGAGGTCGGGCCGAGCTCGCCGGCGACGTAGCGCGGCTTGTCCGGCGTCGAGTAGTTGTCGGCCAGGCCGCGCGCCAGGGTCGCGGCAGTGACGTTGAGTTCGAAGGCCAGCTCGGCCAGGCCGTATTCGCCCTGGGAGACGCGCGTGCCGTTGAAGCTGTTGGTTTCGAGGATGTCGGCGCCGGCCTGCAGGTAGGCCTCGTGGATGCCGCCGATGACGTCGGGACGCGTGATGCAGAGCAGGTCGTTGTTGCCCTTGAGGTCCTTGGGATGGTCGGCGAACCTTTCACCACGGTAGTCCGTCTCGACGAGCTTGCGCCGCTGCACCATGGTGCCCATGGCGCCGTCGAGGATCAGGATGCGCTGCGCGAGCAACGCGCGCAGCTCGGCGCTGCGGTCGGGTTGCCAGCGGGGTGTGGCGGTGGATGCGGCGGTCATGCGTCTCTCCAATCCATGACCGGGGCGGGGAGCGATGCCGATGTGCTGCTCACCCTGTGCCCCGGGGGATGTCCTCGGGTTGGTGAGCGCCGTTGAAAACAGGTTCCGAGCCTAGGGTCGCGGCCCGCAGATGCAGGCCCGACCTTGCAGCGCTCCTCGAAAGCGAGGCGCGATTATAACGCCGCGGCGCGGGCGTCGACTCTCAGGGGCGCATCAGCACTGTGCCTTGCAGGTGTCGACCGGCAGGCCGCGCTTGAGCCAGCCCGGCCCGGCGCCGCTGCCGGCCATGCCTTCCTTGACGTTGTACACCTGCGTAAAGCCCTGGCTCTGCAGGTAGCGCTGGACCTGGGTGGTGCGGTTGCCGGTGCGGCAGATCAGGGCGATCGGCGCATTCTTGTCGCCCTTCAGCTTGTCCAGCAGGGCATTGGTGAAGCCGGGCGCACCCTGGGGATGCAGCATGTTGAGCAGCTGGGCGCCCTTGGCGACGCCGGTTTCCTTCCACTCCGGCGGGGTGCGGATGTCGATCAGGGTGATCTTGCCGGCGCTGACGGCAGCGGCGGCTTCGGGGGCGGTCAGGTCGGGGTCGGCGCTGGCGGCGGCGGCCCAGGCAAGTAGCGCGGCGCCAAGCGAGATGCGGATGAATTTCATGTTGGATTCCAGGAAAGATGATGAGTGCCGCGATCCGACCGGATCATCGGCGAAGAGTTCAGCCGGCCAGCTCCTCGCGGCGCGAGGTGCCGGTGACGACGCCATCGAGGTTGAAATGGACATGGAAGAAGGCATTGTTGCCACGCGCCGTCGGCTCGATTCGCCACTCCCAGACCAGCTCGGGCTTGAGCGGGAACGTGACCTCGCTGCGCGGCTTGCCGAGCAGGCGCCGCACCTGCATTTCGCTCCAGCCCCTCTCGACGCGGGCAAGGTTTTCGGGGGTCAGGGCCTGCTCGATTTTTTGCAGCACGCCGGCCTGGTTCAGGGTCAGCATCCAGCATTCGAAACCCTCGGGTTGGCGTGTGTATTCCCAGGTCACGCTGCCATCGGCGTTGGGCCATTCGGCACCCGGCGTGCCCAGGCGTTCGCGGACTTCCTGCGCTGTCGACAGGCCGGGCTTGAGCTGCGCCAGATGGGCACCGTCGCAGCCGTAGAAGCCGAGGATCGAGGCCAGCGCGGCAAGAAATCGGGAGAGCGGATTCATGCCGCGATGATACCGGAGCGCGGCCGGCGGCAAGGCCAGTGGTCTACAATGCGCTTATCGACAAAGGAGTTGCCATGGAACACCTGACCCCCAAGGAAGCCGCCCAGTTTCTTCATGACAACCCCAAGGCCCTGTTCGTCGATTGCCGCAGCGAAATGGAGTTCCTCTTCGTCGGCCATCCGGCCGGTGTGTTGCATGTGTCCTGGAACGACGGCCCCGATTGGGAGGTCAATCCCCACTTCGTCGGTGAGGTGAAAAAGTATGCCGGCCATTCCCACGACCGCCCGGTAGTGTTGATCTGCCGCAGCGGCAACCGCTCGGTCGATGCCGGCAATGCGCTGGAGGCCGCCGGGTTCACCAGCGTCTTCAACGTCCTGCACGGCTTCGAGGGCGAACTCGACGACAGCCACCATCGCGGTTCGATGAACGGCTGGCGCTTCGAAGGCCTGCCCTGGGAACAGTGCTGAGCTGACCGGGCCGGCGCTCAGGCCTGGCGGGCGCCGGTATCGGAGCGCAGGGCCAGCGCCAGTCGTGCGGCCCCCTGGTGGGTCGTAGCGTCGAAATCGCGCATGCAGCTGCCGAGCGTTTCGAGTTCTTCGCTGAGGAAGGCCACCTGGTCCCACATCATTTTCGATATCGCCGACAGCGCCGCCTGGGGCGTTCCGGCGCGGCCGATTTCGTAGTCGATTTCACGTTGCAGTGCGTTGCCCAGCCTGCGCTGCGCGTCGCCGGAGGTGTCGAGGAAGGCCTTGATGGCCGCCCGACGACGCACTTCGAAGCCCTCTGGCGATTCCTTCGCCAGAAGCGCCCACTCCTGAAAATCAAATCCGGTTTCCATGTGCTGTCCCCTCCAGGAATTCACATAGCAATGTGCCAGCGGTATCACCCACGCGCCATCCGGCAACACCGCGTAACCAGAATAGCAAGTTGAAGCCTGAAAGAATAGCGAGGAATTCACGCACACCGGCGGGAAATGCCCGCCGTCGGCTACCATGTCGACGATGCGTTTTCCCCAGCTACCCAATCCCTTTGCCTCACTCAAGCGCTGGCAACGCCTTCTGCTGGAAGGCGCGCTGATCCTCGCCGTGATCCTCGGCGCCCAGTATTGGCAGACGCGCGGTTTGCCGGAAGGTGCTGCGCCGCCGCTCGAGGGCGTGCTTACCGACGGAACAACTACAAGAGTCGGCGCTGGTGAAGCCCCTGCGCAGCAGGGCGGTCGAGCAAAAAACGCTCTCCTCGCCGCTGCGGATGATAAGACGGCGAATGCCCCCACCCTGGTCGCCTTCTGGGCGACCTGGTGTCCGGTGTGCTCGGCGGAAGAGGGCAACATTGTTGCGGTGGCGAAGGATCATCGTGTCGTTTCGGTGGCGATGCAGTCGGGCGACGCCGCGACGGTGACGAAACACTTGAAGGAGCGCGGCATCGCGCTGCCGGCACTGGTCGATGTCGATGGCCGCCATGCGCAGAACTGGCGGGTGCGCGGTGTGCCGACGCACTTCGTCGTCGATGGCGCCGGCAACATCCGCTTTCGCGTGGTCGGCTATGCGACGACCTGGGGCCTGAAAGCTCGGCTGTGGTGGGCGGAGACATTTCCGGCGTGAGTGCTCCTGCACCAAAGTCCGCGGCAGCGGACCAAACTCGGTCACCCCCTTTCCCGGAAAGGGGGCCGGGGGGAAAGCTCTTGTTTCCACCGACCACGCTTGCGTGGTCGGTCTGGGGCCTCGGTGCACTGCTCTACCTGATCGGTTTCTACCTGCGCGTGGCGCCGGCGGTGATCACCGACCAGCTGATGACCGAGTTCGCCATCACCGGCGCGGCACTGGGCAATCTCTCGGCCTTCTATTTCTATTCCTACGTGGCGATGCAGATCCCGACCGGCATGATCGCCGACCGCTGGGGCCCGCGCCGCCTGCTCACCGTCGGCGCCGGCGTCGCGGCGCTGGGCACGGCGCTGTTCGCCTTCGCGCCGACCATCTTCTGGGCCAATATGGGGCGGCTCTTGATCGGCGCCTCGGTGGCCGTGGCGTTCGTCTCGATGCTGAAGCTGGCCAGCCACTGGTTCGCGCCGAAACAATACGCGCTGGCCTCGGGCATGGCGCTGTTGATGGGCGTGGTCGGCGGCGTGGTGGCGGGGGTGCCGCTGCGTTACCTGGTCGAGCTTTTCGGCTGGCGTTCGGTGATGGGCGTCTCGGCGGCGCTGACGGCGGTGCTCTGTGTCGCCACCTGGCTGCGCGTGCGCGACGATCCGGTGGAGCGCGGTTACGCCAGCCACTATCAGGGCGCGCATGGCGCCCATGGTTCCGGCTCGCTGCTGCGCGGACTGATCGATGTGCTGTCCTATCGCAACATCTGGATCCTGACCGCGGTGCCGATCGGCTTTTCCGGCGCGGTGCTGACCTTCGCCGGGCTCTGGGGCGTGCCCTACCTGCGTCAGGTGCATGGCCTGGACCCCAAGGCCGCCGCCGCCATCACCTCGATCCTGCTGGTGGCCTGGGCGCTGGGCGGGCCCATGCTCGGCAGCTGGTCGGAACGCATGGGCCGGCGCAAGCGGCTCTACCTGGCCGCCTCGGGCGTGGCGCTGCTCGGCTGGGTAGCGATCATCTTCCTGCCGCTGCCCTTGTGGGCGCTGGTGCTGCTGCTGATCCCGACCGGTTTCGCCTCGGGCAACATCATCATCGGCTTTGCCTGGGCCAAGGAATCGGTGCCGCTGCGGCTGGTGGGCACGGCCTCGGGCTTCTGCAACATGGGGCCGCTGCTGGGCGGCATGCTGCTGCAGCCGGCAGTGGGCTGGATGCTCGACCGGCGCTGGGACGGCGCCCTGCAGGCCGGGGTGCGGGTCTATGACGCCACCGCCTACCGCGACGGCTTTGCGCTGCTGGTCGGGGTGATGGTCGTCGCCGGCGTGATCCTGATTTTCGCCCGCGAAAGCCATTGCAAACAGATGCACGATTGAGATGAGCCCCGACATCCTTTGCCAACGCGATGGCGAGATCGCCACCGTCACCCTGTTCAATCCGACCAAGCTGAATGCGCTGAACGCGCACATGTGGGCGCGCCTGCGCCAGGTGATGCACGAGCTGACGGCGGACCGCTCCTTGCGCTGCGTGATCTTGCGCGGCGAAGGCAGGACTTTTGCCGCCGGCGGCGACCTGGAGGAATTCAAGACCGCGCGCGCCGATGTCGATCGGGCCCTGGCCTATCACGAGGCGGTGGGCGAAGCGCTGACGGCGATCGAGTCCTGTCTCCACCCTACCGTGGCGGCGATCCAGGGCGCCTGCGTCGGCGGCGGTCTGGAAATCGCCAGCGCCTGCGACCTGCGCATCGCGGGCGAGGGCGCGAAGTTCGGCGCACCGATCATGAAGCTCGGCTTTTCCATGTATCCGGGCGAACTGGCGGGCTTTCTCAAGCTGGCCGGCCCGGCCGTGGCCAAGGAGATCCTGCTCGAAGGTCGCCTGTTCGGCGCCGCCGAGGCCTATGCCAAAGGCCTGCTGACGCGCGTGGTGGCCGACGATGCGGTGTCGGCCGAAGCGCAGGCCACGGCGGCGCGCATCGCTGCCGGAGCACCGCAGGTGGCGCGCTGGCACAAGCAGTGGATTGCGCGCCTGATGGAGGCTCGTCCGCTGACGCTGGAAGAGAAGCGCGCCTCGTTCGCCTTTCTTGGCACCGAGGATTACGCCGAAGGCATGGTGGCCTTTGCCGACAAGCGGCCACCGCGCTTCACCGGGAAATAGCCTCTCAAGAAACACGAAGGGCCGCCCCGAGTGTTTCTTGGCCCCTTGAGGGGAGAAACGAGCAAAGCGAGTTTTTCGGGGTGGGCGTTCAGTACGGGCTGGGCCCCTCAAAGTCGGCGCTGGCGCCACGGTGACGTGAGTAGATGTCGCGCACCCATTGTGCCGCCGGATGCTTCTGGAAAGGCGCAATCAGTTCGGCGAACAGGGAGTCGAGCGGTTGCGGGCATTGCATCGGCGAGTTCGCCGGCCGCACCAGGGTAGCGAGGGTGCTTGCGGCGGTGATGTCGGCGAGGGTGAAACGATCGCCGACCAGGTAGCCGGTGGCGGTGGCCTGTGCCGCGACGAACTCCATGGCTTCGCGGCCGGCGGCGATGCCGTCGGCAACCGCTGCCGCGCCGGTGATGCCGTTGCCCTTCCTGACGATGGGTGCCGCCAGTGGCACGATCAGGGAATACAGGCGCCGCTTCAGCGGCGACTCGGCTTCGCCGAAGACGGCGGCGAAGTAGCGCGGACGGCGCAGCAGGGCATCGAGCACGGCGCGGCGGATGCGTGGTGTGATGTCCTCGTCGAAACGGCGCTGGATTGCCAGCATCTGCTCGCGTTGCGCGGGATCGTCCGGCATCAGCCGTGGTTCGGGATGCCGTTCTTCCAGCCAGTCGAGGAGGCGCGCCGAGCCGTCGATCACGGCGCCGTCATCCATCACCAGCACCGGTGTCTGGGTGCGCCCGGTGAGCTTCTTCACCACGCCCATGTGCGGCCCCGGCAGCAGGCTGCGACGGCGGTGCGGCACACGCTTCAGATCCAGCGCCCAGCGCAGCTTCTCGTTGTAGGGGGAATGGCGGAACTGCAGCAGCTCGATCATGTGTGGCCTCCGGCAGCAGATTACGTCGCGGCGCGCAGCGCCTGGTCGACCAGCTCCTTCAAGGCTTCGTAGCCGAAGCTCGGCAGCGGCCGGCCGTTGACGAAGAAGTCCGGGGTCTTGCGCACACCCAGTGTTTGGGCGTCGAGCAGGTCCTGGTCGATGACGCTGGTGATTTCCGGCGCCGCCATGTCGCTGCGCAGGCGCTGCAGGTCGACGCCGGCCCTTTCCAGCAGCGGCCAGATGCGCCCGGGCTGCACGGCGTGGTTCTGCACCCATTCGCCCTGGCTGGCCAGCAGCGCTTCCAGCGCCGGCCACAGTTTGTCCTGTTTGCGCGCGGCTTCGAGCGCCGCCACGACCTGGTCCGAGCCCGTGTGGAAGGGTGCGTAGCGCAGCACCAGGCGGATCTTTTGCGGGTTGGCGGCGAGCAACTGCTTCACCATCGGGTAAAAGGCGGCGCAGGTCTCGCAGGCCGGATCGATGAACTCGACAATCACCACCGGCGCATCCTGCGGGCCGAGGCTCGGCGAATGCATGCGCAGCAGCGCGGCCTGATTGGCGCTGGCGAGCCGCGTGGCCTGATCCTCACGCTCGACGTTGTAGATCAGGGTGGCGATGATGAAGGCCATGAAGAGGCTCACCAGGGCGACCGTGAACAAGGTCTTGCGCTTCATGCCGTGCTCCTGGCGCGCGCCACCAGCAGCAGCGCGATGATTGCGGAAAACGCCGTTACGGACAGCAGCGGGATGGTCACGAAGCCGAACCAGACGGCGACGGTTTGCGAACAGGGTACTCCCTGGGTACAGGCCTTGATGTTTTCCGGGATCACGCCCGCGACCAGCAACAGGTGAAACAGGGCCAGCAACAGGCCGGGCGCGGCCAACGCCAGGCAGTAGCGGATCAGCTTGCGGTCGAGCGGGAACAGGCCGAGCGGCAGGATCAGGGCCAGCGGAAACATGAAAATGCGCTGATACCAGCACAGCATGCAGGTCGGCAGGTTCATCACTTCGCCGAAGAACAAGGCCCCCAGGGTAGCGGTGGCGGCGATCATCCAGGCGACAAAGAGCGCTCGCCAGGCAGCGGTATCCGCCATCTCCGGACCATCGGGCAGGTTCCTGGCGACCATGTTCAGCTTCCGGCGCCGGTCGCGTCACGCCCGGAAGCCGCGGCGCGCTGTTCGGATGACGGCGGGTCGAAAGTCGGCGCTGGCAACACGGCGGGGAACTCGACGTCTTCCAGCGTGGTGCTGCCGATGTATTGCCCCATGGCGAAATGGCGTTCGGTCATGGCGACGCGGCGGCCGGAAACGGTTTGGTAATTTTCGTAGCCGGTGGCGAATTCCATCGAGGAATTGTTGATCGTCAATATGCCGCGCGAGCGCATGATCAGCCGGGTTTCCGGATCGATTTCGATGATCATCCGGATGCCGTCCCGTACCCGCCATTCCAGGCTGCGGACCTGCTTGCCGTTGCCCAGCGGCAAGGCGCCGAGGTCGCGGACCTGTTCGACGTTGTCGCGCAGCCGCCAGGGCAGGGCCATGCGTGCCGCCTGCAACACCACCGCGCCGTGAAACGCCGGTGTCGCCGGCTGGCCCTGCTGCCAGGCGTCGGCGCCGCGCATCAGCCGGGATTCGGGCGCGCCCGGATAACGGATCTCGATGCGGAAGCGGTCCGGCGCCAGCCACCAGCGTTCCACCGGGCCGTTGCCACGACGCAGGGATTCGGTACTGCCGCGCTCATGGATTGCGCTTGGCGTTGCGCCGCCGCCATGCGCGGCGACCACGTCGGCGAGAAAGTCGCCGAGGTCGGCACGCGTCGCGCCGGTGAACAGCAGTGCGACAAGGGCGAACAACAGCCTGGCGGAATTGGGCATCGTGGCGATGGCGGAAGCGGGAGGCCGTATCCTATCAAGTGCCGGCCGACAATGTCGCCGCCACGTAATCGGCCAGTGCCAGGCTGGCGGTCAGCCCCGGCGATTCGATGCCGAAAAGATTCACCAGGCCGCGGATGCCGTGTTCGGCCGGACCGGCAACCATGAAGTCGCACGCGGCATCGCCGGGCGCATGCGGCTTGGGGCGGATGCCGGCATAGGCGGGTTGCAGGGCGCCATCGGGCAAATCCGGCCAGTAGCGGCGCACTTCGGCATAGAAGGCATCGGCGCGCGCCGGATCGACATGGTAGTCGATGGTGTCGATCCACTCGACGTCGGGACCGAAGCGCGCCTGGCCGCCGAGGTCGAGCGTGAGGTGCACGCCCAGCCCGGCCGCTTCCGGTACCGGATAGATCAGCCGCGAAAACGGTGCGCGCCCGGCCAGCGCGTAGTAATTGCCTTTGGCATAGTGCAGCGGCGGCACGGTTGCCGGCGGCAAGCCGTGCAGGCCACGGGCGAGGTGCTGGGCGCCGAGGCCGGCACAGTTCACTACGCTGCGGGCGTGCAGCGCGGTGCGCTCGCCGCCACTGTCGACCTCGAGCACGATGCCGTCCTCGCCGACGCGGCCACCCGCTACCCGGCTGTGGGTCGCCAGTACGGCGCCCGTGCGCTCCGCGTCGCCCAGCAGCGCAAGCATCAGGCCGTGGCTGTCGATGATTCCGGTCGCGGGCGAGAGCAGCGCGGCGCGGCACTCCAGCGCCGGCTCCAGGGCGCGTGCTTGTGCCCGGTCGAGCCGTTGCAGGTCGTCGACGCCGTTGGCCCGGGCGCGGGCGGCGATGCCCGCAAGCTGTGCGCACTGGTCATCGCCGCCGGCGACGATCAGTTTGCCGCAGCGCCGGTGGGCGATGCCGCGTTCGGCGCAGTAGCGGTAAAGCTGCTGCCTGCCGGCAACGCAAAGCCGCGCCTTGAGCGACCCGGCGGGATAGTAGATGCCGGCGTGGATCACCTCGCTGTTGCGGGCGCTGATGCCGGTACCGAAGGCGTCTTCGGCCTCAAGGATCAGCACCTCACACCCGCGGGCGCCGAGTTCGCGTGCCACGGCAAGGCCGACAACGCCGGCGCCGATGACGACGCAATCGATTTTTTCCATCGTGCTTTGTGGCAGAGTAGTCAGCACCAAGAATAGTCGAAACGGAGGCATCGCGATGAAACCGCTGCACAGGGTAATGCTGGCCTTTGCCGCACTGGTGTCCCTCGTCCCCGGGCTGGCCGCCGCGCAGGCCGGAACGGCGCCGGGCGCGGTGACGAACCGCATCGTGTTCCAGGTCAATGAGGACGACGCGCGCAAGTGGAACACGGTGCTGGCCAACATCAACAATGTCCAGGAGGAACTCGGCAAGGTCGAGGTGGCGGTGGTGGTGATCGGCCCGGCGCTGGGCATGCTCAAGGCCGACGCGCTGACCGCCAACAAGGTGCAGGACGCCATGGCGGCCGGCGTGCGCTTCGTCGCCTGCGGCAATTCGATGAAAGCGCAAGGCCTGACCAGGGATGACATGATCGACCACATCGATTACGCCCGCGCCGGCTATGTCGAGCTGATGCAGCGGCAACAGCGGGGCTGGACCTACCTGCGACCCTGAACAATTCGCCGCCGGGTGGCGGTGGGCGGCGGTCGCCTGCTATGCTTGGTGCACTGCGCGTCAGACGCAAGCCGCTCCACCGGAGGAGATCCGCCATACAAACCCTTGCTTCAGCCCCTGTCGTGGCCGCCGACCCGCTGGTTGACTGGTCGCGCGTCGACACCGTCCTGCTCGACATGGACGGCACGCTGCTCGACCTGAATTTCGACAATCACTTCTGGCAGGTGCACCTGCCGCAACGCTATGCCGCCGCGCGCGGCGTTTCGCTGGAGCTCGGGCGCGAGGAGCTGATGGCCCGCTACCATGCCCGCGCCGGCACGCTGGACTGGTACTCGGTGGATTTCTGGGAAACCGCGCTCGAACTGGACATCATGCAGCTCAAGGAAGAAGTCGCGCACCTGATCGACATCCATCCGCATGTCACCGATTTTCTCGCCGCGGTGCGTGCCTCCGGCCGACGCATGGTGCTGGCGACCAACGCCCACCACAAGAGCGTGACGCTGAAGATGGCGCGCACCGGGCTGGCACCGCAGTTCGATGCCATCATCAGCTCGCACGCGCTGGGCGCGGCCAAGGAGGAGCAGGAATTCTGGCGTCGCCTGTGCGAGCGCGAGCCCTTCGATCCGGCGCGTACGCTGCTGGTCGACGACAGCCTGCCGGTGCTCGACAGTGCGCGCCGCTTCGGCATCGCGCAGCTGGTGTCGGTGAAGCGGCCCGACACCACGCGCCAGGCCAACGACACGCGCGACTACCCGGCGATCGATGATTTTTCGCAGTTGATGCCGGGCGCCGCCGCGCCGCGCCGGGAAGTGGCCCATGGTTGAGGGCCTGGTCCAGCGGCTCAAGGCCATGGTCGGCGCCCGCGGCATGGTGAGCGCGCAGCCGAGGCAGGTCGACGAGTGGCGCCAGCAACTGCGCGAATGCGCCGAGGCCAGGGGTGGCGAAGTTTCCGCGCGCACCCGCGCGGCGGCGTTGGCGCAAACCTACCTGCAGCTCGATGACATCGGACGCAAGGCCTTCCTCAAGTTGATCTCGCTCGAATTCGGCCCCGATCCGGCGCGCGTGGCGACGGCGCACGAGGCCTATCAGGCGGCCGTCGGCGGCGATGGCCAGTGGGATGCCGAGGCCGAGCTGCGCGCCGCGCTGCGCTCGGCGCGCATCCGCATCCTCACCCAGTTCAACGCCATTCCGCAGGGCGTCAAGTTCCTCGTCGACCTGCGTGCCGACCTGCTGCGTTACCTCGACGCCGAGCCGGGGCTGGCGCCGCTCGACCGCGAGCTCGAATCGCGCCTCGCCGCCTGGTTCGACGTCGGCTTCCTCGAACTGCAGCGCATCACCTGGAACTCGCCGGCGGCGCTGCTGGAAAAGCTGATCCAGTACGAGGCGGTGCATGCCATCCGCTCCTGGACCGACCTCAAGAACCGGCTCGATTCCGATCGCCGGCTGTATGCCTTCTTCCACCCGCGGATGCCCATGGAGCCGCTGATTTTCGTCGAGGTGGCGCTCACCGACCGGCTGGCCGACAGCATCCAGACCCTGCTCGATGAGCAGGCGCCGGTGTTCGACGCGCAGCGCGCCGACACGGCGATCTTCTATTCGATCTCGAATACGCAAGCCGGTCTGCGCGGCGTTTCCTTCGGCAACTTCCTGTTGAAGCGCGTGATCGACGATCTGCAACGCGACTTTCCCAAGCTGCGCCACTTCGCCACCCTGTCGCCGCTGCCCGGGTTTGCTGCCTGGGTGCGCAAGAACCCGGAAGCGCTTGCCGCCGAGGCCCTGGAACTCGACGCCACGGCGCTGGCGACCGGCGCCTGGGCCGCGGATGCCACGGTGGCGCGGCGCATCAACGACGCGCTGGCGGAACTGGCCGCGCGCTACCTGACCCTGGCCAAGGTCGGGCGAGGTGATGGCCGCCTGCCGCTCGACCCGGTGGCGCGCTTCCACCTCGGTAACGGCGCCACCATCGAGCGCATCAATCCGCTTGGTGACAATTCCGCCAAGGGCCTGCAGCAGTCTTTCGGCATCATGGTGAATTACCTGTACGACCTCGACGAGCTGGAACAGAATGTCGAGAACTTTGCCTGCGAGGGCAGCATTGCCACCTCGGCCACCGTCAGGCGGCTGGCGCGGCCGAAAAACGGCAGCACATAACGGAGGAGACAAACCATGCGACGCACGTTCCTGAAAACCTCACTCGCGGTGGCCGGAGCACTGGCCCTGAGCCTGCCCGGCGCATCCCTGCTGGCCCAAACCAAGACCATCAAGATTTCCCACCAGTTCCCCGGCGGCACCCTCGACGAGGGCGACTTCCGCGACCGCATGGTGCGCAAGTTCGCCGCCGAGGTGGAGAAGCAGACCAAGGGCGCGCTCAAGTTCGAGATCTATCCGTCCGGTTCGCTGGTCAAGCCGGTCGAGCAGTGGGGGGCGATGGCCAACGGCTCGCTCGACATGTCGCTGTATCCGCTGGCCTATGCCGGCGGCCGCGTGCCCGAGCTCAACATCGGCCTGATGCCGGCGCTGGTGACCAGCTACGACCAGGGCCTGCGCTGGAAGGACGCGCCCATTGGCAAGGAGCTGACGCGCATCGTCGAGGAGAAGGGCGTCAAGATCATCACCTGGGTCTGGCAGGCCGGCGGCATCGCCTCGCGCGGCAAGCCCATCATCAGCCCGGACGACGTCAAGGGCCTCAAGTTCCGCGGCGGCAGCAAGGAGATGGACGTCATGCTGAAGGCCGCCGGCGCCTCGCCGACCAACGTGCCCTCGTCGGAAATCTACAACGCCATGCAGTCCGGCGTGCTCGACGCGGCGCTGACTTCCAGCACCTCGCTGATTTCCTTCCGCCTGCACGAGCACGCCAAGCACGTCACCACGGCGCGCGACAAGACCTTCTGGTTCATGTTCGAGCCGATCATGATGGCGAAATCCACCTTCGACAAGCTGACTCCCGAGCAGCAGAAGATCGTCATGGACGTCGGCGCCAGCCTGGAGAAGTTCGGCATGGACAACGCCAAGGTCGACGACCAGAAGCTGGCCGAGGTGTTCAAGGCCGCCGGCGACGCCGTGCATGACATGAACGAGGCGGCCTTCGCCAAGTGGCGCGAAGTGGCGCGCGGTTCGGCCTGGAAGGATTTCGAAGAGAAGATCCCCAATGGCAAGAAGCTGCTCGACATGGCGGTGGCGGTCAAGTAATGCGCCGGGCGTGGCGCGGCGTTGCCGGCGCGCTGACCACCGCCAACCTGTGGCTGGGCTATGCCGCCGGGATCCTGATCGCGGTCTCGGCGGTGGTCCTCACCGGCGAGGTTCTGGGCCGCTACTTCCTCGACCGGCCCACCGACTGGGCCCTCGAATTGTGCATCTTCATGCTCATCGCGGCGACCTTCCTCGCCGCCGGCCACACGCTGGCGGCCAAGGGCCACGTCAACATCGACATCGTCGACCACCTGCTGCATGGCACGGTCAACCGCTGGCGCCTGCTGCTGGCCGACCTCGGCGCCGCCGGCCTCTGCGGCTTCGTCGCGGCCAATGCCTGGCGGCTGACGGCGGTGGCCTACCGGGAAGGCTGGGTGGCGAACTCGATCTGGGGCCCGAAGCTGTGGATCCCCTTTGCCTTCATCGCCGGTGGCATGAGCCTGCTGGCGCTGCAATACATCGTGCAGATCGTGGACGAACGCGTGCTGCCGCTGCTGCGAGGGGGCCGCGATGGGCGTACTTGAAATCGGCCTGCTGTACCTGGGCGCGGCGCTGCTGCTGCTGTTCTCCGGCATGCCGATCGCCTTCGCCCTGGGCGGCGTGGCGCTGGCCTTCATGTTCTTCTTCATGCCCGCCAGCAACCTGGAAAACATCGCCGAGACGCTGTATTCCGAGCTTAACAACTTCACCCTGCTCACCATCCCGCTGTTCATCCTGATGGGCGCCGCGATCGGCAAGACCCGCGCCGCCGCCGATCTCTACGAGGCGGCGCATCGCTGGCTCTACAAGCTGCCGGGCAGCCTGGGCGTGGCCAATGTCTTCGGCTGCTCGGTGTTCGCCGCGATGTGCGGTTCCAGCCCCGCCACCTGCGCCGCGATCGGCGGCATGGGCATCCCCGAGATGAGGAAGCGCGGCTATTCCGAGGAGCTCGCCACCGGCCTGATCGCCGCCGGTGGCACGCTCGGCATCCTGATCCCGCCGTCATTGACGCTGATCATCTACGGCATCATCACCGAGCAGTCGATCGGCAAGCTGTTCATCGCCGGCGTCATCCCCGGCATCC
>JACRIX010000057.1 GCA_016215645.1 Rhodocyclales bacterium
ACTTGACCAGGCCGGCCTTCTCGACGTCGTCCTTGTCGAACTGGCTGACCGTGGTGACACCGCCATCCGCCGAGTAAAGCGGGCAGAAGTCGGTGAGCTTGCCGGGCGCGATCAGCACGCCGCCGGCATGCATGCCGACGTTGCGCGACAGGCCTTCGAGCTTGAGCGCCAGTTCCCAGAGCGTCTTCAGGCCCTCTTCCTCGTCGATGCGCTGCCGGATGGCCGGCTCGACTTCCATCGCCTTTTCCAGCGTGATGCCGAGTTCGTTGGGGATGAGTTTCGCGAACTGGTCGACGAAGTTGAAGCCGAGGTCGAGCACGCGGCCGACGTCGCGGATCACCGCCTTGGCCGCCATGGTGCCGAAGGTGGCGATCTGCGACACGGCGTGGGCGCCGTACTTTTCCTTCACGTACTGGATGACGCGATCGCGGCCTTCCTGGCAGAAGTCGATGTCGAAGTCGGGCATCGACACCCGCTCCGGGTTGAGGAAGCGCTCGAACAGCAGCTCGTAGCGGATCGGGTCGAGGTCGGTGATCAGGAGCGAATAGGCGACCAGCGAACCCGCGCCCGAACCGCGCCCCGGACCGACCGGCACGCCGTTCTTCTTCGCCCACTGGATGAAGTCGGCGACGATCAGGAAGTAGCCCGGGAAGCCCATCTGCTGGATGGTCTTGATCTCGAACTCCAGCCGCTCGGCATACCGCGACGACTGACTTTCGCGCTCCTGCGGATCGGGGAACAGGTGCAGCAGGCGTTGTTCGAGGCCGAGCCGCGATTGCTGCGCCAGGTACTCGTCGAGCGAGACGCCTTCGGGCGTCGGGAAGATCGGCAGTTTGCTCTTGCCCAGTTCGATGGAAACGCTGCAACGTTTGGCGATCTCCACCGAGTTCTCCAGCGCCTCGGGCAGATCGGCGAACAGTTCGGCCATCTCGGCCTGCGCCTTGAAGTACTGCTGCTCCGTGAAGTTCCTTGGCCGGCGCGGATCAGCCAGCACGTAGCCCTCGGCGATGCAGACGCGCGCCTCGTGCGCCCCGAAGTCGTCGCGATCGAGGAACTGGATCGGATGCGTGGCCACCACCGGCAGGTCGAGTTCGCCGGCCAGGGCGATGGTTTGCGCCACCTGCGCTTCCTGCTGGGGCTGGCCGTAGCGCTGCACTTCGAGATAGTAGCTGTCGGGGAAAAGCTTCGCCCACGCCGCCGCGCAGGCCCTGGCCTTGTCCGGCTTGCCGGCGGCCAGCCATTGGCCGACATCGCCGCCTTGCGCGCCGGAGAGCGCGATCAGGCCGGCGTTGTCGCCGTTGGCGATGGCGGCGCGCGAGACTTCGGCACGACCGTGGCGGCGCGGCACCAGGTAGGCGGTGGTCAGCAATTCGCACAGGCGCAGGTAGCCGGCCCGGTTCTTGGCCAGCAGCAGCAGGCGCGGGGCGCCATCGCGGCCGGCGTCCAGGCTGTCCTCCTCGGCGATCCAGAGGTCGGCGCCGATGACGGGCTTGATGCCGGCGCCGCGCGCACCCGAGTAGAACTTGACCATGCCGAACATGTTGGCCAGGTCGGTGAGCGCCAGGGCCGGCATGCCGTCCGAACGCACCCGCGCGATGGCGGCATCGAGCCGGGCCAGGCCGTCGGTGATCGAGTATTCACTGTGCAGCCGCAGGTGAACGAAGCGTGGCGCGTTCGGCGGCGGGGAAGAAGCAGGCATGCGGGAATTCTACCCCGCCGGGTAGGGCGCGACAGGCAGCGCAACTCCTGCTTGCCACCGGCATGGCAAAGGGCGAGAATGCCCCACTTTTTCAGTTCCGGAACCATGTCGCAAGGCACATTCGACGAACGGGTCGCGACGCTGCAGGCTCGCTGGCAGGACTATCGGGACGGGGGGGGCTTCGAGCAGTTCGTCGAATTCACCCTGGCCCTGAACAGTCTCGCCGAGCGCCTCGCCCGCCTGCGCCTGCCCGGCCTGGTGCGTCAGTGCGAAGGACTGGAAAACGCCGCGCTGGCCATGTTCGGCGCTCCGGAGACGCATCCGGCGGCCGCCCAGACCATCGTCGCCCTCGATCGCCAGATCGAATCGCTGCTCGGCGCCATCGCCGCGGCGCGACGCGTCGAGCGGGAGCCCGACCAGCGCAGCAGCGACGCCGCCGAGATCCGGCCCGCCGAGTGGATCAAGCCGCGCACGATCTGGATGTTCGCCAACGCGGCGACCGGCTGGGCCGCGGGCCTCGCCGCGCAACTGACCTTCTACGGCTTCCAGGTGCGCGTGATGCCCTGGTTCCACGAGCTGCCCGCCGAAGATCCGCCCTTCGCCGTCATCTTCGTGCCGGAGGGCGACGCCGACAGCAGCGACGAGGCGGCGAGCGAAGACATCCGGCGCGTGCGTGCCGCCTGCTCGGCCAGCCAGCTCTATTTCCTCGGCGTGCCGCGCACGCTGGAGCGCATGGTCGAACTGATGCGGGTCGGCATCGACGTCACCATCCAGCGCGACGACCAGATGGCGGCACTGCTGTCGAGCGTGCTCGACCTGGTGCAGACGCACGACAACGAACGCTACCGCATCCTGGTGGTCGAGGATTCCAGCACCGCGCTGGCCCTGATCGAGCGCGCGCTCAAGCAGCACGGCATCGACTGCCAGGCGATTCCCGACCCGAGCCGCCTGTTCGAGGTGGTCGAGGACTACCGGCCCGACCTGGTGCTAATGGACATGTACATGCCAAGCTGCAACGGCGTCGAGGCGACGCGGGCGCTGCGCCAGATCAGCGCCTGGCAGTCGGTGCCCATCGTCTACCTTTCCAGCGAGACCGATGTCGCCCTGCAGGTCGAGGCGCTGCGCCTGGGGGGCGACCAGTTCCTGACCAAGCCCTTCAATCCGGTGCTGCTGGCGGCCACCGTGAAGACTACCATCGAGCGCCACCGCGAGATGCGCCGCGCCAGCCGCCACGACGGCCTCACCGGCCTGCTCAATCACACCGCCAGCAAGGCCGAGCTCGATGCCCGCCTCGCTGCCCTGCCGCCCGACGGCCGTCTGGCCGTGGCCATGCTCGACATCGACCACTTCAAGTCGGTCAATGACGCCTACGGCCACCCGGTCGGCGACCAGGTGATCCGCAGCCTGGCCTGGCTGCTGAAAGGCTGGCTGCGCGGCACCGACGCGATCGGCCGCTACGGCGGCGAGGAGTTCGTCGTCGTGCTGCCCGGCGTCAGCGCCCACGAAGCGCGCGGCGTGCTCGACGGCATCCGCGCCCACTTCGCCAACCTGCCGCACGTGCACAGCGCCGGCAGCCTGCGCGTCACCTTCAGCGCCGGCGTCGCCGACAGCTCGCGCTTCGCCAAGGCCGGCGAACTCATCGAAGCCGCCGACCAGGCCCTGCTCGAAGCCAAGGCCCAAGGCCGCAACCGCATCGTCGAAGCCCTGCCGCCGATCGTGCCGGGCTAGGCAAGCTCAGGTGGCGTGTCGCCACGGCTGACTTTTCTAGTCCGTTGTCGCCGACAGCCGAGCGGCGCGCGGGTATGCTATCGGCGTCAATCAGTGCTGCCATTTTTGGAAATTGAACCAGGCCCCTTTGATTTGTGAGGCCCCTTTGATTTGTGGCCTACACCCACCTGTCCGAGTATTGGTCATGCGGCGCCTGACTGGTACGCTTCCACACACATTCAACTCACACTCAATCCAAGGCGGGAGGAAACGATGAAGCAAACGATCTTCCGAGGCACAGCCGTCGGCATAGTGCTAGCAGCGCTCACGTCAACTGCCGCCGCTCAAATGAATATAGTTGTTGAGGATACCGCCCGAGACGCAGTAGGTGGGCGGCTAGCCTTTGCGATTAAGGAGCGCATACGCTCGTCGGCCGGTTTCACTCTCGCTCCGTCGCGCGAGGAAGCGCTCATCCGTATGTCCATTGTGACGCTTGACGATAAGTCTGGCTACTCCACCGTTTATTCAGTCGTTTTCTCCGCGTGGCAGCCAGAGAGCGGAACTTGGACTTATCTCAACAACATTGTTGGAACTTGCGGATCAAACCGAATTACTGAGTGCGCAGACGGACTCGTTGCTGACGCAGACAAGGCATCTGAGGCGCCAAAAGCCTACTACCGCGACTATTTCAAGAACCAAGGCAAGAAGTATTAGCACCCGACAGCGAGGCCGTACCTCTAGCAATAGAAAAGTCAGCCGTGGCGGTACGCCACTTGAAGCGCTAGTTCAGGCCCCGTCGGCCCAGTCGAGGATGGGCTGCCACTGTTCCCAGTCTTGCGCGGCGCGCGAGGCCGGGAGGTCGAAGATGGTGAGGCCGTGGGCTGCTGCCTGGACGTAGTTCTGGGTGTCGCGCAGGTAGGTAAGGACCGGCAGGCCAACATCGCCGAGGAAGCGCTCCAGTTCGCCCGCCGCGCGGGTGCGGGCGTCGACGCGGTTGCCGACGATGGCGACGAAGGTTTCGTGGTTGCGGATTTCGCGCTCTTCGGCGAGTGCATTGAGGAAGTCCCGCGTGGCGAGGATGTCGAACAGCGAGGGCTGCAGCGGCACGATGACGCGTTCGACGACCTTCAGGACATGATTCAGTTTCTTGCCGTGCATGCCGGCGGGCGTGTCGAGCACGGCGTGGGTCGTCCCGGCCGGCGGGCGCGCCGGCTTGTCGCCGTCGATTTCCCAGCCCTCGATGCGCGGCAGCACGGCCGGCCGCAGGCGCAGCCACTCGCGCGAGGACTGCTGGCGGTCGATGTCGCCGAGCATGACGCGGTGGCCCTGGCGGGCCAGCCAGCCGGCGAGATTGGTCGCGACGGTGCTCTTGCCGCTGCCCCCCTTGGGGTTGGCGACCATGATGCTTCTCACGGCAACAGTACCGTCGAGCCGGTGGTCTTGCGCGCGGCGAGGTCGATCTGCGCCTGCGCGGCATCCTTGAGCGGATAGGTCTGGTTGACCTCGATCTTCACCTTGCCCGAGGTGACGACCTCGAACAGTTCGGCCGCCATCGTCAGCAGGTCGGCGCGCTTGGCGGTGTAGCCGAACAGGGTCGGCCGGGTGACGAACAGCGAGCCGCGCTTGGACAGTTCCAGCAAGTCGAGCGGCGGCACCGGGCCGGAAGCATTGCCGAAGGTGACCATCATGCCCAGCGGCCGCAGGCAGTCGAGCGAGCCGAAGAAGGTGTCCTTGCCGATCGAGTCGTACACCACCGGTACGCCTTCGCCGCCGGTGATCTCGCGCACGCGCTGGGTGAAATTCTCGCGCGTGTAGATGATCGGGTGGTCGCAGCCGTGGGCCTTCGCCAGCACGGCCTTTTCGTCGGAACTGACCGTGCCGATCACGTTGGCGCCCAGCGCCTTCGCCCACTGGCAGACGATCAGGCCGACGCCGCCGGCGGCGGCATGGATCAGGATGGTGTCGCCGGCCTGTACCGGGCAGGTACGGCGCAGCAGGTATTGCGCGGTCATGCCCTGGAGCATCATCGCCGCGCCGGTCTTGAAATCTATGGCATCCGGCAGTTTGACCAGGCGGTCGGCCGGCATGTTGCGCACTTCGGCGTAGGCGCCGACCGGGCCGCCGGCATAGGCGACGCGGTCGCCGGGTTTGAGGTCGGTCACCGCGCTGCCCACCGCCTCGATCACGCCGGCCGCTTCGAGGCCGATTCCGGAGGGCAGGGGCAGCGGATAGGCGGCGGTGCGGTGGTAAATGTCGATGTAGTTGAGGCCGACGGCGTGATGCCGCACCCGGACTTCGCCGGGCGCCGTGTCGCCAACGCCGACTTCCTCCCAACGCAGGACTTCGGGACCGCCGGGGGCGTGAAAACGGATGGCGTGGCTCATGCTGTCTCCTTGGGGGTGGCGTGGCTGAAGGGACGCAAACTACCCTGAGCGGGCGGAAAATTCAACCGCCCTGGTGCATCCCATAGCAGCGAAGGTTCGCGCCTGGGTCCGAACAGTCAGGCGGTGCGATCGAGGTTGCCGACTTCGAGGCAGTTGCGTCCGTTCTTCTTTGCGCGGTACAGGGCGGCATCGGCGGCGGCAATCAGCGACTCGACGTCGGTCTTCTTGGCCACGGTCTGCACCAGGCCGATGCTGATGGTTACCTTTACCGGGCCCGCCGGGGTGTCGATCGCCTCCTTCTCGATTGCCATGCGCATGCGCTGGCAAAGCTTCATCGACGGGATCAGGCTCGAATTGCTAAGCACCGCAATGAACTCCTCGCCGCCGTAGCGGCCCACCGAATCGTACTCGCGCAGGCAGCGCCGGATGCGCGCCGCGACCTCGACCAGCACTGCATCGCCCGCCGGATGGCCATGGGTATCGTTGACCTTCTTGAAATGATCGACGTCGATCATCGCCAGCGACACCGGCACTCCGCGCGTGGCGCGGGTGACTTCGGCACCGAGCAGTTCCATGATCGCCGTGCGGTTCCACAGGCGCGTGAGGCCATCGACCGAGGCGCGGCGCTTCAATTCGTCCATCTGGCGTACCAGGTCACGCTGGGTTTCGCTCAACTGCCCGCGCTGCAGTTCCGATTCGGCAATCGCCGCCAGGTCGCTCAGTACGGCGAGCTGGTCCGGGTCGAACGCCTTTGGCTCGGAGTCGATGACGCACAGCGTGCCGACGCGTTCGCCGTTGACGCCGTGGATCGGATGGCCGGCATAGAAGCGTATTTTCGGCCCATCGGTCACCAGCGGATTGTCGAAGAAGCGCGGGTCCTGAGTCGCGTCCGGCACCACCAGAGCGTCGTCGGCGTGGATCGCATGGCCGCAGAAGGAGATTTCGCGCGGCGTCTCTCTGGCGGCGAGCCCTTGAGCCGACTTGAACCACTGGACGTCGCGTGCCACCAGGCTCACCAGGGCGATGGGCGTGCCGAGCAATCGCGCCGCAAGGCGGGTGATGCGATCGAAACGCTCTTCGCTGGGCGTGAACAAGACGTCCATCGACTCCAGCGCGGCCAGTCGCTGCGCTTCGTCCTGGGGAATTTCGGGTGCGATCATGGCGGCCTCTCCTCGTGGCCTGGCGGAGTGCGCCGCCACCGCAAGGGGCCATTATCGCCCGGCCCGGCCCAAACGCAAGCCGGCGGCGCTGGCACCCGGCCCTGCCCCGATTCAGTTGCCGACCTTGTCCCGCAAATGGTTGGCGTCGACCACCGCCAGCGCCGTGAGGTTCACCAGCCGGCGCACGGTCGCGGTTGCGGTCAGGATATGTACCGGCCGCGCGGCGCCAAGCAGCACCGGGCCGACCGTGATGCCGTCGCCCGAGGTGGCCTTGATCAGGTTGAAGGCGATGTTCGCCGCATCGACGTTGGGCATGATCAGCAGGTTGGCTTCGCCCTTGAGACGGCAGTCGGGGTAGAGCTTCTCGCGGATCTCCTGCGACAGCGCGGCGTCGCCGTGCATTTCGCCATCGACCTCCAGCCAGGGTGCGCGCTGCTCGACGATGGCGCGCGCCGCCGCCATCTTCAGCGCCGATTCGGAACGCACGCTGCCGAAGTTGGAGTGCGACAACAGCGCCACCTTGGGTTCGAGGCCGAAGCGGCGCACTTCCTTTGCCGCCATCAGCGTGATCTCGGCGATCTGTTCGGCCGACGGATTGTCGTTGACATAGGTGTCGCAGACGAAGAGCGTGTGCTTGGCCAGCAGCAGCATGTTCATGGCGGCGAAGCAATGGGCGTCCTCCTCCAGGCCGATCACGTCGCTGACATGCTTGAGGTGCTGGGCATGGCGGCCGACCACGCCGCAGAGCATGGCATCGACATAGCCGCGCTTGAGCAGCATGGTGCCGATCAGCGTCGGGTCGGAACGCACCGCCTGCTTGGCCACGCCCGGTGTCACTCCCTGGCGGCCCATGATCTGGTGATAGTTCTGCCAGAGCTCCTTGTAGCGCGGATCGGAATTCGGATTCACCACCTCGAAATCGCGCCCCGGCTGCAGGCGCAGGCCGGCCTTTTCGATGCGCATGCCGATCACGTCCGGGCGACCGATCAGCACCGGCTGGGCCAGGCCCTCGTCGAGCACCGCCTGCACCGCGCGCAGCACGCGCTCGTCCTCGCCTTCGCAATACACCACGCGGCGCGGCGCGGCCTTGGCGGCGGCGAACACCGGCTTCATGACGAAGCCCGAGTGGTAGACGAAGCTGTTGAGCTTGTCGCGGTAGGCGTCGAAATCCTTGATCGGTCGCGTCGCCACGCCCGACTCCTCGGCGGCTTTCGCCACCGCCGGGGCGATCTTGACGATCAGGCGCGGGTCGAAGGGGCGCGGGATCAGGTACTCGCGGCCGAAGGCCAGGCTCTCGCCGCCGTAGGCCTGGGCCACCACATCGGAGGCCTCGGCCTGGGCCAGTTCGGCGATGGCACGCACGGCGGCGAGCTTCATCTGCTCGGTGATGGTGGTGGCGCCGGCGTCCAGCGCGCCACGGAAGATGAAGGGGAAGCACAGCACGTTGTTGACCTGGTTCGGGTAGTCCGAACGGCCGGTGGCGATGATCGCGTCATCGCGCACGGACTTCACTTCCTCGGGCGTGATTTCCGGTGTCGGGTTGGCCAGCGCCAGGATCAGCGGGTTCTTCGCCATCTTCGCCACCATGGCAGGCTTGACCACGCCCCCGGCCGACAGGCCGAGGAAGACGTCGGCGCCATCGATGATGTCGTTCAGCGTGCGCGCATCGGTCTGCTTGGCGTAACGGTCCTTGATCGGATCCATCAGCTTCTCCCGGCCGACATAGACCACGCCTTCGATGTCGGTGACCCAGATGTTCTCGACCCTGACGCCGAGGTTCACCAGCAGGTCGAGGCAGGCCAGGGCCGCGGCGCCGGCGCCGGAGGTGACCAGCTTGACCTCCTCGACTTTCTTGCCGACCAGGGTCAGGCCGTTCAGGATCGCCGCGCCGACGACGATCGCCGTGCCGTGCTGGTCGTCATGGAAGACCGGGATCTTCATGCGCTCGCGCAGCTTGGCCTCGATGTAGAAGCACTCGGGGGCCTTGATGTCCTCGAGGTTGATGCCGCCGAAGGTCGGCTCCATCGCCGCGATCATGTCCACCAGCTTGTCGGCGTCGTTCTCGGCCAGTTCGATGTCGAAGACGTCGATGCCGGCGAATTTCTTGAACAGCACGCCCTTGCCTTCCATCACCGGCTTGCCGGCCAGCGGGCCGATGTTGCCCAGGCCGAGCACGGCGGTGCCGTTGGTGACGACGCCGACCAGATTGGCGCGCGAGGTCAGACGGCTGGCCATCGCCGGATCGGCGACGATGGCGTTGCAGGCGGCGGCGACCCCCGGCGAGTATGCCAGGGCGAGGTCGCGCTGGTTGGTGAGGCCCTTGGTCGGCACCACCGCGATTTTTCCCGGCGTCGGCCACTCGTGGTATTCGAGGGCGGCGGCGGAGAGGTTTTCCTGTTCGGTAGACATGGACATCCTCCGGCATTTATTTTTTGGTAAGCCGCGCATCATAGGCCGCCGAGGCTGACAGCACCATTACGGAAATCCACGACATCGCCGCGGCCGGTAGAATCCGCCGCATTCCATCGAAAGGGGCATCATGAAGCGCGTTGTTTTCAATCAAAAAGGCGGCGTCGGCAAGAGCACCATCACCTGCAACCTGGCGGCGATTTCGGCGGCCCGCGGTGCCCGCACCCTGGTCATCGACCTCGACCCCCAGGCCAATTCCACGCAGTACCTGCTGGGCGAGGCCGCCAACAGCCTGGAGCTCACCGCCAATGAGTTCTTCGAGCAGATGCTGAGCTTCAAGCTGCGGCCGCTGCCGACCGAGGATTTCATCACCGCCACGCCTTTCGAGAACCTTTCCATCCTGCCCTCCGGCCCGGCGCTGGAGGAACTGCAGGCCAAGCTCGAATCGCGCTACAAGATCTACAAGCTGCGCGAGGCGCTCGACGCCCTCGAAGGCTACGACGAGATCTGGATCGATACGCCGCCGGCGCTGCACTTCTACACCCGCTCGGCCCTGATCGCCGCCGATGCCTGCCTGATCCCCTTCGACTGCGACGAGTTCGCGCGTCGCGCGCTGTATACGTTGATGGACAACGTCAACGAAATTCGCGCCGACCACAATGCCCGCCTCGACGTCGAGGGCATCGTCATCAACCAGTTCCAGGCCCGCGCCAGCCTGCCACAGCAGATCATTGACGAGCTGCGCGAGGAAGGCCTGCCGGTGCTGGCGTCCTTCCTGTCCTCGTCGGTCAAGATCAAGGAGTCGCACCAGCAGGCCAAGCCGATGATCCACCTCGACCGCAGCCACAAGCTGGCGCTGGAATTCGGCGCGCTGTTCGACGAACTGGAAGCGGCGAAGCTGGCGCGCAGCAAGGCGGCGTCGAAAAAGCGCGCCTGAGTCGGCGTCGCGTCAGCGCCGACTTTTCGCCCATGATCCCCGCACTGGTCGTTGCTGCGGTCGCCGGTTTCCTGGTGCTGCTTCTCTGGCAGCGCTATCGGCGCCTGGCGCGAGAACGGTTCATTCGCGAATTCGCGCTGCCGCGGGGGCTCTATGAACGTCTGCGCAAACGACGTCCGGAACTGGACCTCAAGGATTGCGCGCTGGTGGCCCGTGGCCTGCGCCAGTTCTTCCTCGCCTACCTTACGTCGGGCCGCCGCTTCGTCGCCATGCCCTCGCAGGTGGTGGATGAGTTGTGGCACGAGTTCATTCTTTACACCCGGGCCTATGACGCCTTTTGCGGCCAAGCCTTTGGCGGCTTTCTGCACCATACGCCGGCCGTGGTGCTGAGCGCGGACAAGCGCAACAACGAGGGCTTGCGCCGCGTCTGGTGGCAGTGCTGCAAGGAGGAAAACATCGATCCCCGCAAGCCGCTGCGACTGCCCCTGCTGTTCGCCATCGATGCCAAGCTCGGCATCGCCGACGGTTTTGCCTACAAGCCCGATTGCAAGGCGCTGCAGGGCAGCGAAACGGGTAGCGTGCATTGCGGTGCGGATTTCAACGACAGTTCGATCGACGGCGGCACCGACGGTTTCGCCGATGCGGCGGCGGATGGCAGCGGTGACGGCGGCGGGTGTGGCGGAGGCTGCGGTGGTGGGGACTAGGGCGTGATTTTTGACCGCGATACCTATGCCTGTTCCCTCTGTGGCGATCGAAGGCCCCGTGACTTCGTCCATCGGAATCGGGCCGGCGCCTACATTTGCCATCCGTGCTGGGCGATACTGCGCAACAGGGGGTTCTGGCGGGTGGGTTGGGTGCGGTTGCGGGTATTGGCGCACCGGGCCTCGCGCACCGCGCTGCATGTGGCGCTAGGGGTGCTTTCGCTGGTTGCGATCGTGTCGGCGCTCGTCATGGTGCTGGCGTAGTTCCGGCGACAGGGTGGCGTCTTTTCCCAGGGGCATGGCGGCAAGGTTCCTGGACAATGCCCAGGCGTTGAACGCGGCGTAGGCAGCATAGGCGACCATCCAGCACAGGCCGACGCGGAACAGCAGCGCCGGTCCGGGCAGCAGCCAGAGCAACAAGGCAAACAAGGGCAGCGAAAGGAACTCGCCGATGGTCACGGCGCGGCCGGCGCCGCGCGCGAACAGGCCGAAGAGGAAAATCCACGACAGCATGCGCAGGGCGTCGCCGCCGAAGAAGGGCAGGGCGTCGATGCGCGTCACCGGCAGGTCGGCGCGGTAGAGCAGGGCCAGCGCCGGCGGCAGCAACAGCCAGAGCAGGGCCAGTGCCGCCAGTGCCGGGGCGAGCACCTGCTTCGCCGCGGCGCGCATTTCGTGCTTGAAACCGGTGGCATCGGTCGCGGCGGCCATGCGCGGCAGGAAGTGCGCGAAGATCAGGCCGGCGGCAATGGCGGTGATCCATTCGCTGCTGCGCCACAGCGCCTGCACGGCACCGGCGGTTTCCCAGGAGGCGGTGGCGGCGATCTGTTGCCGCGCGAAGGCGGTGGCCGCCGGGGTGAGGATGCCGATGGCGAGGCTGGCGCCGATGAAGGGCCGCAATTCGTGGTCCAAGGCGAATGATGCCGTCCAGGAATGCCCGCCGCGCAGCAGTGCCAGCGTCAGCAACAGGCCGACCAGTGCCTGCGCCGCGAGCAGGTACACGAGTTCATCGCCGCCGCCGGCGAGCGCCAGTCCGGCCAAGGGAACCGCCAGCGTGATGGCGGCGAGCAGCATGGCGCGGCCCGGCTGGCCGCGGCCCAGCAGCCAGCCCGAGTACAGGCCCGGGGCCACAATCAGGCAGCCCGTGGCCAGGGCCGGCAGCGCCAGCATTGCCAGCGATGCCGGCAGGATGTCCAGCACGCCGGTGGCGACGAAGATGGCGCAGATGAGGAGGCTGACGCCCGAGACCGCGAGGCCGAGGCGCAGGCCCTCGCCCAGGAGTCGGCGCTGGTCCGACGGCGCTATGCCGGCGACACGCCCGGTAAGGCCGACGCCGATGCCTGCCAGCGTCACCCCGGCCACCAGGTCGATCATGCTGTTGAGTTGCGCCCAATGGGCAACGAGTTCGGCGCCGCCGCGCAAGGCCAGCAGCTTGTCGATCAGCGCGCGGCCGGCCAGGCCGACCAGGACCACGCCGAGAGCCTGCAGCAACGGCGCGCGGCGGGGCGGGGTCATTGCGGCGCCGGAGGCAACGCGGTGTTCAGGCGAGGCGATCGAAGGCGTCGTTGAGTCGTGCCACGGTGCGATCGATGTTGGCCAGCTTGTCGAGGCCGAACAGGCCGATGCGGAAGCTGCGGAAATCTGCCGGCTCGTTGCATTGCAGGGGTACGCCGGCGGCAAGCTGGAAGCCCAGGGCGACGAATTTTTTCGCTGACTGGATCTCGGGGTCGGTGGTGTAGCTGACGACCACGCCGGGCGCTTGGAATCCGCTGGCCGCAACGCTGGGGAAGCCGCGTTCCCGCGTCAGGGCGCGCACTTGCCGGCCGAGTTC
Source organism: Rhodocyclales bacterium (assembly GCA_016215645.1). Lineage (GTDB taxonomy): Bacteria > Pseudomonadota > Gammaproteobacteria > Burkholderiales > Rhodocyclaceae > Sulfuritalea. The sequence goes on from JACRIX010000057.1 coordinate 12,826, forward strand.
CCGTTGCTGCGTGCGAGCCAGTTCGAAGCCATGGGCCTGCGTGGCGCGCATCGCATCGCGCACCTGGCGCAGCGCGTCGGTGGGCAGGGTGGCGTGGTAGGCGTGGCCGCCGGCTTCGTAGGCCTCCATGATCTGGCGCCACTTCCTCAGGTCGCAGGCAAAGCTGCTGCTGGTGGTTTCCGCCAGGCGCGCGACGGCACGTTCGCCCAGGCCCACCAGGCCGCAGCAGGAGGGGCCGCTCCAGCCTTTTTGTGGCGCGCTGATCAACACGTCGACGCCGATCACACGCATATCCACCCAGAGCGCACCGGAGGCAATGCAGTCGAGCACGAAAAGCCCGCCGACCTCACGGGTCGCCGCCGCCACGGCCTGCAGGTAGTCGTCGGGCAGCACGATGCCGGAGGCGGTCTCAACATGCGGGGCGAAGACCACGGCTGGACGCTGCGAGCGGATTGCGCCGACGACCTCGTCGATGGCAGCCGGAGCGAACGGTGCCTGTGGCCCCGATCCCTGCTGCCGTGCCTTGAGCACCGTGGTCGCGGCGGCGATGCCGCCCATGTCGAGGATCTGCGACCAGCGGTAGCTGAACCAGCCGTTGCGCAGCACCAGGCAGTTCGCGCCGCCGGCGAACTGGCGCGCCACGGCTTCCATGGCATAGGTGCCGCCGCCGGGCACCACCGCCACCGCGTCCGCGCCATAGGCCCGCTTGAGGGTGGCGGAGATATCCCGCATCACGCCCTGGAAGGCCTTCGACATGTGGTTCAGGGCGCGGTCGGTATAGACCACGGAATATTCGAGGAGCCCGTCGGGGTCCACGTCGGGCAACAGGCCAGGCATTGTCAGCTCCACCAAATCGAGAAGGGTTTCAAGGAATGTTCAGAACGTTCCGGGATAGGCGCCGCCGTCGAGCAGCCAGTTCTGCCCGGTGATGAAGCCGGCCTGAGTGGAACACAGCCAGGCGCAGGCGGCGCCGAATTCCTCGGGATTGCCGATGCGGCCCGCCGGAATCGTCGCCACGCGCTCGGCCAGCACCTGCTCGTAGGGCAGGCCGCGCGCCTTGGCCTGGCCGCCGATCACCGTGGCGTTGCGGTCGGTGTCGAAGAAACCGGGCAACAGGTTGTTGATCGTCACGTTGTGCGCCACGGTCTTGCGCGCGAGACCGGCGACAAAACCGGTAAGGCCGGAACGCGCGCCGTTGGACAACCCCAGCACGTCGATCGGCATCTTCACCCCGCCGGAGGTGATGTTCACGACGCGGCCGAATTTCCTGGCGATCATGTGATCGACGGTGGCCTTGATCATTTCGATCGGCGCCAGCATGTTGGCATCGAGCGCCGCGAGCCAGTCGTCGCGCGACCAGTTGCGGAAGTCGCCCGGTGGCGGGCCGCCGGCGTTGTTGACCAGGATGTCCGGTTGCGGGCAGGCCGCCAGCGCGGCGGCGCGTCCTGCCGCCGTCACGATGTCGGCGACCACCGCGGTGACCGTTACACCGGTGGCGGCACGGATTTCCGCCGCCGTCCTTTCCAGCGCCTCGGCGCCGCGCGCCACCAGCGTGACGGCGACGCCCTCGCGCGCCAGGGCGAAGGCGCAGCCGCGGCCGAGGCCCTTGCTCGAGGCGCAAACGATGGCGTTGCGTCCGCGAATTCCTAGATCCATCTCAAGTTCCCCCTGTCGTCGGACGCGTATCATAACGACTCCCGTGGGAGAGGGCCCGCGCATGAACAGCCTGCACCGCATCGTTCTGTACCGGCTTCTGGCCGCGTGGGTGGTGATCTCGCTTCTGCTCGGCGTGGCGGTGTCGTGGGCAGGTCTGCGCAAGATCGATCGCCAGCTGGTGTCCCTGGCAACCGTGGAACTGAAGAAGTTCGCTGCCGCCAACCTGGCGCTGCTCACCCAGCCGGAAACGGCGCGCCAGGCGCTCGACCAGTTGGCGGCGCAGTTGTCCAAGGACCGCTTCATCGCCGGGGAGTTTCAGGACCGAAACCGTCGTCGGCTGGCCGCCACCGTCAGTCCCCAGTATGTCGAGATGACGATGGAAATTGCTCGCCTGGCGGTCGAACTGCCCTTGGACCACGAGCGCTACTTCCGCAAGTTCACGGCCAGCGGGCAGGGTGGTCTGCGCGTCCTGGTTCCGTTCCGTGAGGCGGGCGGCGAGCCCGCGGGCTATTTCGAGGGCGCCTTCCTGGTCGATCCGGAAGTCGCCGGGCGCTTGCGCGAGGACCTGGTGGTGACGCTCCTGGTCGCCCTCGCGGCGGTAACCCTGACCACGCTCTGCCTCTACCCGATCATCGTCGCGCTGAACCGCAATGTGCTGCGCCAGTCGCGCGACCTGCTGGCGGGCAATGTCGAACTCATGGAAGTCGTCGGCTCGGCGGTGGCGAAGCGGGATTCGACCACCAGCATGCACAACTATCGCGTCGCCACGTATGCGGTGCGCCTCGCCGAGGAAGTCGGGCTGGGCACGACGGAGATGCGCGACCTGATTGCCGGCGCGTTTTTGCACGATGTCGGCAAGATCGGTATCAGCGACAAGGTGTTGCTCAAGGCCGGCGCGCTCGACGCCGAGGAGTTCGAGGCGATGAAGTGTCATGTGGCCCTGGGCGTGGAGATCCTGACCAAGTCCACATGGCTGCTGCGGGCACGCGAGGTGGTCGAGTTCCACCACGAGCGCTATGACGGCAGCGGTTATCCCAAGGGTTGTTCAGGCGAGGCGATACCTTTGTCGGCAAGAATCTTTGCCCTGGTCGACGTCTTCGATGCGCTGACTTCGCGGCGGCCCTACAAGCACGCGCTGACCTTCGATGAAGCGATGGCGGTGATTCGCGGCGGCAGCGGGCGGCTGTTCGATCCGCGCCTGTGCGAAATCTTCTGCGGCATGGCGGCGACGCTTTTTCACGACACGCACCGCGTTGCCGAGGCGGAAGTCGAGGAACGCCTGCAGCGGATGATCGCCCGCTACTTCGGCGTCACGACCTGAGGAAGCCCTCGACCAGACGCAGGAAAGCCGCGGGCTGTTCGATGCACGAAAGGTGGGATGCCTTGGACAGCACTTCCATTCGGGCGCCGGGTATTTTCGCGGCGATGACTTCGCTCATCGCCGGCGGCGTGCCGGGATCGTCGGCGCCGGCGATCACCAGTGTGGGACTGCGGATGGCACCGATTTTCTCCGTGATGTCGAGCGCACGGATGGCGCTGGCACAGCCGATGTAGCCGGCCGCCGGCGTGTCGGCGATCAGCGTGGCAATGCGTGCCGCCTCGTCCGGCCGGGTGCTGCGGAATCCGGGAGTGAACCAGCGCCCCAGCGTGCCCTCGACCAGCCCCGCGCAACCCTGGCGGCGGGCGATGGCGATGCGTTCCTCCCACAGTGGCGCGGCCTCGGGCGGGATGCGGCTGGTGGAGTTGGCGATCACCAGCTTGTCCAGTCGCGCGGGGTGGGCCAGTGCGAGGTGCTGCCCGATCATGCCGCCCATCGAGAGGCCGACGAAATGCGTGCGTTCGATGTTCAGCGCGTCGAGCAGGCCGACCACGTCGCCGACCAGCTGGTCGAAGCGGTAGGCGCCCTCCGGAGCGCTGGATTGGCCGTGGCCGCGCGTGTCGTAGCGCAGTACCGTGAACGTCGGCGCCAGTGACACGGCGAGCGCGTCCCACATCGTCAGGTTGCAGCTCAGGGAATGCGACAGGGTGACCCAGGGACCGCTGCCGTGTATCTCGTAGTGGATGGTGATGCCATTGGCGTCGATCATACTCATCAGGCTGCCTCCAGTTTGGCGACGGAAAGCGCCAGCCACTTGATGCCGGCGGCGCCGAAATTGACTTGCACTCGCGCGTCACTGCCGCCACCCTCGGCATGGATGATGACGCCGAGGCCGAACTTGGCATGGACCACGCTCTGACCGATGCGGAAGCCGCCGCCGCGCTGTGACTCGCTACGGCGCGGTGTTGCCGCGAAGCCTGGCGCGGCGTTGTAGGCGAAGGCGGTAGCATCCGCGACCTGGAAGCCGTTCTTGCCCGCCCGCGGCGTCAGCCATTTGACGAGTTCCTCGGGGACTTCGTCGAGGAAGCGCGAGGGCAGGTTGTAGCGCGTCTGGCCGTGCAGCATGCGGGTCTGGGCGAAGCAGAGGTAGAGCCGCTGGCGCGCCCGCGTCACCGCGACGTACATCAGGCGCCGCTCTTCTTCGAGGCCCTTGTCTTCGAGCAGCGAGTTCTCGTGCGGGAAGAGGCCTTCTTCCAGGCCGCAGATGAAGACCATGTTGAACTCCAGGCCCTTGGCCGAATGCACCGTCATCAGCTGCAGCGCGTCGTCGCCCTCGCCGGCCTGGTGTTCGCCGGCTTCGAGCGAGGCGTGGGCCAGGAACGAGGCCAGGTCGGCGCGCAGTTCTCCGGTTGCTTCTCCTTCGGTGCCGACCGTGCCTTCCTCGGCGACGAAGCTGGCGGCCGCGTTGACCAGTTCGTCGAGGTTGGCCAGGCGCTCCTGGCCTTCCTTCTCGTTGCGGAAATGCTCGCTCAGTCCCGAGAGGTCGAGCACATGCTCGACCAGTTCCTGCAACGGCAGGTGGGCCGCCTCGCGCAGCCGGACGATCAGGTCGGCAAAGGCGGCCAGCTTGACGCCGCCGGCGCCGGCAACGCGCGGGATCGCGGCATGCAGGCTGCTGCCCTGGGCCTTGGCGGCGTCCTGCAGGTTTTCCAGGCTGCGCGCGCCGATGCCGCGGGTGGGGAAATTCACCACCCGCGAAAACGCGGTGTCGTCGTTGGCGTTGGCGATCAGGCGCAGGTAGGCCAGCGCGTGCTTGATCTCGGCACGCTCGAAGAAGCGCAGGCCGCCATACACGCGGTAAGGCAGGCCGGCATTGAACAGCGCGTGTTCCAGTGCGCGGCTTTGCGCATTGCTGCGGTAGAGCAGGGCGATCTCGGCGCGGGCATGGCCGTCGCGCGACAGCGCCTTGACCTCTTCGACGATGAAACGCGCCTCGTCGCCCTCGCCATAGGATTCGTGCACCCGGATCGGCTCGCCGGCGCCGGCCTCGGTCCACAGGTTCTTGCCCAAACGCTGCGGATTGTTCTTGATGATGGCGTTGGCGGCGTCAAGGATGTTGCCGTGCGAGCGGTAGTTCTGCTCCAGGCGGATCAGGTTCGTGACGTGAAACTCGCGCTCGAAGTCGCGCATATTGCCGACGTCGGCGCCACGGAAGGCGTAGATGCTCTGGTCATCGTCACCGACGCAGAACATGCTGGCGCCCTTCGGCGCCCCCAGATAGTCGCCCCCTTCCGCGGGAAGGGGGTTGGGGGGAAGGCCCACTCTATTTGAACTGCCTGCAAGAAGCTTGAGCCAAGCGTATTGCAGGCAGTTGGTGTCCTGGAACTCATCCACCAGAACATGCCGGAAGCGCTCCTGGTAGTGGCGGCGCAGCGGCTCGTTGCGTTCCAGCAGCTCGTAGCAGCGCAGCAGCAATTCGGCGAAATCGACCACGCCCTCGCGCTGGCACTGCGCCTCGTAGGCCTCGTAAAGCTCAACGCGCTTCCTCGCCCAATCGTCCCAGGCTTCCACGGCTGCCGGGCGCAGGCCCTGTTCCTTCTGCGCATTGATGAAATGGCAGAGTTCGCGCGGCGGGTACTTCTCGTCATCGACGTTGAGCGTCTTCAGCAGGCGCTTGACGGCGGCCTGCTGGTCGCCGGAATCGAGGATCTGGAACAGTTGCGGCAGGCCGGCGTCGCGATGGTGGGCGCGCAGCAGGCGGTTGCACAGGCCGTGGAAGGTGCCGATCCACATGCCTTTGACGTTGATCGGCAGCATCGCGGCCAGCCGGGTCAGCATCTCCTTGGCCGCCTTGTTGGTGAAGGTCACGGCAAGGATACCCGGCGGCGCCACCTGGCCGGTGGAGATCAGCCAGGCGATGCGGGTGGTCAGCACCCGGGTCTTGCCCGAGCCGGCGCCAGCCAGGATCAGGGCGTGTTGCGGTGGCAGGGTGACGGCGGCCAGCTGCGGTTCGTTGAGGTGCTCGAGAAGGGGATTCATGGTTCCGGCTGGCAGGCAGAGCGCCGATTATATCGGTGGGGTTGGGACGGTCGCCCGCAGTAAGCGCTAACCGCGCAGGCAAAAACCCCCGTTTGGGAGCAAGCGAACAAATATTGCAATGCAGCAAAAAACCTTGAACTTAGAGTACTCCGCCCATATCAAATCGGTAGAATCCATCATGCTGCAATGCAACACATTGTGTGCAAGCAGGGCCGTCCCGGTTCACGAGACCGGGAAGGCCCGACCCCAAGGAGAACACCATGAAAACCACACCCAAGACACCGAAAATACTGCCCTGGCTGGCGCGAAAGGCCGGCATCAGCGACGCTCGCGCCGAGACGCTATGGCATGAGGCCGAGCACTGGGCCGCCAGGCAGGCCAAGCCGGGTTCCTCGTCCTATTTCAAACTGGCCGTCGATCGCCTGTTGCACCTGGCCGCGGCGGAATCCCTGCGTGCCGACGCCGCATCCTTCGGCTGGCGGCCGTGGGCGCGCACCCAGGCGAAATTCTGGGCGGTTTCGATGCAAGTGATGCATGAGGCCTCGGCGCTGAACGCACGTGGCTGGCGCTTGGTCGATACAGTGACCCGCCGGGGCCAGCAACTGCTGGGCTGAGCGCTGACTTAGCGCACCACCGTCGGCGTGAGTTCGGTCGCCGCCTTCAGGTGCGCGGCGGCGACTTCCGCTTCGGCCGCGTTGGGGTAGCGGCCGACCACGACCTCATAGCGCCAGCTACCGCCTTCGATGGCGTGCGGACGGATGCGTGCGGCAAAGCCGGCGTCGCGCGCCTGATCGTAGATCTCCAGTGCGGTTTCCTGGCTCGCCGCTGAACCGGCGAGCAGGGTCCACTTGCCCCGGGTAGTGGCGGCGCCGTCGCCGGCGACGATGTCGGTCTGGCGCGCCAGTCTGACAAAGGTTTCCGGATCCAGCGCCTTCACGGCGGCGTCCTGGCCGCGCGGCGCGTCGTAGTAGGTCATGGCCTGCGTCATTTCGGTCACCTGCCCGGCCCGGGTGATTTCAATTTTGCCCTCGAGCAGTGCCACCAGGTCTCCGTCCTTGTCGGTCCTGCCCCAGACGTCGGTGCCGCGGATGCCGATGGTGGCGGTGCCGACACGGATCGCCATATCGCGCGGCACGGCCTTCTTGAGTTTGGCGGTGGTGAAGCGGAAGGCGCCGGTGATGACGTCGAGCGCGCCACGGAAGGACTGTTGCGGCAGCACGCTGCGCGTGTGCAGGCTGAAGCGTGCCGCTTCCCCCAGCTTGACGCGGCTGCCTTCGGCCAGCATCAGGTAGGCCCGCGCGCCGTTCCCGGTACGCACCAGATCGCCACTTTTGAGTTCCATTCCTGCCGCCAGGGGCAGCGTACGTCCGTCGCGATCCACCCAGGCCGGCGCCTGGACCACTTCCACGGTTGCCGGAGCGATCGCCCAGCAGCTGCCGGATTGCAATAGCATGCCAGTGGCAAATGCCGTGAGGAGGCGGGTCAGCGGTCGCATCTGTATCCTTTCAAGTAGACGTGGCGGGTATAATTTCAGCCTTTGTCCGCACCCATTCAGGCGCTCCCGCCATGCAGGAAAAATATCTCCCGACCGACATCGAACTGGCTGCGCAGGCCCACTGGAACAGCATCAGGTCTTTTCGCGCGGAAGCCGAGTTGACGTTGGCCACCCCGCGCCCGAAGTACTACTGCCTGTCGATGTTTCCCTATCCGTCGGGCAAGCTGCACATGGGGCACGTGCGGAACTATACCATCGGCGATGTGCTCTCCCGCACCCACCGGATGAAGGGCTACAACGTCTTGCAGCCGATGGGCTGGGATGCCTTCGGCCTGCCTGCCGAAAACGCCGCGATGCAGAACAAGGTGCCGCCGGCGCAGTGGACCTGGGACAACATCGCCTACATGAAGAAGCAGCTCCAGTCGCTGGGTTTCGCCCTCGATTGGGAGCGCGAACTGGCGACCTGCGCGCCCGAGTATTACAAGTGGAACCAGTGGCTGTTCCTGCGCATGCTGGAAAAGGGCATTGCCTACAAGAAGACCCAGGTGGTGAATTGGGACCCGGTGGACCAGACCGTGCTGGCCAATGAACAGGTCATCGAGGGCCGCGGCTGGCGCACCGGCGCCGTGGTCGAGAAGCGCGAGATCCCCGGCTACTACCTGGCCATCACCCAATACGCCGACGAGTTGCTCTCGGCGCTCGACACGCTGCCGGGCTGGCCCGAGCGGGTCAAGACCATGCAGGCCAACTGGATCGGCAAGAGCACCGGCGTGCGCTTTGCCTTCCCTTACGAGCTGGACGGCAAGGCCGAAAAGCTCTGGGTGTTCACCACTCGTGCCGACACCCTCATGGGTGTGACCTTCTGCGCCGTCGCCGCCGAACATCCGTTGGCGACCCACGCCGCGAAGTCCAACCCGCAACTCGCCGCCTTCATAGCCGAGTGCAAGCACGGCTCAGTCATGGAAGCCGACATGGCGACCATGGAAAAGAAAGGCATGCCGACCGGCATCTTCGTCCAGCACCCGCTGACCGGCGACAAGGTCGAGGTCTGGGTCGGCAACTACGTGCTGATGAGCTACGGCGAGGGCGCCGTGATGGCCGTGCCGGCGCATGACGAACGCGATTTCGAGTTCGCGAAAAAATACAGGCTGGCGATCAGGCAGGTCATCGCGGTCGAAGGCGAGAGCTTCTCGCTCGATGGCTGGCAGGAGTGGTACGCCGACAAGCAGCGCGGCCGTTGCGTCAATTCCGGCAAGTACGACGGGCTCGACCTCGAAGCCGCCGTTGCCGCCATCGCCAGCGACCTGAAAGCCAAAGACCTCGGCGCCACCCAGGTGCAATACCGCCTGCGCGACTGGGGCGTTTCGCGCCAGCGCTACTGGGGCTGCCCGATTCCGCTGATCCACTGCGATGCGTGTGGAACGGTACCGGTGCCCGACGATCAACTGCCGGTCAAGCTGCCCGAGGACTGCGTGCCCGACGGCTCCGGCAATCCGCTGGCGAAGCGCGCCGACTTCGTCGACTGCGCCTGCCCGAAATGCGGCAAGCCGGCCAAGCGCGAAACCGACACCATGGACACCTTCGTCGACTCGTCCTGGTACTACGCGCGCTACTGCGTCGATCCGACCACGCGCGCGGCGAACACCGCGATGGTCGACGCCGGAAGCAACCACTGGATGCCGGCCGACCAGTACATCGGCGGCATCGAGCACGCGATCCTGCACCTGCTGTATTCACGCTTCTGGACCAAGGTGATGCGCGACCTCGGCCTGGTCAGCTACGACGAACCCTTCGCCAACCTGCTGACCCAGGGCATGGTGCTGAACCACATCTTCAGCCGGCGCACCGACAAGGGTGGCATCGAGTATTTCGCGCCCGAGGAAGTCGATCTCGTGCGCGACACAGATGGGCCAATGAGCGGCCATGTCATCGGCGCGACATTGAAGGCCGACGGCCAGCCGGTCGACTACGGCGGCGTCGGCACCATGTCGAAATCCAAGCGCAACGGCGTCGATCCGCAATCGCTGATCGACGAGTTCGGTGCCGACACGGCACGCTTCTTCATGATGTTCGCCTCGCCGCCGGAGCAGACCCTGGAATGGTCGGATTCGGGCGTCGAAGGCGCCTATCGTTTCCTGCGCCGCGTCTGGGCTTTCGGCCACGCCTCGCAGGCGGCGATCTCGGCACACGCGACGATGCCGGCCAGGTTGCCTGACGGGCTGGCGGCGGTGCGTCGAGAAGTTCACCTGCTGCTGAAGCAGGCCAACTACGACCTCGGCAAGTTCCAGTTCAACACCGTCGCCTCGGCGGCGATGAAAATGCTCAACAGCCTGGAAAAGGCCCCCGCGGGCGAGGGCCGCGATACCGTCGTCGATGAGTGTTTCGGCATCCTGCTGCGGATCCTTTCGCCAATCACGCCGCACATCTGCCACGCCTTGTGGATCGAGCTGGGCTATGGCGCCGACATCCTTGCCGCGCCCTGGCCCGAGCCGGTCGAGGCTGCCCTGGTGCAGGACGAAGAAGAGCTGGTGCTGCAGGTCAATGGCAAGCACCGCGGCTCGATCCGGGTGAAAGTCGGCGCCGACGGGTCTGACAAACGCGCGGCGATCGAAGCCCTGGCGCTGGCCTCCGAGGCGGCACAGAAGTTCATGGAGGGCAAACCGGCGAAGAAAGTCGTTGTCGTGCCCGGCCGTCTGGTTAACATTGTCGTCTAGCCGTCCGGGGAGCTGAAATGCGCGCCATCAAACTTGTTCTGATCCTCATGCTGACGGGCTTGCTCGCCGCCTGCGGCTTCAAGCTGCGTGGCAGCGCCGAATTGCCGGGTTACAAGCTGCCGTTTGCGACCATTGCACTGGGCCTGGATCAAACGTCGGAGTTCCATGCCCATCTCAAGCGCACCATCGAGGCGTCGTCGCCGGGCACGCGTGTGGTCGCCGACGCCAAGGACGCCGAGGCCGTGCTGTCGGTGATCGCCGACCGCAGCGAAAAGCTGATCCTTTCCCTCAACGCCGCCGGCCGCGCACGCGAGTACCAGCTGGTCAGGACTTTCAGTTTCCGAGTCCATGGCCAGGCGCCTGCGACGACGGCCCCTCAGCCGAAATACAGCGACGCTCTGGCAACCGGGCCGATCGAATACCTTCCGCCCAGCACCATCGCCCTGCGCCGGGATATCACGTTCAGCGATGACCTGGTGCTGTCCAAGGAGTCGGAAGAAATCCTGCTCTGGCGCGACATCCAGGGTGATCTGGTGCAGCAGCTGATGCGCCGCCTGGCGGCGGCGAAGCTGCAAGCCGTCAAGACCGAGTAAGCCGTGCTGCTGCGGCCCGAGCAGCTCGCGGCGCACCTCGACAAGCCGCTGGCGCCACTGTATTTCCTGCACGGCGACGAGCCGCTGCTGGTGATCGAGGCCGGCGACGCGATCCGTGCCGCTGCCCGCAAGCAGGGCTTCGAAGAACGCGAGGTGATCGTCGTCGGCACCGGCTTCAAGTGGGACGAGCTTTTTCTTGCGGCCGGCAACATGTCGCTGTTCGGCGGTTCCAAGCTGGTCGACCTGCGCATCCCATCCGGCAAGCCGGGGCGCGAGGGCAGCGAGGCGCTGCAGCGCTACATCGGTACCACGGGTGCAATGGGGCCGGGCATCGTCACCTTGATCACCCTGCCCGAGCTCGACTGGCAAGCCAAAAAGGCATCCTGGGTCACGGCGCTGTCCAATGCCGGGGTTGCCATCGAATGCAATGCGCCGCCGCTGGCGCGCCTGCCGCAATGGATTGCCGAGCGCCTGGCGCGCCAGCAGCAGACAGCGCCCCGGCCGGCGCTGGAATTCATCGCCGCCCATGTCGAGGGCAACCTGCTCGCCGCCCACCAGGAAATCCAGAAGCTCGGCCTGCTGCATCCGCCCGGTGAAATCAGCCTGGAACAGGTCGAGGCGGCGGTGCTTAATGTTGCCCGTTACGATGTCTCGGATCTGCGCGATGCCTTGAAGAACCGCGACACGGTGCGTGCCGTGCGCACCCTCGAAGGCCTGCGGGGCGAGGATGCGGCGCCGCCGCTGGTGCTCTGGGCGCTGGCCACCGAGGCGCGCGCCGTTGCCGCTCGCGCGGGCCTCTTGCACGCGGCGAAGATAGACCGCATGATCAAGGGGTTGGCAAGAGGCGATGTGTGGGACGAGTTTCTGCAACTGGCCTTGCGCCTGACGCAGCCGAGGACAAGGTAATGGACGTAAAGGACTACATGCAGCAGTTGGGCCGCCAGGCACGCGAGGCCTCGCGTGCCACGGCACGCGCATCGACAGCGGCCAAGAACACCGCCTTGCTGGCGATGGCCGCGGCGATTCGCGCGCGCGGCGCCGAACTTCTCGCGGCCAACGCCGCCGATGTCGCCGAGGCCCGCGCCAACGGCCTGGACGCGGCCATGATCGACCGCCTTCTGCTTTCCGAGAAGAGCATCGAAGCCATGGCCCAGGGCGTCGAACAGGTCGCCACCCTGCCCGATCCGATCGGCGAGATCAGCGACATGAAGCGCCGTCCCTCCGGCATCCAGGTCGGCAGGATGCGCGTGCCGCTGGGCGTGGTCGGCATCATTTACGAGGCGCGGCCCAACGTCACCGCCGACGCCGCGGCGCTGTGCCTGAAATCCGGTAATGCCGCCATACTGCGCGGCGGCAAGGAAGCCCTGCGTGCCAACCAGGCCATCGCCGCCTGCGTGCGCGAGGGCCTCGCCGCCGCCGGCCTGCCCGAGACGGCGGTGCAAGTGGTCGAGACCACCGATCGCGAAGCGGTCAGCCACCTGGTCGCCATGCCCGAGTACGTCGATGTCATCGTGCCGCGCGGCGGCAAGGGCCTGATCGAGCGCGTCTCGAAGGATGCCAAGGTGCCGGTGATCAAGCACCTCGACGGCAACTGCCATGTCTACGTCGACGCGTTCGCCGATCCGGACAAGGCGCTGCACATCCTCGAAAACGCCAAGACCCAGCGCCTGGGCACCTGCAACACCGCCGAGTCGCTGCTGATCGCGCGTCCGGTCGCCGTGTCGCTGGCGCCGACTCTTTGCGCCATGCTTACCGCCAAGGGCGTCGAGATCCGCGGCTGCGCCGAGACGATGAAACTGGTGCCGCAGGCGATCGCCGCGACCGAGGAGGACTGGTACACCGAGTATCTCGCCCCAATCATCTCGGTCAAGGTCGTCGCTGATGTGGACGAGGCCGTCGCCCACATCAACAAGTACTCGTCGGCCCATACCGATGCCATCGTCACCGAAAACTACACCCATGCCATGCGCTTCCTGCGCGAGGTGGATTCGGCGTCCGTCATGGTCAATGCCTCGACGCGCTTTGCCGACGGCTTCGAGTTCGGCCTCGGTGCCGAGATCGGGATTTCCACCGACAAGTTCCACGCCCGCGGGCCGGTGGGCCTCGAAGGGCTCACCTCGCTGAAATGGATCGTGCTGGGGAACGGCGAGGTCCGCAGCTAGGACTTCGGCTGCGCGCTCAGCCAGGCACGACGCACGCCCCAGGCATAGACCAGCGCCAGCAGCGCCATGCAGACGAGGCAGGCAAGGATGTGGCGGTTCACCAGCGCCGCCTCGCTCCAGCCGAATTCGTTGACCAGCCGTAGCGCATCGGACTCCATGCCATTGTCGCGGGTGGTGAAGGGGATCTCGCTCGGGTCGCGGCGCGCCAGCCACCAGGTGGCATTGATGTCCACGAAGGCGCCGGCACCGATGGCGACGAAGCCCCAGCGCAGGCTGCCCTTGTAGAGCTGGGTCGCCTTGCCGAAGAAGAAGCTGCCCATCAGCAGGATCGCCAGCACCATTCCGACGCCGTCGCCGCCGAAGGTGATCAGCGAGCGCGCCGTGTGTTCCCTGATGCCCAGGGTCAGGATGCCTTGCAGCAACAGCACCACACCGCCCGCCGTCAGGAGCGTGCGGCTTTCGAGTTGCCAGCCGCGATACAGCGTCCAGGCCACGGCGGCGAACACCGCCGCCGGCGCGACGAAGCCGCGCTCTTCCATGGTGATCGTGACCCACACCGTGGGTATCGCGCCGAAGCCGCAGAGCCAGGCCGTGACCGCGTGGCCGAGTTCATGCACCGGCATGGTAAACACCAGGCGCTGCACGAAGCGACCCCACTCCATCGATTGGAAAACAATGGCGATCAACAGCATGGCCGGAATCGCGGCGGCACTGAACCAGAACTCGGTTTGCGGGTCGTCGATCGCCTGACGGTCGTCGAGTTCCGCTTCCCCGGCGATGAAGATTTGCGCGTCGGCCGCTTCTTCGGCGGATGCGGCGACAACGGCGACCTCGGCGCGACCGTGCTTCTTGATGGCTTCGGCCTTGGCGTAGTTGGCGCCGCAGCGCGGGCAGTCCGGCCCCTCCTTGCGCGGGGCTTCGCACCAGGGGCAGGTGGCGGCGTCCATGGCTTTACCGGCGCGCGATCACCACTTCACGCGCACCGTGTACTCCAGCACCGTCTTGTCGCCGGGCGGCACCGTCACGTTCCAGGAGGCGATACGCGCCGAGTCCTTGGAGTGCTTCTGCGACTCCTGCACCATCTCCCAGTCGCCGGGCATCGGCTCCTGCACGCGCACGCTGACCGCCTCGTCCTTGGCGTTGCGCAGATCGATGCGCCAGGACGATTCCGTGAGGTTGTCGGCGACGCGTTTGTAATTCGTCTGCTTGCGCTCGGCGGTGATGTCGAAGGCTTCGCCCAGGCGTAGCTTGAGCTTCTCGTTCTTCGCCGTGTGCTCGATGCGGTCTTCGCCGACGAACTGCGCCGCGCCCTTGCTGTCCTTCGCATACACGCGGACGATGCCGGCCGGCAGCGGCTTGCCGAGTTGCCCGCCCTTGTTTTCGAATTCAAGGAAGACAGCGGGCTTGAGCTTCTGCCCGATCTGTCCGTAGCGCTCGCGGTAGTAGTACTCGTTGCCGGCCAGCAGGTACTCGCGGCGCACCGGCACGGCGCTGGCGGAAAGCAGGGCGAGCTGCTTGGTCTGGTTGTCGGCGATGCTGGTTGGGCGCTCGAAGCTGTAGAGGTGGTAGTCCATCAGCGCCTCCTGCGTCGCCTCGGCGACCTTGGCGCGCGCGGCGGCGGGTGCCGCCAGGAATTGGACGCGGCTGTCGGCCTGGCGCACGCGATTCACCGTGCCGGCCACCAGTTGCAGGGTGGTGTTGTCGAAACCGGCGCCGCTGCGGTTGGTCAGTGTGACCCAGCCGTTGAGGTCGAGGGCCTTGCCGTCGGCAGACAGGTTGGCGACGTAGTCGGCCTTCCATGCCAGGCCCGAGGTCAGATAGGACAGTTCCACCGATTGTTTGCCGCCTGCGGCGTCGAGCAGCACCGAGAGCGTCGGGCGGTCGCGCAGGTTGGCCGGTACGCTGTCGAAGGCCAGGCGGCCGGGCACCCCGGTTTCGATGCGGTCGGCGAAGCGCAGCACAGTGCCCTGGCCGGCGGCCAGCACCGTGGCCGTCTCGCGTTTTTCGGCATCCGTGGTCGGGTGCGGGCGGATCACCGTGACCTGGCGGCCGACGTATTTCTCCAGCAGCTTCTGCGGCGTCAGCAGGTCGAAGTCGAAGTTCTGCTCGATCAGTTGCAAGGGCTGGCCGCTGGCGGCGCGCAGCAGCGCGGTTTCGGGGCGCATCTGTGCCGCCACCTCGCGCAGGGAAAGGCGGGTCAGTCCGGCGGGCAGGTCGAGCTTGCGACGCTCCTTCACCAGGGCCAGGTCGTCGTTGTAGACCGTTACCGCCACCGCCTCGCGGTCGGCGGCCGAGGAGGCGACGTCCCTGGCCGGCTCGGCGGCATGGGCGACGGTGGCGGCCAGCAGGCCGGCGGCGAGCAGAGGTTTCATGGCGGGTCTCCGTTGTAGAGCGGACAACGATAGCATGACTGCATCGGCGGTATGTCCCCGGTACGCACCGGGGACGGTATCCCCCTGTGGGATATCATGGCGGGCGATACCTACCCGAGGAGAATCACCATGAAAAGAATGCTCGCCGCCCTGCTGCTGACAATTTCCCTGCCGGCCCTGGCCGCGCTGGAAGTCGCCGGCGTGAAATTCGACGACAAGGCCAAAGTCGGCGCTGGCGATACGGTGATCAACGGCGCCGGCATGCGCAAGCGGGCCTTCTTCAAGGTCTATGCGATCGGCCTTTACCTGCCGCAAAAGGCCGCCACCGCCGCCGACGCGCTGAATGCCAAGGGCGCCAAGCGCATTGCTATCGTCACCCTGCGCGACCTGACCGCCGAGCAGTTCGTCGATGCCCTGATCGAGGCCCTGAAGAACAATCATGACGAGGCGGCCATGAAGCTTCTGCAACCGAAAGTCGATCAGTTCCGCAGCACCATGCTGACGATTGGCAATGCGCCGGAGAAGTCGGTGGTACACCTCGACTGGCTGCCGGACAGCGGTACGCGGCTGACGTTCAATGGCGCGCAAAAGGGCGCCGACATCGCCGGCGAGGATTTCTACCGCGCGCTGCTGCGCATTTGGCTCGGTGACAAGCCGGCGCAGGACGACCTCAAGGAACAGCTGCTCGGCAAGGCGGCCTGATGGCGGTAGGCGCGCTGGCCGGACTCCGGGTCCTCGATCTTTCGCGCGTGCTCGCGGGGCCCTGGGCCTCGCAACTGCTGGGCGACCTCGGCGCCGAGGTGATCAAGGTCGAAAAGCCCGGGAAAGATGGCAAAGGCGGCGACGACACGCGCGGCTGGGGCCCGCCCTGGCTGGCCGATGGCACCGGTGCTCCGACCACCGATGCCGCCTACTTCCTGTGCACCAACCGCTACAAGCGCTCGCTGACCGTGGTCATGGACCGCCCCGAAGGTCAGGCCATCCTGCGCGAACTGGCGGCACGCTCCGACGTGGTGCTGGAGAACTTCAAGGTCGGCGGACTGGCGGCCTATGGCCTCGATTACGCCAGTCTCGCCGCGCTCAATCCGCGCCTCGTGTATTGCTCGATCACCGGCTTCGGCCAGGACGGCCCCTATGCCGCGCGCGCCGGCTACGATTTCCTGATCCAGGGCATGGGCGGCCTGATGAGCGTCACCGGCCGCGCCGAGGATGAAGAAGGTGCCGGGCCGCAGAAGGTCGGCGTGGCGCTGACCGACATCCTCACCGGCCTGTATGCCGGCAACGCCATCCTCGCCGCGCTGCTGCACCGGGAGAAGACCGGGCAGGGCCAGTACATCGACCTCGCCCTGCTCGACGTGCAGGTGGCTTGCCTCGCCAACCAGGCGATGAACTACCTCGTCTCGGGCCAGGCGCCGCGGCGCATGGGCAACGGCCATCCCAACATCGTGCCCTACCAGGACTTTCCCACCGCCGACGGCGACATGATCCTCGCCATCGGCAACGACGGCCAGTTCGCGCGCTTCTGCGACATCGCGGGCCATGCCGACTGGTGTGGCGATCCGCGCTTCGCGACCAATGCCGCGCGCGTCAAGCATCGGGCAGAACTGCTGCCCCTGCTGCGCCAGGCCACGGTGATGAAAACTACCGCCGAGTGGATCGGCTTACTGGAGAATGCCGCCGTGCCTTGCGGCCCGATCAATGACCTGGCGGGAGTCTTTGCCGATCCGCAGGTGATCCATCGCCGGCTGAACCTCGACATGCCTCACGCCGGCGGCGGCGTTGCACCACAAGTGGCCAACCCGATCCGTTATTCGGCGACGCCGATCGACTACCGCAGCGCGCCGCCGCTGCTGGGCCAGGACACCGAGGCGATACTGGGGGAGTTGGGGCGCGATGCGGATGGCATTGCCTGGCTGCGGGCGGCAGGCATCGTTTAGCGCAGGCCTGGCCGCGCGGCGCCAGGCAAGCGTGGCTGGTTTCGTTCAGTGCCTGTGTGCCAGGCAGCCGGCGGCGGCACGCAGAAGCTGCTCCGTGGTGAATGGCTTGGCGATGAACGCATTCATTCCGGCATCGAGGCAGCGCTTGCGGTCGTCGTCAAACGCGTTTGCCGTGGTTGCGATGATGGGGATGTTCGCCCCGATCGCGAACTGGCGAATGGCCAGGGTCGCTTCCAGTCCGTCCATGTTCGGCATCTGCACATCCATCAGAATCAGATCGTAGGTGTTTTCGCGAGCGAGCCTTACGGCCTGGCGGCCGTCGGCGGCGAGGTCGACCCGCATGCCGAAACTTTCCAGCAGATCCCTGGCGACGTCCTGGTTCATCGGTTCGTCCTCGGCGAGCAGGACGTGGGCGCCGGCACAGCGAGCGAGCAGTTCGGACGTATCAGGCGCGCTTGGCGATTCGGTGAGCGCGGGGGCTTTTTCCAATCGCACGGCGAACCAGAAGCAGCTACCGGAGCCGGGCTCGCTGTCGACGCCGATCTGGCCGCCCATCAGTTCGACCAGGCGCCGGCAAATCGCCAAACCGAGCCCGGTTCCGCCATACCGTCTGGTCAGCGAGGAATCGGCCTGCTCGAAGGCGCGGAACACGCGCTCGCGGTCGCTGGCGGCGATGCCGATGCCCGTGTCCTCGACCTCGAAACGCAGCAGCACCTGCAGGGAATCCTCCTCAAGGCGCAGGATGCGCAGACCAACGGCGCCCATGGCGGTGAATTTAATTGCATTGCTCAGGAGATTCAGGAGGACCTGTCCCAGGCGCATGGGGTCGCCACGCAGGGTCATCCGCGCCAGTTCGGGGGCGATGCCGAACTCGAGCGCGAGGCCTTTTTCCTTCGCGCGCAGGTCCAGCATGGCGAGCAGATCGTCAGCGACCTGCCCGAGCCGGAACACAAGGTTGTCGAAACTCAGTCGCTCGGCTTCGATGCGCGAGATGTCGAGGATGTCGTCGATGACCGCCAGCAGTTGGCGCGAGGCCCGGTCGGCCTTGGTCAGGTAGTCAAGCTGGATTGCGTCCGTGGCCCGATGGCGGGCCAGCCCCGTCATGCCGATCATGGCGTTCAGCGGTGTGCGCAACTCGTGGCTCATGTTGGCGAGGAAGGCGGACTTGGCGCGGCTCGCCGTTTCCGCCGCTTCCTTGGCGATCGACAGGGCCAGCGTGCGTTCGTCGACCAGGCCGGCAAGGTGATGACGGTGGCGTTCGAGTTCGACCGCCGTCTGCCGCCGTTCGGTGATGTCTCGCGCAAAGCCGACGCTGCCAATGAGCTTGCCGTCGAGCGTTACCGGTGCGCGGTAGGATTCGAACCAGTGTTTCTGGCCATTGATCGCTGTTTCGGTTTCGACCATTCTCGGCGGTTCGCCCGCCGCCACACGCTGGTCCTCCGCTTCATGCTGCGCGGCGAATTCCGCCGGCATAATGTCGACGATGGTCTTGCCGCCGAGTTCATCGGGAGATGCCTTGCCGGCTGCCGCCGCCAGCGTTTGATTCACGGCGAGGAATCGTCCCCGCTCGTCTTTCAGCCAGACCATGAAGGGAAAATTGTCGAGCAGGGCGCGCTGGTAGCGTTCGCGGCGCTCGACATCGTCCAGGTGCTGCCGGATCTCCGCATTCAGCCGGCGTTCTTCGGCATAACGATCACTGAACAAGCGAACCAGATACAGCGTCATCACGATGCTCAGCGACAGGATCACGAGATGGGCGAGAACCACCACGCCGTCGGCCGCCGGCTTCGCGGGAATGATCCAGCCGGCGCCCTGACTGAATGTCATGACCAGCACGGCGACCGCGCTGGCAAGGAAGAGTCGGGCGCAGAAGGCGGTTCCCAGAACCCAGCCGGCGAATATCAGGATCACCGAATGGCTCATCAGGATGGGGGAGCGCACCCCTTCGCCATAAAATGCGGTGATCGTGGTCAGTGCCCAGCCGCCGACGATCAGCAGCTTGACTGCCGGGATCAATCCCAGGAAGCGGTGTGTCGCCGCCGCCAGAAGCGCGAGCAAGCCGATGCCGAACGCCGGATAGAGGCGCCAGGCCTGCTCGTTTGGCGACGAAAGCACGATGCCAATCAGGGCCGCCGATCCGATCAGCATGACGACGATCAGGCTGCGCAGCAGGGGAGCGTGCTTGGGATCGACAAGCTCCGAATAGACGTCGACCGGCGGGGGGGATGGAGCGAACGCGTCGCGCAATCGGATCATCGATGGGAAAGGGCATCAGCCATGGGGAATCGACTGCATCTTACCGGTCGCAGGCGCCCTTCGCCATCCTTGCGGACAACGGTCAGGGAACCAGTGCCGACAAGCCTCCGGCGAGGGCGGCCTGTTCTGCCTGCTCGAATCCGCCGCCGCGCGCGATCTCGGCGGCGATGATGCGCAACACCGGGCGCAGCGCGGCCTCGTCCATGCCATGCAAGACGCGTGGGTCATAGAGCATCCGGAGCAGCAGCACATCCAGGCCGGTGAGAAACACGTCGGTGGAATGGTCATTGAATATCGAGGGATACACTTTGTCCGAGTCGTTGGGCAGGCCCAGCACCTGGGTCAACTCCTCGACCACGCAGGCCGGCAATTTGCCTCGCGCCCGCGCCCGGTCCACCGGGATGATCACGACGGCCCGCGTGATGCGCCCAGTGCGTCGCGACGTGGCAAAGTTTCCCAGGCATACAGCGTCGCGAAAGAATTTGTCGCGCTCGGCGGCGGAGTTCCAGCCGAAGTAGCGCTGGAAGTCATCCTTCAGCCGCGATTCCGAGGTCAGTACGATCAGGAAATTGGCGGCGTCGAACCTGGCCGCCGGAGCAATGCCGAGGCCGGTGAGGCCGGCCAGGTGAGCGAAGTGCGTGCGAATCAGCCGCTCGTGCAGCGCCGCGTCGCCGGCCTGGTGGATCAGGGCATAGCTGATCGGTGTGGTCCATTTGCGCACCTGGCGGCGCTTGGTCGCATATTCACTGCCAAGTGCGATGTCGACGAAGGCATCGACCAGGTAGTCCGCGGATTTCCAGTGTGCCGTGTCCGCGGCGCGCGCCGGGAGCGTCCCAAGCAGGAAGATCAGCGCGGCCAGGCAGGAGAAGCGCCGCGCGCTTGATCCGCGAACGTCGGGGCTCGGGCACGCGCAACTCGGCAACGACGACCGGCTCGCGGGTCCCTGCGAGTCCTCCGGAAATGTGTCGGGAGCCGTGCAGCGTTTGGCGACGCCGGCGGCAGGCGCCAGCCTCAGGCCTCGGACCACGGCGGTGGTGGTCGCGGTGGCGCCTCGGTAGCGGCATCCGCCATCGGGGGGGCGCCGCGCTGGTTGCGGTAACTCTCGAGTTCCTCCATCAGCTGCCGTTGCCAGGAAATGTCTCGTGCATAACCGACCATGCCGACGACCTTCCCGTTCACGGTCACCGGCGAACGACTGGTTTCGCACCAACGCCACGTGCCCCGCATTTCGACGAGTTCTTCGACCGGCTTGGCGGAGCCGCCGGAGAACAGCGTTATTTCGTCCTTGCCTTCAGCGCTGCCCGGCGGCTTCGCCGCAGCGATGTCCAGGTCGGTCTTGCCGACCACCGTCGCGGACGGCCAGCCGAAGCCGCTGACGAAGGCCTGGTTCACTGCAAGATAGCGGCCGTTTTCGTCCTTGAGCCAGACCATGAAGGGGAAGTTGTCGAGCAGTGCGCGCTGGTAGCCGTCGCGCTTCTCCAGCGTCCGCAGGTGCGCACCGATCTCGGCGTTGAGGCGGTGTTCCTCGGCGTAGCGGCGGCGAAAGGTTCGCAGCAGGTAGATGGTGAGGATGGTGCTGATGGACAATACGAAGACATGTACCACGCCGACCAAGGGTGGCGTAACCGCCCTGAGCTGCCCGATCAGGCCGGCTCCTTGGGCGGCGACCATGGCTCCCACCGCAACGCAACTGGCGACCAGCAGTCCGACGCAAAAACGCAGGCCGAGCATCCAGCCGGAAAAGATCAGTATCGTCGGATAGGCCACGAGAATGGGCGCCCTGACGCCTTCGCCGGCAAATCCCGCATAGGTCGCGAAGGTCCAGCCGCCGATGGCCAGGAACCGTATGGCCGCCACCGCGCCGCGAAAACGCAACAATGCCTGGGCGACGACGGCGAGGCCGATGAGCGCAATCACGCCATAGATGCGCCCGAGATAGTCCGGCGACGAAGCCGCCAGCAACAGCACAAGGTAGATCAGCGCACCGCCCATGATCATCCAGATGCCGTAACTCAAGTGCGGATCACCATCGGTCAGGATCAATTCCGGGTGATCATCGATCGGTGACTCCCGCGCGGGGGACAGACGATGCAAATCGCTCATGGCTGGCTCCAGCTGTGGAACTTCATGCACAGGGAGTCATTGATGATACGCCTCTGCCGTGCCAACACAGGAACACCGATGGCGGCCGCCGATCGACACGCTGCGGCCGCCGTCGGCGGTCGGCGTGCTCAGGATTCAAGCACGCGCAACTCGGCGTTGGTGTAACGCAGGCGGCTGGCGAGCACGCTGGCAATGCCTTCCATCAGGCGCAGGCCAAGCTTGCGGTGTTCTTCGGCGAATGTGTCGAAGGCGTGGCGCGACAGTACATACAGTTCGGTATCGACGAAGGCGACGGCGTTGGCCGAGCGGGCGTCGCCGTCGAGGAAGGCCATTTCGCCGAAGAAGGCGCCTCGGCCGAAGGTGCCGATATGGTGCGACTGCCGTTCCGACAGCGGCAATACGATGCGCACCGCGCCGCGCCGGATGAGGAAGAGTTCGTCACCGGCATCACCGCGCGAAAAGATTTTTTCGCCGGCGGCGACGTAGCGCTTCTCCATGCACTGTTCGAGTGCCGCCAGGGTCTGTTCCTTGCGCCCGGCGAAAAGCTCGACTTCGTGCAGTTCCAGCGGAATTTCCTCGTCGCGGGTCAGTTCGGCCTCGTGGATGATGCGGTCCTCGACCCACTCCAGGGCATCGTCCTGGGTCGGGAACACGCGCACCGGGCTGTCGGCATGCAGCAGGCCGACCTGGTCGAAGTATTCCTTCAGGTCGCGACCCGAGGGCAGGTTGTCGGGAATCTGGCTGAAGATCAGGAAGCCATGGCGCTCGGCGAGCATGTCCTTGATCTGTTCGAGCAGGTGGGCGGCCGTGACGTCCACGGTCTGGATGCGTCGCATGTCGAGGATCAGGAAGTCGCGGGTTTTCAGGTCCGGTTCCAGCACCCGGTAGAGCTGGTCCGCGGTGCCGAAGAACAGGCTGCCCTGCAATTCGATGATGGCGGCGCGCGAGCCCTTCTCCGTGAGGATTTCCATTTCGGCGTGGGTGCGCACGCGCTTGGAGAAGGTTTCGTTGCCGAGCAGGCGGCGACGGATGATGGAGCCGCCGATCTGCTCACGGATGAACAGCACCACGGCGAGCACGATGCCGACGCCCGACGCCGCGATCAGGCTGACCGTCAGCGCCGTGCCGATCACCGCGACGATGACCGCAAAATCGAGGATGGTCGATCGTGACTTGAGGAAGCTCAGGCTGTTGCGGTCGATCATGCGCACGCCGACCAAGATCAGGATGCCGGCAAGGGCCGACACGGGCACCCAGGAAACCAGGCCGGTCAATAGCAGGAATACCAGCAGTGCGAGTACGCCTTCGATGACCCCCGAGAAACTGCTGTTGGCGCCGCCCGAGACGTTGACCAGGGTGGCGCCCATGGTGCCGGCACCCGGGATGCCGCCAATGGCGCCGGAACTGAGGTTGGCCAGACCCTGGCCGATCAGGACGCGGTTGGAGTCGTGGCGCGAGCGTGTCAGCGCATCGAGCACCACGCAGCTCTTCAGGGTGTCGATCGACAGCAGCACGGCCAGGGTCAGCGCCGGAATGGCCAGTGTCAGCACCTGTTGCAGGCTGATTTCCGCCAGCGACGACCAGCGCAGCACCAGGCCATCCCAGAAACTGCCGCTGCCATCGCCGCCCAGCGCGCCGACCACCAGGCTGTTGTCATGGAGGCTGAGCAGGGCCGGGTCGACCAGGGCGAGGCCGAAATACGCGGCGATGCCGGCGGCAAGGCCGAGGATCGCCGCCGGCACGGCCTTGGTCACGCGTGGCGCGCCGACCATGACCACGATGGTGACGATGCCGACCACCATGGCCTGCCAGCGCCACTTGTCGGGTGCCAGCAGCGAGGCCCAGAAGTACATGCCCTTGGGCGTGCCGAGCAGCTTGGGCACCTGGCTGGCGATGATGATCAGGCCGACGCCGGAGAGGTAGCCGCTGACCACGGTGTAGGGCATGTACTTGATCAGCAGGCCCAGGCGCAG
>JACRIX010000058.1 GCA_016215645.1 Rhodocyclales bacterium
CACGGAGCATAACGAGGACGGCACGCCGAAGAAGGACCACGTGCTCGACTTCAAGTACTCGATGATGCTGCCGGCCTTCAAGGGCATCGACGCCGTGATCGGCATCGAAGGCCTGGCCAACCCGCGCGGCTTCATCCTGATCGATGCCTTCCAGCGCAATCCGAAGTTCAGGAACGTGTATTCGGTCGGCGTCTGCGTCGCGATTCCGCCGGTCGAGGCGACCCCGGTGCCGACCGGCGCGCCGAAGACCGGCTACATGATCGAGTCGATGGTCAGCGCCACGGTGCATAACATTCGCGAAGCACTCGACGGCAAGGAGCCGAGCCACAAGGCAACCTGGAATGCCGTCTGCCTGGCCGACTTCGGCGACAACGGCGCGGCCTTCGTCGCCCTGCCGCAGATCCCGCCGCGCAACGTGAACTGGTTCTCGCAGGGCAAGTGGGTGCATCTGGCCAAGGTCGCCTTCGAAAAGTTCTACATGCGCAAAATCAGGAAGGGCACCAGCGAACACATCTTCGAGAAAATGGTGCTCAATGCCATGGGCATCATGAAGCTGAAGGACAAGTAGCCGCATTCCCGGCGCCCCGTTAGCGCCGGGCGTCGCCGCTCAGCGCGTCGCGATGCGCAGCCACAGCGGCGCGGCGTGGCTGCCGGCGCGGCCCAGATCGGTGCGCGCCTTGAACTTGCCGGCGGCATCGCGCTGCGGATCGCCTTCCACTTCCAGCCACAGCGGAAACGCCACGCCCGGCGCGATGCCGGCTTCGTCCAGATCCAGCGCCAGTTCGTAGCGGCGATGGCCGCTCAAGGCGCTGGCGCCGCGCGCCCGCTCGTAGATGTGCCAGTCGGTGCGCGCACGCGGCGCATGGTCGCCCCAGGGAAAGCGCGTCTGGCGCAGTGACGACGTCCCGCCGTGGCGGTCGAGAAAGACGCGCTCGTTGTCCAGCCAGGGCGACAGCCCGATGTGGAACCAGACACGGAACTGGTCGAAGCCGTCGCTGGTCGTGTCGGCCGGCACATCGGCGGCGAAGTAGAGGTAGCGCGCGTCGGCGGCGATCCACGCCACGCTGCCCAGGGCTTCGGGCGCCAGCGCAATGCGCCGTGCGCCACGCCATTCGTCCTCGCCGATGGCGCCATCGAGCACCGGTGCCACCGCAAGGGCCGGGATGTCCAGCACTTCCTGCCCGGCCGGTGCGCGGCGCGCGGCCGCCAGCCGGCTGCGCGCCGCCTTGGTCCAGTCCTCGAAATTGCGCCAGGGCGGGAAATACCAGCGCCGCGGTCCGCCGCGCAGTTGCGACCAGCCCTCGTCCTCGACCAGCAGCGCGTAGCGCGCCAGGCGCAGCTGGTCGTCGGCGACCTCGGGCCAGCGCGGCTCCGCCGGCATCGTCACGAACAGCAGTTGCGCCGCCAGCGCCAGGGCGATGGCGAACCCGCCGCGCCCCGACCACGACAGCTTGCGCAGCCAGGCTATCCACACCGCCAGTGCGATCAGGCCCATCAGCAGCGCGCTGGCGGCGAAGGCCAGGCGCGCCATGTCGGCGAAGTCGAAGCCCGGTGTCAGCCAGGCGCCACCCGGACCGCCCGAAACCGGGAAGCCGCGGCGGCTGCCGCCCCAGGCAATCCAGGCCGGAATCACGGCGAACAAGGTCAGGATGCAATTGCCGATTACGGCCTGCACCCAGGGCGGCGTGCGGCCGTGGCTCGCCAGGCTGGCGCCGGCCAGGGCGAACACCCCGGCCACGGCCAACAGCACCCAGATCGGCGCGTTGAGCCCGTGCAAGGCATCGGGCCAGATGCCGGCACCCACGCCGGCGAGGCCCGCGCCGATCAGCAGCGCGATCAGGCCGAAGGCATCCCTTTGTCCGCGGCTCGCGCTCACGATCGGCCCGTGGTCGCGACTGCGGCGGTTGTTGCTGGCGGATGGGTGGCGGGTGCGGGCATGATCGGATTGTCTCGTATAAGCCCTGGCGACGTGTGTGGCATGTTGCTGAAAGTCGGCGTTGGCGCTACGCCGATATGGTGCTGCCGCCGGGTCGTCACCGGACTTGCTGGAGGGATTGGAGGTAGGCGCCGAAGTTCAGTGAAAGGGTGGTGGTATGACCCGGCCGGCAGCCAGTTGCTCCAGGTGGGCGACAGCCAGGTCAGTGCCATTCGCCGTCGAAAGCCGCAAGGCGGCATCCTGGCGTGGACCCGGATCCATCGCCAGCGCGGCATCCAGCGCGACCCGCAGGCTATCGGACGAGATCCTTTCCAGCGCGCCCGCCGGGGGCGCCAGATCGGCACGACGTAGGCATTCCGCGTGGTGGTACTGATCGAGAATCAGGGGCAGGACGACCTGCGGGACACCGGCCCGCAATGCCGTTGCCATCGTTCCGGAACCGCCATGGTGGATCACCGCCGCAACGCGCTCGAAAAGCCGGCCATGTGGAACGTCGCCCACGATCCGCCAACCTTCTGGCATGTCTCCCTCACCCAGCCCGGCCCAACCCGAGGCGAGCAACACGCGCCGTCCGCTCTCCCGCAGCGCCTGCCTCAGGAGCTTGCCGATGCGGGCCGTCGCTTCGCCAGACATGCTCCCGAATCCGACGAAGACGGGAGGTTCGCCCGCAGCGAGCCAGTCGGCGAGTTCGAAATCGAGCGATCGGTCGTCGTCAAAGAAGAAGAAATTGGCATACGGCACGCGCGTCGCCCATTCGGATGAAGGCGGCAGGATTGCGCGATCGGCCGCTACGAGCCAGGGCATTTCGCGACACAGGTGATCGAACATCTTGACCGGGGCGAGGCCCAATCGCACCCTGCCGGCATTGATCGGCATCCCGAACGTCTGCTCGCTGAACCGATGCGTCATCGACCAGAGCAGCGAATTGATCCAGCGCGGAAGGTTTTGCCATGGCACCATGGCCGGCGGATGATCACGGCCGGGTATGACGCAGGGAGAGTAGGCGATACCGAGAACTGGAATCCGAAGATATTCGGCAACTGACGGTGCCGACAGGGCGAGACCGGCGCAAATGAGCGCCGAACTTTCCTGCGCCGCGTCGATCAGTCCGTCGAACTGCACCGGCAATTGCTCGCCGAAGAACTGCCGCATGCCTTGCATCATCCGCAGCGGGTTTCCGGTCAGACACTCCGGATTGTCGGCCAGCCAGCGCTGAGTATCACAGCCGATCGACGTGAACGCCAGCCCCAGTCGTGCAGCCCAGGCGGCGAAATTGGGCGATGCGGCGACGTGTACGTCGTGTCCGCGTTTTGTCAGGGCCAGGGCAAGCGCAAACATCGGCTGGACATCCCCGCGTGACCCGGCGGCGGCTAACGTGAACTTGATGTCGCACCTCCTTTGGTTGCGTACTTTAGCCCAGAAGGCATTTCAGGCGGCGGATCGCATGAACGTCAGTCGAGTCCTGGCAATCAAGCGCGATAGGCATCGGAGGTTGCAGCGATGAGGCGGTGCACCTTGAGATCACCCTTGCGCTTGGCCGGAGCGAGACGGATGTGACTCAAGGCGACATGACGTGGCACGTCAAGGTTGTGAGCAGCATGACCGGTACGCGCGCGGATCTGGTCATCGCCAATGGTCGCGTCCATCTTCGAGAAATTGTGCTTCCTGCCATGGGCAATAGGAAGCTGAAGGACAAGTTGCCAGCCTTCCGCTGTTGCGTCAGGCGGCCTGCTCAGCCACCGCCGGAGGGTGGCGCGCCCCCTGGTTCAAGGCGGTGTGTTGCGCAACGCGCTGCCGCGCGTCATCTCGCCCCAGTGCTGCGCGCTGCCCGTCGCCCAGCGCCACAGCCCTTGCAGGCGCCAGAACGCCACCAGTTGGCGATAGCCGAAGTTTTCCAGGATCGCCGCCAGCAGCAGTTGCGCGAGCTGCGAGGGCTTGCGGTAGAGGCGGAAGGACATCTCTTCGAGCAGCAGCGCCGTCACCGACAGCAGCAGGCCGAAGCTCAGGGCGACGAACATGAAGACATCGAAGGCGGCCCAGGAGAAGATGCCCAGCGCCGTGCCGACAATGATCAAGGCGTAGCCGCAGACTTCCAGCACCGGACCGAGGAATTCGAACAGCACGAAGAAAGGGAAGGCCAGCCAGCCGGCGGCGCCGCCGCGCGGATGCAGCAGCAGCGTCCGGTTCATCGTCAGGCTTTCCGCCAGCCCGCGCTGCCAGCGCGTGCGCTGGGCGCGCAGCACCTTGAGCGATTCGGGCGCCTCGGTCCAGCAGATCGGATCGGGCACGTAGGTGATGCGGTAGGGCGTGCCGCGCAGGCGGTGGATGCGGTGCAGGCGGACGATCAGTTCCATGTCCTCGCCCACCGTGTCGCGGCGGTAGCCGCCGGCGGCGATCACTTCCGTGGTCTTGAACAGGCCGAAGGCGCCGGAGACGATCAGCACGGCATTCAGCGGGGTCCAGCCGAGCCGGCCGAAGAGAAAGGCGCGCAGGTACTCGATGACC
Source organism: Rhodocyclales bacterium (assembly GCA_016215645.1). GTDB lineage: Bacteria > Pseudomonadota > Gammaproteobacteria > Burkholderiales > Rhodocyclaceae > Sulfuritalea. Next base: position 4,442 of record JACRIX010000058.1, read on the forward strand.
TGGAAGCGGACCAGCAGGGTTTCCGGCAGCCCGACCTCGCTGAGGAAGCCGCCGCTGATGCGGCAGCCGTTGACGATGCGCACCGTGCCGCCGGCGACGATGGTGAGCGGGTCCTCGACGAAGGGACGCACCACCTTGCGCAGCGAGTCGCGCTGCAGGATCGAATCGGCATCGACGGCGCAGAACAGCGGGCAGCGCGCGGCGTTGATGCCGGCGTTGAGCGCGTCGGCCTTGCCGCCGTTCTCCTTGTCGATCACGCGCAGGTTCGGGTAGCGGGTCGAGCGGTGGATGCCGCGCACCTCCTTGCAGGGCACGCTGCGACGGTAGGCCTCGGGAAACGGCAGCAGGGCGAACTCCCGCGTCAGCTCGGCCAGCGTACCGTCCTTCGAGCCATCGTTGATGACGACGATCTCGAATTCGGGATAGTCGAGTTGCAGCAGCGATTTCAGCGAGGGCGTGATCGTCGCCTCCTCGTTGTAGGCCGGCACCAGCAGGCTGATCGGTGGATCGAAGCCGGTGTGGCTGCGCGGCAACTGGTCCAGGCTTTGGCGATCGAGATGGCGGCGCAGGCTGATCAGCGACAACAGGTTGAGCAGGATGTAACCGCCGTTGAGCAGGATGAAGTAGCACAGGAAGCCCCATTGCAACGCGACCAGCCAGCCGTGTCCGCCGGTTCCCGACATGGCGTTCACGCCGCGCCGCCGGTCGCGGCTTCGGCCATGACCTGGCGCAGCATGTCCGCCGCGTAGCGGTCCGTCGCGCCGGCGGCGAGCGCGCCGAGCCATTCGCGCGTGACGCCGGGCATGCGCAGCATCGCTGCCGCCGCGCGGTAGCGCACCCACCACTCGCGGTCGGCGAGCAGGGTCTGCAGGAGGGCCAGGTCATCCTCCTTGCCGACGCGCGCCAGGGTCGTGGCCGCCTGCGCGCGCACCGGCCACGCGGCGTGGCCGGCCAGCCGCCGCACGTCCGCCAGCGCGCGCGGATCGGCGACTGCCTTGAGGGCGGCGACCAGCGTATCCGGTGCCTCGGTCGCCAGACGGGGCGCCAGCAGCGGCCAGCGGTCGGCGCCCGGCACCACGTCGAGCAGGGGCAACAGGCGTGTCGCTTCGGCATCGTTGCTCGCGGCCAGCGTCGCCAGCAGGGCCGGGCCGAGTGCCGCATCGCGGGCATCGCCGAGCATGGTGGCGACCCCTGCGCGCGACCAGTCGTCGCGACGCGCGATGGCGGCCATGAGCGGCGCGGCGGCGCGCGGCGCATCGATCTGCAACAGGCTGCGCGCGGCCAGCAGGGAGCTTACCGGGTTCTCGTCCGTCATGAGTCGCGCGAGGGCATCCCAGGCCTCGCTGGCTTGCATGCGGCCGAGGCCGACCGTCGCCAGCAGTCGGCCGCGCATGTCGCCGCGGTGGAGCAGGCGCAGTGCCGTGCCGGGCAGTTGCAGCTCGCGCGCCATCTCGCGCAGGCGCTCGCGCGCCGCGCCGCGCAGCATTTCGGTGAATTGCAGCCAGACCAGCAGGATCAGCTCGCGGTCGCGGCCATGGATGCGCGGCATCGCGTAGGCCAGACCGTCGATGGCGTGCAGGAACACCGGCTGCCATTCGTCGCGGATCGTCGCTTCGCGCGCTTCGCGGTGGTCGGCGAACAGCCGCAGGATGAGGATCGCCGCGAGCAGCAGCAGCGTGATCGCGAACACCGCGATGCCGCTTTGCAGCGCCAGGCGCAGCAGCGGATCAGAATTCGTGGCGTAGTCCAAGGCGCAGGCCGTCACGGGTGTAGAGATCGCCCTGGCGTTGGCGGCCGGCCTCCCAGGCAAGACTCCAGGCCCGGGCGAGCTGGTGGCGCCCGGTCAGGGTGAGGTTGCTCACGCGCGACGTGAGAAAGCTGCCGGCACCGCCATGCTCGGTTTCGCGCCCGTCGGCGATCGAGATGCCGATCCAGTCGCGCTCGCCGTAGTAGTGGTTCCATTGCAGGCGCTGGCTGCTCGCGGTGGCGGCGCCGTCCGGGCCGCCGGCATACAGGGTGTAGGCGAAGCGCTCATTGCCGACGTAGCGTTCGGCGCCCAGGTGGATCACGCGCGTGTTGCCGGCATCGTAGTGGCTGCGTCGCCAGCCGGCGGCGAGGCCCCAGCCGCTCGCCGGCTCGAACTGCACGCCGAGCAGGCCGGAGTTGCGCGCCAGGACGCGGTGGCTGCCGCTGGCGCTGGCCTCGATCTGCACTTGCAGCGCGGGCGACAGCGGCAGCCAGGCGCCGCCGTGGACCTCCTCGTCGCGCAGGCGGTAACGCTCGGTGTCGCGCCAGCCGCCGTAGAACACCCGGCGTTCGGGACCACGGTGTTCGAGCAGCAGGTAGCGGCTGCGCCAGTCCGGCAGGCCCTTGCTCAGCGTTTCGTGCGCGGCACCGACTTCGATCTCGGTGCGTGGCGCCGGCACGGTTTGCGCCAGGGCCGGCAGTGAGATGGCGAGGATCAGCAATGCGGCGTATCTCATGTTTTCTCCCGCCGCAGGCGACGCAGCCTGGCGCGCAGTTCCTCGATCTGGAAGGGTTTGACCACGTAGTCGTCGGCGCCGGCGTCGAGCGCGCGGGCGATGTCCTGCTCGTGGCCCTTGGAGGACAGCATCAGCACCGGTGTCTTCTCCCACCCCGCGCGGGCGCGGATGGCGGCGACCAGTTCGAAGCCGTCGGCATGCGGCAGCATGACATCGAGCAGCACCAGCGCCGGCGGCTCGCTGGCGGCGATCAGCAACTGGGCGGCCTGGCCGTCGACCGCATGGCGCACCGTGAAGCCCTCGCGGTCGAGGATGAAATGCAGCACCGAGGCGATCATCGCGTCGTCCTCGATCACCAGCGCGGTCGGCGCGACGGCGTTGGCGTCGCCGGCGAGAGGGTTGGCTGGGGTCATGAAGGCATTCTAAGTCCGCGGCTGCGCCGCCACGGTCCGCAGGTGGGCGAGAATGCCCCGCGCGCGCGCCGGGGCGGGCAGGGCCGCGCCGCTCTCGATCTCGTCTTCCATGGCCTTGCAGGCACGCGAGGCCCAGTGAAAACCGAAGGTCCCGAGGCTGCCGCCGAGCTGGTGGCTCAGCCGGCGGCCGGATTCCCGGTCGCCCCGTTCGAGGGCGACCAGCAGTTCCTCGAGCAGCGCCGCGCGCGAGGCGCGAAATTCGTTCAGCATCGGCAGCAATTCCGCGTCGACCGCGATCTCCTCGTCGGGACCGGCGTCCGGTACGTTCCGCGTCGTCAAGCGGCCGGCCAGCAGCGCCATCACATCCTGGCGCGAGCAGGGCTTGCCGAGACAGGCATCGAAGCCCTGCGCCAGGTAGGCGGTCTGGCTTGGCGCGTCATCGATTGCGGAGAAGGCGACGATGACACTGGGCGCCTGCCCAGCCTCGGCCTGCGCGGCGCGGATCGCATGCAAGGCCTCGATGCCGCCCATCACCGGCATGTTGATGTCCATGAAAATGACATCGGGCCGCCAGTGCCGGATGCGATCCAGTGCCGCCTTGCCATTCACCGCCATCTCGGTCACCGCGCATTCCTCGGGCAGCAGGCGGCCGAGGATCAGGCGGTTGTACTCGTCGTCGTCCACGATCAGCACGCCGGGATGTTCGGCGATTGCCAGCGGGTGGGCGAAGCGTGCCCGCGATGCCGGTTCCGCCCTCCTCCCGGACTGGGCGCGCGGGAGGCGCAGGGACAGTTCGGTACCGCTCGCCTCGGCGGTGCTCATGCTCAATTCCCCGCCCATGGCGCGCGCCATCAGGCGCGCGGAATAGGCACCGAGGCCGGAGCCGCCAGGCTTGCCGGAGGTCGCGTACTTGTCGAAGAAGCGCGGGCGAAGCTCGGCCGGCACGGCGCCGCGATTGGCGATGCGCAAACCGATCGTGGCGGCGTCGGCCCGCATCCGGATGCGTATCGTGCCGGCTTCGGGCGCCGCCTCGATGGCGTTCTTCAGGATATTGGCGATCAGCGCATAGATCAGGTCCGGATGTCCCAGGGCCGCCGTGTCGTCATCCGCAGCGGCGAGGAGAGCGTTCTTAGCTCGACCGCCCTGCTGCGCAGGGGCTTCATCAGCGCCGACTTTCATGTCCAGCCGGATCGACTTGGCGTCCGCGTGTTCCCTGAGATCGTCGATCACCGCGCGCAGGGTGGCGTGCAGGTCGACGGGCTCCGCCTCGAGCACGTAGGTGCCCTGTTCCATCCTGTGCAGGGCGAGCGAGAGGTTGACCATGGCCATGGCGCGCCGCGCCGCGCGTCGCGCGCTCGCCAGCAGGCGCAGCTCGTCCCCGGATTGTCCCGGCCGCGACATCAACATGCCGAGGGTGGCGCTGATGCTGCCCAGGGGCGTGCGCAGGTCGTGCCGCGCGATCCGCTCGGCGTCCTCGACCGCGCGCAGCGCAGCGTTCAGCTTCCCGGAAACCTCTTGCTCGGTGGCCAGGGTCGCCGCCAGGCGCTGAACCAGCGCGGCCACCAGGGTGAAGGCGATAGCTTGAGCCGCCGTGTTCCAGAGCCAGATCTGATCGGTGGAAAACTCGGTGCCGTCGAGGTACTTCGAGATCGACCAGAGCAGGGTGCAATAGCCGGCGAAGGCGTAAGCCTGGCGCCGCGTACCAAGGCTGCCGGCGATGATGATGGCAAAGAAGTACAGCGGATAGACGCGCAGTTCGGCCCCGGACACCACATCGAGGAAGAAGATTCCGGCAGCGAGGGTGGTCGCGATCAGCAAGCCCAGGCGAGGCGGGAGATTCAGCAACCAGTTCATGGCCCGATGCTACGCCGAGTCTGGCGCCGGCGGAGCGTCAAGTAAGCGCAGCAGCGTGCCGTAGAGCAACTCGGGTCGGAATGGCTTGGCGACGAAGGCGTCCATGCCCGCATTCAGGCAGCGCTCGCGGTCTTCGACGAAGGTGTTGGCCGTGATGGCGACGATGGGCGTACCGGCGTGGCCCGGCAGTTCGCGAATGTGCCGGGTCGCGGTCAGACCGTCCATGGGCTGCATCTGGATGTCCATCAGGATCGCCGCGTAGTCGCGGCGGCGCGCAAGGTCGATGGCCTCCTCGCCATTGGCGACGGCATCGACTTCGAGCCCGGTGTCTTCGAGCAAAGCGACCGCGACTTCCCGGTTCACCGGTTCGTCGTCCACCACCAGTACCCGACGGCCACCAAAACGCGTGCGCAAACTGTCTTCGGTGTGGGAGAAGGCAGCATCGTTGTCGGCGCGGTGCCTGGGCGTCTGGCTCTGCGCCAGCCAGGCGCTGAACCAGAAGCGGCTGCCCTGCCCCGGCGTGCTCTCGGCGCCGGCATCGCCCCCCATGCGCTGGGCCAGGCGGCGCGTGATGACGAGTCCAAGACCGCTGCCACCATACTTGCGCGTGGTCGAGCCGTCGGCCTGGGCGAAGGCCTGAAACAGGCGACTCAAGGCTGGCGCGTCGAGTCCCGGACCGGTATCGATCACCTCGAAGCGCAGATGCGTCATTTCTTCGGCATCGCCGATGCGGCGCGCGACGATGGTGACCGAGCCGATTTCGGTGAACTTCACGGCATTCGCGGCGAGGTTGAGCAGGGCCTGACGCAGCCGCGTCGGGTCGCCGCAAAGCCAGTCCGGCAAGTGCGGATCCAGCTCGACTCTCAGGCCCAAGCCCTTTTCCTGGGCCGTGCGGCCGAGGATCGAAGCGACATTGTCGACCAGCGCACGCAGGCTGAAATCGACATGCTCCAGGTGCAGGGCGCCGGCCTCGATCTTCGACAGGTCGAGGATGCCGTCGATCAGCGCCAGCAAATGCTGGCCGGCGGTGTCGACGCGGCCGAGCTGTTCCATTTGCTGCGCGCTCACTCCGGCGCGGCGTACCAGGTGGGTCAAGCCGATCACGGCATTGAGCGGCGTGCGGATCTCGTGGCTCATGGTGGCGAGAAAGGCGCTCTTGGCCCGATTGGCGTTTTCGGCGGCCTCGCGCGCGGCGACCAGTTCGACGGTGCGCGATCGCACCAGCTCTTCCAGCGATTCGCGATGGGCTTCCAGTTCGGCGGCGATGCGTTTTTTCTCGGTGATGTCTTCCTTGACGGCGACGTAATGGGAAATTTTTCCGTCGGCGGCGCGGATCGCGCTGATGCTCACGGCCTCGAAGTACTCGCTGCCGTCCTTGCGCCGGTTGTGGAATTCGCCGCGCCAGGAACGGCCCTGGGAGAGCGCCTCCCACAGTGCGTCGTAGCGCTCGCGCGGCGTCTTGCCGCAGCTCAGGATGCGCGGATTCTGACCGATCAGTTCCTCGCGGCTGTAGCCGGAAACGCTGACGAAGGCATCGTTCACATACTCCATGCGGGCGTCGAGCCCGGTGACGACGATGCTTTCGATGCATTGGTCGAAGGCGCGCGAGAGCTGACGCAGCCGCTCCTCGGTCTGGCGTTGCCCGGTCACGTCATCGGCGATGCCGAGGATCTGATTCACCTTGCCCCGGGCGTCGCGGGCGAAGGCGGTGTCGCGGCTGCGCAGCCAGCGCCAGTCACCGGCCCGGGTGCGGCAACGGTATTCGATCTCGCGCACCTCACCGTCGGCGGCATGCCGCAGGCTCTCGTGGTGGTCGGCGATACGGGCCAGATCGTCGGCGTGGAACAGCCGGGCGATCAGCTCCGGGCCCATCGCCGCGGTTTCCGCCGGCGCATAGCCGAAGCTGTCCGTCCAGCGATGGTTGATGAATACATTGCTGTGCGCATCGAGATCATAGACATAGACCGTGCTTGGCTCGGCATCGAGAATGCGCGCCAGCAGGTGGCTCTGTTCGTCGGTACATGCCTGGGCGAACTCGTGTCGGCTGACGTCGGCCGCGCGCGCCGGGGAAGGCGCCGCGTGTTCGGGCGCGATCGGCAGCCAGGAGAAAAGCTGGTCGAGGCAGGGGCGCACCTCCTTGTACTTGTCGTAGAAACCCTCGACGCCGTGGGCTTCGCAAGCCGCGCGTACCGCTTCACCGGTATTGTTGGTCAGCACCAGCACGCGGGTATTGCAGCCGGCGGCACGGATCCGCTGCAGCACGTGCAAGCCGCTGCCGGGGCTTAGCCCCAGGTCGAGGATCAAGGCATCGGGCTGGCGCGCCAGGATCAGCGCTACCGCCTCCTCTTCGCTGCTGGCAGTGCCAATTACCTCGATCGCGGGCTGGGCCGCGATCAAGCGCAGCAGCTGGTTCTGGATCAGATTGGAATCATCGACGACGATGAGTTTCATGGGGATTTCCTCGGGTTTGGTGTATGCCCGCAGTCTCCTCGTCGCCGGTGTTTTGCCCCAGCAGCGGGGCCGGATTCCGGCGCGGGGCGCGTCCGATCCGGATGCAGGACGTGTCCTACAAATCCTTGGCGGTAAGCCCCCGGCTCTGGCAGTAGCGCGCCAGTTCGGCATTGCTGCCGAGCGCCAGCTTGTCCAGGATGCGCGTGCGATAGCTGCTGACGGTCTTCGGCGACAGCGTCATTTCCTCGGCGATCTCGCCGACGCGGCGGCCGGCGGCGAGCAGCAGCATGACCCGGTATTCCTGGTTGGACAGATCCTCGTGGCCGCAACCCCGGCTCTCCCCCGTGGCCAGGTCGAGCAGCTGGTCGGCCAGGGCCTGCGAGATGTAGCGCTTGCCGGCGGCGACGCGCTCGACCGCGCCGACCAGTTCCTCGGTGGCGCGATCCTTGGCCAGGTAGCCGGCCGCCCCGAGCTGCAACACGCGCCGGGCATAGGCCGCCTCGGCATTCAGGCTCAACACCAGCAGCCGGGTATCCGGCGCGGCGCGGCGCAGTTGCGATACCACCTCGACACCCTCGGCATCGGCGAGGTTGAGGTCGACCACCGCCAGCGGCCAGGCCTCGCGCCGCACCGCCGCCAGCGCCTCGGCCAGGGTCGCGGCCTCGCCGATCGCCGCATCGGGCCAGCGTTGCGACAACAGGGCGCGCACGCCGAAGCGAAAAATGGGGTGATCCTCGACCAGCAGAACCTTCACCACGCCTCCTTCGTCAAGGGCAGGCCGACGGCAACCCGGACGCCGCCGCCCGCGTCGTTTGCCACGTCGCAATGCCCGCCGAGCAGGCCGGCGCGCTCGCGCATCCCGGTGAGGCCGAGCGCCCCCGGTCGTGACGGAGTGTCGCCCAGGCCGCAACCATCGTCCTTGATGTCGAGCAAATACTCGTGATCCAGCGCGCGCCCGGTGATCGCGATGTTCCTCGCCCCGGCGTGACGCAGCGCATTGGTCAGCGCCTCCTGCACGATGCGGAACAGCGTCAGGGACTGTTCCGGGGTCAGGCGGGCTTCGTCCGCCAGCGACGCCCGGCAGGCGATGCCGGATTGCGCGGCGATGCCATCGGCATGATGCATGAGCGCGGCCGCCAGGCCAAGGTCGTCGAGCAGGGGCGGGCGCAGTTCGGCGGTGACGCGGCGGGCGCTGGCAATGCCCAGATCGAGCGCCTGCGCCAGCGCCGCCTCCTGGCCGGGAGGAAAGGCCGCGCGCGGCAGCGAGCCGACGATCAGGCGGATGGCGGTGAATACCTGGCCGATCTGGTCATGGACTTCGCGCGCCAGGCGGCGGCGCTCGGCTTCCACCGCGCGTTCCTCGCCGCGCGTGAATTCGGTAAGGCGGGCGTGGGCTTGCGCCAGTTCGCCGGTTCGTTCGGCGACTGCCTGCGCCAGTTGCGCGCCGTACTCGCGCAGGCGCTGCTCCAGACGCCGCCGGCGGCGGCGCTCGACGATCAGCAGGTTGGCCGCGACGCCGGCCAGCACCAGGCTGACGCCGGAGGCGAGGCCGAGCCAGATCGTGCTTTCCTTGCGCAGGCGGGCCACCTCGCCGTTGATCTCTCCGATGCGTGCCCGCTGCCTGTCGCCAACGGCGTCCAGCCGCGCGCGGATGCCATCCATCGCCGCCTTGCCGTCGGCGAACAGTGCGACTTCGTGCAGCACGGCGTCGCCATGCCGTCGGCGCAGTTCGATCACCCGGTTGGTGGCGGCGAGGCGCCGCTCCAGCAGCGCGTCGAGTTCGGCCCAGGGCGCGCCGCCCGGCATCGGGTCGCCCAGGGTTTCGCGCAGCGCGCGGCGCGCCTTGGGCAGTTCGGCGAGTGCTTCCCGGTAGGGGGCCAGGTAGTCGTCGCGCCCGCCGAGGGCGAAGCCGCGACCGCCGGTCTCGACATCCTTGAGCAGCGACAGTAGCTGTTCGGCCTGAAACAGGCCGGTGCGCGCCAGCGCGCGCCGGTCGGTGCTCTCGTTCAGATCTCCAATCACGCCATGCGCACGCCAGGCGACGGCCATCATCGCCAGCAAGGCCATGCCGAGCAGCAGCATCGCCGGCCAGATGCGCAAGCGGCGCGCGGCGGGACTCGGGTAAAGATCGACAGGCGGCAGGGCCGTGGTCACGCCGGCAGCATACCACCGCGCCGGCCGTGGTCCTTGGCTACTGCTGCTCCTGCTCCTGCTCGGTGCATGGTACCCGGCAGGTGGCCTCACCCATCGTCCAGGCTGATCTGCGTCAGAAGCGCGAACAGGGGGCGGTTGATGTAAAAGTTCGTGCGGCCGATTTTTTTCTTTTCCACATACCCCGCCACCACCAGCGCATCCAGATGCTTGGCGGCCGTAATCCGCGAAACCCCCAGATCCCTTTCCACGAACTCGATCTTCGTATAGGGATAGCGGAACAGGTTGTTCAGCAATTCCTGGCTGTACAGCTTGGGCAATTCGTCGCGTAGCCTTTGCTTGGTGGTCTGCATCAATTCGCGCAACTGCTTGATCAGCCGGATTTCGCTTCTGGCAGTAACCGCCACAGCCTTCAGGATATACACGCACCAATCCGCCCACCCCTGAGTTTCCCGGGTCGACTGCAGTAGCTGGTAGTACTGCGCCTTGGTCGAGGTGATGTATCGGCTCAGGTACAACACCGGCAATTCCATCAGGCCTTCGCGTTGCAGCATTAGCAGATTCAGGATGCGCCCGGTGCGGCCATTGCCATCGTAAAACGGGTGGATGCTTTCGAACTGATGGTGCGCAATCGCCATGCGCAACAGGGGATCGTAATCGTCATCGGCATGGATGAATTCCACCAGTTGCGTCATCAGCTTTTCGATCAGCACGGCATCCTGCGGCGGCGCATAGACCACCGCCCCCGTGGCCTGATTCTTCAGTACCGTCCCCGGTAGCCTTCTGAAACCGGCATTGTTCTGCTCGACCTGTTCCTGCACGCGCAGGATCGTGCTCATGCGGATCAGGCCGGAATTCACCACGTCGGTAAAACCTACCTTCAAAGCCGCGACATAGTTTTGCACCTCCTTGGCCGCCGGCGAAGCGGAACTGCCCTGGTCGTAGGCGTAGAGTTCGTCATGCGTGGTGATGATGTTCTCGATTTCTGAACTGTCCTTCGCCTCCTGTATGGCCAGCGTATCGAGCAGGATGGCGCGGTTGGGCAGTGATTCGCACAGGCCCTTCAGTTCCGCCAGATGGCGGTGCGCCTTTGCCAGGCTCTGCCATACCGCCTTGGTCTCAAGGCTGGCGGGGCTGGGAATATCCAGTTCGGTCATGCTTTCGCCTGTCGTTACGTGATAAGAAAACGAAAATATCTTATCACGTCGCCTGCGATATGTATAAAAACACTTGTTTTCTTTTCACGTACTGCGGCACGTGTGCAAGAAAGGCCAGCTCTTCGACACGCTTCCCGCCGGGCCGCCAGCAAGGGCCGATCGCCTGGGGGAATTCGATGCTTGCCGCCAGCGCTACTGCTGTGCCTGCTCCTGCTCGGTGGCGATGGAAGGCGCGCCCTCCATCCAGGCCTCCGGCGCACGGCGCAGGTCGAGCGTCAGCGGGTAATCCGGGTTGCGGCCTTCGCGCCGCACGTGCATCGGGCCCGGCGTGTGGCCGTGGTTCCAGAAGCGGGCGACGCGGCGCGATTCGGCCGCGTTGGCATTGATCGGGAAGGTATCTTCGCTGCGCCCGCCGGGATGGGCGACGTGGTAGGTGCAGCCGCCGATCGAGCGCCCGCTCCAGCTGTCGACCAGGTCGAACACCAGCGGCGCCTGCACGCCGATGGTCGGGTGCAGGCCCGAGGGCGGACACCAGGCGCGGTAGCGCACGCCGGCGACGTACTCGCCGCGCGTGCCGGTGCCGGTCAGCGGCAGCGGGCGACCGTTGCAGGTAACGATGTGGCGGTTGTCGTGCATGTGGCGCACCTTGACCTGCATGCGCTCGACCGAGGAATCGACGTAGCGCGCCGTGCCGCCGGCGGCGACTTCTTCGCCCAGCACGTGCCAGGGTTCGATGGCCTGGCGCAGTTCGATCTCGATGCCGTGATAGACCACGGTGCCGAAGCGCGGGAAGCGGAATTCGAGAAAGGGCGCGAACCAGTCGAACTCGAAGGCGTAGCCGGCGCGTTGCAGGTCGAGCACCACGTCCTGCATGTCCTGGGCGACGAAGTGCGGCAGCATGAAGCGATCATGCAGGCCGGTACCCCAGCGCATCAGGCCCTGGCCGCTGCCGGTGTAAGGCGTTTGCCAGAAGCGCGCTACCAGCGCCCGCAGCAGCAGCATTTGCAGCAG
>JACRIX010000014.1 GCA_016215645.1 Rhodocyclales bacterium
TCCGGCCAGTGCCTGGCAGATGAAATTGCTGACCACGCGGCCGTCGTCGGGATGCATGCGCGGGCCGTAGGTGTTGAAGATGCGCACCACCTTGATCTGCATCCTGTGCTGGCGGTGGTAGTCGAAGAACAGGGTTTCGGCGCAGCGCTTGCCTTCGTCGTAACAGCTGCGGATGCCGATCGGATTGACCTTGCCCCAATAGCCTTCCGGTTGCGGGTGTACTTCCGGGTCGCCATACACCTCGCTGGTCGAAGCCTGCAGGATGCGCGCCTTGACGCGCTTGGCCAACCCGAGCATGTTGATCGCGCCATGCACGCTGGTCTTGGTCGTCTGTACCGGATCGTGCTGATAGTGGATCGGGCTCGCCGGGCAGGCCAGGTTGAATATGCGATCGACCTCGACGTAGAGTGGAAAGGTCACGTCATGGCGCATCAATTCGAAATAGGGATGGTCCAGGAGGTGCGCGACATTGCGCTTCGAGCCGGTGAAGAAGTTATCGACGCAGAGCACGTCGCTGCCGCGCTCGATCAGGCGGTCGCAAAGGTGGGAGCCGAGGAAGCCGGCACCGCCGGTGACGAGGACTTTGTTCATGATTGCTTTCCTGGCAATTTGATCATGTCATGCATGTGCGGGAACGAGGTTCGCGCCATAAACCTTCCGCTTCCCGGCATTCCGGTCATTGAGCGGCAGTCGAAGTTGCTTTTAAGATAGAATTTTATCGGAGTGCTTGGCATTTTTCCTCTGGTCACAGGATGGCGTGGCAAGCAATATCACTCGGAGCGCCCGGTTCCGCGTTTCGATTCGCAAATTCCAGCCGATGAGTACGTCTCCCAAGGTTTCCCTGCTGCTTCAGTCAATTCTGATGGCAACCGTGTCTTTTGCCACGCTTGCCCTTGAACTGCATTTGACCCGCGTCCTGGCATTCGTCTATTGGAACCACGTCGTCTATCTGATCATCTCCCTGGCTTTGCTCGGCTATGGTGTCGCCTCGACGCTGATATCCATCCTTGGGCACCGCCTGGATGGGGCCGGCGGTGTCCGGTTTCTCTGCTGGAACGCCATCCTGGCACCGACGGCGGTGGTCGGTTTACTGTTGTGGCTGAGCCAGACGCAGATGTCCTTTCGCCTCGACGACATTGGCGCGTCACTGCCGCATCTCCTTTTGTCCTACCTGATGGTAACGGTCATTTTTGTTTTTTGCGGCAATATCGTTGTTTACCTCTTCCTGGCAAATCCAGCATTTTCGTCCCGTCTCTATACTTGGGATCTTGCCGCCGCGGCACTGGCCTGCCTCGTATTCCCGTTCTCGCTGACCACGCTTGGTGGCGTGGGCGCACTGGTGGCGGTCGGCGGGGTGCTGGCGATCGTTGTGACCATTGTCATGGTTTTTTCGGGCGAACGGCTACGGCATCCGGGTCTGACTCTGCTCGCTCTTTCCGTTGCTTTGGGCATGACAGGATTTGGTATTTTCGCCGAATCGAGCCTGCAACTGACGCCTGATACCAGCAAGAGTCTGGGTTACGCGAAAAACCAGCTCATCAATGCCTCGGTTCGTCACGAACACATGGCGTGGGATCCGGTCACCAGGCTGGATATCGTCTCCGCAGACCGCCCAATCAACATCGGCTGGTCCCGGATTCAGCCACCAACCAAACTGATCACTTTCGACGGCGACGCCATTTCGGCGATCGCCCAGCGGAATGAGTCCTTCCCCACGCCGGCCGAGAAGCGGGCATTTGCCGGCACGAATTTCCACATGCCCTACTTGCAAAGGACCGTCGGTGGCGAGCATCTGGTGATCGGACTTGGCGGTGGGCCGGATATTGCGGACTCTCTCCTGCTCGATGCCCGCCGGATCTCCGCGGTGGACATAAATGGAGCGATCATCAAGGCGATGCAGGGGCCGTTTGCCGCCTTCTCCGGAAATATCTTTAGCCGCCCTCAAGTTGAGGTTCACTATTCCGAGGGCCGGGCTTTCCTGAAGCAGTCCGACCGGAAATTCGATCTGATCCGCATGACCGGGGTCGACACCTTTACCGCCCTGAGCACCGGGGCTTATGTAATGGCGGAGAATCATCTGTATACGGTCGAGGCGATCCAGGACTACTTTCGCCACCTCGGTCCGGATGGCATCCTGTGCATCCATCGTTGGTTCTACGACCAGAAGCCGCGGGAGACACTGCGCCTGTTCGCAGTCATCCTTGAAGCCTTGCGGCGCGAAGGCATCGAGCATCCCGAACACCATGTCGCGGTGGTTCGTCCCGCGACCTCGGGAGTCACCTTTCTTAGTAAGAAGCCCTTCTCGCCCACCGAGGCGCAGGCGCTCGTCGGCGAACTTGAACGGCGCGGGGCGAAATCGGTGTTCCATCCGCACGTCGAGCCATCAAACCATCCGGCGTCCGCCATCTTCCACGACTATGCCAAGGCCTTCGATGCTGGCCAACAATCCCTGTTCCAGCGCGACTATCCCTACGATATCAGCCCGGTGGTCGATGATCGGCCATTCTTCTTCAACTATTACAAGCTCAGCCGGATGTTCAGCGACCGCGATACCGGGCTGATCCAGGGTTACTGGGCATATTTCGTCTTCGCCATCATTCTGGCACTGGCAGTTGGCGCGGTCGTGGCCATGATCTGGCTGCCTTTGTTCCTGTGCAAGCGGGAGGGGTTGCGCGTACCATTTGCCGGGGTGGGCGCGGCTTACTTTGCCTGCCTGGGACTCGGCTTCATCATGATCGAGATTGCCTTGATGCAGCGCCTCGCTCTCTACCTCGGGCACCCGATTTACTCCATCGCGGTGGTCATGGGTTCCATGCTGCTTTTCGCCGGGATAGGCAGCACATTGGCGACCCGAGTCGCGCTGCCGCGCAGGAGGGTGGTTTTCGCCGCCTGCGCGGTAGGTGCGTGTTGCCTGCTGTTTGCCTCACCGGCGTTATCTACAGCCATTGACGCGACAATCGGCCTGTCGCTGCCCGTAAAGGCGGTCCTGAGCTGCCTGCTGGTTAGTCCAATTGCACTTTGCCTGGGTGCCTTCTTTCCGACCGGACTGCATGCGGTCGCCGCAAGACAGGCCAGATTCGTGCCGTGGGCCTGGGGAATCAACAGTGGCTTTACCGTTATCGGTTCGGTGTTGGCCGTAGTGCTCGCCATGGCCCTCGGCTTCTCGATGGTCATCCTGCTGGCAGGCGCAATCTATATGCTGACCCCTCTATTGTTCCGCCGGCTGGAGGAACAATGCGACTACAACTCCGCGCCTCCTTGATGGGCCGCGTTGGGAATCACCCGCGCTTGGCGTCGGTGCAGCTATAGTGGCGAACGGTCAGTGCTTGGCCGACCGCGCTGCGCAGGTTTGCTGCCGGAAAGGAAATACGCTGCGTGCCCTGTTCTGGTGTTGAAAAAGGTGCTTCATGAAGATCGCTCCGCCCAGGAATAATTTTCGGAAACTCCAGGCCATCATCACGAGCCGCTGCAATTTCACGTGCGGGATGTGCTCGATCATCCACGAGGGCAAGGATGCGCTATCCGAGCACCAGGTCCGCCAACTGATCGAAGATGCCGAGCGACTCGGATTCGATGAATTCGAAATATCCGGCGGCGAGCCTTACTATCTTCCATACTTTCGCAAGGTGCTGGCCGACTACGCCGGGCGAACCGCGCTCAAGATCAAGGTTTGCACCAATGCATTTCACCTCGACGATGAACTGATCGAGGAACTGTCTGGGCGAAAGAATATACATTTCCAGGTGTCCTTCGATGGCACCAGGGAGGTCCATAACCAAATCCGGGTGCAGGGCCGTTACGATGCGTTTTCCAGGAGCGAAAGTGCATTCACCAAGCTGGCCGAAGCGGGAATTCAAGTATCGCTGAACACTGTGATCCAGCGGTGGAACGTGGGTAACATTTTGCCGGTGTATAGGCATTTCAGGCATGTGCCGTATCTATTTCATGGTTTCGGCATAGTTGAGAATGGTTCGTGGAACTTTGCCGAAAATGACCTTCGATCCGAACAATGCGAGACGCTGGCGGACGAACTCGAGACCCTGATCGACGAAGCGCGCCATGATGGCAGGGATGTGGGTGTTGATCGCGAGCTTGTCTTGCACATTCGTAACAGGGCCAGACAGACGGCAGAGGAAGAAGGGTTTCCGCTGCATCCCGGTTTTGGCTGTACCGTCCCCTGGGCCATCGCCATTGTGGATCAGCGAGGAAACGTCTTTCCCTGTTTTCATGCCAACTGGGAGGAAAAGTCGCGCTTCAACATCAACAATGGCACCCTCGCGCAGATACTGGAGTCGTCGGAATACCAAGAACGGTCGCAGTCGCGTATCCGTATCAATGGATGCGTTGGATGTACGACAACATGCTATTTCCACGACCCGGTGTTTCGTAGGAAGTGCCTTTCCCCGACCTCCGAGGATATTGCCTTGCGTGACGCGCAACGAAGATTTCATTCCGGACGATTCGGCAGGACCGCGGTACTCATGACGAGGATTGCCTGGAAGTCGACCGCCATCGCCCATTCCTTGGGAAAGCGCTTGGCGGATCGAGGCGGCCGGCCGGATATCGCCCGATGACTGAATACTGGAAATCGCTCTGGCTTCTCCGAAATCCGCCGACAGTTCACGCATAGGCTTGCCGGTAGGGAAGGCAATGCGATTTACCTTGATCGTGGCTACCTTTGGTCGAAGCGAGGAATTGATCAGGCTGTTTGACTCGCTGGTCCTGCAACGTTATCCGGATCTGGAAGTGGTTGTTGTGGATCAGAATTGCGACGATCGCGTGCTTCGGGTGGTGGCCGAATTCAGTGGGCGCCTAAATCTCATCCATCGGGTCTCGAAGCCAGGCGCCAGCCGCGCCCGAAACGTGGGATTGGCATTGGCGACCAGCGATATAATCGGCTTTCCGGATGACGATTGCTGGTATCCGCCAGGTGTGCTTGAACGAGTGGCGCAATTCCTGGATGCTGGCCAGGAATGGGATGGCATCATCGGTCACACGATCGACGCCGAGGGAAAAGCCACCTTGCCCTGGAGCGACCGTGCCGGGCCGTTGTCACCGGCGATGTCGTGGCGGCGCGCCGTGACCTACGTCTATTTTCTGCGGCGCGACGTGGCGCTGGGGGTAGGGGGCTTCGACACGACGCTCGGGCCCGGGGCCGGCTCCCCCTGGGGGGCGGGCGATGACAATGACTTCATGCTGCGCGCACTGAAAACGGGAGCGAAAGTGTATTTTGACCCGGCATTGACGGTACATCATCCGCCGCTGTTTCCCTCATTCGACGGCGTGGCTCTCGAAAAGCGCGAGCGCTATGCGCGTGCCGACGGCCGCGTGCTGCGCAAGCACCCCATGCCCCTGTGGTGGAAGCTGGCATTCTTTGGCATGCCCCTTGCACGATGGATGGTTTCGCTTGCATCCCTGAAGCGCAATGAGTTGCGCTTCCACTGGGTCACGTTCGTCGGGCGGGTTCGTGGCTATCGCGACCGCTTGCCCGAATGAGGTCGCCGCCGGTGGATGTCCTGGCGGCGCGGTTGTCGGTTTGTGTCAGGGCTCTGGCGTGAATTCGATCATGGATTGTTTGGTGAACTTGGGATAGCGTGGATAGCCTATGGATTTGACGGACCATCAGTTGTTGATCACCGACAGCCGCGTGCTGGCCATGCTCCAGCGGAGCGAGGTTCGCGCGCCCTTTGTCACCATCGTCGTCACGGTGTTCAATTACGAGCGCTACGTCGCGGACTGCCTGCAATCGATCGCGGCGCAAACTTACCGCAACTTCAAGTGCCTGGTCGTCGACGACTTCTCGTCCGACCGCTCGGTCGCGGTGATCGAGCAATTCATCGCCGAGCGGCAACTGGGCGATCGCTTTCACCTGATCCGGCAGGAGACCAACCAGGGCCAGATGGCGGGCTTCAAGACCGGTTGCGAACGCGCCGAAGGCGAGTTCGTGGTTTATGTCGATGCCGACGACCTGCTGCTTCCCGATTTCCTGGTCGGGCACCTCGCCGTGCATCTGGGCGAAATGCCCGTCGCCTTCACCAGTTCGGATCAATACCAGATCAACGAGGTCGGCGAAGTCATCGCCGGACGGCATTCCGACCTGTTGGCGCGCGGGCGCTACCGCCACGTCGGGCCGCACTACCTGTACGAGAACTCCTGGCTGTGGGCGACCACCAGTTCCATGATGTTCCGCAGGGCAACGCTGCAGCTGATCCTGCCGGACGTGACCGAACCCTTCCGGGTCTGTGCCGACAACTACATCTGCCACTTCGGCAACCTGGTGGGCGGCTCGATCCTGATTCCCGAGCGCCTGGGATGCTATCGGCGCCACGGTGCCAACTCCTTCAGCAAGAACCGTATCGTCGGCGGGCAGCACCCGACGGGAGACATGCGCACCCATCCCCACCATGCGAGCATCCGCCGGGCGATGGTGGATCACTTGCTCAACTATTCGGATCGCTTCATCTCGGTTCTGGCCGGCTGGTGGTTTCTGGTATTGTTGGCCCGCATCGTCACTTTTGGCGAGGCGCTGCGCATCGTCGCCAACGGCAGCTGGTCGGCGAAGATTCGCATGCCCATGCGCTATGTCCTGCCCTTCCTGATGCGCAGCTTGGCCAACCGGGTACGCTGGAAACTCAGGTTTGTCCTTGCTTTTGGGCCGCACATTCATCCGATCGCCAGGAAGCGCAGGAACCGCAGGACCGATTAGGAAGTCGAAGCGGGCATTGAAGCCCCGCCGTCAGAATGCCCCAACCCCGCAACAGGAGGTCGCAGTGAAATCACCCGCCGACATGAAGATCATCCAGATCGACATCACCAACGCGTGCACCAAGAAGTGTTCGAACTGCACCCGCTTCTGCGGCAACCACCGCAAGCCCTTCATGATGGACTTCGACACCTTCAAGCGTGCCGTGGATTCCATGGAAGGCTTTCCCGGGATTGTCGGCATCATGGGCGGCGAGCCGACGCTGCATCCGCAGTTCGAGGAATTCGTTCGCTATTTCGCCTCGAAGTTCGGCACCGGCGGACCGCTGGAAAACGGACGCAAGCCGATTTCCAGCTTCAATGCCCATATCGTCGGCAATGTGTTCGACATCGAGAACAACAACCAGCGCGGCCTCTGGTCGATCATGGGCAAGCGTTACTACGAACATTTCGAACTGATCCAGGAGACCTTCGGCTACCAGGTGGTCAATGACCATGCCAGCCCGAGCGACCATGCTGCCCTGCTGATCACGCGCAAGGAACTTGGCATCCCCGACGATGAGTGGATAAAAATGCGCGATGCCTGCTGGATCCAGAACCGCTGGAGCGCATCGATCCACCCCAAGGGCGCGTTCTTTTGCGAAGTTGCCGCCGCGCTCGACGCCACCTTCGACGGACCCGGTGGCTGGCCGATCGAACCGGGTTGGTGGAAGCGCAAGCCTGAGGATTTCGGCGACCAACTCAAGTACTGCGAGATGTGCAGTGCCTGCCTCAATGTGCCGACGCGCAATGCCAACGACGAAACGGATGACGTATCGCCCGTGATGTACGAGAAGCTGGTACAGATCCGCAGCCCGAAGATCAAGCAGAAGCTGATCAATATCGTTCCGGTAGCGGTGAATGGCGATGCGGCCCCGGAAAAAGTCGGCGGTCGTATCGTCGAGACCAATACGCCCTATCTGCCCGACAGCGATCACAGCCTGAGGGTCGGCCCCACCAACCGCAGCATTTATCCAAAGCGCTTCGATGCCATCCTGCTTGGTCGTGACGACCCTGCCTCGCTAAGCAAATTCCTCCCCTTGCGCGGGCAGTTCGACGAGCTTGTCGCCCAGGTATCTGCCGTGACTCCGGAGTACGGCGCGCTCTGCGAATCGGCCAAAGTGAAGACGCTCGAGTCTGCCGGCATGTCCGGCGGCGAGGCATTGAATGCGGCACTGGCCGCAGTCGAGTTTTCCGACTGGTGCGTGCTTATCGCGCCGGGTTTTGCAGTACCGGAGGGCCTCATGCCCCGGCTGCGCGAGGTGGTGCTGAACCCGGGCTCGCTGTATTTCCTGCCGGCTCGGGACACGGAGCACGGCGCGCCGCCCTTCCTGATGTTCAACACGCTGGCCCACTCGCTGCGCGGACACCTGCCGAACCCCTTCCCCGCCAGCGGAGGAATCGCCGAATTCATCTGCCACTGGCCGGAAAACAAGCGCATCCGGATTGACCCGAACTTCGATCGTGCCATGGAGGTTCCGCCTCCCGATGCGATCGACCAGATGTTCGAAAGAATCCGCTCGGATTATTCGTGGATTGCCGACGCGCTGCCGCGTCCGGTGGGCAGCCGCATCATGCGCCTCGGTGCCTGGGCGCATTCGGCCACCAAGCGTGCGCAGGGTTACGTGCGGGGCTCGGCGCGCCAGTCCTGAGCGTTTGTCGACCCGGTTTGCCGGGGGCTAACCGGCGATCCGGTTGCCCTTGATCTCGCCCAGCGGACCACGGGTGACCGGCTGGCCGTCCAGCTTGCGCTTGAGCCAGACAACCCGCTTGTAGGCGCGGCGGATGAACATGCCCAGGTCGCTCAAGCGGTAGTCGTCCGGGCGGCTTTCCGTCAGGGCCACCCGCTTGTGCGCAGGGTAGCTGGCGCCGATGTCGAACAGGTCACCGCCTTCTTGCAGCGAAGACGCCCGCAGATTGAAGAAGCGAAAGCACTCCCCGCGGCGGTCGCTGCAATAGGCGACGCCGGGATTGAACACGCAGCCGTTGATCAACTCATGCACATAGGCCGGGGCCGGCGTGTCGCGCACCATCAGCACCCAGTCGGGGGTCCTGGCCGCCGCGATCAAGTCGCCCAGTGCCTGCGCGCCGGTGAGCAAGGGCAGGCCGAATTCGGCAGCAAGGGGCGCGTGGTCTGGTGATTGCGCGGCCACGGCATCCAGTTGGCCTGCCTCCTTAAGGCCCCGCAGGAAGGAACGTGCCTGCTCCGGACCGATGCCGATGGAGAGCCAGGCGACGTGCGTGATGTGCTGGGGCACCAGGCGGTTCCGGCTTTTGCCCATGCGGTTTTCCTGGTCGTCCATGTAGGGCGTGGGCTTCTGGATGATGGAGTGCTGGTCCTTCTGGTAGGCCAGCGGATCGAATGTGTTGACCAGTCCTTTTTTCAATTTGGGACTGTTGATCTCCTGCAGCTTCGCCGCCCACACCGGCGACACATCGTCGGTTTCGTCGTTGGCATCGCGGCTGGGCATGGGCAGGCAGGCGCTGCACATCTCGCACCAGTCGAGTTGTTCCTTGAAGTCCTCCGGTCTGCGCTGCCACCAGCCCGGCTCGATCGGCCAGCCGCCGGGACCGCCGAGGGTCGCATCCATGGCCGCGGCGATCTCGCAGAAGAAGGCACCCTTGGGGGTGATCGAGGCGCTCCACAGGTTCTGCACCCAGCAGCGATCGCGCAGCTTGACCCATTCGTCATCGGGGATGCCGAGCTCCTTGCGCGTCACCATGTGGGTCTGGTGCATCGAGGTATGCGAATGATCGTTGAGCAACTGGTAGCCGAAGGTATCCTGGATCAGTTCGAAGTTTTCGTAGTAGCGGGGTGTCACCGAGGTCCATAGACCGCGATGGTTGCCGTAATCGACGTGGTAGCCGTTGGCGAGCACGTGGCGCATGAAATCCGCCGAGGGCTCGATCAATTTGGCGGTCGGGTCGTCATAGCCCACGTTGGCGCGGTAATACTCCATGAAGCGCCTGAATTCGGGATGCTGGGTCGGTTCTCCGCCCATGATGCCGACGATGCCGCGAAAGCCCTTGAGGGAGTCCACCGCCTTCTTGAAGGTCTCGAAATCCATGAAGAAGGGCCGGGTGTGGTGCCCGCAGAAGCGGGTGCAGTTCGCGCAGCGCATCGGGCAGGCGTTGGTCAGCTCGATCTGGATGACCTTCATGTCTGAGGGGGATTTCACGTCGCGGTCCTCGAAACAGCCGTCGTCTGCGGCAAGGGGGCTACGGTATCACAGGCTTGCGCGCAAGCAGCCGATGCAAGAAATGACGGGGCACGAAAAGCAGGACCAGGATCGTGAAGGCCAGTGCGTGCGGCCAGTCTCGTCCTCCCGATGCGCGCAGGATGTGCAGGCACCATGACGTCGTGCGCAGAATCAGTTTCCAGGGCCGGGACCCGGCTTCCGGCTTTCCCGGCCAGAGCGGCAGCAACCTGGCGACGGCTTCCGGCGGCAAGACGCGTACGCAAAGTTCGCGGGGAGCATCTGGAATTGCGGTGATCCTCGCCAGCCCGCGCAAGGCCCCCGTGATGCTGCCGTTACCGAGAGCCGCCCGGGCACGGGCGAAACGAACCCATACGTCATCTGGCCGATACTGCGCCAGGCAGATGTGGCAGGCAGCCACAACGGCATGGTTGCGTGTCTGTTCCGCACGAGCGGCGACAGCGCGCAGTTGCGCGAGCGCGCGTTCGCGCAGAGTGTCGTCCAGGACTGGGTCGATGGGAATGCGTGCGAGCAGCTCAAGTGCGCATTCGACCGCTTCAATCGCGTCGGGCCGGCATTCGACGCGGCGTGTCGCCAGCGCCGACTTTTCGATCAGCAGTTCCGGTGCGACATCGACCAGGCCGCGCCGATCCAGCGCTGCCAACTCCGCCGCGGCCTCGATGTCGCGCCCGAGGGCGCGCAACGCGGCCATGATCACCACACGCATCGGCAACTCGTGCCAAAGGCCATGGAAGGGCGGATGCAGGGCGATAGCCCGGTGTGCGTGGGAAAATGCGGATTCGTTCAAGCCCGCCGCCTGGCAGCCGTGGGCGAGTTCGAAATCGGGAAAGAACCACTCCGGATCGATTTCGCGGCATCTTTGCCAATGGCCCATCGCTGACTCACGCTGTCCCGCAAGGTGGGCATCCAGGCCCAGTCGCACGCAGTCCGCCCACGGGCCACCGACGGGAGCATGGCGCAGCAGCGCCAGCGCGCGCGCATGGCGCCCCATGAAAAGCATGCTGCGCACCAACCAGCGCCAGGCTAGCGGAGTGGCGGGAATCCGCTGCCCGGCGAGGGCCCGGAGTTCGTCTGCGATGAAGGAGTCGACGCCGCCGTCCGGAAGCCGGCAATGACGCCTGCGGAAATCCGGCGCCGCCCTTGGGCCGTCGGCGATCGCGCGCGCCACCGCCTCGGTCAGGGCGTTCGTCGAATCGACGATCCGCGCCGTGCCCGAGTCGTGGAACAGGCTGCGCAGCCCACAGGCGGCGACCACCACGGGAATCCCGCGCAGAACCGCTTCCAGGCAGGTCTGGGAATTGCCGCGATTGACGACCACGGCTGCGGCGGCGAACAGCGTATCCATCGCCACCTCGCGGCCGATCACGATGGCGTCGGGGATGCGTTGCGCGATGAAGGCGCGTTCCGTTGCCGGATCCTCGTTCGGGTGCAGTTTGACCACGACGCGTCGCTTGGTGGCTTCTGCGGCCTGCGCCAGCGCCTGCAGCATGGCGTGGCGAAAGCTCGCCGTGTCCTTGTTATGGATCGCGCGCCGGCTGCGCAGCGGCGAGGTCGTGTACACAATCGGCTTGCGGCCGTCGCGTATGTTCAGGCCTTCCAGTGCCGCCGCTTCCTCGGCAGCGGAAGGCGGCGCGATCCGCTCGTAGGCGGGCAGGCCGCTGGTGCGCAACATTTCCCGCGGATATCCGAGCGCGAGGAAGCGTTCCAGTTCGTCGGCGGAGGCGACAAAAAGCCGGTCGAAAGGAGCATCGTAGTTGCTGATGTCGTTATCGTTGAGGCCAAGCTGGGCGACTTCCTCGATCGCCGCGACAGGAATGCTCCGCAATTTCGCCCAAGCGAACAGTTCCAAGGCAAAAGGCTCGAAAACCGCACCGAGAACCAGTACCGAGGTTTCGTCGGGCAGGCTGGCGTCGAGCGCGTGATCGTCACCGGCAATGACCGCGGCTATGCCGTGTTCATCGAGCGCCCTGGCGATTCCGGGAGCGATATCGGCCAGGGATTCGTAGGTCACCGCCTGGACGCGCCATCCAACGAGCTTTCCGGCGACCTGCCGCATGTCGCGTACGTGCACGGGACTGGTCGGATAAAACAGCAGCAGTGGTGAAGCGGAAGGCATGCGGGCGTCGATCAGTGGGCTGTCAACATTCGTCTAGGAATCGGCGGCGGGAGCCAGTTTGCGCAGGATCAGCTGCTGATTGAAAAACGCAATTCGCTCGAAGTCGTGGTTGGTCTGCAGGAACTCCTTGATTGCCTTGCTCGCTAGTATGTCGGCGTGAGGCAAAAAGTCATCGAGGGCAAGAATTCCCGAGGGGCTGATGCGCGGTGACAGCCAGCGCAAGGCGTCAAGCGTTGGGTGGTAATGATCGACATCGAGGATCACCAGGGAAAATTGCTTTCCAGGCGGCACGGCGGTGAAGCAATCGGGCACGTAGCCCGGCCAGAGCTCATAGCAGCTGCGCTCGACGCCCGCCTCTGACATCAGACTGGAAAACTGATCGGGCCCGCCGATATCGAATTTGCCCTTCGGATAATGGCCTCCGTCTTCCGCCGCGGGTTCGTTCATGCCGACGAAGCTGTCGAACGCGTGCGCCCGTTTTCCTTGCTCAGACGCGAGCCTGGCCAGCTTGCGGAAGGCGGCGCCACGAAACACGCCAATTTCGGCGAAATCACCCGCTACGGTTCGTACTTTGGACGCCAGCCATTCGATGTCGGCATGGGCCCAGGTTCCGGTTTGCCGGGCTACACGTGGCAGGTCGAGCGGATTGCCGTGGATCGAGTTCGAGAGCAGGCGGCGGGTGCTGTGGGCAAGGCGTTTGAGGATCATGGAAATTGCGGATTGGTGGAGTATGGATGCGACGGATGCCTTGTCCGGGACGACGGTGCCGGGCATCCTGCAAGCCTAGCGCAAATGGCGCGGGGAGTTTCAGGAGCCCAGGCGTGAAATCGCGACCTCTGCCAGGCGATGGCGCCAGCGACGCAGCTGCCATGCCAGATCCTGGCGCGCCCTGAGCTTCCACCAGGTTTGCAGCTTGTCCGGGTCGAAGCGGGCAGGAAAGGGCGCGCCGTCGGTTTCGAGCACGCGTTCGTACGCATCGGTGAAGTGGCGGACCAGTTCGCGATCGTTCCAGTACCTGGTCATCCAGTCACGTGAGGCTTGCCCCAGCGCCTTCCTGGCATCAGGGTCGCTGGCGAACGCGAGCAGGCTGTCTTCGGCGTTCTCGAGGCGACAATTGATCCAGGGGTGAGTCGATGTGCCGGCCATTTCCGCCAGGACAGAGAGCGTGCGCGGATCGAGAAAGGCCATGGTCGGGACTCCCTGCGCCAGGCCTTCGAGACTGGACAAGTGGAAACTGCCGGTGACCAGGTCGTCGATCGACACGTCCGCCGCCTGGCGGGCGCGGAGGCAGTCGGCGTGCGGCATATCCCGGCGAATGTCGGCCACGACAAATGGATTGCGCGCGCAAAGCCTTTCCAGCATCGCCACGGTTTCGGGGGCGCCCTTGTTTTCCCAGCGGGCGATGGCTTCGCTTGACTTCCATGCGGAATGGGGAGACGAGGGGGCAAAGAATACCTTCAGCGTCGCCGAGTGATCGGCAACGTCCGAGGGACTGCACAGTTCGTCGCGCAATGGAACCAGATTGGGGACCACCCGCGCATTGGGAAAGTATCGTTCCTGATACTGCGCGACAACCACTTGAGGTAGGGGCGACTGAATGATTTCGGCGGCCCGGGACAACTGTCCGCCGGCGATGTGGAATGGGCCGGAATGGAACTGGCGAACCAGTTGCTTGCCACGGCGCCGGAGCGAGGCGAAATCGAGATCGAAGGGATTGTGCTCCAGATCAAAATAGTGATGCAGGTGCAGGATATCCGCGCTATCGATGCAGGAAAGTGCTTCTTCCCTATCGCGGTTCCAGTCGAGATCTCCTTCGAACGTCCGCGTACCGTAGGCAGCCGGATCCAGAACGATGAGTCTTGCCTGCCACGAGGTATGCTGCCTCAGGGCATTGACTATCCGGATCGGGCTGCCGGCGAGCGGCGTCAGCGAGAAGTGGACTACCTGCAATGGAGTATGACTTCGAAGAAGTTGCCGAACTTCGTACCCCAGGGCGGATGGGCCTCCGCCGATTTGCAGCGGGCGGCAATTTCCTCCAGCGGCAGGGGCCGGAAATCCGCAGTCAGGGTCGTGAATCGGCCGATGGCATCCAGCAGTGGCGCCGGGTCGCCCATCGCCGGCCAGAACGGCGGATGCAGGCTGAGATAGATCGCTTCGAGCCCCGGCCGGGTGGCCAATCGGGCAATGTCCTGGGCAATCAGGACTTCCGAACCCTCGATATCGATCTTGATGAAGCCGACGTCATTCAGCAGGTCCTGCTGCAGCAGGGAGGCCAGGGAAACGGTACGCACCCGCATGCCGGTGCCGCGGACCGAGGATGCCGACGATGACGAGGTGGAACCATCGAGATTGCCGAAGGAGACCCAGCCGTCGTCCGGATGCACGCAACGATTTATCAGGCTGACCCGTGAAGCCAGATCGAGGTTATAGGAAATCGTCCGCGTCAGTTCGTCATACGTAGTCCGGTTGGCCTCGACGGCGATGATGCGGCGAGCGCCGAGGCTGGCGGCGATCATCACCGTTGGCCCGATCCACGCGCCAAGGTCGAGAACCGTGGTTGCAGGTCCGACGTGGCGCTTGTAGACCTCGAAGGTGTGAGGCTCCCAGGCTGCGACAAACTCGTCCCAGAACCAGTGGGGCTCAACCCGGAATCGGGCTCCATTTACCCGAACATGAACTTCGCCCGACGGTGTCCGGACCAAAGGTGCGGACGCGTCCTCGGCGGCCGGCGAGGCGCCCGGAGCGAGGGCGCGAAAGGCGCTTCGCATCCAGCCCGCAATCCTGGCGCGGATTCCGGGTCTGGGCTTGGCGAACAGCTGATCGCTTAGCCTCTGCAGCCCTGCGGCAGTCATCTCAGCAATCAGGCGTTCGCGCGTGAATTTATTGCAGTGCATGCCGCTGGTTCGTGGATGGAGATCGGATGCGGATGGATCGACATACTGGAAGCCCTGGCCGATGAAATCCTCATCGACACCGTAGAACGGGGTATCGACGACCAGATGGCCACCGGGCTTCAGGGCCCTGACCACGAGCGGCAGCAAGGCAGCGGTCTCGGACGTGGGAATGTGTTCGATGACATCCAGCATGAATATGGCATCGAACTGTTCCGCGTAGCCCCGTCCTGCAAGAAACTCCAGCGCATCCGTGCAATGCAGCTCGAATCGGCCCGACGATTGGTCGGCAAGCGTTTCCCTGGCCAGCGCAAAGGCGGCCTCGGAGAAGTCCAGGCCAAGGTAGTGCGCAATCCCCTTCTCCGCAAGCATGTAGCGAGCGGATTCTGCGCGCCCGAAACCAATTTCAAGTACAGATTTCCCGCGCAGGTCGAGGATATCGATCCGGGTCCTGATCTCATCGAAAATGCCACCATCGCGCCACTCATCGGCGCCGAGCGCGCCGTAGCCCAGTTCAGTGCCGTCGCCGGCACGTCCGGTGAAGTATTCGCGGGTATAACGGTCCTTCAGGAATCCCATCGTATTCTGGCCCCGGGTACATGGCGAACGGGAGTCGCGGGAACGGAAGAAGGCCGGCTTCCCCGGTTGTCATTCAATGCTCGCCCAGGGCTTCGCCTCACGACTCGATCGTCCATTCGTGGGGCAAGGCGACGGATCCGACGCCATGAAGCGGATTGGCATACGCCGATTCGATCCGCAGTGTCAATGCATGATCCCAGTACGCGAATTGTTCGGCGTAATCGCCGTCAAACGCGGATAGCGAAATCGTATAGTTCCCCGCGAGCAGGAGGTTGGGCGCGAACCGGATGGTGGCACGATGGTTGCCGGCGTCGGCCGGCAAATGCGCAGCCGCAAGGTCGGACATTGCGCCGAAAATCCGTGCGCCATCGACACTTTTCAAAAGGACGCCGATTTGTACTCCATGCGGCAGATGCTCCGCAATCGAGTAGCTGATAGTGACGGAGAATTCCTGACCCTGGCGGAGAACGGGAGCACCCGGTTCCGACAGCTCGTCAGGCGAACTGCAAACTGCCGCGACGAAGCGAAACTGGTCGTTGAGCAGCTGGATCTTCTGTGTCGGTCGCATGTCACGTGACAATTCCGATTCATATTGCGCCACGACATCGAAGGCCCTGCCCTCCATGCGCATCTCGCCCGCAACCAGGTGGATCGCACGATTGCACATCCGCTGAATCTGGTAGGCATTGTGGGATACGAACAGCATCGTCACCCCTGACTGAACCAGCTCCTGCATCCTTGCTATGCACTTGACCTGGAATGCAGTGTCGCCGACGGCCAGGGCCTCGTCGATCACCAGGATTTCCGGATCGACGCTGATTGCCACCGCGAACGCGAGGCGCACGGCCATGCCCGTCGAATAGGTCTTGATCGGCTGGTCAAGATATTCCCCGATGTCGGCGAAGGCGGCGATCCGGTCGAAACGGTCCGCCATTTCGTCGCGCGTCAGACCGACGATGGCGCCTTGCATGAAGACGTTCTCGCGCCCGGTGAAGTCGGGATGGAATCCCGACCCGAGCTCGAGCAGGGCGGAAATGCGCCCGGTTACCGCCAGACCGCCGGAAGTCGGTTGGCGGATGCCGCAGATCAGTTGCAACAAGGTGCTCTTTCCGGATCCGTTGCGGCCCACGATGCCTATGCTTTCGCCGCGCCGCAGCTCGAAGCTGATGTCATTCAGGGCGCGAAACTCCTTGTGGCGACCTCGACGTCCCCCGGTGGCGCGCGCCAGCAGCGCCTGCAAGGGGTGGTCGTAGGCGCGGTAGATCTTGCCGACATTCCTGACCGAAACCACGATGTCAGAGGACATCGGCAAACTCCTCGCGGCAGCGGGCGAAGAAGGCATGGCCAAGCAGGGCGATGGCGGCGCCAAACACCAGCATCAGCAGCCAGCGTTCCCAATCCGGCGCCAGACCGTCTACCAATGCCCGGCGCAGGTCTTCGATCGCCAGCGCCACCGGGTTGAATTCGTTCAGCGTGCGCAGCGGGCCCGGGGCGGCGCTGCTTGGGTAGAACACCGGCAGGCCGAACATCAGAAGTTGGGTCAATACCGGCATGCCGTGGCCGATGTCGCGGACATAGGCGCCGGCCGCGGCCAGCGCCCATGCCAACCCGAGCGTCAGCAGCCATGCCGGCAGCAGTATCAGCGGCACCAGCAGCGCGGTGGCATGAATATGTCCGGCCAGCATGGTGGCAAGCAGCAGCAGGACCACGTGCATGGCGCCATGAATGCTTGCGGCAACCAGTCCCGCAACCGGAAGTATCTCCAAGGGGAAGACCACCTTTCGCACGAAGTGCTGGTTGGCCAGGAGTACCTTGGATGCGTTGCCGATCACCTCGGCGAAGGGGACAAAGACCGCGAGCCCGCAGTAGATGAACAGCGCCATGCCAAAGCCGGTCTTGCCAACGTCCCCGCCTCCCCAGCGGCCGCCAAAAACGCCGCCGAATACCAGGGTGAAGGCGAACAGCAGCAGCAGCGGATGCAGGAAGGACCAGCCGATGCCGATTGCCGAGCCCTTGTAGCGCGCCAGCACTTCGCGCCGGATCAGTTGGCCCAGCAGGTAGCGATGGGTGACCAGCGCCGGCAGCGGATTCAGCGGGTGCATTCGCTGAGCTTCTGCGCGATGTCTTGGCGGGGGGCGGCGACGCAGCGCCCAACTGCTTCATCGAGCCCGATCGCTACCTTGAGGCCGAGTTCCGATCGCGCCAGGCCGATGTCCGGCACGTAGCGTTTGGCACCAGCGATGTCAGCGCTGCCGGCAACTACGGCGCACGGGCGGGGCAGGGCTGCGGCGATCCGGGTCGCCAGGTCGTGTAGCGAGACGGCATTGTCGCTGCCGAGGTTGTAGGCGCGGCCCGCGTGACCGCTGGCGAGCAGCGCCACCAGCCACACGGCAAGGTCCGCCGCATACAGGTAGCTGCGCAGTTGGTTACCGTCTCCATGGATGCGGATCGGCCCGCCGGCCAGGGCGTCGCGCAGGAAGCTGCCGGCAGCGAACTTGTCGGTCAGGGGCAGGTAAGGGCCGATGAAGGCGAAGCCGCGCGCGATCACGACGTCGAGGCCGGAACCGAGGAGCAGGGCTTCGCTGCGCTGCTTGAGCCGGCCGTAGGGCGAAACCGTCGCCGCATCGGCGGGAAAGTCTTCAGCAAGCCGCTCGACATTTTCGGGCTGACGGCCATATACCGCGCCTGAGCTGGCGTAAAGCACCCGCCGCACACCCGCAGCCTTGGCAAAACGTATCAGGTTGGCGCTTCCCCGCAGGCAGCGCTCCACGATCGCCGTACCGCCAGCGCCGACTTCCATTGCACTCGGCGTGGCAAAGTCGATCAGGTAGTCGAAGCGTTCGGCCGGAAACTCGAACCCGGCCGGCTCACCAACGATCCACTCGAACTCGGGACGCAATCCGAGATGCGGGACTTCGGCCCTGAAGCGGGCCGGATCACGACTAAGCACGGTAGCGCGGACATTTGCGCCGCAAGCGTCGTTGGCGGCAATAATCGCCTCCAGCATCCATTTGCCATAGAAGCCGGTGCCGCCGGTAATGAAGAAGCGCGCACCGGCAAGTTCGCGCCAAATCCTGGCGGTGTGCCGCAGGATGTGCTCGCGATCCTCGACCGGAATGGGCGGCAGCGGCGGGTTCAGAAGCCGACTCCGAGGAATTCGCGAATGCGGTCGGCCGCATAGTCCAGCATTTCGGTGGTCAGCCCGGGATAGACGCCGATCCAGAAGCTGCGTTCGGTGATGACATTGGCGACGGCCAGGTCGCCGCTGGCGCGGAAGTGGCGCCCCTTCATGTATGGCTGGCGGGTGACGTTGCCGGCAAACAGCAGGCGCGTACCGATTTTGTGCTGATCAAGGTAGCGCAGCAGGTCAACGCGGCTACAGGGCGCGTTTTCGCGCAAGGTGAGGAGGAAGCCGAACCAGGACGGGTCGCTGGCTGCGGTTGCCTCGGGCAGGACCAGGAATTCCTCGCAGTCGCGCAGCCGCTCGCGCAGATGGAGGAAATTGGCGCGCCGGGCGGCGATGAAATCGTTCAGGCGCGCCATCTGCGCCACGCCCAGCGCCGCCTGCATGTCGGTGATCTTGAGGTTGTAGCCGGCGTGGGAATAGGTGTACTTGTGGTCGTAGCCGCAGGGCAAGTCGCCGAGCTGCCAGTCGAAGCGCTTGCCGCAGGTGTTGTCCTTGCCCGGCGCGCAATAGCAGTCGCGGCCCCAGTCGCGGAAGGATTCGACGATGCGCGCCAGCAGCGGATCGTCGGTGAATACCGCGCCGCCCTCGCCGGTGGTGATGTGGTGCGCCGGGTAGAAGGAGAGCGTGCCGAGATGGCCGAAGCTGCCTACGCTGCGTCCGTGAAGGGTCGAGCCGAAGGCATCGCAGCAGTCCTCGATCAGCCAGAGACCGTGGCGGTCGGCCAGCGTTCGTATTTCGTCGGCGCGAAAGGGGTTGCCCAGGGCGTGGGCCAGCATGATGGCGCGGGTGCGCGGCCCGATCGCTGCCCCGATGGCCTGAGTGGTCGGGTTGTAGCTCGGCAATTCGGAATCGACGAATACCGGCGTCAGTCCGTTTTGCAGTATCGGGTTGATGGTGGTCGGAAAGCCGGCCGCCGCCGTGATGACTTCGTCGCCCGGCTTGAGTGCCCGCTCGCCGAGCATGGGCGAAGTCAGCGCAGAGAGCGCCAACAGGTTGGCCGAGGATCCGGAGTTGGTGGTCAGCGCCTTTTTTACCCCGATGCGCTGGGCGATCAGGCGCTCGAATTCCTCGTTGAAACGCCCGGTGGTCAGCCAGCCGTCGAGCGCTGCGTTGACCAGTGCGACATAGGCTTCGGGATCAAGTACGCGGCCTGCGGGCGGAACCATGTCGCGGCCGGGTACGAAAGTGGCAGGCGCAAGTTGCTGTCGGGCGAATTCCCTAACCAGATGCAGGATTGACTCCCTCATGGGGTTCTTGCTCATTCGGCGGGCGTCGTTCGGAAAGGGCTGATTGGGCTGATTGCTGCCGCAAAGGCGCAAGGATTTCATCAACGAGACGCCGCGCTGGTGGCGTCCCGAGGACGTCGGTTGAATCTTACCAGAGCGCCCCATAAGGACTTTTCGGTTGGACCAAAAACAATCCCTTATCCCCAAATAGAAATAATCGCACCGGTGGGTATTTGGGATTTGTTAACCTTCCGCCTTCACGAAAAACCATAATCTCAGGAGGCTCGGCATGGCTTTGGTCAATCCGCACGGTGGCGGCAGTTTGCGACCCCTGTTGCTCGAGGGCGACGCACTCAAGGCCGAACTGGCCCGGGCGGCATCGCTTCCAAAGGTCAAGGTCAGCTCCCGCGAAAAGGGCGACATCGTCATGATGGGCCAGGGCGGTTTTACCCCGCTCGATGGCTTCATGAGCCACGCCGACTGGCAGGGCGTCTGTGACGGCATGAAAATGGCCTCGGGCCTGTTCTGGCCGATTCCGATCACGCTATCCACCGACAAGGCCACGGCCGATACGGTCAAGGTCGCCGGTGATGTGGCCCTGGTCGATCCTGATGACGGTTCGATCCTCGCCACCATGAAGGTGACCGAGAAGTACGCGATCGACAAGGCGCACGAGTGCGCCACGGTGTTCAAGACCACCGATATGGAGCACCCCGGCGTCAAGATGGTCATGGAGCAGGGCGACGTCAATCTCGCCGGCCCGATCAAGGTTCTGTCGCTGGGTGGCTTCCCCGAGACCTACGGCGCGCTGCTGATGAGCCCGAAGGAAACCCGGGCACTATTCGAATCCTATGGCTGGACCAAGGTCGCCGCCTTCCAGACGCGCAACCCGATGCACCGTTCGCACGAGTACCTGGCCAAGGTGGCGATCGAGGTTTGCGACGGCGTCATGGTGCATTCGCTGCTGGGCAACCTGAAGCCCGGCGACATTCCCGCCGACGTGCGCACCGAAGCGATCGGCACCCTGATCGACAATTACTTTGTCAAGAAGACCGTGGTCCAGGCCGGCTATCCGCTCGACATGCGCTATGCCGGCCCGCGCGAGGCGCTGCTGCATGCGCTGTTCCGCCAGAACTACGGCTGCTCGCACCTGATCGTCGGCCGCGACCACGCCGGTGTCGGCAGCTACTACGGTCCCTTCGACGCCCATCACATCTTTGACGAACTGCCCAAGGGCGCGCTGGAGACCCAGGCGATGAAGATCGACTGGACCTTCTGGTGCTACGAGTGCGGCGGCATGGCCTCGAACCGCACCTGCCCCCACGCCGAAGAGAAGCGCCTGCTGCTCTCGGGCACCAAGCTGCGCAAGATGCTGTCCGAGGGCGGCGATGTTCCCGCCGAGTTCTCGCGTCCGGAAGTTCTGGAGGTCCTGCGCAAGTACTACGGCAGCCTCGCCGAACACGAAAAAGTTGAAGTCAAGTTGTCCGGGCATTCCGCCCGCTGAGTACGTATCGCTTAAGCCAGTTTTTTGACGAACCACACCGCAACCAAGGAGTAGAAAACAAATGCCAACCTTTGTTCGTACCGAGAAGTGCGACGGCTGCAAGGGGCAGGACAAGACCGCCTGCATGTACATCTGCCCGCATAACCTGATGAAGCTGGACAAGGACGGTTCCGAAACCGGCCATGCCATGAAGGCCTTCAACCAGGAGCCCGAACAGTGCTGGGAGTGCTACTCCTGCGTCAAGATCTGCCCGCAGGGCGCGATCGAAGTTCGCCACTACGCCGACATCGTTCCGCTGGGCGGCTCGGTGCAGCCGATGCGCGGTTCTGATTCGATCATGTGGACCATCAAGTTCCGCAACGGCACGCTGAAGCGCTTCAAGTTCCCGATCCGCACCACGGCCGAAGGCTCGATCGATCCCTACGGCGGCAAGCCGATGCCCAAGATGTCGGAGATCACCGCCGATGGCGTGTTTACTCGCGCCGTCATGGGTGGTTTCCGCGCCGGCAACCCGGCTGAGCTGATCCGCAAGTAATTCAATTCGAGGAAACGAAAATGGCTGGAACATTTGAAGCACCTGAAGTCGTCCAGGAAGAACTGGATATCCTGCTGATCGGCGGCGGCATGGCCTGCTGCGGTACGGCATATGAAATGATGCGCTGGGCCGAGGCCGTCAAGGCCGAAACGGGCAAAGAGCTCAAGATCAAGCTGGTCGACAAGGCCGCCATGGACCGCTCCGGCGCCGTGGCGCAGGGCCTGTCCGCGATCAACACCTACATCGGCGACAAGCAGGATCCCGCCGACTACGCGCGCATGGTCTCCAACGACCTGATGGGCATCACCCGCGACGACCTGGCCTACGACGTGGGCCGCAACGTTGACGATTCCGTGCACCTGTTCGAGGAGTGGGGCCTGCCGATCTGGAAGACCGACGCCGAAGGCGTCCGCCACGACGGCGCCGAGGCGCAGAAGGAAGGCCTGCCGGCCCTGAAGGATGGCGGCCAGCCGGTGCGTTCGGGCAAGTGGCAGATCATGATCAACGGCGAATCCTACAAGTGGATCGTCGCCGAAGCCGCCAAGAAGGCGCTCGGCCTCGACCGCATCGTCGAGCGCGTCTTCATTGTTCATCTGATCAACGACAAGAACGATCCGACCCGCATCGCGGGCGCCGCCGGCTTCTCGGTGCGCGAGAACAAGATCTACATCTACAAGGCCAAGGCCGTCATGCTCGCCGCCGGCGGTTGCGTCAACCTGTTCCGTCCGCGTTCCGTGGGCGAGGGCTCGGGCCGCGCCTGGTACCCGGTGTGGAACGCAGGTAGCACCTACGCCATGGCTGCCGAGGCAGGCGCCGAAATGACGATGATGGAAAACCGCTTTGGTCCCGCCCGCTTCAAGGATGGATATGGACCGGTCGGCGCCTGGTTCCTGCTATTCAAGGCCAAGGCAGTCAACGCTTATGGCGAAGACTACATGGTCAAGAACAAGGCCATGCTGAATGACTATCCGCCATATGGCCAGGCTGCGGTTCCGGCCTCCTGCCTGCGCAACCACCTGATGCTCAAGGAACTGAAGGACGGCATAGGCCCGATCTACATGGACAACGTGACCTCCCTGGCCAAGCTGGCCGAGACCCTGACGCCGAAGGAAGA
>JACRIX010000012.1 GCA_016215645.1 Rhodocyclales bacterium
GAAGGCGATGAAGCAGGAACTCGAATGGGTGCGCAGCAACCCCAAGGCGCGCCAGGCCAAGAGCAAGGCCCGCCTGCAACGCTTCAACGAGATGTCGGAAGTCGATTACCAGAAGCGCAACGAGACCCACGAACTCTTCATCCCCGTCGGCGAGCGCCTCGGCGACAAGGTCTTCGAGTTCAATGAAGTCAGCAAGGGCTTCGGCGACCGCCTGCTGATCGACAAGCTCAGCTTCAGCGTACCGCCCGGGGCGATAGTGGGCATCATCGGCCCCAACGGCGCCGGCAAATCCACGCTGTTCAAGATGCTCACCGGCCAGGACAAGCCTGACTCGGGCACGATCGACGTCGGCCCGACGGTGAAGATCTCCTATGTCGACCAGAGCCGCGACTGCCTGGACGGCAGCAAGACGGTATTCGACGAACTCGCCGGCGGCGCCGACATCATCACCATCGGCAAGCAGGAAATCGGCAGCCGCGCCTACATCGGCCGCTTCAATTTCAAGGGCGGCGACCAGCAGAAGAACGTCGGCAACCTTTCCGGCGGCGAGCGCGGGCGCCTGCACCTGGCCAAGACGCTGATGACCGGCGGCAACGTGCTGCTGCTTGACGAGCCCTCGAACGACCTCGACGTCGAGACCCTGCGCGCACTCGAAGACGCCCTGCTCGAATTCGCCGGCTGCGCCATGATCATCAGCCATGACAGATGGTTCCTCGACCGCATCTGCACCCACATCCTGGCGGCCGAAGGTGATTCGCAGTGGACGTTCTTCGCCGGCAACTACCAGGAGTACGAGGACGACAAGAAGAAACGCCTCGGCGAGGAAGGCGCCAAGCCCAAGCGCATCCGCTACAAGCCGATTTCGCGTTGATGGCGCGCTGAGGGTTTCATGAGCCGCCTGAAGGTCGCCGCACTCGTGGTCGCGGCGCTGGTCGCCGTGCTGGCCGCGCCATTGCTGTTCCCGCCGAAGCAGGAGGCGCCGCCGCCGATCACCCATGGCATGCCCTGGCAGATCGAGAACCCGGCGCCGGGGGCTTCGCGCGTGTTCGGGCTGCGCCTGGGCGGGACCAATCCCAGCAGCTTAGCCGAGGCCCGGCGCGCCTTCCCGGAGATCGCCAAATTCGCCCTGCTCTCGCCGACCGACAAGCCGCTGGCGCTCGAAGCCTATTTCGAAAGCGTGTCGATCGGCCCCTTGAGCGGCAAGCTGGTGCTGAGCATCGCCGCCACGCCCGCCGAGCTCGAAGCCATGCGCGAGAAGGCGGCGAAGACCGACCATCTCGAAACCGGCATCCGCAAGTTCGTCCTCAGCGAGGCCGACCGCCAGCGCGCGGAGAACATGCCGCTGGCGGGCATCGTCTTCATTCCCTCCGCCAGCCTCGATGAGGCCATCATCCTGCAGCGCTTCGGCGCGCCAGCCGAGCGCATCCGCCAGGGCGAGACCCTGGAGCACTTCCTCTATCCTGACAAGGGACTGGACCTGGTGCTCGACAGCAAGGGCAAGGAAGTGCTGCAATACGTCGCGCCGGCCGAATTCGCCAGGCTGCGCGCGCCGCTGGTCAGGTAAGAGTCGGCGCTGGCGGGACGGCGACCGTGGCACATCAGGCGATCATCGACGTATCCACGCGTGGCCGCGGCACCCGGGAAATCACCGCCGAGGTGGCGCGCATCGTCGCCGCTTCGGGCATCGCCACGGGCGTGGCGCACGTCTTCAACCAGCACACCAGTCTCTGGGAACATCGCAGCGCCCCGCATGCGCGACGCGTGGTGGTGACGGTGACCGCTTAGGCACGCGATACCCCCGCCCGGTTGCAATGCAGCAACACGGCGATTCGATCTGGCCTATCATCGCCCCGGCCCGCCGCACGGCGCGGGCCTCGACAACGGGAGGGGGACAGCGTGATCTACACCAAGAAATCACCAGCCTTGCTGATCATCGGCATCCTGATGCTGGCATGGGGCTGGCTCAACACAGGCAACGCGGTCGATGGCATGCAGAGCTGGCTGCTGCGCAGCGCCTATTCCGACCACCTCAAGGTCAAGGAGAAATTCGACGCCGAGCTCCGCGTGGCAACCGAGATTGCCAAGACCGATGGCAAGCCCGCGCCGCAGATGAGCATGCCGAAGTCGAAGTTCGACGCCGCCAAGGCCGGGCAGGCAAAACTTTCCTTCATCTTCGGCGGCGCCTTTGCCGTCTTCGGGCTGCTGGTTCTGGCCTGGAAGCCGAAGGAAGGCCACGCCGACTACTACCTTTCCGTCGTGCCGGGTTTCGCCTTCATGTTCACCATCGCCTGCGTGGTGCGCTGGTGGCTGGACCCGCTGTTCGCCAACTGGGGGCGCCTGGTCAAGGATTCCGGGGCACTGTCGTGGGACTTCGCCAAGATATTCAACCTCAACTACGTGGTGCTAGGCATCGTCATCGGCATCATCGTCGCAAACGTGGTGAAGATCCCGGCCTGGGCGGCCAGCGGCGTGCGCACCGCGCGACTCTTTCTCAAGACCGGCGTGATCCTGCTCGGCGCGCTCTACTCGGCCACCGAGCTGGCCCAGCTCGGCGCCCTGTCGGTGGTGATGATCGGCGTCTTCGTGCTCGGCTCGGTGGGCCTGGTGCTCTTTCTCGGCCGGCGCATGCAGGCGGGCAATTCGATGACCGGCATCCTTTCGGCCGGCGTCGGCGTCTGCGGCGTCTCGGCGGCCGTGGCCGCAGCGCCGGTGGTCCAGGCGCGCCCGGTCGACATCGCCTACACCATAGGCACCATCCTGATCTGGGGCGTCGGCTGCATGTTCCTCTTTCCCACCATCGGCCAGATGTTCGGCATGGGGCCGGTGCAGTTCGGCGCCTGGGCGGGCACCGGCATCCTCAATTCGGCGCAGGTGGCGGGCGCGGCGCTGGCCTACGATCCCACCGGCATCGAAACGCTGAAGGTCGCCGAGATCTTCAACATCACGCGCGTGCTGTTCCTGCCCATCATCGTCGTCTGGCTCGCCGCCTGGTACGTCAAGCACGAGGAAGGCGCGCAGAAGATGCCGCTGGGCGAAGTGCTGATCAGCAAGTTCCCGCTGTTCGTGATCGGCTTCCTGCTGATGTTCCTGCTCAGTTCGACGGGCATCTTCACGCCGGCCGGCCACTATCAGGGCAAGTACTTCAGCAGCGAGCAAGTCAAGGAGGACAACCTGCTGCGGCCCAAGGAAGTGCGCGCGCTCGAAGGCGAACTACCCAAGGTGACCGACGTGGTGCAACTGCAGGCGGTGCGCGAACTGATCGAGAAGCGCAAGCTCTCCTCGCGCGCCCAGGACGACTCGCTCAAGTACGTGGCGCGGATCAAGGACCTCGATCCGCTGGCCAAGGCGGCGATCGAGAAGGCCAGCAAGGTGGCCTGGCACGACTCGAAGATCATCGGCGCCTTCCGCGACTGGCTGGCCTGGCTGTTCTCGATCGGTCTCACCGGCCTGGGCATGCAGATCACGGCCAAGACCATCAAGCAGGCCGGCGGCAAGCCGCTGATCATCGGTGGCATCGTCGGCACCATCAAGGCCGTCGGCTCGCTGATCGTGGTGCTGCTGTTTGTCCGCGAATTCATTTAAGGAGAGTCATCATGGAAGAACAGAAATTCGAACGCGGCACGCAGATCACCATCTTTCGCAGCGACCGCATGGAAGACATCTCGGCACTCGTGCTCGCCTTCTTCATCGCGATGGGCATCCTGTTCGTGATCGGCAACAGGTAGACCCTTCCACCGACCCCGCCCCGTCCCCGGACGGGGCTATGTCCGCCGGAAAAGGCGGACGGTATCCAGAGGCATGTTCCCACCCAAGACACTGCTGCTTGCCCACCACGGCACCGCCGGCGCGCTGCGCGCCGAGGCGCTGGCCTTCGCCATCGCCGTACCGGGCGCGACGAACATCGTCCACGCCCTGGTCGTTCCCGACTTCTGGGACGGCATGCAGGGCGACGACTGGCTCAACAATGCCAGCACCCGCGACACCTTCGCCCGGCACCTGGAAGGCCAGATCGAGGCCGAGAACGCGCAACAGATCGCGGCCCTGCGCGAGCATTGCGAGGCGCGCGGGCTGGCCTGCCGTTCGCAGGTCGCCGTCGGCGATCCCGCCGAATGCCTGCTGGAAATGGCGCGCGACTCGGGCGCCGACCTCGTCGTCATCGGTCCGCCGCGAAAAAAGGGCGAACCCGGCTACCGCTCGCGCATGAACCTGGAAACCCTGGCCCGGGGACTCGCCTGCCCCCTGCTGATGGCCCGTTGAAGGGCACGATGGAAGCAGCCGACGAGAACGCCGATTCGGCATGGGCGAGCGTCGACCTCGCCGTCGCGCCGCAAACCGTGTCGGCGCTGCTGGACGACCCCATCCTGCTGCTCCGCCTCAACCCCTGCCTCGAATTCCGCTGCCTCGAGCGCCTGCCCGACGGCGGCCTGAAATTCGACGCGCACAACGAATCCAATGCTTGCCGCCTCGAAACGGATGTCCGGGTGCTGCGCGATCCGGGCGGCGCCGAACTCACCCTGCTCTATTCACGGGGCATCAAGCGCGCGACCCGCCTGCGCCTGGAGCCAGTGCCGGCAGGAACGCGCCTGAGCATCACCGAGTCCTACGCCACGCCCGATGCGCAGGATGCCGCGCACGGTCTGGCCGCGGTCGATCGCAGCCTGGTCCCGTGGACCGCGGCGCTGCGCCGCCACCTCGAACGCAGCGCGCGCCATGGCTGGATCCCCGGTTACCGCTGGTGGTCCACACGATTCTGGCCCTCGATGACGCCCGGACAGCGTCGCGTGACCTGGCTCATCACCTGGACCACGGCAGTCGAGTTCCTCGTCTTCCTGGCCGTGCTCGCGGTGTACGTTTCGACAGGGATGTGATCGCGCCGCCTGAACTTCAGGCTTCGCCGATCACCAGCCGGCTCTCGCGCTCGAAGCGGTACTCCGGAATCACCAGGTTGGCCGGCGCCGGCCCGCTGCGAAATACGCGCCCGGCGAGGTCGAACTTCGAGGTGTGACAGGGGCAGAGGAACTCGCTGCGACCGCCCGCCCCGCTCTTCAATTGCGGCGGGCATCCCTGGTGGGTGCATTGGCCGACGGCGACGAAAACCTCCGGCCGCAGGGAACGATGCGGGTTGCGACAGGCGTCGGGCTGCAAGGATGCCAGCGACTGCGGATCGGTCAGTTCGCTCTCGTAACCGGCCAGCGCCGCGATCTCGTCGGCGCTGCGACGCAGGATCCACACCGCGCGCCCCTTCCACTCGATGGCCAGCAGCTTGCCGGGTACCAGTCCGGCAATGTCAACGGGCAGCGGGCTGCCGGCCGGCGGCTGCGGCCGGGTCACGACATAGCGCGCCACGCCGAGCGCGGCGCCCAGCGCAACGAGCCCGCCGGCCAGATAGAGACGCCGGCGTCCCCCGGCGGAACCGCGATCATTGCCCATGAGTTGCCCCGCGATGCTGATTCATGGGCAGGATACCGCGTACGCCAGCCCCGGCGGCACCCCGCCGATAAGCCGGTTTTGCGCGGCTTCCGGGTGGCTATTCCGCGCTAGCCGCAAGCCGGCGCTGCTGTAGGCTTGCCGCAATCATGGGAAGTCATCTGATGCAAGTGCTGGCCAATGCCAGGGAGGGGCACCGCGACACCGTGCCCGATGCCGGCGACCACGGTGATCGGCTGCTCGCCGAGCGCACCGCAGAGGCCGACGCCCTGGCCCACGCCGGCGCCGACGACCGGGCCGGTGCCCAGGCGCGGCATCGCGAGGCCGTCGCCATCGAGCACACGGCCGCCTTGGAAAGGCGCCGCCAGGCCGAGGAAATCGCCGCCGCGCAGGCGCGGCAGCGGGCCGCAGCCGATGCAGCGGCCGAGGAAGCCATGGTCAGGCAGGCCCATGCCGAGCGCATGGCCGAACTGGCCTTGCGTGCCCGCATCGACGAAGAGGAGCAGGCGAAGATCAATGCCCAGCGCCGCGAATTCGCCGCCGCCGAACTGGCCAAGGCGACGCGCGAACGCGCCCGGCGCGAGGAGGAACTGGCGCGGCTGGCAGCGGAGCGCCTGGCCGCCGAGCGCCATGCCGCGGAACTGGCGGCGGAAACCGCGCGCGCCGCACAGGTCGCCGAGGCGGCCGCCCTGGCGACCCGGGCCGCCGAACAGGAAACCGCGCGCGAATTGCGCCGCCGCGCCGAACAGGAAGCGGCTGCAAGCCACGCGACAGCGGCACGGCACGAGGCGGAGGCCGACGCCGCGCAAGCGCGCAAGGATCGACTGGCCGCGGACGAGGAACTCGCCCGGATGCGGGCCACCTCCGGGCGCCAGGTCCCGGGTGGCAGCACCCGCCCGGGCCGCGATCCCGATTCACGGCCCGCACCCGCGGGCCGGCCACGCCCGGCATCCCGCCTCTACCCCGTGCTGCTGGCCGCCGTGCTTGGTCTCGGCGGCGGCGCCTGGCTGGCCACATCGGGCGCGCTCGACCGCCTGGCCGAGGGTGTCGGCCGGGACAAGGCGGCGATCAACCCGCTGCGCCTGGATGCCAGCACCGAGCGCATGGCCGAGCGCATTTCGCGCGCCGAAGCGCTGGAAGCGACCCGCAGCCGGCGCTAGCGTTACTCGACCACGGTGACGTGGCCGACGAACATGACGCTGGGAAAACTGCGCATCAGCAGCTTGCTGTAGAAATCCGTCATCACCGAACCGGCTTCATAGCGGATGCGGCTGCCCACCTTGAGCGCCACCTTCGGCGCCGCGATCCATTCCCGGCCGCCGTCCTCGCGGGCCACTTCGATGTAGGTGAATTCGTTGGCATCGATGCTGGACAGCACCCTGCCCTGGTTCGGCAGATCCTCCGGCGTCGACGGCCTGTCCGGCATCAGCAGCTCGCGCGCCTGCGCCGGCGAGGGATGGCCGGGCGGCGGCGAGGCGAGGGCGGTGCAGCTTGCGAGGGTGGCGAAGAGGGCTATCCAGGGTTTCATGGTCGGTTCCAAAAAACGGCCTACATGCAGCGCCAATACGGCGAGCCGGGGCCGAGCGGAAAGCAGTTGTGCATCGGATAGGGGCCGGGCACCAGCAGCGGCCCCATGTACTGGTTGCGACAGGCGCGCACTTCCTGGTCAACACGTTCCCGGCAGGCGTGTTCGCGCCGGTTGGCATCGGCCGCCATGTCGTCGAAGATCTGCCGACGTTCGGCGGCGACCAGGTGGTCGAGCACCGCCGTCGGCACGCCCTGTTGTGCCAGCTCGAGTATCTGCCCGGCCGAGAGCCGGTAACGCGAGGCCGAGGCGGTGATGCGGGCGATGATCTCCTCGGCCGCCAGCCCCTGCTTCGCCAGCGCCACCACCTGCTCCAGCGGTAGCGCCGCCATCGGCTGCGGCAGCCGCGCTTCAAGCTGCTCGGCGCTGAGGCGCTCGATCTTCGGCGGCTCGACCGGCGTGCCGGCGCAGGCGGCAAGCAAGACTGTCGAAAGCAGCGGGAAGGCAAAGCGAAACGGATGGGCCATGATCGGCGGCGGGACGGGAATTCGCCCAATGATAGGCCAGATCGCGCCGCGCGACGCCCGCCCGCAGGTCTACAATTCGCCCCCAGCTCCCGAATTGCACCCACCCGTGAACCAGGCCCTCGAACTGCTCGCCCCCGCACGCAATGCCGACATCGCCATCGAGGCGATCAGGCACGGCGCCGACGCCGTGTACATCGGCGGGCCGGCCTTCGGCGCGCGCCACGGCGCCGGCAACCCGGTGGCCGACATCGAGCGCCTGACGGCCTACGCACACCGATTCCACGCCCGGGTCTTCATCACCCTCAACACCATCTTCCGCGACGACGAACTCGAGGATGCGCGCAGGCTCGCCTGGCA
Organism: Rhodocyclales bacterium; assembly: GCA_016215645.1. Classification (GTDB taxonomy): domain Bacteria; phylum Pseudomonadota; class Gammaproteobacteria; order Burkholderiales; family Rhodocyclaceae; genus Sulfuritalea. The sequence goes on from JACRIX010000012.1 coordinate 7,837, forward strand.
GGTGTACGAGGCCGGGGCGGATGCCCTGATCGTGCAGGACATGGGCCTGCTGGAGCTCGACCTGCCGCCGATCCAGTTGCATGCCTCGACCCAGTGCGACATCCGCACTCCCGAAAAGGCCAGGTTCCTCGCCGACGCCGGCTTTTCGCAGATGGTGCTGGCGCGCGAACTCTCGCTGGCGGAGATCGGCGCGATCCGCTCGAGAGTCGGCGCAGGTGGTACGGCGAATTCCGCGCCGCCCATCCTCGAATTCTTCATCCACGGCGCGCTCTGCGTCGCCTTTTCCGGCCAGTGCTACATCAGCCACGCCCACACCGGGCGCAGCGCCAACCGCGGCGAATGCTCGCAGGCCTGCCGCCTGCCCTACAACCTGGAAGACGCGCAGGGCCGCATTGTCGCCTTCGACAAGCACCTCTTGTCGATGAAGGACAACGACCAGAGCGCCAACCTGCGGGCGCTCGCCGACGCCGGCATCCGCTCGTTCAAGATCGAGGGCCGGCTGAAGGATCTCGCCTACGTCAAGAACGCCACCGCGCATTACCGCCGGCTCATCGACCGCATCCTCGACGACGCACCGGTGTATGCGCGGGCCTCGTCGGGCCGCTGCACCTACACCTTCACCCCGCGCCCGGAAAAAACCTTCAATCGCGGCGCCACCGATTACTTCGTCAATGGCCGCCAGGCCGACATCGGCGCCTTCGACACGCCGGCCTTCGCCGGCGAGGCCAGCGGTACCATCACCCGCATCGGCCCCGACTGGTTCGAGGTCGACAGCGACGAGGAATTCGCCAATGGCGATGGCATTTCCTATCTCTCGCGCGGCCGGAAGCTCGCCGGCCTGCGCATCAACGTCGCCAGGCGCGTCGGCCGCCACCAGCGCCTGTTTCCCAACGAGATGCCCGAGGACCCGGAAGGCTTCAAGCTCGGCATCGAGATCCTGCGCAACCGCGACCAGGCCTTCGAACGCCTGCTGGAGAAGGATTCCGCCGAGCGCCGCATCGACATCACGGTCGAGCTCGGCGAAACGCCCGACGGCTTCCGCCTGACGCTGCGCGACGAGGACGGCATCAGCGCCGCCGCCGAAATCGCCCACGCCAGGGAGGCGGCGAAGAACCCGCCGCGCGCCTTTGCCGCGCTGGCCGAAAGCCTGGGCAAGCTCGGCGGCACGGACTTCCGTGCCACGGAGGTCAAGGTGGTGCTGAGCGAAGCCTGGTTCCTGCCGGCCTCGACCATCAACGCCCTGCGCCGCGACGCCGTCGAACAACTGATCGCCGCGCGCGCCGCGGCACGCCCGCGGCTGCCGCGCAAACCGCCCGCCGAGCCGCCCGCCGCCTACCCCGAGCGCGAACTGAGCTATCTGGCCAACGTGCTCAACAGCCGCGCCCGCGACTTCTACCGCAAGCATGGCGTGGAACTGATCGCCGACGCCTACGAAGCCGACACCACGCCGGGCGAAGTCTCGCTGATGATCACCAGGCACTGCCTGCGCTACAGCCACAGCCTCTGCCCCAAGGAAGCGAAAGGCTGGGTCAAGGGCGTGAATGCCGAGCCCATGGTGCTGGTCAATGGCAAGGAACGCCTGACCCTGAAGTTCGACTGCAAGGCCTGCGAAATGCACGTCATGGGCAAGGCGAAAAAGTCGCGCACCATCGCGATCAAGGCGGCCTGAGAGTCGGCGCCCACGACACGGCGATGAAGCTCATCCTCGCCCCCATGGAAGGCCTCGCCGACGACGTGCTGCGCGGCGTGCTGACCCGTGCCGGCGGCTATGACTGGTGTGTCACCGAGTTCGTCCGCATCACCGATACCGTGCTGCCGCACCGCTGCTACACCCGGCTTTCGCCCGAGCTGGCCAACGGCGCGCGCACCGAGGCCGGCACCCCCGTGCGCGTGCAACTGCTGGGCAACGACCCCGACATGCTGGCGGCCAATGCCGCCCACCTCGCACGCCTCCGCCCATTCGGCATCGACCTCAACTTCGGCTGCCCGACGCCGCTGGTCAACCGCCATCGCGGCGGCGCCGCCCTGCTCAATGAACCCGAGCTGCTGCATCGCATCGCCGCCGCCGTGCGCGCCGCCGTGCCGGCGGACATGCCCGTTACCGCCAAGATGCGGCTAGGGCTGGACGACACCAGCAAGGCCATCGCCTGCGCGCTGGCGCTTGAATCCGGCGGCGTCAATGAACTCGTGGTCCATGCGCGCACCAAGGCCGACGGCTACAAGCCGCTCGCGCGCTGGGAATGGGTGGCGCGCATCCGCGAGGTGGTGAAGCTGCCGCTGATCGCCAACGGCGAGGTCTGGACCGTCGCCGACTGGCACGCCATCCGCGCCGCCACCGGCTGTGACGACGTCATGCTCGGCCGCGGCGCCGTCGCCGACCCGCTGCTGGCGCGGCGCATTCGCGGCGACGTCGAAGCGGAGCCAAGCGCGGCCGACTGGCGCATGATCGAAGCCATGCTCGCCGACTTCTGGACCCGCGTGCAGCGCAAGGTCCTCCCCGCCCAATCCCCCGGCCGCCTCAAGCAGTGGCTGGGCCTGATGCAGCGCCGCTACCCGCAGGCCGAACAGCTGTTCCGCCGCCTGCGCGAAGCCCGGCAAGGCCCCGAGCTCAGCGCCATCCTGCAGCGTGAGGGTGTGATCGCCGAGTCGCGCGAGGCGGCGTGAAGCCCCGTTGTTCGCATCGAGGAGTCATCCTTTTGACGTCGCGACTCAGGCTATTCGCTAGTCAGCCCATGTTTCACCATCGATAGCTGAACATCAAGTAGAAGTTGCCGTTGCAGATCTACTTGCTCAAATTTGGCAAACTTGAAACGGACGCGCCATTTTTCTTCTTAGCTACCACAAAGTGCCGCAAAAGGTTGGCGCCAAGCGCATATGCATAAATACTTGATGGCCGGAACTCAAAGCTCACTCCTTTGAATTCGACGTTTTCATCAGTAACCGTTCTGCTTGTTACCAATATTGGCTGTTTTAGATTCGGATTTCGCCGGACAAAATCTACGCAATTGTCAAGCTCACTTCTTACGTTGTAGGGTCGGTCGCTCCACTTCACTTCAACCGCCCAAGTTGGCTTTTGATCCTCACCGTTCAGACTGACGATATCGATTTCACCCGATTGCCATCGGGCGTAGTAGAGCGTCATCATCTTGCTGTGTTGCCACTGACTAAAGATTGCTGTTTCCGTTAGAGCTCCCATTCCGTCTGAATTTCCGTCAAGCTGACCAAAAAGCGCAGCACGCATTGACGGGTTGGTTAGATAAACCTTAAAACACACAGCACGCTTAAATCTCTTCGCATTCTGATCAATTCTTTCGACGCGCTTCAGCAAAAAAGCAGCCTCCAGATACTCAAGGTAGCGCTTGATCGTGTTTTTTGCGACACCAGATGACTTGGAAAGAGTCTCGAGGCTAACCTCGTTACCCGTGTTGTATGCAAGCGTTGTAAAGAGCCTATTCAGTTCTTGAATGTCGCTAATGCCATAGAGGCTTGGAAGATCGCGAAGCAATACTTTATCGATAATGTCACTCTTAATATACTGGCCGGGATCTTTCCGAATTTCTTCAGAGAATACTGCTTCAGGATATCCGCCAAAATTTAGATAGTTAACGAACTCCTCGTTCAATGCTTCGATGTTGGGTGTCGAAAAATTAAATGTCCCTGGCCGCTGCGCGTCCTCCGTCTTGGTAATAAGTTCATCCTCCCGACCGATAAACATCAAATACTCGGCGAACGTCAACGGCGGGAGAACATAGTCACTAAATCTGCCGGCACCAGACTCATTGCTCTTTAGCCTCAGCGCTGCCGCCGCTGAGCCAGTGGCTACGAATCTGCAATCGAGATACGAATCAACCAGCGACTTTAGATGAACTTCCCATTCACGGAGATACTGGATTTCATCGAAGAAAACAAACAAATTGGTTTCGCGCCCATGACCAAAAATCTCTTGAAAAAAGTTCAAGATTCGTTCAAGTGATAGACCTGTATAAATCGGTGTCTCAAGCGAGACATATAGGATTCGATCTGGTGGAACATCGGAGTCCAAAAGAGCGCGAACGCTGTGATAAACCATTACGGTCTTGCCAACACGTCGCGGCCCCATCAAAACAGTAGCGCGGCGAACACTGAGATCAACTATTGCCTGGTGGAACGGCCCGAAATATTTTCTTCTCGGCTTGTCCTGATAGGCGACCTTTCCCTGCGCACCCCGTTCCCACCAAGGGTTGTCAAAACGCAGCCGCGAAAGGATGTCACTTTTGGCAATTTCAAGCATCTCTATACACCTAGAATCAGTTGGCTGATTCTAATTTAGCCGATTTTTGAATTAAGATCAACATGCTGATCTTAATTTATTTCAGCACTATGTTTTGTTTAGAATCAATCAATTGTAGTTATTTAAGTTCAGCAAAAGCTAGATCCGAAACGATTCCCAAATGTATCGAACAATCAATTGCAAACCCCACGCAGGCGGGTCGGGCGCGGCGTGGTCCCTTGCAAGCCGCCGCAGCGAGGCGCCGTGCCAGGGGTTGTCCGCTGGCGTTGTCCGACGCCGGTGCCGGCTTCATCGGCAGCGGCTAGTTCAGCCAGCGGCCTGGCGCGGCCCCGCAGCAAGGAGTGAGCGCGGGGTTTCGCAAGGCCAATTGATTGGCCTTGCGCCGCGCGAACGGGCGAGACTCTGGCGAGCCCTCCGCCGCAGGCCGGCGAACCAGGGGCCGCGACGCGCCCGACCCGCCGGCAGTGCAGCCAAAAGTCGGCGCCGGTACTACGGCGATATCACGACTTCGCGCGGCCGCGCCGCCAGCCACGCCAGCACCGCCGCCGCTCCGGCCCAGGCCAGCACCGGCAGCCAGGGCAGCAGTGCGGCGAAGCCGGGGTCCTTGTTGAGCTGGGTGGCGACGATGGCCATGCGCGCCAGCGTGGCCAGCGCCAGCAGCGAGAACAGGCCGCCGGTGGTGGCGCCTTCGCGGCCGGTGTGGCCGATGGCAATGGCGGCACTCATGGCGCTCATCAGCACCGCCGCCCAGGCGCCGCCGGCGAGGAATTGCAGGCCGACGAGGATTTCCAGCGAGGGCGCCGAGGCCGCCAGCGAGGCCGCCAGCGCGCCGATCACCGCGCCTGCCGTCATCACCGGCATGCCGCCGAAGCGCTCGTTGGCGCGGCAGGCGGGAAAGATCAGCAGGTTGAAGCCGATCCAGAACACGGGCATCAGTTGATCGAGTTCGGCCGGCTTGGCAAAGCGCAGGTAGAGCAGCGCCGAATTCAGCGCGAAATGCATCTGGAATCCCAGCCCGAGCAGCGCGACGGCGGCAAAGAAGGCGACCACATGGGCATCGATCGGACGCGGCGGCGGCGCGGCGACGGGCGCGGCGGCGGCCAGATGTTTCTCGGCCCAGAGAATGCCGGCCACCGCAGCCACCAGCGCGATGGATGCCAGCGCGAAGGGCAGGCGCGGATCGACGCCGCGCAGGCTCAGCGTCAGGTAGGGCGCGACGGCGCCGGCAATGCCCAATCCGACCAGGCTCAGCGTCGATACCCAGGGCACGCCGGCCTGCGGCACGTACTTGCCCAGCAGCAGCATGGGCGGCGCGCGTAGCGCCGACGAGGTCACCGCCCAGACCGCGACCACCACCAGCAGCAGGACGGGCGAACCGTTTGGCGCAAGGACGGGAAGCAACAGGAAGGCGACGCAAGAGACCGCGGTAGCCCCCAGCACCCAGGGGCCGAGCCGGCGCAAGCGGCCCACCACCGTGTCCGCCGCCACGCCCAGCGAAAAATCCATCAGGGTGAAGACGATCTGGTCGGCCATCAGCACCCAGATCACCCACTTCTTCTCGATGCCGGCCTGCGCCAGCAACTGCGGCAGGTAGATGACATACACCGTCCAGCAACTGACGAAGAGGAACTGGACGATTCCGAAATAGATGCCGACGCGCGTCATCGCGCTATGGTGCTACGGCTCCGGCGTTCTGGCAATGGTCACAATGGTCGGCGACCAGCGCGGCCAGCCTGGGCAGCAGCGCGTCGGGAAAATCATGGCCCATGCCGGGGATGACTTCGAGCCGCGCGCCGGAAATGTGCGCCGCCGTATCGCGCCCGGCGGCCAGCGGCACCAGCGGATCGTCGGCGCCGTGGATCACCAGCGTCGGCGCCTTGATCTGCTTCAGCTGTTTGCGGCGATCACCGGACGCGATCACGGCGACGAGCTGCCGCGCGACGCCGGCCGGGTCGTAGGCGCGGCGCACGCTGCGGCCGATGCGCTGGCGCAGCTCCTCGCGCGTCGACGGGTAGCCGGGACTGCCGATGACGCCGAAGGCATGCACCAGGTGCTCGATCACGAGGTCCTTGTCCTTGGGATCGGAGGGCCGCGTCAGCAACGCCTTGCCGGCCGCCTTGCTGGGCTTGGAGAGCTTGCGGTTGCCCGAGGTGGACATGATCGAGGTGAGGCTCAGTACGCGTTGCGGATGCGTCGCTGCCAGCACCTGGGCGATCATGCCGCCCATCGAGGCACCGACGATGTGGGCGCGGGCTATGCCCAGCTGGTCCATCAGGCGCACGGTGTCGTCGGCCATGTCGGTCAGCGTGTAGGCGGTGCGCACCGGCAGGTGCAGGGCCGAGGCCGCCATTGCCAAAAGGATGTTGGCCCGCTTCTTCCCTGGCACGCGCCCCGAGAGGCCGACGTCGCGGTTGTCGAAACGGATCACGCGAAAGCCGCGCGCCACCAGCGCATTGCAGAAGTTGTCGGGCCAGGCCAGCAGCTGCATGCCCAGGCCCATGATCAGCACGATGGCCGGATGCGCGGGATCGCCGAGCGATTCGTACTCGATATGCGGTGTCATTTCACCGCACGCACCGCCGGCTTGCGGCGCGGCGTCTTTACCGGGGCTGCGGTGGGCTTGCGTTTCGACGCCGCCACCACCGCCAGCTTGGGCTTGCGCCCGGCCGGCGACTGCGCCAGCGCCAGGTATTCCTGGAAGCTGTCGCGCAGGCAGTGCGCCAGCAGTTCCGGGTCGGGCAACTGCTCGTAGCAGGCGGTGAAGGAAACGATCAGCATGTCGCTGTAGCTGGTCACCGAGAACACCAGGCCCATGCCATCGGCAACCGGCATGATGGCGGAAAGGTAGGTCAGGCGCGCGCCCTGCAGGTAGAGCGGCACCTGCGGCCCGGGCACATTGGCGATCGCGCAATTGGCCAGTGGCGTCCATTGGCCGAGCAGCGCCGAGGTCGAGCGCAACATCTTGCTGGTGGCGGCGATCGCCGCCGAGGGCGCCTGCTGCGCCAGTTCCGCCAGCTCGCGGGCGCTGACCGCCTGGGCCATCACCTCGGAGGATGCGGCCAGATCGCGGATCGCCGTGAGGCGCGCCAGCGGCTCGGCGATGTCGGTGCCCAGCTCCAGGCGCACCCAGGAGAACACCGCGTCGTCTTCGCCGCGCAGGGCGATCGGCACCGCGGCGACCAGGCTCTCGTCGGGCAATTCACCCTGCATGTCGAGGTAGCGACGCAGGCCGCCGGCGCAGACCGCCAGCACCACGTCATTGACCGTGGCGCCGGGCGCCAGCCCGCGCAGGGCCTTGAACTCGGCCAGCGGAAAGCGCCGCGTCTCGAACACGCGATGCGGCGAGACCTCGCTGTTGAAGCGCGTCAGCGGGAACTCCTGCGGCCGGCCGAGGAATTCGCCGAGGAAGGTGGAGGTCGCCGCCTTCAGCGTGGTCCAGCTTTTCGCCAGCGGCTGGGCCATGCGCAGCGGCAAGGTTGCGGCGCGGAACCCGGCGCGCCAGAGCAGGCCGAAATTGCCCGGCGCGTCTTCCGGGAACCAGGGCTCGGGCGGTGCCGGCGGCGGCGAATCGGGCGAGAGGTCGTGCAGCAGCGCGGTGATCTCGTTGCGCCGCGAGACATCGATGGCCGAGTGGTGGATTTTCAGCAGCACGGCGAAGCTGCCGACCGGCAGGTCGAGGAAGCTGTCGAGGCCCTCGATCACGTACATCTCCCACAGCGGGCGCTGCTGGTCCAGCGGCCGGGCATGGATGCGCGCCGCCTGGATGCAGAACTGGCGCCAGTCGCCGGGCTTGGGCAGGGCGAGGTGGCGCACGTGGTATTCGATGTCGAAGCTCTCGTCCTCGATCCAGTACGGGTAGTCGAGGTCGAGCGGCACGCGCAGCAGCTTCTGACGGAACACCGGCAGGCGGCCCAACCGGCTTTCGACATGGGCGAGGATCTGCTTGAAGCGCACCATGCCGCCCTTTGCCGTCGACTGATCGTAGATGTGCAGCAGCGTGACGTTGGAATTGGCGTGGGCGCTGTCCGAGTAGATGTAGGCGGCGTCGTTTTCGCTGAGCTGGCGCATGGTCGATCCGAGGGTCAGGCGGTGGCGGAATGCAGGTCCTGGCGGCCGCCGCCCGCGGTGGCACGCCAGACGCGGCCGAGCAGGCCCTCGGGTTGGAAAGGCTGCCAGGCGCCTTCGGGCTGGGCCAGGCGGTCGGCGACGATGGCCAGCACGATGCCGTTGAAGCCGAGGCCGAGGTGGCTGCCGGGGACGCGGATGTTCTCGTGCAGGGCCGGGTCGCCGTCGATGGTCGCTTCCTGCGGCGGCACCACGCCGTCGCCCAGGGAATACAGGCAGCTGGTCGGTATCGCCAGCCGGCGCTGTTCGCGCAGCGTCTTGGCGCGCGGCTGCATCACATGCGCCGCCGGCCCGAGGCGGTGCGAAACCAGCCGGTAGAGCGCGCGCACCGCCGGCGGCGACTGGCTGCCGGCGGCATCGACGCTGACCGGGCTGCCCAGGGTGATGATCGAGCGCACGCATTCGAGCGTGTTCTGCGCGCCGTAGAGCGAGAACACCCCGCCGAGGCTCCAGCCCACCAGGCTGACCTTGCGGCCGGTGACGTGGTGCAGGTAGCGGATCTTCTGCGGCAGCGCGCTCGCGTGCTTGCTGCGGAACCCCAGGTTGCGACCGAGGCCCCAGGTATGCACGTCGTAACCCTTGCGCTTGAGGAAGAGGCGCAGCGCGATCAGCGATTTTTCGTCGGCCATGAAACCCGGCATCAGCAGCACCGGGTGGCCGTCACCGCGCGGCGCTTGGGCCAGCAGTGGTAGCGAGGCGGGCAGCAGCGCGATTTCCAGCAGCGCGCGCGGTTCGAGCAGCGAATGCAGTGCGCGCGGGCGGCCGACGTGGCCATGGCGGATGACGGGGCCGCGATTGGGCATGGCTCAGGCAAGCTTTGCCACACGCTTGCGCCGTGCGCGCGGTGGAGCAGAAGTCGGCGCTGGCAATACGGCGTTTTTCAGCTCGGCATGGGCCGCCATGAAATCCTCCGCCAGTTCGGATGCCTCGGGCACGGCGTTCTTCGCCACGACGAAGCCGAAGCACAGGTTTCCGGCATAGCTCAGCAGCGTGATGTTCACGCCGACGCCGTGCTCGACGATGGACAGCGGCCAGTAGCCGCTCATGCGCAGACCATCGACATACAGCGGCACCGGTGGCCCCGGCACGTTGGAGATCAGCACGTTGGCCAGGATAGGCAGCGTGTCGACCACACTGCTGCGGCCGTAGAGCTTGGCCAGGGCGCCGAGCAGCCAGGGCACGCCGAGCAGCGGGATGTCGGTGGGGATCACCGACTTCGCCTGGCGTGCCACCGCCTTGGTGGCACCCGAGGAATCGCGGATCGCCTTGAGGCGTTTTATCGGATCGGCGATGTGGGTCGCCAGGTTCACCAGGCTCAGCGTGGCCTGGGTGCGCATCTCGGTGTTGCCCTGCTCGCGCAGCGAAATCGGCATCGAGGCGATCAGCGGCTTTCTCGGCACCGTGCTGTTGCGTTTGAGGTAGCGCCGCAGCGCGCCGCTGCACAGCGTCATCACTACGTCATTGACCGTGGCATCGAGGGCGGCGGCGATGGCCTTGAGCTCGCTGCGCGGCACGGTCGCCGTGGCAAAGCCGCGCGGCGGCGTGATGGCGATGTTGAACAGGGTGCGCGGACCGAAGGAGGCACTGCGCTTGAGTTCGGCGATGCTGGCGGCCTCGGCGGCATGCGCGGCGCCGCGCGCCTTGGCGGCAGAGCCTTTTACTATGCCTGTCAGCGTCCGCACCACGCCGGGCAATTCGCGCACCAGCTTGACGTATTGCGCGGCATCGTGGCGGAAGGCGGCGGCGGCCAATGCCAGGGTGCCGGGTTGTTCGGGCGCGACGGCTTTCTTGCGCGCGCCGCGCTTCGCGGGCGGCAATGGGTCGGGCGAGGTACTGAACATCGCGCCGGCCAGGGCGACGCCGGCCTGGCCGTCGAGCATGGCGTGATGCACCTTGAAGTAGTAGGCCTGCTCGCCACTCGCCAGGCCTTCCAGCACGTAGAGCATCCACAGCGGGCGCGAACGGTCGAGCAGCTGCGCGTGCAAACCGGCCACCGTGGCTTCGAGCTGGGCCCAACTGCCCGGCCGGGGCAGTTTGACGCGGCGGATGTGGAAATCGTAATCGACCCTGTCCTGCACCCAGACCGGGTTCGCCAGTTGCAGCGGCAGGGCCGCCAGCCGGCGCTGCAGCACCGGCACCATGCGGCTTTGCATCATGTGCCGCACGGACTTATAGAAGTCGCCCCGGTAGCCCGGCGGCGTCTCGAACAGGTGCAGCGAGCCGACATGCATCGGCGTCGCTTCGGTTTCGAGGTTGAGGAAGGCGCCGTCGACCCCGCTCAGGGTTTCGATCCCGGCATCCTTGCTGCGAACTCGACCCATCTGCCTCCCTGACACCGCCATGGTCTTCATACCGACGGGTATGATTATTTGTACCGATCAGTATAATCGCTTTCCATCCCGACGCACCCGTCCCTTCCCCGCACACCGATGCCCGCCACCCGCCGCAGCCGCCAGGCCTCCACCGCTCCGCCGCGCCCCGCGGTGCAACAGAACGGCGTGGACAAGCGCGAGCGCATCCTCTCGGCGGCCGAGGACCTGTTCTACCGCAACGGCCTGGTCGGCACCACCATGGACATGCTCTGCGCCGAACTCGGCGTCACCAAGCCCTATGTCTATTACTACTTCAAGGACAAGCACGAGATCGTCGAGACCCTGGCCTGGCGCGCCTCGCTGGCCTGCCTGACGACGATGAAGTTCCCCGCCGACGACGCGCGCCCCGCCGCCGAGAAGCTGGCCGAGGGCCTGCAGCGCTGGGTCTCCGCCTGCGTCGCGCACTTTCGCGCCAGTGCCCTGGCGTTTCGCGTCACCGCCTCGCTGCGGCCCGAATTCCGTGCCGAACTGCGTCGCCTGGCCAACGAGTTCTACGCCGACCTCGGCACGCTGATGGAAGAAGGCCGTCGCGAAGGCCGCCTCGACTTCGAGGATGCCGCGATCACCGCCAAGGCCATGGGCGGCGTGGTCGGCTTCATGTACACCTGGTATCGCCCCGACGGGCGCCTGCCATCCGAGCAACTCGCTTCGCAGCTGACCGGCACGCTCTATCGCATGATCGGCCTGCGCCCCACTGCACCCAAATGCGCACGCAAACGCACCCCACCGAAAAGGAAACCGACATGAATGAGTTTCGCGGACGCACTGCCGTGATCACCGGCGCCGCCAGCGGCATCGGCCTCGAACTGGCGCGCCGCGCCGCCGCCGAGGGCATGAAGCTGGTGCTGGCCGACATCGAGGCCGAACGGCTGGAAGCGGCCGTCGCCGGCCTCGGCGTCGCGCCGACCGACGTCCTAACCCGGCGCACTGACGTCAGTCGCGAAGACGACATCAAGGCCCTGGCCGACGCCGCCTTCGCCCGCTTCGGCGGCGTGCATCTGCTGTGCAACAACGCCGGCGTGGGCCTGACGCGCGTCAGTTGGGAACTCTCCACCGCCGACTGGAACTGGGTGCTCGGCGTCGACCTGTGGAGCGTGATCCACGGCATCCAGCATTTCGTGCCGCGCATGTTGCAGCAGGCCGAGGGCGGCCATCTGGTGAACACCTCCTCGGTCGCCGGCCTGTTGTCGACCCCGGGCATGGCCGCCTACAACGTCGCCAAGCACGGCGTGGTGACGCTCTCGGAAACCCTCTACGGCGAACTGCTGGCGGCCAAGGCGAAAGTCGGCGTCTCGGTGCTGTGCCCGGCCTGGGTGCCGACGGCGATCCACGAATCGGCGCGCAACCGCCAGGAGCGCTTCGGCGAGCCCACCCCTGCGGAAGGCCTTTCCGCCGGCTATGAACAGCGCATGGCGAATGCGGTGAAGTCGGGCCGGCTCACCGCCGCCGACATGGCCAACGAAGTGTTCACCGCGGTCAAGGAAGACCGCTTCTACGTGATCCCCCACCGCAAGATCAACAATGCCATCCAGTTGCGCACGGACGACATTCTCAATTTGCGCAACCCGACGCAATTGCCCTGAGGAAACCCCCGATGAAAGCACTCGTCTGCGAAGCCTACGGGCCGATCGCCAATCTCGCCGTCAAGGACATCCCCTCCCCCGTGCCGGGGCCGAAGCAGTTGCTGATCGAGGTCAGGTCGGCGGCGGTGAATTTTCCCGATGCGCTGATGGTGCAGGGCCTCTACCAGGTCAAGCCGCCGCTGCCCTTCACCCCGGGTGCGGAAATCGCCGGCGTGGTCAAGGCGGTGGGTGCCGAGGTCAAGCATTACAAGCCGGGCGACCGCGTCATCGCGCTGACCAGCACCGGCGGCTTTGCCGAGGAATGCCTCGCCGACATGGCGCGTGCCATGCCGTTGCCGGCGGGCATGGATTTCGACGCCGGCGCGGCGCTGGTGCTGACCTATTGCACTTCGCTGCACGGGCTCAAGGACTGCGGCCACCTCAAGGCCGGCGAGACCCTGGTGGTGCTGGGCGCGGCGGGAGGCGTCGGCATCTCGGCGATCGAGATCGGCAAAGCCATGGGCGCACGCGTGATCGCCGCCGCATCGTCCGACGACAAGCTGGCCCTGTGCCGAAAAGTCGGCGCTGACGAGACGGTGAATTACAACACCGAGAATCTGAAGGACCGCATCAACGAACTCACCTCTGGCCGTGGCGCCGACGTCGTCTACGACCCCGTCGGCGGCCCCTATACCGAGCCGGCGGTGCGCGCCCTGGCCTGGCGCGGGCGCCTGCTGATCATCGGCTTCGCCGCCGGCGAGATCCCGAAAATTCCGCTCAATCTCGCGCTGCTCAAGGAACGCTCGCTGGTCGGCGTGTATTGGGGCGATTCGGTCAAGCACGATCCGGCCGGGCACCTGGCCAACCTGCATCAGCTGCACGAGTGGTTTGCCGCCGGCAAGATCCGGCCGGTGGTCAGCGAGCGCTATCCGCTGGCGCGGGCGGCCGAGGCCGTGGCCAGCATCGCCAACCGCCAGGTCAAGGGCAAGATCGTGGTGGTGCCGGGCGCCACCATGGGCCCGGCTGGGTGCGTCGACGCCCTGGCCGAATAGGTCGAACCGGCGGCGTCGCGCGTCGTTGGCGAGCGGGAAGCGGCCTGGCTCCGCCAGGCCCGCCACCACCCCGGACGGCGGTTCATCCATACCGTCAGTACGGGTGGCCGAAACTTGACAAGAGAGTATATTTGGCGACGTCAGTGCCCCATGAGGCCGCGCCATGACAAATGCCACCATTCTCATTGTCGACGACGAACCGGCGAACCTGTCGCTGTTGAAGCACCTGTTGAGCCCGCACTATCGGGTGCGCGCCGTGAATTCCGGCAGCGGCGCACTGCGTGCCGCACGGATGGCGCCCCGGCCCGACCTGATCCTGCTCGATATCATGATGCCCGAGATGGACGGCCATGCGGTGCTGAAGAACCTGCGGGCCGAGCCCGCCACGCAGGATATTCCGGTGGTATTCCTCACCGCGCTGGCCGACGCCGGCGACGAAGAGCGCGGCCTCGACCTCGGCGCCCTGGACTACATCACCAAGCCGATCAAACCGGCCGTGCTGCTGGCGCGGGTGCGCACCCAGCTTGAAGCCAGACGGCTGCGCGAATGGATGCGCGACCAGAACGACTTCCTTGAGGCCGAGATCTCCCGGCGCCGCGCCGATGACGAGCTCACCCAACTGGTCAGCATCCGTGCCCTGGCCCACCTGGCCGAAATCCGCGATCCCGAGACCGGGCACCACATTCTGCGCACCCAGGCCTATGTCCGCGAACTGGCGCTGCACCTGCGTCCGCATCCGCGATTTGCCGGCTTCCTTGACGCGCGCAACATCGACTTGCTGGTCAAGTCGGCACCGCTGCACGACATCGGCAAAGTCGGCATTCCGGATTCCATCCTGCAAAAGCCCGGCAAACTCGATGCCACGGAATGGGCGACCATGAAGACCCATGCCCGGCTCGGGGCGGAGGCCATCGAACTGGCCGAGGCCGACGCCGCCCATCCGGTGGCCTTCCTTGCCCTGGCCAAGGAAATCGCCCATTGGCACCACGAACGCTGGGACGGCAGCGGCTACCCGGACGGTCTTGCGGGCGATGCCATTCCGGTTTCGGCTCGCCTGATGGCACTGGCGGATGTCTTCGACGCCCTGGTCTCGCCACGGGTCTACAAGAAGGCGCTATCGTTCAACGCGGCGCGCAGGTTGATCGCCGCCGAACGCGGACACCACTTCGACCCCGATGTCGCCGACGCCTTCCTCGCCATCGAGGCCGAGTTCGTCACCATTGCCACGCGCTACCACGATTGCGAAGCCATCCTGGGTGCCGCCCCTGACGGGGCAACGGCATGACGGACGCCGACAGGTCTGCCACCATCGAACAGCCCCTGCCAAAAGCAAGTGCCGCGGCGCGCAGGCTGGCACTGAGCTATGCCGGCCTGGCTTCGATCTGGATACTGGCGTCGGATCTGGTCGCGGCCTGGCGCTTCGGCGCCGATCTGGAGGTATTTATCGTCAGCAGCGCCAAGGGCCTGCTGTTCGTTGCCCTTACGTCGTTGTTGTTGTTTGGCCTGGTGCGGCGCCTCATGGTGCGGACACTGGCGGCGGCCGAACGCGCCGTCGAAGCCCAGCGGGAACGACAGCGGGCGACGGAACTGCTGGCAGCCATCATCAACAACTCGTCGGATTCGATTTTCGCCAAGGATGCCGGGGGCCGCTACCGCCTCTTCAATCCGGAAGCCGCCCGTATCGTCGGCCGGCCCGCCGAAGAGATCCTGGGCCACGGCGACGATGCAATATTCCCACCCGCCCAGGCGCAACTGATCCGTGAGCACGACCTGGGGGTCATGGGGCAGAGCCGCGTCGCCACCTACGAAGAAGCGCTCAGTACCGTGGACGGCGCGCGCACCTATCTCGCCACCAAGGGCCCCCTGTACGACGCCGCGGGACGGGTCAGCGGCATGTTCGGCATCTCGCGCGACATCACGGCACGCAAGCAGGACGAGTTGCGCCTGCAACGCAGCAACCGCGCCTTGCGCACGCTCAGCGAATGCAACCAGGCGCTGGTACGTACCCTGGACGAAGCCACCTTGATGCAGGACATCTGTCGGCTCGTGGTCGAGTTTGGTGGCTACTCCCTGGCCTGGGTTGGTTTGGTGGAATCGCTTCCCGGGCGCCGGGTGCGTGTTGTCGCCCAGGCAGGTGCCGACCCAAGCTACCTCGATGGAATCGACATCACCTGGGACGACAGCCCGCAGGGATGCGGTCCGACGGGTACGGCAATCCGCGAGCGCCGGTGCGTGGTGGCGCGCCAACTCGTCACCGATCCGGCCGTCGACCCATGGCGCGAGCCAGCCACCGCTCGCGGGTATGCCGCCTCGATCGCGCTGCCGCTGCTGGCCGATGGTACGACCTGCCTTGGCGCACTCAATCTGTATTCGATCGAGATCGACTCCTTCGATGCCGAGGAAATCGCCCTGCTCACCGAACTTGCCAACGGTCTTGCCTATGGCGTCGTCGCCTTGCGCAACCGCAGGGCACAACAGCGCGGCGAGGAACTGCTGCGTGACATGAGCGCCATCGCCCATATCGGTGGCTGGGAGCTCGAAATCGCCAGCGGGCAGCTGAGCTGGTCGGACGAAACCTATCGCCTGTATGGAATCCACCCGAATGGCTTCACCCCTACGTACCAGGCCTTGCTTGCGCTGCTGGATGCCGACGACCGGCCGCGGATGGAAGCCTGGCGTGAGGCGTGTACCCGGGGCGAGGAACCACCCGATATCGAATATCGTGTTGCCCTGGCCGACGGCAGTACCAGAATCCTGAATTGTCGCGGGCATCTCGTGTGCGACGCGGCAAAACAGCCGCTGCGCATCGTCGGCACGGTTCAGGATGTCAGTGCCGCGAAACGCGCGGAAAAATCGCTGGCGCTCCAGGGGCGGCGTGCCCAGGCCTTGCTCGAGCTGCCACGCGCTGCGGAACAACTCGATGAGGCCGCGTTCATGCAGCGCGGTCTGGAGCTGGCGGAGAATCTGACGCGGAGCAGGATCGCCTTCATCCATTTCGTGAACGATGACAACAACACCATCGAACTGGTGACGTGGTCGCGACGCACCCTTAACGAGTATTGCACCGCCACCCACGAGCCCCATTATCCGGTGGATCAGGCCGGCATCTGGGCAGATGCGCTGCGTCGACGCGAGGCCGTGGTGGTGAATGACTATGTCGCGGCCGAGGGCAGGCACGGCCTGCCGCCGGGGCACGCCGCGCTGGCGCGCTTCATCACCGTTCCGGTGATTGAAAACGGCCGCGTGATGATGCTGGCCGGCGTCGGCAACAAGGACACCACCTATGACGATCAGGATCGCGAAACCGTGCAACTGATTGCCAACGACATCTGGCGCATCGTCCAGCGCCGGCGCACCGAGACGTTGCTGCGCAAGCTCTCGCTGGCCGTGGAGCAGAGTCCGGAGAGCATTGTCATCACCGACCTGGACGCGCGCATCGAATACGTCAATGAGGCCTTCCTTGCGGCCACCGGCTATGCGCGCCAGGAACTGATCGGACAGAACCCGCGTCTGCTGAGTTCCGGCAATACCCCGCCGGAAACCTATGTCGTGATGTGGGCCGAGCTGAGCGCCGGACGCACCTGGAAAGGCGAATTCGTGAATCGCCGCAAGAACGGCGAAGACTACGTTGAATTCGCCATCATCACGCCCTTGCGCCTTGCCGACGGCCATATCAGCCACTATGTTGCGATCAAGGACGACGTCACCGAACACAAGCGCCTGGGGCAGGAACTGGACGCCCACCGCAACCACCTTGAAGACCTGGTTGCCTTGCGTACCCGGGAACTCACGGAAGCGCAGCAGCAGGCCGAGGCGGCCAACCACGCCAAAAGCGCGTTCCTCGCCAACATGAGCCACGAGATTCGGACGCCGATGAACGCCATCCTCGGCCTTACCTACCTGTTGCGCCAGGACAGCGTTGACGATCGACAGGCCGAACGCCTGAAGCGCATCGACGGCGCCGGCCGTCACCTGCTGAACATCATCAACGACATTCTTGACCTGTCCAAGATCGAGGCCGGCCGGATACAGCTTGAGAATGTCGAGTTTGCCCCGGCCTCGCTGTTCGACAATGTTGCCACGCTGATTGGCCAGGCGGCGCGCGACAAGGGCATCGCGCTGAGCATCGACATCGCCGAACTGCCGCCGCTGCTGCGTGGCGACGAGACCAGGCTGCGCCAGGCTTTGCTGAACTACGCCGCCAATGCCGCCAAGTTCACGGCGCGAGGTCGCATCGAACTGCGTGCCCGCATCCTTGATACGACGGCGAACGATCTGCTGCTGAAGTTCGAAGTTGCCGATACCGGCATCGGCATCGCGCCGGAACAGCAAGCACGGCTGTTCCATATCTTCGAGCAGGCCGACTCGTCGACCACGCGACGGTACGGCGGCACCGGCCTCGGCCTCGCCATCACCCGGCGGCTGGCGGAATTGATGGGCGGCTCCGTCGGTGTGGATAGCGTTCCGGGCCAGGGCAGCTGCTTCTGGTTTTCTGCCCGCCTGGGACACGCGGCAGGCACGCTACACGCCGTCCCCGCGCCGGTGGCGACGAACACGCACCGCCTGCACAGCAGCTTTCACGGCGCGCGCATCCTGCTCGCCGAGGACAATCCGCTCAACTGCGAAGTGGCGCTTGAAGTATTGAGCAGTGTCGGCCTGGTCGCCGATACCGCCGGCGATGGCCGGGTCGCGGTGGACAAGGCCCGCGTCGGTGGCTACGACCTGATCCTGATGGACATACAGATGCCTGAAATGGACGGTATCGAAGCCACCCTGGCGATCCGCGCCCTGCCAGAGGGCGGCGATCTACCCATCGTCGCAATGACGGCCAATGCCTTCAGCGACGATCGCGCACGCTGCCTCGCGGCGGGCATGAACGATTTCGTCGCCAAGCCGGTGGATCCGGAACAGTTGTACGCAACGCTCGAAAAGTGGTTGCCGCAGCGCGCGGCCAGCGGCCGGAAAGCGCCCGACGCCGCGCCGCCGCTGCTTCAGGAAGCCGATACGACGACTCTCGAAAAACTGGCCGCGCTGCCCGGCCTGGATTTGTCGCGCGGACTGCGCGTACTACTCGGCAGGAATGGGCGCTATCTGGAACTTCTGCGCAAATTCGTTGCCGGCCATGCCACTACGCTCGGCGGGCTGGCCGCGAGCCTGGAAGCCGGCGATGGCGCGACGGCAAGGAACCATGCCCATGGCCTCAAAGGCGTCGCGGCAACATTGGGCGCCGACGAAATTTCGCGACTTGCCGGGCATCTCGAATCCCAGCTTCGCGCAACCGGGGGGACCGTGCCAGCGGAGGACATCCACCGCGCGGCCCTGGTCGCGCTCCAGGCGGAATTCACGCGCATCGAATCGGCGCTGTCGCCGGTTGTTTCGGGCACCATCCTGGAAGCGGCCTCAGCCTCGCTGCTAAGCGATCTCGAATCCCTGCTGGAATGCGACGACACGGCCGCCGGGGACCTGTTCGAATCCCGCCGACCCGCGTTCGATGCCGCATTGGGCAACGCTGCGGCCGGCGAACTGGCGAATCGCTTGGCGGCCTTCGATTTTCCGGCCGCCCTGGCCCTGCTGAGAGCGCACCGCCCGCCACGCCAGTAGGCTTTGCTCGACCGCCCTGCTGCGCAGCGGCTGCATCGGCGCCGACGTTCAGCTACCCAGCAGCGCAATGACCACCGTCACCGTGCCGAGGATCAGATTCACCAGCACCAGGGGCCGGATCACATCCATCGCTGCGCCGCCTGCCGGCCAGTCCTGCGCCGCAACCGCCGCCTTGAGCCGGGGATGAAAGCGCAGCAGGATCAGCGCATAGATCACGATCATCACCGTGCCGATACCGGCCATGGCGTGCCAGCGCCAGGGAATGTGCGTGCCGGCAACCTCGCCGAACCGCCACAGGCCGGTCGCGAGGATCGCAATCACGGCCATCGTCACCGCATTGAAGAAGCGGCCGAGGATGGCCGACAGCAGCGGCAGGCGCTGCGGTGGCGGCAATTGCTCGGCGGCCACCGGACGCAGGCAGACGTGGGCGAAGAACATCCCGCCTATCCAGACGATGACTCCCAGCAGATGGATCAGCAGGGCAAGGCGCATGGCAACGGACTCCGCGATTTCGAAAGCTGCGATTGTGCCTCAAGCGACCGTGGCCGGCCGGACGATTGGCACCGGGAGCATAATGGGCCACCAGAGATAATGAAAATCCGGGGGAGATCATGCGGGGGAATACGGCCACCGCCGCAGACGAGACGGGCGCCGCGCCCGGACCGCGGGCGTGGTTGCGGCATGCGTTGCGAACGCCGTTCGCGATCGCCGGTCTGGTACTGGCAATCGGAATTGTCGCCAGCCTCGCCTACTGGCGTCAGGCCGAGTCCCAGCGTCAGGAAGACGAGCGCCGACACTTCGAGGCCAGCTTCACCCAGCTCCAGGGCGACCTGCAACGCCGCATCGACGAACTGCGGGGGCTGGTGGTCGGCATCCAGGGATTGTTCCTGGCGTCGGAACGCATCGATCGAAGCGAGTTCCGGAACTACTACGAAAACCTGCGCACCCATCTGCGCATACCGGGCGTTCGCGCCGTGCATTTCACGCGCTGGCTGCGCGCCACCGAGCGCGAGGCCTTCGTCGCCCGCGTGCGCCGCGACAAGAGCACCAACGGCCAGGGCTACCCGGACTTCGAGATCCATCCCGCGACTGGCGGTGACGAACACTTCGTCATCGAATACATCGAACCGTTCGAAACCAACCGACGCGCCTTTGGCCTCGATGTGCTGAGCCAGCCAGTGAATCGCGAATCCTTCCTCAGCGCCCGCGATACCGGCGGAATCAGCCTCTCCGCGCCCTTCCAGTTGATCCAGACGAACCGCGGCGAACTCGGTCTGGTGCTGCGCGCGCCCGTATACCGTCACGGAGTGCCGACAGACAGCATCGACCAGCGGCGCGCCGCCTTCGTCGGCCTGACCGGAGTCTCGCTCGATGCAAAGGCGATTCTGAGCGATGTGTTTGCCGCTCCCTACCTTGACGGCCTGTGCATCGCCATCGATGACCTGAGCGCCGGGTCGACGCCGGTCGCCGGAGACACGTCCGCACCGCAGCCGCTCCTGCGGCCGGTCACCGCGCGCTGCGACGGCAAGGCAATGTCGGGCCCGCCGCGGACGGCGGCGGTCATCATCCCGGTTGGCGACCGCCTGTGGGAAATTCGCCAGACGGCCGGAAGGGACTGGCCGCGCACCACGCCGGAAACGGACCCGGCGCTGGTTGCCGCCGCCGGCATGCTGATCAGCCTGCTGCTGGCCGCGCTCTACCTCGCCCTGGCGCAGGCGCGCGGCGAGGCCGAGCGGCTGGCCACGCGCAGGACGCACGACCTGCGCCGCAGCGAGCAACGCTTCCGCGAAATGGCCGAACTATCGTCGGACTGGTTCTGGGAACAGGATGCGCAGGCACGTCTGGTCTCACTCACCGGGCTCTCCGCCGACATCGGCGCCAGGCTGCCGCCGACGGAGCAGGTGTTCGGTCGTACCCGCTGGGAGATCAGCCCGGCCGCGCTGACATCCGAGCAATGGCAGGCTCATCGTCGCCAACTGGAGGCGCGCGAACCCTTCGAACTGAACTATCCCCTGCGCGACGCGTCCGGCAACGAAATGTGGATCTCCGTGCATGGCGCACCACACCACGACGAGGACGGCCGCTTCCTCGGCTATCACGGCACGGCGCGCGACATCACCCAGGAAAAGCGCGCCACGCGCGAGATCGAGCGCCGGGGGCGCGTCCTGCAAGCCACGCTGGACAACATCTCGCAGGGCATCAGCGTGGTGGACGAGAACCTGCACATGACCGCGATGAACGACAAGTTCTGCGACGTGCTCGACTTCCCGCGCGAGATGGCGCACACCGGCGCCTCCTTCGAGGCCTTCATCCGCTACAACGCCGAACGCGGCGACTACGGCCCCTGCGACATCGAGGCCAAGGTTCGCGAAATGATCGCCCTGGCCAGGGACTTCAAGCCGCACCGCTTCACCCGCACCCGGCCCAACGGCCGCATCATCGAAGTAGTGGGCAATCCCCTGCCCGGGGGTGGCTTCGTCACCACCTATACCGACGTCACCGAACGCGAGCTGGCCATGCAGGCCTTGAGCGCCAGCGAAGCCAGACTGCGTCGCGCCGAACTGGCCGCGGGCTCCGGCAACTGGGAGCTGCACCTCGACAGCGGCACCATGGTCGCCTCGGAAGGCGCGGCGCGCCTGTATGGACTGGCGCAGACGCAGCTCGACTATGCCGCGGTCAAGCCGATTCCGCTGTTCGAGGAGCGGCCCCGGCTCGACGCGGCCATGAAGGACCTGATCGAGCGCGGCACAACCTATGACGTCGAGTTCCGCATTCGCCGCGCCGACAACGGCGAGCTCCGCGACATCCACTCGCAGGCAGTGTATGACCCCGCCGAGCGGGTCGTCTTCGGTGTAATCCAGGACATCACGGAAAAGAAGCGCATCGCCGCCGAACTCGAACGCCATCGCGACCACCTTGAGGAACTGGTGCGCAAGCGCACCGCCGCGCTGGCCGAGTCCACCCAGGCCGCGCAAGCTGCGAGCATCGCCAAGAGCGCCTTCCTCGCCAACATGAGCCACGAGATCCGCACGCCGATGAATGCCATCCTCGGCATGACCAGCCTGCTCCAGCGTGCCGGCGCAAGCCCGACCCAGGCGGACCGCCTGGACAAGATCCAGACGGCCGGCGAACACCTGCTCACCGTGATCAACGAAATCCTCGACATATCCAAGATCGAGGCCGGCAAGCTGCAGCTTGAAGAGACGGCGCTCGATTCGGCGGCAATTGCAGACCAGGTCGCCGGCTTGCTCGCCGAGCGCGCCCGCGAGAAGGGCCTCTCGATCGCGGTCACCGAACGTCCCCCGCCCACGATGCTGCTCGGCGACCCGACGCGCCTGCAGCAGGCACTGCTGAATTACGCCAGCAATGCCGTGAAATTTACCGAGCGCGGCTCGATCGCGCTGCGCGTGCGCATGCAGGAGGAATCGCCCGAGGGCGTGCTGGTGCGTTTCGAGGTCCAGGACAGCGGCATCGGCATCGATCCGGTGGCGCGTGCGCGCCTGTTCTCGATCTTCGAGCAGGCCGACAATTCGACCACGCGCAAGTACGGTGGCACCGGCCTCGGACTTGCCATCACGCGGCGGCTCGCGGAATTGATGGGCGGCAGCGCCGGAGTCGACAGCGTGCCCGGCGTCGGCAGCACCTTCTGGTTCACCGCCAGGCTGCGGCGCAGCGGAGAGGCCGGCGTCGCTGCGCCCGCGGACACGGAGTTCGGTGCCGAGCAGCGGCTGCGCGTCAAGTTCGCCGGCAGGCACATCCTGCTGGTCGACGACGACGCCTTGAACCGGGAGATCGCCACCCTGCTGCTAAGCCAGGCCGGACTCGACGTCGACCCGGCGGAAGACGGCGACGTCGCCGTGGCGCTGGCGTCGAACCGGGACTACGCGCTGATCCTGATGGACATGCAGATGCCGGTGATGGGCGGCATCGAGGCGACGCGCCGGATCCGCGCCATGGAGCACTGCCGGAAAATTCCGATCGTGGCGATCACGGCGAACGCGTTTACCGAGGACCGGGAGCGTTGCTTCGCCGCCGGCATGAACGACTTCATCACCAAACCCTTCGGTCCGGACGCACTTTTCGCCACGGTCCTGACCTGGCTGGAGCGCGCGCGCGACTAGGGTCGTCTCTCATGCCGCGGGCGCGCCGTCCAGCGTCGCCCACAGGCAATGCCCCTTGCTCTCTTTGCCGATTTCGGCGAGCACGCGGGCATGCTCGGCGAGTTCCGCCTCGCTGGCACGCAACACCGTGAGCGGCGGACGCTGCCGAACCGCGCCCGGCGCCAGCATCGTCGCCGGGCTGTCGAAGGCGATTTCCAGCGAATTCTGGCCACGGGTCATGGCCAGGTACACCTCGGCCAGCAGCTCGGCATCGAGCAGCGCGCCATGCACCTGCCGGCTGGAATTGTCTACGCCGAATTCGTTGCACAGCGCATCGAGATTGTTCTTCTTCCCCGGGCGCATCTCGCGCGCCATGCGCAGCGTGTCGATCACCTCGCCACAGGTCTGGGCAATGCCCTCGCGGTCGAGCAGGCCCAGTTCGTTGTCGAGGAAGCCGACGTCGAAGGCCGCATTGTGGATGACGAGGTCGGCGCCGCGGATGAAGTCGGCGAACTCGCCGACGATCTCGGCGAACTTCGGCTTGTCGGCGAGGAAGTCGTCGGAGAGGCCATGGATGCGCTCCGAGTCAGCCACCGGCCGACCGGGGTTGAGGTAGGCGTGGAAACGCTGGCCGGTGAGCCGGCGCCCGACCAGTTCGACACAGCCGATCTCGACTACGCGGTCGCCGGTGCGGAAATCCAGGCCCGTGGTCTCGGTATCGAGGATGACTTTTCTCATGTTCCTGCCCTCACCTGTTCCACACCACGCCGCGCCAGGGCGTCGGCACGTTCGTTCTCCGGATGCCCGGCATGGCCGCGCACCCAGATCCATTCGATGTCGTGCTGCGCGGCAAGGCGATCCAGCTCGCGCCACAGATCCTCGTTCTTCACCGGATCCTTGCCGGCCGTCTTCCAGCCGCGCCGCTTCCAGCCGTGTATCCATTCGCTGATGCCCTTCTGCACATACTGCGAATCGGTATGCACCTTCGCCGCCACGGGCTTCTTCAGCGCGCGCAGAGCCTCGATCACGGCCATCATTTCCATGCGGTTGTTGGTGGTCAGGCGTTCACCGCCGAACAATTCCCTTTCCGTGGCGCCACTGCGCAGGATCGCCCCCCAGCCACCCGGGCCAGGGTTGCCGCTACAGGCACCGTCGGTAAATATTTCTATCATTGGTCCACTTTTTGAACAATCGAAACCAGCGCCTTGGCGCGCAGCTTGCGGTCATGCCAGGCGGGCGTGATCAGGCGCATGCCGGCCTGGCGCTTGACCGCCTGCACCACATACACGGCGCCGGCGATCGGCCACCAGCGGTCGCCGGCGACATCCATGAACTGAAAGCGGCGCAGCCACTTCTCCTGGGTCACGGCCGGCGCGTAACAGCCGAAAAAGCCGGCCTGCATCTCGAAGCCGAGCAGCGAGAACCAGTCCTTCAGGCGCGGTACGCTGAGGTAGGCGCCGCGCCACGGCGGCAGCGCCTCGCGCCGCGACAGCTTGCGCCGCGCCCCCCACAGGCTGAAGGGATTGAAGCCGGTGACGATGACGTGGCCCTCGGGCACCAGCACGCGCTCGACCTCGCGCAGCACCTGATGCGGATTGGCGTCGAATTCCAGGGTATGCGGCATCACCACGAGGTCGATGCTGTTATTGGCGAGCGGCAGATAGTGCAGGTCGGAGCGCAGCTCGGCGACGCCGTCGTAACGACCGTCGTCGCAGCGAAAGCGCAAGGGCATGCGGTTGGCGCGCAGGAAGTCATGGCCCGGCAGCGAAAGCTGCACGGCGTTGAAGCCGAAGATGTCGGCGACCAGCTCGTCGTGCTTCACCTGTTCCCAGTTGAGCACATACTGTCCGGCCGGCGACGTCAGCCAGTCCTCGAATCCCTGAATTGACATCCTGCCCCGTTGGGAGAAAATTCCCGCATGACTGAAATCCTTGCCCTGCCCGCCTTCGACGACAACTACATCTGGCTGCTGCGCGCCGCCGGCCGGGTTGCCGTAGTCGACCCGGGCGACGCCGCGCCGGTGTTGCAGCATCTGGCGCACAGCGGCGACCGCCTTTGCGCCATCCTCGCCACCCACCACCACGGCGACCATGTCGGCGGCATCGCCGAACTGCTGGCCACCGAAGCCGTTCCGGTATTCGGACCCGCCGCCGAAAACATCGCCGGCGTGACCCACGCACTGGCCGGCGGCGAACACATCACGGTGCCCGGCATCGGGGTCGAATTCGACGTTCTCGCCGTGCCTGGCCACACCCGCGGCCACCTCGCCTATTATGGCCCAAGTCTCGCCGGGACCGGCGCCCTGTTCTGCGGCGACACCCTGTTCGGCGCCGGTTGCGGACGACTCTTCGAAGGCACGCCGGCACAGATGCAGGGCTCGCTGGCCAGACTCGCCGTGCTGCCAGCGCCGACTCTTGTGTATTGCGCCCATGAATACACGCAAGGCAACCTGCGTTTTGCCTCCGCCGTCGAGCCCGGCAGCATCGCCGTGCAACGGCGCTGCGAGGATGTCGCCGCCGCGCGCGCCGCGCATCGACCGACCATACCGACGCGCATCGGCATCGAACTCGAAACCAACCCCTTCATGCGCTGGGATGCCCCGGCTGTGCGCAGCGCCGCCGCGTCGCGGCTCGGCCATGCACCGGCGGATGACGTGGAAACCTTCGCCGCGATCCGCGAATGGAAGAACCGCTTTTGAACACCATCGATTCGCCGCCATGACCACACGCCGCCGCTTCATCCAGGCACTCGCCTCACTGCCCCCCGTCCTCGCCTATCGTCCGGCCTGGACGCAGGGCAAACCCGGGCCCGATCCCTCGCGCCTGGCCCTGGTCATCGGCAACAGCGACTATCCCTCCTCGCCCCTGGGCAATCCGGTCAACGATGCCAAGGCCGTAACGACCCTGCTCACGCGCGCCGGATTCACGGTCGATTCGCTGTTCAACGCCACGCGCCAGGACATGACAACGGCGATCGAACGCTTTGGCGCCGCCGCCAAGCGTTCCGATATCCGGCAGATCATTTTTTACTATGCCGGCCACGGCGCCCAGTTGGAGTGGCGCAACTACCTTCTGCCGGTCGACGCCATTGTCGAAAGGCAGGAGCACATGAAGCAGCGTTGCGTCGATCTCGGCCTGCTGCTGGGCCAGCTCAGCGCCGCGAAGGACAAGACCCACATCGTCATCCTCGATGCCTGCCGCAACAATCCCTTTGGCAGCGGCTACCGGCCCGAACACAAGGGACTTTCCCAGTTCGATGCCCCGGTCGGCAGCCTGCTCGCCTATGCAACCTCGCCCGGCAACGTGGCCTCGGACGGCGACGGCGCGAACGGGCTCTATACGGAAAACCTGGTGCGCGAACTGTCGCACCACAGCACCCGCCTCGAAGATGCGCTCAAGCGCGTGCGCCTGAATGTGCGCCTCGCCTCGCAAGGCGCCCAGGTGCCGTGGGAGACGACATCGCTGGAAGGGGACGTCTATCTGTTCAGCGAAGGGCAGAAGAAGCTCAGTGAAAGCGAAATGGAAAAGCAGGTCGAGGCCGACATCAGCGAATGGACCCGCATCAAGGCGTCCAAAAAGCTCGATGACTGGACCTCCTACCTGCGCAATTTCCCCAATGGCCGATTCGCGGAAATCGCCCAGTTGCGCCTGACGCGCTTGCTGGCGGAAGTCGAGCAGCGTGCGGCGGAGGAAAGGCAGCGCGTCGAGCAGCAACGCCAGGAACGGGAGAAGCAACGCCAGGAACGGGAGAAGCAACGACTCGCCGAAGAACAGCGCCTTGCTGAGGAGAAGCGCCTCGCCGACGAGAAGCGTCTGGCTGAAGAACGCCGGCGACGCGACGAACTGCGAGTCAAGGACGAACAGCGCCTGGCGCTGGAGCGCAAGCAACGCGAGGACCAGCAACTGCGCGAAGCCCAGCGCAACCTGGACGAACAGGCGAAGCGGCAAGCCGCGCTGCGCCTCGAACGCGAACGTGCAGCCGCCGAACGCAAACGGCAGGAACAGGAAGCCCTGCTGGCCGAGCAGCGCCGAGCGGAGGACGCCCGCCTCGCGGAACAGCAGCGTGCCGAGCGGGAGCGGATTGAAGCCGAGCGCCTGGCACTTGAAAAGCAATTCCGGCAGGAGGCACAGCGCCGCGATGAGGCGTTGGCCGCCGCCAAGCACGCGGAACCGAAGGCACTTGCCACCGCCACGGGGGGACGTATCCATCTGATCGAGATACGCGCCGGCATCGAGGTGCCGCAACTCATCCCGCCGTCCGACAACCCCTATTCGGCGGGACGCTTCCCGCTCGGCCGTGTATTCACGGTGGGTGACACCTTCGTCATGCGACAGACCGACATCCTCACCGGCATCGAGGAAAACACCCGCGCCGCCCGGGTGACGCGCATAGACATTGACGAAGACCGGGTGGAACTCAATGGCGGCATGCTCATCGTCGACCTGATGGGCAATCTGATCAAGAACGGCCCGGTCCTGTTCGATTCACCCGTGCAATGGACCCCTGCCGAACTCCAGGTGGGGAGAAAATGGACGGCCGCCTTTCGCCGCACCCAGGGCGGAACGACGTCGAATGTCTATTTCGATATGCATATCGCAAAACGCGAAATCATCACTGTCCCGGCGGGCCGCTTCGATTGCTTCCGGATCGAGGGCAACGGCTGGAACACCACGCATGGCTCGCAACAAACCCGGACCGAGTGGATCGTCCCGGGATTGAATGTTGCCGTCAAGCGCGAACAGATCGGACGCAACAAGTTCGGACGGATCGGCCAAAGCGACAGGAATGAACTGGTTTCGCTACGCCAGCAGGCCACGGGCCTGACGATTTGAGCGTGGCACCCGGCCGGCGGAAGGCCCGTCGGTCTGCTAAGATGCGCCGCCTTCATGCGCACCCCTCGTGGTGCCGATTCCAGCCCATGCGTCTGTTCCTCTGTGCCGTCACCCTGCTGCTTCTGCTGATTGTCCCGGCGCGCGCCGAGCACTCCTTGCAATTGAGTGCCGAACTCGGCAGATCGGCACCGGGCGGCTTTGCCCCGGTACCGCCGAACGTGCCGACGCCAGCCGTACCACGCCTGCCCGACCCCTCGCAGGAAGTACGCGACGAACTGCCGCCGATGCCGACCATCGACCTCACCACGCCGCCCGACGACCTCTGGCAACGGATGCGCAACGGCTTTTCCATGCCGGACCTCAATAGTCCGCTGGTGGCCGACCGCCAGGCCTGGTATTTGAATCGCCCCGACCTGCTGAAGCGCATCTTCGAGCGCAGCCGGCGCTACCTGCACCACATCGTCGACGAACTCGAAAAGCGCGGCATGCCGACCGAACTGGCGCTGCTGCCGGTGGTCGAGAGTTCCTTCAATCCGCTGGCCTATTCCTCGGCGCGCGCGCTGGGCATGTGGCAGTTCATTCCCGCCACCGGCAAGACCTACAAGCTGCAGCAGAACGCCTGGTTCGACCAGCGTCGCGACATCGTCGCCTCGACCGGCGCCGCGCTCGACTACCTGCAGACCATCTACGAGATGCATGGCGACTGGCACCTCGCCCTGGCCTCCTACAACTGGGGTGAAAACGCCGTGGCCCGCGCCGTGGCGAAGAACCAGGCCCGAGGCCTGCCGACCGACTACCTGAGCCTGAAGATGCCGGTCGAGACCGCCTACTACGTGCCCAAGCTGCAGGCGATCAAGAACATCATCGCCCAGCCGCAAGTGTTCGGCATCACGCTCGACCCGATCCCCAACCGGCCCTATTTCGCCACCGTCGAGCGCAGCGAGAACATGGACATCGCGCTCGCCGCGCGCCTGGCGGAAATCCCGGTCGAGGAGTTCATCGCGCTCAATCCCGCCTACAGCCGCCCGGTGATGCCCAGCGCGGCGAACAGCCCGCTGGTGCTGCCGGCGGACAAGGTGCAGACCTTCCTCGCCAACCTGCAGAGCCACGAGGCCCAGGACAAGCCGCTCTCCGCCTGGTTCACCCACAACCTGAAAAAGGGCGAGAAGCTCGACGCCGTCGCCAGGCGCTACGGCCTGACTCTGGTTCGCCTCAAGCAGTTGAACGGCATCAACGCCAGGACCAAGGTGGTGCCGGGCTTCGCCCTGCTGGTGCCGGGCAAGGACGCCGTCGGCCACGACGCCCTCGCCGCGCGCCTGCCGCAAACACCGGCCAGCCCGCCCAAGGCGGTCAAGGCAAAGAAGGGCAAGACCATGAAGCCCGGAGGCAAACCGAAGAAGGGCGCGGTGACGGCAAAGATCCGCAAGCCCGTGGTCAAGCCAAAGAAGCGCTGAGGCGCCGCAGGAAGCGGCTCAGCCGGCCTTGAAGCAGCGCACCACCTGCGTCGCACCGACGCGGGTCTCGCCCGGATAGTCGCGCCGGCATCCCTCGCCAGCGATCGGGCAACGCGGATGAAAATGGCAGCCCGCCGGCGGCTTCGCCGCCGAAGGCATGTCGCCGACCAGCTTGGCCACCTCGCTGCGCAGGCCATCGACTCGCGGCACGGCGGCCAGCAGGGCCCTGGTGTAGGGATGGCGCGGGTGGCGCAAGACCTCTTCCGCACTGCCGGACTCGACCACGCGGCCGAGGTACATCACCGCCACATCGTGCGCCAGGTAATCCACCACCGCGATGTTGTGGGTGATGAAGAGGTAGGCCAGTTGCAGCTCGCGTTGCAGGTCGGCGAGCAGGTTGAGGATCTGCGCCTGCACCGAAACATCCAGCGCCGAGGTCGGCTCGTCGCAGATCAGCACGCTGGGCTTCACCGCCAGGGCGCGGGCGATGGCGATGCGCTGGCGCTGGCCACCGGAAAACTCGTGCGGATAGCGATTGGCCATCTCGGCCCGCAGGCCGACCTTCTCCAGCAGTTCGGCGACGCGCTGTGAGGTATCGCCACCCACCGTGCCCAGGGCGCGCATGCCCTCGGCGATGATCTCGCCGACGCGCAGGCGGGGATTAAGCGAGGCGAAGGGGTCCTGAAATACCATTTGCATTTTGGCGCGCAGCGGCCGCAGCTCGGCGGTCGAACGCGTGGTGATCTCCAGGCCGTCGAGCTGCACGCGGCCGGCCGTGGGCCGGATCAGTTGCAGCATGGCCTTGCCGGCGGTGGTCTTGCCGCAGCCGGATTCGCCGACCAGGGCCAGGGTGCGCCCGGGCAGCAGCTGCAGCGACACGCCATCGACAGCGCGAACGGCGCCGACAGCGCGCTGCAGGATGCCTCGGCGGATCGGGAAATGCACTTTGAGGTCGTCGACCGCCAGCAGGGGCTTTTCGGCACCGGAAATCGGCGTGTCATCAGCGCCGACTCCCGCGGCAACCGCGGGCGCGGCATCGGCCAGGACGCAGCGCACGCGCTGGCCGTCGGCAAGTTCGCGCCAGGGCGGTGGCGCCTTGCCGCACTCCTCCCGTGCTTCGCCGCAGCGTTCGACGAAGCGGCAACCGGGGTAGAGCGTATCGGCCGGCGGCACGCTGCCGGGGATGGTGGCCAGGCGCCCGCCGCGCCGCTCGGCGTCGGGCAGGGCGGCGAACAGGCGCACCGAATAGGGATGCGCCGGCCGCGCGAAGAAGGCAGCGCGCGAGGCCTCCTCCACCAGCTGGCCGGCATACATGACGCCGATGCGATCGGCCATGCGCGCCACCACGCCGAGGTCGTGGGTGATCAGCAACAGCGCCATGCCTTGCGTGCGCCGCAGCTCGTCGAGCAGGTCCAGCACCTGGGCCTGGATGGTGACGTCGAGCGCCGTGGTCGGCTCGTCGGCGATCAGCAGGCGCGGCGCGCCGGCCAGGGCGATGGCGATCATCACGCGCTGGCGCAGGCCGCCGGAAAGCTGGAAGGGAAATTCGTCCAGCCGGCGCTTCGCGTCGGGGATGCCGACCTGGTCGAGCAACTGTTCCGCGCGTTCGCGCGCCTGCTCGCCGCGCAAGGCCGAATGCAGCTCCAGCGCCTCGATGATCTGGCGGCCGACGCTGAGTACCGGATTCAGGCTGGTCGCCGGCTCCTGGAAGATCATGCCCACCTGGCCGCCGCGATACTCGCGCATGCCGGCCTCGGGCAGCGCCAGCAGCTCGCGGCCGGCGAAACTGACCGTGCCGCTGGCCGCGCGCGCGCCGGGCGGCAGCAGGCGCATCAGGCCCAGCGCCGTCATCGACTTGCCGCATCCGGATTCGCCGAGCAATGCATAGCACTCGCCGGCGGCGATGTCGAAGCTGATGCCGTCGACCGGTCGTGCCGCGCCAACGCCGCGCAGCAAGTCCCCTTGGGGGATGTGGATCGCCAGATCGCGGACCGACAGCACGTTCATTTCGCCAGCCTCGGATCGAAGGCGTCGCGCACGGCGTCGGCGAACAGGTTGGCGGCGAGCACCAGGGCGAACATGAAGCCGAAGGCGGCCAGCAGCGACCACCAGACCATGGGTTCGCGCGCCAGCTCCATGCGCGCCGTGTTGATCATGGTGCCGAATGAGATCGTGCTCGGATCGACGCCGACGCCAACGTAGGACAGCACGGCTTCGGCCAACACCAGGCCGGAAAAATCCATCACCAGTGCGATCAGCACGATGTGCATCAGGTTGGGCAGGATGTGGCGGCCCATGATGGCGAAGCGGCCGACGCCGAAGGCCTGCGCCGCCTGGACGAATTCGAGTTCGCGCAGTTTCAGCGTCTCGCCGCGCAGCAGTCGCGCCACGCCGGTCCAGCTGGTCATGCCGAGGATCAGGCACAGCGCCAAGAGGCGCGCATCGGCGCGCTCGGCCGAGGTGGCGAACCACTGCGGATGGGTGTCGATGATCACCTGCATCATCAGCACCGCGGCGGCGATCAGCAGCACGCCGGGAATCGAGGAAAGCGTGGTGTAGAGGTACTGGATCAGGTCATCGACCCAGCCGCCAACGTAACCGGCGAGGATGCCCAGCAGCACCGCCAGCGGCAGCATCACCAGCGTGGTCAGGGTGCCGATCAGCAGGCCCGTGCGTATGCTCTTCAGCGACAGGTAGAGCACGTCCTGGCCCACCTTGTCGGTGCCGAAGACGTGGTAGCCGGCGGCCAGCGCCGTCATCGCGCCGCCCAGCAGCAGGATCGGCAGCAGGGTGTGGAGCACGGCATCGATGGCCATGCCGTTGGGCCGCCGCAGCCGGTGCAGCAGCAAACGCAAGAGCCACCAGAGTGCGCAGCCAACGACGACACCGAGCAGTACGCGCTTGGCGATGTCGCTGCCATGCGCATCGAGGTCCGCGCCAAGATGTGCCCCACCGTGCTTGAGGCGCGGGAAGTCGCGGTTTGCCGAATCTCCGATCGCTTCCTTGGCATACAGGTGCGTCGCCAATGGCGCGGAGTAGGTCTTCTCGCCCTTGAGCCGCAGGTCGGAAAGCAGCGCGTCGAGCGCCGATGTAACTTCGACCGCGTAGCGCACCGGCTCGCCGGGTTTCGAATCCAGACGCGCGCGGTAGTGCAGCGAATCGAGCAGGCCGATGACGACGAACACCGCCAGCACCGTCGCCGCCGACATTGCCACGCCGTCCCGCAGCACCCGGCCCCAGGCCGCGCGGAGGTTGTCCTCGCGCCGCGCCCAGAGCACCAACCCAATAATTGCCGCAATCAGTACGAAGAGCAGTGCATCCGACCAGAGCAGTACCGGCTGAATCATTGCAGGCGCACCCGCGGATCGGCGATCGTGTACGAGATGTCGGTCGCCAGGAGGCCGACGATGTAGAGCACCGAGCCGATGAAGACCATCGAGCGCACCACGGCGAAATCCTGGGCGTTGATGGCGTCGATGGTGTAGCTGCCCAGGCCCGGGATGCCGAAGAAGGACTCGGTCAGCAGGCTGCCCATGAACAGGGTCGGGATCACCACCACCACGCCGGTGAGGATCGGGATCAGCGCG
This sequence comes from Rhodocyclales bacterium, assembly GCA_016215645.1. Lineage (GTDB taxonomy): Bacteria > Pseudomonadota > Gammaproteobacteria > Burkholderiales > Rhodocyclaceae > Sulfuritalea. The sequence continues at coordinate 40,792 of JACRIX010000012.1, forward strand.
TTCCGCAGTACGTGGCGGAACAGCACCACGCGCTCGGGCAGGCCCTTGGCGCGCGCCGTGCGCACATAGTCGCGGGTGATCTCCTCGAGGAAGATGGTGCGATACCAGCGCGTCGAGCCGCCAATGCCGCCGAAGACGCCGATGATCACCGGCAGGATCAGGAACTTGGTGGCGTCGAGGCCCGTGCCATAGCCCGAGATCGGCACCAGGTGCCAGACCTTGGACACCAGCCACTGACCGCCGATGATGTAGAACAGACCCGAGATCGACATCATCGCCACGCACAGCACCACGCCGGCGAAATCCAGCGCCGTGGCGCGAAAGAAGACCAGCAGCAGGGCAAACGAGATCGCCACGAACAGGCCGAGGATGAAGGTCGGCACGGCGATGGCGAGGCTGGGCCCCATGCGCGAGGTGATTTCGCGGGCGATGTCGCGGCCGTCGTCGGCGCGGCCGAAATCGCCGACGAACATGCGCACCGATTTGCTGAACAGGATGGTGTCGGTGACGGTGGCGCTGCCGGAGGCCTTGGCATTCCACAGCAGGGGCTTGTCGTAGCCGCGCTCGGCCTTCCACTTCTCGATCGCCTCGGGCGTCACGCGCTTGACGCCGAGCTGCATGCGCGCCATGTCGTCGGGCGTATTGACGACGAAGAACAGGGCGAAGGTGAGCAGGTTCACCCCGATCAGGATCGGGATCGCA
>JACRIX010000059.1 GCA_016215645.1 Rhodocyclales bacterium
GAGCATGGTCAGCACGCGGGCCAGCGGGCCGACCTGGGCCACCTTGCCGTAGAAGGTCGGCGACTTGAGCCAGGAATACTTGGCGTCGTCCTTGAAGTCGGTGTAGTTGGGCTTGGTCTCGCCCTGGTAGGGATGCAGCGCGCCGCCCTTGGAGTAGTCGTACCAGGAATGCTTGACCGATTCCTCGACGCCCTTGGTGAAGTACTCGTCGCCGAACTTGGTGAATGGCTTGAACTTGGCCAGGTCGCCGCCTTCGATGAAACCGCCGGGCAGGGCGAATTTGGTGCCCTTGGTATCGAGCGGGATGTCCGGCACCGCGAGGTAGTTGGTGACGCCCTTGCCAATCTTGGTCCAGTCGGCATAGAAGGCGCCGACCGCGGCGACGTCGATCAGGTACACGTTCTTGACGAAGTCCGAAAGCTCGTCGATGAAGCCCTTGATCGCCATCAGGCGCTCGACGGTCAGCACCGCCTGCGAATCTGTGGCGATCGGATTGGCGACGCCGCCCACCGCCACGTTCTGGATGTGCGGGGTCTTGGCGCCCAGTATCGATACGATCTTGTTGGCCTTGCGCTGCACTTCCAGCGCCTGCAGGTAGTGCGCGACGGCCATCAGGTTGACTTCGGGCGAAAGCTTCATCGCCGGGTGGCCCCAGTAGCCGTTGGTGAAAATGCCGAGCTGGCCGCCATTGACGAAGTGCTTGAGCCGTTCGTGGGTCTTGCGCATCTCGTGCTTGTTGTTGAGGCTCCACGACGACAGGCTCTCGCCCAGCGCGGCCGCCTTGTCCGGATCGGCCTTGAGCGCCGAGGTGACATCGACCCAGTCGAGCGCCGAGAGGTGGTAGAAATGCACGATCTGGTCGTGCACCGCATGGGCCAGGATGATCAGGTTGCGGATGTACTGGGCGTTGAGCGGCACTTCCATGTTGAGGGCATTCTCCACCGCACGCACCGAGGTGATGGCATGCACCGTGGTGCACACGCCGCAGATGCGCTGGGTGATGGCCCAGGCGTCGCGCGGGTCGCGGCCGAGCAGGATCAGTTCGACGCCACGCCACATCTGGCCGGAGGACCATGCCTTCCTGACGCGGCCGCCATCCACGTCGACGTCGATGCGCAGGTGGCCCTCGATACGGGTGATCGGATCTATCGTTACGCGCTTGGACATTTTTCTGTCTCCATCCCTATTTATTTATTTGACTGCCTGCAGTTCTTCCCGGGGCAGTACCGGAAAGCGACGGGTGATGATGATGTAACCGAGAACCTCGACGGCGAACATGCCGGCGGTGACCAGCACTTCGGCTAGCGTCGGGAAGTAGCTGAAATCGCCGCCGGTCTCATAGCCGATGAGGAAGCCGGAAAGGCGCATCAGCGATCCACCCAGCATCAGCAGCACCCCGGCGAGGAACAGCCGGGCCGGGTTACGGCGGTTGGACTCGGCACCGATCAGGATCAGCGGTGCGATGAAGCAGGCCATTTCCAGCCAGAACATCAGGGCCTGCACAGAGGGCTCGACGGCCCGGCCAAGGGTGCCGCGCATCAGCACGTCGCCGAGGCGGACCACGATGAACACCGCGAGGACGCCGAGCATGATCTTCGCCATCGGTGTCAGCATGTGGGTTTCCAGCTTGCGTCGATAGGCTGTGGAGGTCAGGCAGGACTCGAACAGCACCACCGCGTAGCCCATGAAGATCGCCGAGAGCAGGTAGAGCAACGGCAGCGCCGGCGTCTGCCACAGCGGATGCACCTGGCCTCCCAGCACCACCAGCAGCGTACCGAGTGATGACTGGTGCATCATCGGCAGCACGGTGCCCAGCGCGATGATGAAGAACATCAGCTTGCTGACCTTGCGGCGGGCGTCATCCTTGCCGAGTTTCTCGAAAACCACGGGCGAGAACTCGATCCACATCACCACGATGTAGAGCGTGATGCAGACCGCCACCTCGAACATCACCGAATTCGGATTGATCGACCAGGGCCAGAACATGTTCCAGACATTCCACCAGCGGCCCAGGTCGAACATCACCCCGGCACCGGCCAGCGTGTAGCCGAACAGGCTGGCCAGCAGGGCCGGACGAACCAGCGGGTGGTACTCGCCCTTGTTGAAGATGTACACCAGCATCGCCACCGAAAAGCCGCCGCAGGCAAAGGCCGAGCCGATCACCACATCGACCGCGATCCAGATGCCCCACGGGTAGCCGTCGTTGAGCGCGGTCACCGCGCCGAGCCCGAAGAGGAAGCGCACCATCAGGATCGCCGCCATCAGCGCGATCAGCACGCCGCAACTCAGGGTCACGATATTGACCAGGCCGCCGCCGACCGGCGCCGGTGCTGCGTAATGATTATTGGCCACGGTCTTTACCTCCCTGCCCGGACGACTCGTCCTCGGGTTTGACATTGCGCCTGGCCACCCAGGTCATCGCGCCCAGCACCGCGAAGGGCATGATCAGGTTGCCGTAGAGGTTGTGCTGGATGGTTTCCGACATCGCCGCCGCGGCGTCCGGTCCAAGATTCGGCATGCCGAGCTTCTCGAAATTGACGCCGGAGAGCTTGAGCACCTGGGTGCCGCCGTACTCCTTCTCGCCATAGACATGCGGCAGATACGTGCCGGCCCGGGTCTCGTAGCTCTGGTCGGGCTCGTCGCGCCAGCCGGCGCGCATCATCACACCCTTGCCGTCGGGCTTGCCCTGCAAAGCCTTTTCCTGCGCATGGCGCAGATGACCGCGCGGGAATCGGTTCATTTCACCGGGCTTCATCGCCAGCCGGCGCTTCGCCTCGGCCAGCAGGACCGAGGTCTTGCCGAACAGCGTGGCGCCGGTCGGGCAGACTTCGGCGCAGGCCGAGTAGTGGCCATCCTTGTGACGGTGGCGGCAGAGTTCGCACTTGCCGATGCGGCCGGTGGGCGAGTCGTACTGGTACTTCGGGATGCCGAAGGGACAGGCGGCAACGCAGTAGCGGCAGCCAATGCACTTGTCGGGGTTGTAGCCGACCACGCCGGTTTCCGGATCCTTGGTCATGGCCGAGACCGGGCAGGCCGAGACGCAGGACGGGTCCGCGCAGTGCATGCAGGAAGTCTTCATGAAGGCGAAGCCGTTCACCTCCTGGTCCTTGGCGTCCATGGTGCCGTTGCGGTACATCTTGATGATGTTGAAGGTGTAACCCGAGGTGTCGAGTGGCGTGTCCCACAGATGATCAACCGTGGAAAACTCCGCCGGGTTGTTGTTGGCCATCTTGCAGGCCGCGACGCAGGCCTTGCAACCGACGCAGAGGGTGGAGTCGTAGAGCAGGCCGAGCGCTTCCGGCGGCCGCGACCGGGTTTCCCGTGCAAAAGTCGGCGCCGACACGACGCCGGCCGTGGCTGCGGCTCCGCCCGCGAGGACTCCCCTGAGAAAATCTCGCCGGGTGCCCATGATCAGGCTCCGGCCTTGTCTTCAGGCTTTGCGGCCTTCGTGCGTTCCGCTTCCTCGGCCGCATGCGACAAACCAAGGTTGCGCGTCAGCATGATCGCCGCGCCGGCAGCGGCACCGGCCACCGCCGCGACGGCGGCAGCGGAGGCGAAGGACGCCGCCTTGCCCTGTGCTTCGACGATGCGCGGGTATTGCAGCGGCGGCGTGACATTGAGCATCTTGGCCACCTGGTGGATCGGCTTCTGGAAACCGACGCCCTTTTCCGAGCAGCCGATACAGGGGTGGCCGCAACCGACCGGCCAGTTGTTCTCGCCGGCATCACCGAAGCCCAGGGTCGAGCAGTTGGCGTAGGTCTCGGGGCCCTTGCAGCCGAGCTTGTAGAGGCAATAGCCCTGGCGGTGGCCGCTGTCGCCGAACTCCATGGCAAAGCGGCCGGCGTCGAAATGGGCGCGGCGCTCGCAGTTTTCGTGGATCAGGCGCGAGTAGGCGAACTTGGGGCGACCCAGCTTGTCGAGTTCGGGCAACTTGCCGAAGGTGAGGAAGTGCACCACGGCGGCAAGGAAGTTGTAGGGGTTGGGCGGGCAGCCGGGTATGGTCATCACCGGTTTGCCGAGGATTTCCGCGACGCCCGCCGATCCGGTGGGGCTGGAATCCGATAGCGGTGAGATCGTCGATGGCATGCCGCCCCAGGAGGCGCAGGAGCCAATGGCGATCACCGCGGCGGCATCGGCCGCGCATTCCTTGAGCATGTCGATCGCGGTCTGGCCGCCGATCTTGCAGTAGATGCCGTTGGCCTTGGTCGGAATGGCACCCTCGACCACCAGCACGTACTTGCCCTTGTTGGCCTTCATCGCGGCTTTGCGCGCCGCTTCGGCCTGGTGGCCGGCGGCGGCCATGAGGGTCTCGTGGTAGTCGAGCGAAATGACGTCGAGAATGAGTTTTTCCAGGGTCGGGTGCTCGGCGCGCAGCAGCGACTCCGAACAACCCGTGCATTCCTGGAAGTGCAGCCAGATCACCGACGGCCGCCTGGCTGCCTCGATCGCCTTGGCCACCGCCGCCTCGGCACCGGCCGGCAGGCCCAGCGTGGCGGCCACCGTGGCGCAGAACTGCAGGAATTCGCGCCGCGGCATGTCCAGGCGCCGTTCGACATCCCGCAGCGTTTCGCGGCCGGTATCGAAGATTTCGTTGAGATTGCCCATTTGCTGTCCCCCTGATTGCCGGGCCGCGCGCGGGCCCGAATTTTAGGAGAGGCAAACGCAAGTCCCGGGCCAGATTAGGGATTTTCTCTGCAGCCATAATCATTCAATGGCTTGCGAAGATTTGATTTCCACCTAAAGCAATTAAAACGGATACCTGCTTGTCGCTTTGCTAACCACCCTACCTGATGAACGAAAGCAGCAGGCCCAGCACGGCGCAGACGCCGATCACTTTCATGATGTCGGCCTTGTACTTCCACAGCGCCACGAATGCCGCAATCGCGATCAGCACCGGCAACCATTCAACGGGCCCGGCGAAGGGCGCCGCGTCGGTCCCCTTGGGCCAGAAGGTATGCCAGGCGAAAAAGGCCGCCAGGTTGAGGATGACGCCCACCACCGCCGCGGTGATCGCCGTCAGCGGCGCGGTGAATTTGAGCTCGCCGCGCGTGGCCTCGACCAGCGGGCCGCCGACGAGGATGAACAGGAAACTGGGCAGGAAGGTGAACAAGGTCGCCACGGTGGCACCGGCCAGGCCCGAGGCCACGGCACCGCCGGCGACGGCCTTGGTCACCCCGCCGACATAGCCGACCCAGGTTACGATCATGATCAGCGGACCGGGCGTGGTCTCGCCCAGCGCCAGCCCATCCATCATCTGCGGACCGCTGAGCCATCCGTAGTGCTCGACACCGCCCTGATACACGTAGGGCAGCACGGCATAGGCGCCGCCGATGGTGAGGAAGGCCGCCTTGGTAAAGAAATCGCCCATGTGCCACAGATCGGGAATGCCCCGGATCGACAGCATTGCCGCTGCCCAGACGGCGACGAAAGCGCCGAGCATCAGGGTCAGCCCGCCCCAGGTAAAGCGGGCGTGGTCGGGTGGCGGCGTGTGGTCGTCGATCAGTGCCGGCCCATAGCCCTTGTGTGCGCCACCATGGCCGCCACCGCCGGAGAACTTCGACGGCATCAGCTTGCCGCCGATCGCACCAAGCACGCCGGCCGCAAGCACGATCCACGGAAATTCGATGTGGAAGAAGAAAATGCCGACGAAGGCCAGCGCCGAAATACCCATCAGCACACCATTGCGCACGGCGCGCGAGCCGATGCGCCAAGCGGCGAACACCACCACGGCGACCACCGCCGGCTTGATGCCGTAGAACACGCCTTGCACCGACGGCAAGTCACCGAAAGCCAGATACAGCCCGGCCAGCAGTGACAGCAGGCCGAAGGCCGGCAGGAAGAACAGCAGCCCGGCCATCAGACCGCCGCGCAGGCCGTGCAGCAGCCAGCCGGTGTAGATCGCCAGTTGGCAGGCCTCGGGCCCGGGAAGCAGCATGCAGTAGTTGAGCGCGTGAAGGAAACGCTGCTCGGAAATCCAGCGCCGGCGCTCGACCAGCTCCTGGTGCATGATCGCGATCTGCCCGGCCGGGCCGCCGAAGCTGATGAAGCCGAGCTTGAACCAGAAGCGCAGGGCGTCAACGAAGCTTGGCGCCGGGGGTGCGGTCAGTGCGATGTCAGTCATGCGCCTTCTCCAGCTGGAAATTCTTGTAAAGGCCATCGAACACGCGTCCGGCCTCGGCCAGCAGTTTGTCGTCGTCGGCCGCCGACTCGCGCCAGCCGGCCAGCACGGCCTCGACGCCCGCCGCCTCGGCCACGGGCACGCCGCCGACATCGAGAAAATGCACCAGGGCGCCGATGCGCGCCAGGGCCGGATCCTCGTCGAGCGCAAAGCTCGCTGCCAGCACCTCGAAGCTCACACGCCCAGCGACATGCGTGAAGGGCGCGCCGTCGAAGTCGAACCCAACTACCGACTTCGGGCACTTCTTCGGGTTGTCGAGCCAGAGAAACCTGGCCTTGCGATCGATGAAGCGCCGAATCAACCACGCCGAGGCCAGGCGATCGACCCAGAGGTTCTTGCGCGTGGCCCAGGTTCGGCCCTGAAAGTCGGCGCTGGCGAGACGGCGAATTCCGCCCCTGGCCGAGATCGGCTCACCCTCCGCCATCGCCTCCAGCCTTGCCAATGCATCCAGGGCCTGACGCTGGGCCTCGCCGGGAAAGTAGTCTATGGCGAGCAAGCGCTTGACGTCGCGACGCAAGGATTGCACGGCCTTGGGCTCGCCGGCATTGGCCTGCGCAAGCCGCTCCATGATCAAAGCATAGTCGGAACTGCGGTCGAAGAGCGCCGCCAACCCGGCCCGCTGGCGATCGTCGCGGCCATCCAGCCGGTAGATCTCCGCCTTGCCTTGCGTGCCGTGCACGTCGGCGGCTATCTGCCCCAGGGCCAGTGCATGCTCCGGAACATCCGGCAGCAAATACACCCCGTCGCGCAGTGTCGCGCAGCCGAGGCTGCGCAGGGCGCGCCAAAGCCGCATGCGGCCGGCCCCTTGGCGGGTGGGCAAGCTGACAAACAAGGCAAGAAAGCGCATACGATCGACCTCGATGGTTCAATGTGATAACTATACCTAATTTGTTAATCTGATTACAAAATTAATGGAGTGCGACCGGCGTCGCGGCACATCGTGGGCATGCGCACAAGCCATCAATCGTCGTGACGTCGTTCTCACCAGGAACAGGCGCCGTGCGACTGACCTGAATCGCCTCCTCACGGCGTTCCCGTCACGCATTTTTCCCGGGAGGAAGACCTGCTGCGACAGACGCGCTACCGGAACCGCTCCGGGGCTGGTGGCGATCCCTGATGGGAAGCGGATTCGCAGGCAGCAGGCTGTCCAGCGACAGGCCGGCAAGCACGCCTCGACCGAGGCAATCAGCCGCGGCGCGCCCGCAGCGTGTGAAGTTCCGCCGCCGCGTCGCCTATGTCGGCGAAAACACTCACGGCGAAAGGGATTCGGGGCAGACGGACAGCGCCGGTACCGCCGACCCAAATATCGACGTCCGGCGCAATCCGCTCCCGTAGCTCCTCCAGGCAGGGGCGAATCTGCCGCGTCGGGAAAGCATCGCTGAACGACAGGCCAAGAACCTCGATGCGATACCTGTCGACAGCAGCGACGATATCGGCGAGTGGCATCTGCGCACCGAGATAAAGACAATCGGCCCCCGCTTCCAGGAACAGGCTGCGCGCCATGCAAATGCCCAGCGTATGCAACTCACCCGGTACCGTCGTCAGCAGCATTCGTGGGCTGCCGCCAGGCAATGCGAGACGGCGGCTGGCATTGTCCAGAATCGACTCGAGTACCCTGGAAAACACATGTTCCTTGTACACCGGCAAGCCGCCATCCTTCCATTCGTTGCCAACGGCACGAATCAGGGGAACCGCGGTTGAAAGGATGAACCGGCGCAAACCGTTTGACAGCAGATCGCGCTCCAGAATCCGGTGCAGGCGTTGGACATCATGCGTCTTCAACGTGTCCATGGCGTCGGCGACGATAGTGGACACGATTCGAGACTGAAAAGCATCGCTCCTCGCACCCGCCGAACCGCCGGCGAGCGAAGCACGTCGCTCGGGCATGACCACTTCCGCCGGCCGCCTTCCGGCATCGATCAGACGCTTGATCGCGCGCAGGCGCTCGACCTGGGACTCCGGGTACAAGCGAGTTCCAGCGGGGTTCCGGATGGGCGAGGGAAAGCCGTAGCGGTCCTCCCATTTACGCAGGACATCGCGACTCATGCCGGTTTCGCGCGCCACCAGTCCGATAGGTAAAAACCGCTCTTCCACCATCAGAAATCACACCTGCCCGATTCGTCACCCACAGATTTCAGGATAGTGGAATTCGGCGATTTGTCCATGCTTGTATTGGACAGGATCATTTGACGAAAATCAATATCTGTATATCTTTGGTGGTTAAAATATATCGGATCTAGCCAATACATCAGATAGCTACAGCCGTTAGCGAGAGATATCTCGAATCCGTTCGACCATCGACAGCACATAGATATCCCAGCGATGTCGCAATCAATGATCTCAATCTTGGACAGGATGCGGCGTGCTGCGCAGCACGGCAACACCTGCTACCGGACTCACATCAAACAGCAATCCAGGACAAATCAGGGCAGGCGCAGGGCGGCAGGCCCACACCATGGAATTTGATTCTTAACTTGACCGAGGGCAATGAAATGACAACCGAAAAACTTCTGGAGTGGAGCGACAGCTACAAGGTAGGCATTCAGGAAGTTGACGAGCAGCACAAGGAACTGGTCGGCATGCTGAACGCCCTGCACCAGGCCATCGTCGAGCATCACGCCAAGGAAGCGTCGCGCAAGATCCTCGACCAACTGGCCGACTACACGCGCACCCATTTCCTGCTGGAGGAAAGCCTGATGCGCGTCACCCACTATCCCGGCTTCGACGCCCACAAGCAGCAGCATGAGGAACTCATCAAACAGGTCGTCGATCTACAGCACAAACTCGACACCGGCGGCGCCACCATCACGTTTGAGCTGCTTCACTTCCTCAAGGTTTGGCTGGCCCAGCACATCAACGAAACCGACAAGCGCTTCGGTGCCTTTTTCTCCAAGGCCGACCACTTGAAGAGCTATGCCAACTGGAGCGAAGAAGTCAATACCACCATGACAAAGAAGAAGTGGTGGTGGAAGTTCTGGTAAGCCGCTGAATCACCCGGCGCAGCCTTGACGGCGACTCGGAAGTCGCCGTCGCTGCCCGCCTCGGGCAGAACGCAGGATGCGCCCCGCCCTGCGTCGCGATTACGCCTTGAAGGTATCCAGAGTGATGCCTTCGCGCGCCATCGCCGTGGCCACGGCGGGAAGCGCGGCGACACGGTCCACAAACGCCTTGTAGGCCGGCAGCGAGGCCGGATCGATCCCGGCGAAGCCGCCCCAGCGCAGGAATACCAGCGCATAGAAATCGGCAAAGGAAGGCTTGTCGCCCAGCAGCCAGGGCGAGGCATGGCCGATCATGGACTGGATGCGCTCCAGATGCTCGCGGAATTTGGTCACCGCCAGACCCTTGACGTCTTCCTGCGCGGCTTCGCTCGCGGCGAAGTTGCCCGGACGAAAGAAGTGGGTAAAGGTCGGATGCACGGTGTTGTTCATCCAGGCAAACATGGATAGCGCCTGCGCCCTCTGCCAGGGGTCGGCGGGCAGCAGGCCGGCTTGCGGATAGCGGCGGTCGAGGTAGTCGCAGATGGCCACGATCTGGTTCAGTGCCTTGCCCTCTTCCACCAGCACCGGCACCAGACCCAGCGGATTCAGCGCCAGATACTCGGGGGTGCGCTGCTCGCCCTTGTGCAGTTTGACCGTCTGGGTGTCGAACTCCGTACCGGTGGCGGCTTTGATCACTTCCAGTGCCGCGTGGGGAACAAAGGAACAGGCGCCGGGGCCGTAGTAGAGCTTCATCATGGGTTTTCTCCTCTCTGTCGTTGGATGGTCCGCCGAAACGGGATTTTCGCACGCACTACGCCAGGGGCTGGAACAGCACATCGAGGTCGCTGGCGGTCAGCAGGTTGCCGCCCGGCGCCGCACCCGCGCCCTGGCGCATCAACTGGTCGGCCAGGCCACGCTTGCGGTCCTGCAGGGCGAGGATTTTTTCCTCGACCGTGCCTTGCGTCATCAGTTTGTACACGAACACCGGCTTGTCCTGGCCGATGCGGTGCGCGCGTGCCGTCGCTTGTTCCTCGACCGCGGGGTTCCACCACGGATCGTAGTGGATCACGGTATCGGCGGCGGTCAGGTTGAGGCCGGTGCCGCCGGCCTTGAGGCTGATCAGGAACAGCGGCACCCGGCCCTGCTGGAAATCCTCGATCGGGGTTTCGCGGTCGCGCGTCTGGCCGGTCAGTTTGGCGTACTGGATGCCGAGTTTGTCGAGCTCCATCTCGATCAGGGCCAGCATCGAGGTGAACTGCGAGAAAAGCAGGACCTTGCGGCCCTCGTCGATCAACTCGACCAGCATTTCCATCAGCGTCGCCAGCTTGGCGGAGTGCGCGTGCCCCTTCTTCACCAGCGTCTCGGCGGCGGGCAGCCTGACCAGACGCGGATCGCAGCAGATCTGCCGCAGCTTCAGCAGGGCATCGAAGATCATGATCTGGCTGCGCCCGACGCCCTGCTCGACCAGGGCGTGGCGCAGTTTGCGGTCGAAGGCCACGCGCAGCGATTCGTAAAGGTCACGCTGGCCGCCCTCGATCTCGACCCAGCGCACCATCTCGGTACGCGGCGGCAGGTCGGTCAACACCTGCTCCTTGGTTCGCCGCAGCAGGAAGGGCCGCACCCGCTCGCTGAGCCGCACGCGCATTTCCTCGTCGCCGAGTTTTTCGATCGGCGTGCGATACACCTGCGTGAATCGCTTGCCGGTACCCAGCAAGCCGGGCATCAGGTAGTCGAACTGCGCCCACAGTTCGCCCAGATGGTTTTCCAGCGGCGTACCGGTCAGCGACAGGCGATGCCGCGACTTGAGCAGGCGCGCCACCTGGTGCGACTGCGCCTTGGGATTCTTGATGAATTGGGCTTCGTCCATCACCAGCACATGCCACTCCTGCGCCAGCAGGGTTTCACGGTCGCGCACCAGCAGCGGATAGGTGGTCAGTACCAGATCGGCGGCGGCGATCTCGCCGAAGCGCTCCGCCCGATCCTTGCCGTGCAGGGTCAACACCTTCAATCCGGGCACGAACTGCGCCGCTTCGTTGCGCCAGTTGGCCATCAGGCTGGTGGTCGCCACCACCAGGCTGGGTCGGTCGGCCCGTCCCGAGGTCTTTTCCAGATGCAGGTGCGCCAGGGTCTGCACCGTCTTGCCCAGGCCCATGTCATCGGCCAGGATGCCGGCAAGCCCGAACTCGCGGAGGAATTGCAGCCAGTCGAGGCCGTCCTGCTGGTAGGGACGCAGGGTGGCGTTGAAACCCGGCGCCGGCAGGCGGCGTTCGATGCCGGTGAAATCGCGCAGGCGACGCCCCAGAACCCGCAGCTCCTCGCCGCCGATCCAGTGTGCCGGAAGCGCTTCCAGCCCGGCCAGGGCCGCCGCATGGTGCCGCGCCAGGCGCGGCCGCTCGTCATCGAGGAATTCCAGCAAGGGCAGCAGCCAGGCCTTGAGTCGGCCGGACGGAACCGGCAGGATGCGCCGTTCGTCGATCGCCACCGGAAAGCTTTGCTTGTCATCGAGCCCGCGTACCAGGCCCGCAAGGTCGGGTTGCTCGCGCAGCAGGCGCAACAGTGGCGCCACCAGGCTGATGCGCTCGCCGCCGACACGCACCCCGAGGTCGAGGTCGAACCAGTCGCTGCCGACACTTTCCTCTACCGCGACGAACCAGTCTTCGGCCTGGGCGATGGTGTAGGGAAAGTCGTCCGCAAACTCGATGCTGACGCCCTGGCGCTCCAGCGCCGGCAGACCGTCGCTCATGAACTCCAGCCAACCGACCGCATCGTTGCGATGCGGCACCAGGCCTTCGGTTCCGTCGTCGGCGGCGAGGTGATGGCCGGCCTGACGGCGCCAGCTTTCCAGCCCGGCCGCATGCAGGCTGCGCCAGATTACGCCCTCCGTTTCGGTATCGCGTTCCAGCGTTTGCCAGCGCTCATCCACCCGCCGGCGCAGATAGGGGCTCCCTCCCTCGACCCCGGCCACGCTCACGCCATGGGGGTAGTCGAACCAGGGGACGGCAAGCGCCAGCTTCTCTTCCAGGCGCCCCGCGCCGATATGTCGAAAACTGGCACGGGTCAGGCGCAGTCGCGGCGAGGGTAGGCCGGCAGGCATTGTCTCCGGCATCTCGGGCATGGGCAGGCCCAGGTCCCGCGTATGTACCACGCGCTCGAGCCTTTGCCTGACCAGCAGTACATCGGCGGCGTTGAGTGGCGGCGCACGCAACATGTGTTCGAACACCTGAGGTGCCAGCCCGGTATGCAACTCGCCGAGCTGCCCTGCGGTCGTGTCGAGGTAAAAGGCCGGGCGCGTCGGAATCACCTGGAGATGCGCCGGCAGGTCGAGGGCCAGCTGCTGCATGCCATGGACATCATGCAGCCAGGTCCACCGCGCCTCGCGCGGCGGCGTCAGGCACAGCGGCGTTTCGACCAGGCCGTCGAGCTGCAACTGCCCCGTGGCCAGTGCCAGGCGCAGGAGCAAGGCACCGGTTTCGCCGACGAGGTCCACCGCATCGTTATAGAAATACCCGCCTCCCGCCTGCAAGGCAAGAAACAGGCGCAAGGGCGCGACATCGACATCCGTCACCAGACTGCGATGGCTGCGGCTGGATGAAAGGTCATAGGCCTGCGGCCGATACGCCGTCGGTTTGCCATAACCGCCCTTTTTCAGCGGACGGCTGCGCGCCACGCCCAGGCTCGGTGGCACGCCGGGACGCAGCAGGTAGAGCACCCTGGCGACGGTATCGGCGACGCGCTTCTGCGGACTCGCCTGCTCGGCCAGTTCGCCAAGCCACTCGAGCACGACGGCACTGGGTTGCGGAAAATCGCCCGCCGCGGCATGGACGGATTCCGCACGGCGGGCGTGAGCGCCGGTCCGTGTCGCGTCAAACGACAGCAGCACCGCGACGATGTGCTTGCAATCTTCCTCAACCGGGCACATGCAAACCCCATCGACTTCGATGACGTCGCCATGCCCGTCGACACCCAGCCACAGCTCCACGCCGTAGGGCTCGTCCTGAGTTCCCTGAACTTCGGCCGCGACGTGTATCTCGTCGGCTTTCTCCTCTACCGACGTGATGCGAACGCGGCCTTCAACCGCATAACTGCGGCCCCGCTGCAAGGTCAGGGCACTGAAATTGTCGCCCGCGACCGCAAGCAGGTGGCTGGATGGATTGGGATGGGTCGGCATTCCAAAAAGGTGTGGGCAAAGGGGTCGAAGTTAGCACAAGCCGCGGCGCCTGTCCCCCGGATCGAATTGCGGACCAAGCATTGGTGAAATCGGCGTGTCGCCAGCGCCGTCCCACGGGATACCGCTTCGCCGAACTTTCAGCGGTATCAGGACCGCGGAAAGTCGGTGCCGCCAAATGGTTACCTGCTATTCGCCCTGAATTGCAGGACCGATTCCAACGATATGTTTTAACGTGTATTTATTTTTCAAACCCGAAGGCATGAAACTTGTATGAAGAATCAAATAGACTTCATACAATCGTTTGCAAAGGACAACACCATGGATTCGCCCAATGAATGGCTTGCCCTCCTCACCCTGGTATTCGTCCTCGGCGCCAAGCACGGACTCGATGCCGACCATCTCGCCACCATTGACGGCCTGACCCGTTACAACCTTCGCCTGGCGCCGCAGCGCGCACGCTGGTGCGGTTCGCTGTTCTCGCTGGGTCATGGCACGGTGGTGATGCTGATTGCCCTCGCGGTAGGCTACGCCTCGTCACGTTGGCAGGTTCCGGAATGGATGGAAGACGTCGGTACCTGGGTGTCCATTGTCTTTCTTGCGCTGCTGGGCGTTCTCAATCTGCGCGCCGTGCTGGCGACCCCGGCGGGCAACATGGTGACCACCGTAGGGATCAAGTCCGGTGCACTGCATCGTCTGCAGGCAACCTCGCACCCCTTGGCGATCGCCGCTGTCGGTGCCCTGTTTGCGCTCTCCTTCGACACCATGAGCCAGGCCGCCCTGTTTGCCGTCACCGCCACCCAACATGGCGGCATTGCCCATGCACTGGTCCTGGGTTTGGCGTTTACCCTGGGCATGCTGCTGGCCGATGGCATCAACGGCCTGTGGATCGCGCACTTGCTGCGGCGGGCCGATCATCGTGCACGCATCGCCTCGCGTGTGATGGGCCTGATGGTCGCGGCCATCAGCTTCGCGGTCGCCGGGTTCGGGCTGGCCCGCTGGCTGAATGCCGATGTCTCCGGCTGGTACGAGGGCAAGGAAGTCATGGTGGGAGCAGCGGTGATTGCCTTGCTGGCGGGCTCATTTGCCCTGAGCAACCTGCTGGCGCGCGGCACACAACCGCCGGCCACCAGCGCGGCCTGATCAATCGAGCTCGACGAGGCCGCGCGGCGTCTTCAGGTAGGCCACCAACGGCGCCGGTTCACCGCCATCCGCCCGATGCAGGTCGAGCCGCGAGTCGAGCCCGAGCACGGCCAGCGCCCGGCGCAAGGGCACCGGATCCGGATGGAATGCCTCCTGCTTCATCAGGCGGCAGCCCGATTCGGGCAGGCGCTGGGCGGGATGGAAGGGCACGTCCCACTGGATCAGCGTCGGCAACAGGCCATCGCCGGGCAGGTGGCCATCCGGCGGAACGGTGATGCGCCAGCGGTAGTCGCCGCGCTCCATGGGCAGGATTGCGCCCAGGGGTGCGATGCTGGCGGCCGCATCGCGCAGGATGTCGTCGCTGCGCGCCACCCAGTGGATCAGGCGCGGGCGGTCGTCGGCCCATTTCGCATCGTCGAGCCCGAACCAGCGCGGGCGTCCGGGCGGCGGCGCCAGCGGGTCGATGGCGATCAGTTCAAGGTAGAAGCCCTCACCGAGGCCCAGCAGCCGGTTATGGGTGCCCATGCGCTGGTGCTTGCCGCCGGGTGACAAGGCCACACCAAGATGGCCTTCCAGCCAGATCGCGCCGGCGTCGAGATCGCGCGCGGCAAGAACCAGGTGATCCGGCACCGCCACCGGCGACCTCAGGTCTTGGGCTTCAGATGCACGTGCCCATCGCCGCTTCCTGCCGGTCGATAGCCGTGACCGTGGGAACGTCCGGAATCGACCTCGACGTCGATCAGGTTGAGTTGCCCATGGCGCACGCCGCGTTCGGCCATCAGCGCATCGGCAAAGCGGCGCACGGCGGCCGACGGCCCGCGCAGGACCACGCTTTCGAGGCAGTTCTCGTGGTCGAGGTGGGCATGCATGGTCGCCACCGTCAGGTCGTGCTGGCCGTGCTGCAAGGCGGTCAGGCGCTCGGCGAGATCGCGTTCGTGGTGGTTATAGACATAGGACAGGTTGGCCACGCAATGGCTGGCCTCGCCGCGGCTCCGGCGTGCCTGCTCAAGATGGGCGCGCAGCAGGTCGCGCATGGCCTCGGAACGGTTCTTGTAGCCGCGTTCGCCGATCAGGCGATCGAATTCGGCCGCCAGCTCCGCATCCAGCGAAATGGTGATGCGTTCCATCAGGGTCTGCCAAACGCAATCCGTCGCATGATTGTGAACACGCCCTAGTGCACGCTTTTGATTTCGAGAACCTTCTCGACCACGCCACCGCGCTTCAGCTTTTCCAGCCGGTGCTCGCGCTCGGTACCGACCACGCGGTTCAGGTAGGCCAGATTGCGATCGATCGATTCCTGGTAGAAGTTGCGCTCCGCCCCATTGTGCTTGCCGAAATGCCGCGCCAGGTTGCAGGACATGCCTTTCAGGTCGGTGTCCAGCCGACCCTTGGTCATGTTGTAGAAGGCGGTGGTTTTCTCCAGCAGATCGTGGATGTCGGCAAAACCGCCCATCTGCGCTTCCTCGAATTCATAGTAAAGGAACAGGATCCGCTCAAGATACTCGCGGTTGGCCATCTGGCCGATCAGGTCAGCCGTGGCCGTGGCATAGGCCGCGCGTTGCTGTTGCAGGTTGTCGAACGTCACCCAATCCGGATGCTTGCGATGGTCGGTCAACATGATCACCTTGGTGGTGGATTCAAGCACCGGTGGCGGCAGGTCGGGCAGGTGCCGACGGGCAAATGCGACGCCACGCATGACATGGCTGGCGGTGAATTGGGCGCCGGTACCGCTGGCCTCAGCGTCGCCCATCAGGTAGCCGACATCGTGCATCAGGGCGCCGATCAGTGCGGCATCGAGGTGGTCGGCATCGACTCCCTGCCCCGCAAGGTGCAGGCCGTGCAACATGCGCGCCGTACACAGCACGACCTCGTTGGTATGGCTGCGGTTGTGATACAGCGTCTTGAGGTTCTGGTAGCCGGGCAGCCTGCCGTCGAAGGCGCGATCCAGCAAGTCGAAGGCCGCCGTCACCCGTGTCAGATCATGTCCCGGCGCAAAGCTCCCGACGATGCCGGCAACCTGCGCTTCGACTTCTCCGGTATCCCGGATATTGCCTAGCGCAAGGAAGGGGCTGTCCTGGTTCATGGGTCGGCCGAAAACCGGCTTTCGTGGAGGTCTGAAATAATAACCTGCAATCATGTAAATGCGTCTGCCTGACGGCTGTTCTGCCCTGTATTGTTAAAGTTTTTCGTTCCCGTACCGTTAATTTATTCCTTGCCCGACGACCCTGCACGCATTGGGCAGTTGACCCAAGTTAACTCCTCCGCGCGGCAAATCGCTATGCTGCAATGCAATAGTCGCTTTTTTCGCCAACTCATCGACCTCCCACCATGTCCGACAATAGAACCATCGACGCGGTCCTCGAACGCCACGGCCGCGACGGTACTCATCTGGTGCAGATCCTGCGCGAGATCCAGGAGCAACTGAACTGGCTCTCGCCGGCAACGCTGACAAGAATCGCCGACGGCGTGGGCTGGCCGCGCGCCCAGGTCAGTGGCACCGCCGCCTTCTACAGCTTCTTCCACACACGCCAGCGCGGCAAGTACTGCGTGCTCTGGTCGGACAACATCACCGACCGCATGCTGGGCAACACCGACCTGATGGACGCCATGTGCAAGAAGCTCTGGCTCGAACCCGGCCGGGTTTCCGAAGATGGCCTGGTCAGCGTCAACACCACCTCCTGCACCGGCATGTGCGACCAGGGCCCGGCCCTCCTGGTCAACTATCGCGCCGTCACCGGCATGACGCTGCAACGCGTCGATGAAATGGCCGAGCTGATCCGCCGCGAAACGCCGGTTGCCGAATGGCCGGCCGACTGGTTCGCGGTGCAGGACAACGTGCGCCGTGCCGAAATCCTGCTCGCCGGCAACTTTGCCCCCGGCTCGGCTTTGCGCGCCGCCCACCAGCGCGCCGAGGTCGATGGCCTGTCGGCCTCGAACAACCGCTCCTTCCGCGAATCCCTGCCGCAGGGCATCGCCGGCCCGATGGCGATGCTCGACGAGATCCAGCGCTCCAGACTCCGTGGCCGTGGTGGCGCCGGCTTTTCCACGCGCTTCAAGTGGGAGGCTTGCCGCAACGCGCCCTTGCGCGCCGACCAGGAGCGCATCGTGGTCTGCAATGCCGACGAGGGCGAGCCCGGCACCTTCAAGGATCGCGTGCTGCTGACGTCCTACGCCGACCTGGTATTCGAGGGCATGACGGTCGCCGCCTACGCCGTCGGCGCCACGCGCGGTTTCCTCTACCTGCGCGGCGAATACCGCTACCTGCTGGAACCGCTGCAAGCCGTGCTGGAACGCCGCCGCGCCGCCGGCCTGCTGGGCAAGCGCATCCTCGACATTCCCGGCGCCCGCTTCGACATCGAAATCCACCTCGGCGCCGGCGCCTATGTCTGCGGCGAGGAGTCGGCGCTGATCGAATCGCTCGAAGGCAAGCCGGGCCGGCCGCGCGTGCGCCCGCCCTTCCCGGTCACCAACGGCTACCTCGACCAGCCGACCATCGTGAACAACGTCGAGACCTTCGCCTCGGCGGCACTGGTCGCGCTGCACGGCGGCGACTGGTTCGCCGCCATCGGCACCAAACAATCGACCGGCACCAAGATCCTCTCGGTCTCGGGCGACGTCGCCCGGCCCGGCCTCTACGAGTATGCCTACGGCGTCACGGTGCGCCAGGTACTCGCCGACTGCGGCGCCACCGATACCCTGGCGGTGCAGATCTCCGGCCCCTCCGGCATGTGCCTGGCGGACGACGAGTTCGACCGCAAGATCGCCTTCGAGGACGTGCCCACCGCCGGCGCCTTCATGGTGTTCAATACCTCCCGCGACATGTTCGAAGTGGCGCGCAACTTCTCGCACTTCTTCGCCCACGAGTCTTGCGGCTTCTGTACCCCCTGCCGGGTCGGCACGACGCTGGTACGCAACATCATGGACAAGATCGCCAACCGCCATGGCTCGCCTTACGACATCAACGAGCTGTTCAAGCTGCACCGCCTGATGCAGGGCGCCAGCCACTGCGGCCTTGGCAACACCGCCTGCAACCCGGTGTTCGACACCCTCAACAAATTCCGTCCGGCCTACGAGCACCGCTTGCTGTCGCTCGACTACGAACCGGCCTTCGACCTCGACGCCGCCCTGTCCGAGGCGCGCCAGATGACCGGCCGCGACGACGCCGGCGCGCACTTTGCGGCGCATTCGCCAGATGAGGCAAAAGCATGAAAACGAGTGACAACGAAGTTTCGGCGCAGGCTAATGCGCGCGAAGCGCGGGTTAAGGCCGACAGGCCGGCCGAAGCCAAAACGAGTGACAACGAAGTTTCGGCGCAGGCTAATGCGCGCGAAGCGCGGGTTAAGGCCGACAGGCCGGCCGAAGCCAAGGAGACCCCTACCTTCCTGCTGGACGGCGAAGAGATTTCCTTCACGCCGGGCCAGACCATCATCCAGGCGGCGACCGCGCACGGCGTGTACATCCCGCACCTGTGCTGGCACCCGGAATTCAAGGCGCACGGCTCCTGCAAGATGTGCACGGTCAAGGTCAATGGCCGCTTTGGTTCCTCCTGCACCATGGCGGCCCAGGCCGGCATGACCGTCGAGAACCGGACCACCGAACTGGACGACAAGCGTCGCACCCTGCTGCAGATGTATTTCGTCGAGGGCAACCACTTTTGCCCTTCCTGCGAAAAAAGCGGTAATTGCAGTTTGCAGGCCACCGCCTACGAACTGAAGATGGTGTCGCCGCACTTCGACATGTTCTACCCGGACCGCGCGGTGGATGCCTCGCATCCCGACATCCTGCTCGACTTCAACCGTTGCATCATGTGCAGCCTGTGCGTCACCGCCTCGCGCGAAGTCGACGGCAAGAATGTCTTCTCGATGGGCGGGCGCGGCCTGCTCGGGCGCCGCATCCACATCAGCAGCGAATCGGGCAAGCTCGCCGACACGGATTTTGCGGCAACCGACCGCGCCGCCAGCATCTGCCCGGTCGGCGTCATCCTGCCCAAGCGCAAGGGCTTCGCCATACCGATTGGCGAACGCAAGTACGACAAGCTGCCGATCAACCGACAGGTCACGGAGGTGACACCATGAACGCGCCAACACCTCCGGTCAAAAAGCTGCGCGTCGCCACTACCAGCCTCGCCGGCTGCTTCGGCTGCCACATGTCCTTCCTCGACATCGACGAGCGCATCATCACGCTGCTCGACCTGATCGAATTCGACCGCTCGCCGCTGACCGACATCAAGCATTGCGGCCCCTGCGACCTCGGAATCATCGAAGGCGGCCTGTGCAATGCCGAGAACGTCCATGTGCTGCGCGAGTTCCGCAGGAACTGCAAGTTCCTGGTCGCCATGGGCGCCTGCGCCATCAACGGCGGCCTGCCGGCGCAGCGTAACCACCTCGACCTGCGCGACGTGCTGGAAGAGGTGTACCAGACCGAAGTCGGCCTGTCACATGGTGGCATCCCCAATGATCCCGAGCTGCCCTTGCCGCTCAACGAAGTGCATCCGATCCATGAAGTGGTGAAGGTGGATTACTTCCTGCCCGGCTGCCCGCCGCCGGCCGACGCCATCTGGAAACTGTTGACCGACCTGCTGGCCGGCCGCACCCCGAGCCTGGGCCACGGCCTGATGCATTACGATTGAGAAGACCATGACATTCGCACTCGAAACAGCCACGTCCCCGGAAAAACTGCGCCGCGTCGCCATCGATCCCGTCTCGCGGGTAGAAGGCCACGGCAAGGTCACCATCCTGCTCGACGACAACCACAAGGTGCATCAGGTGCGCCTGCACATCGTCGAATTCCGCGGCTTCGAAAAGTTCATCCAGGGCCGCCCCTACTGGGAAGTACCGGTGATGGTGCAGCGCCTGTGCGGCATCTGTCCGGTCTCGCACCACCTCGCGGCGTCCAAGGCACTGGACATGATGCTCGGCATCAAACAACTGACGCCGACCGCCGAGAAGATCCGCCGCCTGATGCATGCCGGCCAGATCCTGCAATCCCACGCCCTGCATTTCTT
The DNA here is from genome assembly GCA_016215645.1 of Rhodocyclales bacterium. Classification (GTDB taxonomy): domain Bacteria; phylum Pseudomonadota; class Gammaproteobacteria; order Burkholderiales; family Rhodocyclaceae; genus Sulfuritalea. Next base: position 20,469 of record JACRIX010000059.1, read on the forward strand.
CCATCTCTCGTCGCCCGACCTGCTGTTCGGCTTCGGCTCGGACATGGCCACGCGCAACATCGTCGGCGTCGTCGCCGCGCATCCCGAGGTGGCGAAGAAAGGCGTGCTGCTGCGCAAGTACGGCCAGGAAGTGATCCGCATGACGGCCGGCAAGCGTGTGCATGGCACCGGCTCCATCCCTGGCGGCGTCAACAAGTCGCTCTCCGCCGAAGAACGTGCCCTGCTGCTCAAGGATGCCTACCAGATGGTGGCCTGGAGCCGCGAGGCGGTCGGCATCATCCGCGGCCTCTTCGAACAAAACCTGGCGCAGTACAACGCCTTCGGCCGCTTCCGCTCCGCCGGCATGTGCCTGGTCGGCGCCGACGGTGCCATGGACCTCTACCACGGCGGCCTGCGCGCGCGTGACGCCGACGGCAAGACCCTGTTCGACCATTTCGACTACAGCCGCTACTGGGACGTGATCGGCGAGGACGTCAAGCCCTGGTCCTACATGAAGTTCCCCTTCTTCAAGTCGCTCGGCACGGAAGACGGCTCCTACCGCGTCGGCCCGCTGTCGCGGGTCACGATGTGTGACCACATTCCCACGCCGCTGGCGGACAAGGCGCGCGAGGACTTCCTCGCCTTCGACGGCGGCAGCGCCACCGGCGCCACGCTGGGCTACCACTGGGCGCGCATGATCGAGATGCTGCACGCCGCCGAGACCATCAAGGACCTGCTGCACGACGACGACATCACAGGTGGTGACCTGATCGCCACCGGCACGCGCCAGGAGCGTGGCGTCGGCGTCATCGAGGCGCCGCGTGGCACGCTGATCCACCACTACCGGGTCGATGAACACGACCAGGTGATCCGCGCCAACCTGATCGTCTCGACCACGCACAACAACCAGGCCATGAACACGGCGGTGCGCGAAGTGGCCATGCAATATCTCGACGGCGTGGAAATCACCGAGGGCCTGCTCAATCACATCGAGATCGCCATCCGCGCCTTCGACCCCTGCCTCTCCTGCGCCACCCACGCGCTCGGACAGATGCCGCTGGAGCTTGCAATAGTCGGCGCTGACGGTACGGTGATCGACGAGGCGACGCGCGACCATCGCGGCCTGATCCGCGACGTTTCTTGACGGCGCCGACCCTGATCTTCGGCTGGGGCAATCCCAGCCGTGGCGACGATGCGCTGGGACCCTTGTTCGTCGAGCATTTCGCCGAACTTGCGGCACGCCATCCCGAATGGGGTGCGGTCGACTGCCTGACCGATTTCCAGTTGCAGGTGGAACACGCGCTCGACCTGCAAGGCCGGCATCGCGTGCTGTTCGTCGATGCCAGCCTCGATGCACCGGCGCCGTTTTCGCTGACCCGCATCGAGGCCGCGCGCGACGCCAGCTTCACCACCCACGCCATGAGCCCGCAGGCCGTGCTGAAGGTTTACGCCGACATCGACGACGGCGAGCCGCCGCCCTGCTGGCTGCTGGCAATCCGCGGCGAACGCTTCGAACTCGGGGAGGGACTCAGCGACCCGGCACGAAATGCCCTGCAAGCCGCCCTGCGGTGTGCCGCGGAATGGATGGAGACGGGACCACGCGCCGGGATTCAATTCACCTGAGTAACTTCAAGGGTATATTCCGCAGGTCGCAGACTGATCGCAACGCATGCCACCGCCCGGTGGATCATCCATCAATTCACCGGGCTGACGCCAGACCGGACAGAAATTTTCCGAATTCGCACGGCAATGACCTTCACGCCCCGCCAGGCTGACACATCGCGAGCCACCGGTCAGCCGGAGCTTGACGAATCCGTGCAGACCTTCCTGCGCCTGGCCATCATCGCCATCATTGGCTGCGCCCTGGCATTCATCGCCGTGATCCTGATCTTCACGCCGGAACAAACGTGGCGCATTGCCAACCCGATGGCTGGCTTGGGCATCGCCCTGACTGCCTGGGTACTGCTCAAGACAGGCCAAACCAGAGCCGGCATCGCCGTGCTTGCCTATGGCAGCTGGGCCGCCGTGACCGTGATCGCGATCACCACCGGGGGAATCCGCACCCCGGTCGTGTTCAGCCTCCCGGTGGTCATATTCTTTGCCGGCTGGATCCTCGGCCCGCGCGCCGCGATTGCCCTTGCCGCGCTCAGCGTGATGACCTACCTCGCTCTGGCCATGGCCGAACAGCAGTCGTGGTTGCCGCCTTCGCCGCCGACACCCCCCTACATGCACTGGGTAGTCCAGGCCACCATTTTTTCGCTGGCCGCCGCGACCATCGTTCACCTGCGCCACAGCCATGCTCATCAGGTCGAGGAAGTCCGCGCCCTCACCGCTGAACTGACACGGCAGCGCGCCGAGGCCGCGGCCGCCGAATCGCTGCTCCGCAACCAGGACCTGCTCGACCGCACCGGCGCCCTGGCCCATGTCGGTGGCTGGGAAGTCGAGGTCGCAAGCCACGACCTGACCTGGACGGCGGAAACCTTCCGCATCCATGATCTCGAGCCGGGGCCGATGCCGAGCGTGGATCAGGCGATCGCCTTTTATCCGCCGGAAGCGCGATCGACAATCGAGGCCAACGTGGCCAGCGCGATGACCGAGGGCAAGGGCTATGACATCGAACTGCCGCTGATCACCGCCACGGGCCGCCGAATCTGGGTTCGCGCCCTGTGCAAGCCACGGATGGAAAACGGCAAGGTGGTGCGCTTGAGTGGCGCGGTCCAGGACATCACCGCGCAACGCGACGCCGCGCAGGCACTGAGAACCAGCCTAAACAACCTGCAACGCACGCTGGAAGCCACCGACGAAGGCATCTTCGGCTATGACGGCAACGACCCCAGTGGCAAGCTGCTGTTCGCCAACGACCGCCTCTTCGAGATATGGAAGATTCCGCCGCAGGATCGGGCGAGCACCGGCCGTGCCGAAATCATCGCCGCCGCGCGCAAGCTCTTCGTCGACCCCGAGGCCGGCGTCAAGCGCATCGGCGAAATCCTTGCGATGGGCGTGGTCCATGAAGACAAGGTGTCGCTCAATGACGGCCGCGTGCTGTTCCGCCGCAGCATTCCCCTGCTGGAAGGCAGCCAGGTGTCGCGTGTCTGGAGCTTCCGCGACATCACCGCCGAGGAACGCGCCAAGGCGGAACTGATTGCCAGCCGCGACCAGGCGCAGCGCGCCAGCGCCGCAAAAAGTGAATTCCTCTCGCGCATGAGCCATGAACTGCGCACGCCGATGCACGCCATCATGGGCATGATGTCGCTTGCCCGCCGCCGCATGGAGGATGCCAAGGGACTGGAACACCTGGACAAGGCCAAGGCCGCCGCCGACCACCTGCTCTCGGTGATCAACGACATCCTCGACATCTCCAAGATCGAAGCCGGACGGCTTGAACTGGAGCAGGTGGACTTCCAGCTCGCGGATGTACTGCGCAATCTCGACAACATGGTCGCCGGCAAGGCGGCGGACAAGGGCCTGATCCTGACCCTGGACCATGACCCGCTGCTCGCCGAAAGGCCGCTGCGGGGCGACCCTTTGCGCATCGGACAAATCCTGCTCAACCTGGTGGGCAACGCGATCAAGTTTTCCGAGCGTGGCGACATCTCGTTGCGCACCCAATTCATCGAGGAATCCGTCGATCACACGCGTTTGCGTTTCGACGTATGCGACCAGGGAATTGGCCTCGCCCCGGAGGTACTGGACCGCCTGTTCGTCGCCTTCGAGCAGGCGGATGGGTCGATGACGCGAAGGTTTGGCGGTACCGGCCTCGGGCTGGCGATCAGCAAACGCCTGGTGCGGATGATGGAGGGCGAGATCGGTGTCGACAGCACTCCCGGCAGGGGCAGTCGCTTCTGGTTCACCGTGCGCCTTGGCAGGCCGCATGCCGAAATCCGAACCAGCATCGAGCCACATTCCGCCGCGGCGATCGAGAATGAACTCCGGCGGCGCTTTGCCGGTTCGCGAGTCCTGCTTGCCGATGACGATCCCGCGGGCCGTGAGGTCGCGACGGCAATGCTGCGCGATGCCGGTCTGGTTATCGATGCCGCCGACGATGGTGCCCAGGCCTTGCAACTGGCGCAAGGCCGCGACTATCACCTGATCCTGATGGACATGCGAATGCCATGCATGAATGGCGTCGACGCCGCTGCGGCGATCCGCGCCGACTCCCGCAACCGGGATACGACCATCGTCGCGCTGACCGCCAACGCCTTTGCCGAGGACCGCCAAACCTGTCTTGCGGCGGGAATGAACGACCACATCGCCAAGCCTGTCGAGGCCAGCGTGCTGTACTCCACCCTGCTTCACTGGCTGAGCCGGGAAAACAAGGCCGGCTGACCGCCCCGTGTTCGATCAGGTCGCACTGCTGCCGCCGGCCTTCTGGCCACTGGCCGTTGCCGCCACCTTCCTCTTCGGCATGTCCAAGGCCGGTTTCGGCGGCGCCGCCGGCAGCCTCGGTGTGCCGCTGATGGCACTGGCAGTCTCGCCCGTCTTTGCCGCCGCCGTGATGCTGCCCATCCTGCTGCTGATCGACATCATCGGCGTCGTGGTGTTCCGCGGTCGCGCCGACACCGCCAACCTGCGCATCATCCTGCCCGGCGCCATGCTCGGCATCGGCATCGGCTGGCTGACCTTCGGCCACGTCGATGCACGCTGGATCAAGCTGCTGATCGGCATCGAGGCCATGCTTTTCGCCATCGACCGCTTTCGTGCCGCGCGCAGCAGCGGGATCGCCGTGGCGTCAGCGCCGACTCTTGGCCCGGGCATTCTCTGGAGCACCATTGCCGGCTTCACCAGCTTCGTATCCCACGCCGGCGGGCCGCCGATCATGCAATACCTGATGCCGCAGAATATGGACAAGATGCGCCTGGTCGGTACCACGGTGATCTTCTTCACCGTGGTGAACTTCGCCAAGCTCGGCCCCTACGCGCAACTCGGACTGGTGGACCTGTCCTTCCTTGGCGTTTCGCTGCTGCTGGCGCCGGTGATCCCGATCGGCTATTTTGTCGGCTACCGCCTCCTGCAAGCGGTGGATATGCGCGGCTTCAATCTGGTCACCGCATGGACGCTGCTCGCCGCGGGAGCCAAACTGGCCTTCGACGGCATGATCGGACCCTGACATGAAACAGCAGTTGAATGAACTCCTGCAACACATCCAGACCCTGCAGGAGGAGGTCGAGGAGGAATACCGCCAGCGACGCGAGGAATTCGATCGCCGTCGTGCCGAACTGGCCGAGGAATTCCTGCGCACCCAGCGCCGCTACAAGATCGGACTGGCGCGCTTTCTGGTACGTACCCGGTTCCTGGTGGCCTTGACCGCCCCGGTTATCTATCTTGGCTGGATACCCTTCCTGCTGATGGACCTCTTCGTCACGGCCTACCAGACCATCTGCTTCCCGATTTACCGCATCCCCCGGGTGAAGCGCTCGGACTATCTGGTGTTCGACCGCGCGGACCTGCCCTACCTGAACCTGATCGAGAAGTTCAACTGCTTCTACTGCTCCTACGGCAATGGCGTCGCGGCCTATACCCGGGAGGTCGCGGCGCGCACCGAGCAGTACTGGTGTCCGATCAAGTATGCGCGGCGCATCAGGAGCGCCCACGACCGCTATCCCCGGTTCTTCGACTACGGCGACGCCGAGGCCTTCCGCCAGGGCCTCAACCGGCTGCGGCGGGATTACGAGGACTAGCCGAGCTTCAGTCGCGCCGACAGCTGCGCCTGATCCAGCCGGTACAGGGCATCGAGGAAATTCACTTGAAAACGGCCGGGGCCCGCCGCGCCGGCGCCGGCGATTTCGCCCGTGACGCCCATCACTGCCATCGCGTTTGCGGCGGCTGAAAACGGTTCCGGATTCACCGCCACAAAGGCGCCGGTAATGGCGCTCGCGGTGCAACCCATGCCGGTGACCCTAAGGTGTGCCGTCGGTGATCAGGTCCACCGGGCCGCTGACCGAGACCACGCATCGCGCCGACCTTGCCAGTTCCCCGGCATCGGCAGCGACGTCATCCGGGGCGTCCTGCGAATCGACGCCCCTGGTGTTGCCGCCCGAATGCAGCAGGGCCTTGATCTCCGAGGCATTGCCGCGGATCACCGAGGGACGGACCTCGCGCACCAGCCGCTGCGCGGTCTCGGTGCGATAGGCGGTTGCACCGCAGCCGACCGGGTCGAGCGCGATGCCGATGCCACGCTCGCGCGCCACACGCCCGGCCTTGAACATGGACTCGACCCAATGCGCGCTCAGCGTGCCGATGTTGATCACCAGGGCCTGGGCAATGCGCGCCATGTCCTCGGCCTCGTCGATGGCATGGGCCATCACCGGCGAAGCGCCGATCGCCAGCAGCGCATTGGCGGTGGTGTTCATGACCACGTAGTTGGTGATGTTCAGCACCAGCGGTGCCTGTGCACGTATCTGCCGGACGTCGTCCCAGACCATTTGCCGCTCCCCTGTTGTTTCCTCATGCCGGCCGGGCATGCCACACGCGCACCGGCGCGAACTGCAGACAACGGTCGCTGCGCACGGCGCGGTACTATCCGCCTTCGCCACAACCGATGCAGGCTCCCCGCATGTCGAAAGAAGTCAAAGAAAAGCCGCGCTACGCGGTCGTTGCCGCCGTCCAGCTACCCAATGTCAGCGATATCGAATTCGAATCCTCGCTCGCCGAACTGCGCGACCTGGCCAAGACCCTGGGTTTCGAGATCAGCGCCAGCTTTACCCAGAAACGCGGGAGCTTCGATGCCGGCGCCTATCTCGGCAGCGGCAAGCGCGAGGAAATTCGCGCCTTCGTCGATAGCGAGCCGGCGCCCGGCAGCTTCGAGCCCAGCCGCCATGCCGCCGCCGATGCCGATGCCGGCCGCATCGAGGCGATTCTGGTGGACCACGAGATCTCGCCCTCGCAGGCCCGCAACCTGGAAAAGGAAGTCGGCTGCGAGGTGATGGACCGCACCATGGTCATCCTCGAAATATTTCACCGCCATGCCAGCTCGCGCGCCGCTCGCGCCCAGGTCGAAATCGCACGCCTGGGCTACATGGCGCCGCGCCTGCGCGAAATGGCCAAGCTGGCCGGACCGCAAGGACGGCAACGCAGCGGCACCGGCGGCCGCGGCGCCGGCGAGTCGCACACCGAGATGGACCGGCGCAAGATCCGCGATCGCATCGCCGAACTGCAGCAGGAAATCGACGCCATGGACGTCGAGCGCAAGACCCAGCGCGCGCGCCGCCAGGAGCGCCAGGGCCTGGCCACGGTGGCCCTGGTCGGCTACACCAACGCCGGCAAGTCGACGCTGATGCGGGCCCTGACCGGCAGCGACGTGCTGGTGGAGAACAAGCTCTTCGCCACACTCGACACCACCGTGCGCGCCCTGCAGCCCGAAAGCCGGCCGCGCGTGCTGATCAGCGATACCGTCGGCTTCATCAAGAACCTGCCGCACGGCCTGGTCGCTTCCTTCACGTCCACGCTCGAAGAAGCGCTCGACGCCGCGCTGCTGCTGCACGTGATCGACGCCAGCGACCCGGGCGGCGAGCGCCAGCGCGACGTCACCGAAAAGGTATTGGCGGAAATCGGCGCCGGGGAGGTACCGCGCCTGCGCGTCTTCAACAAGATCGACAATCTCGAACCGCGCGGCGATGCTGCCGCCCAGGCCGCCCGCACCGCCGAGTTGCGCGCCGTCCATCCCGATTGCATTGTCATGAGCGCGCGCCGCGCCGATGACGTGGCGCAACTGCGCGAGGCCATCATCGGCTTCTTTCGCCAGGACCAGGTCGAGGCCGAGATCTTCCTGCCCTGGTCGGCCCAGCAGCAGCGCGGCCAGATCTTCGCCAGCTGCGAGGTACTGAACGAGCGTGCCGACGAAGCCGGCGCCACCCTGCGCGTGCGCGGCGAGCGCGCCACGGTGCAAACCCTGGCCGAGCAATTCACCCCGCCCGCCTGAAGGCCCGCCACGCCGCCGCAATCAGGTCGACAGCGTGCGCCCCAGCGCGCTTTGAACCGAATCCACCTTGGCCTTTGATGCGCCCACCGGGGCCGGCGCGATAGTCGATCGTGCCGTGACATGGTCGCCGCGTTTGGCCGCGGCCTCTGCAAAAGCCCCCCGCCGACTACAATCGACACACTTGCCCACCGACAAAGGAAATGCCATGCGTGCCCTGATCTCCGTACTGCTCCTCGTCTTCGCCACCGGCGCCGGCGCGGCCTCGAAACAGGAAATCAACGCCGATGTCCGCGAAGCCCTGCAGAACTTCCAGAAGCAGACCAGTGCCGGCCATGAACTCTCGAAGAAGGCCTCGGGCATGCTGGTCTTCCCCAGCGTGATCAAGGCCGGCGTCGGCATCGGCGGCGAATACGGCGAAGGCGCGCTGCTGGTCAAGGGCAAGACCGTCGCCTACTACAACATCGCCGCCGCCTCGATCGGCCTGCAACTCGGCGCCCAGGCCCGCAGCCAGATCGTGCTGTTCATGAACGACAAGGCGCTGGCCGACTTCCGCAAAAGCAAAGGCTGGAAGGCCGGCGTCGATGGCAGCGTGGCGCTCGCCACCCTGGGCGCCGGCGGCGCCCTCGACACCGAGACGGCCAGGCAGCCGATCATCGGTTTCATCTTCTCGAACAAGGGCCTGATGTACAACCTGACCTTCGAGGGCTCGAAAATCACCCGGATCTCGAAGTAAAGCGCCTCAGTGCACTTCCCGGCACGGCTCCAGACAGGGGCAGCGGGCCGTGCGCCGTGCAATCGCCGTGTCCCCAGCGCCGACTTCTGCGCCCCCTTCATGCCGCGAGGATGGCGGCGACGGCCGCCGGAAAGTCGTCGCAGACCGCATCCGGGTGAATGCGGTCATGCGCCTCGTCCTGTGGCCGGTACTTGCCGGTGCGCACCAGGAGCCCGGCCATGCCGGCGGCCTGGGCACCGCCGATGTCATCGGTGAGATCGTCGCCGACCAGGACGGTACGCGCCGCCGCCGCGCCCAGTTCTCGCAGGGCCGCCTGAAAGAAGGGCAGCGCCGGCTTGCCGACGACTTCCGCCTGCCGGCCGGTACTGTATTCGAGGCCGGCGACGAAAGTGCCCATGTCCAGCGACAGGCCGTCCGGTTCCATGAAATAGCGGTTGCGCGCCATGACGATGAACGGCAACCCGCGCATCAGCAGGCGGAAGACCCGGTTCAGGTTGTCGAAATTGAATTGCGGCCCGGCGTCGCCCAGGACCACGGCGTCGGGCTCGGCGTGACTGGCGCCGATCTCGTCGATGATGTCGGGATGAACCAGGTAGTGCGGATGCAAGCGCCGCTCCGCGACCAGGGTCCGCGCAGCCACGACGGCGGTCTGGATCTCGTCGGCCTCGATCGCGAAGCCCATGCCCTGCAACCCGGTGAGGATGCGCCGGCGCGGACTGCGCGTGGTATTGGTCAGGAAGCGCAGCGGCAGGCCACTGGCGCGCAGGGCCCGAAGCGCCTCGACCGCCCCGGGAATCGCCTGGTCGCCGTTGTGCAGGACACCGGCGAGATCGATCAGGACGGCCTCGGGAGAATGGGGCAATGCCATGGCAGCCTCGTTCAAGCGTCGGTCCGGCGACATCGCCTCGGACTCCAGGACCATCCTACAACCGAAACCGCGACGGTGCACGGCGCCGACGGCTCAACGACGTTTCAGGTTCAGCACGAGGTAGAGGATTGCGGCAATCAGGGCAAAGGCGAACCACTGCACGGCATAGGCCGTGTGGCGATCCGCGCGCGATTCCGCCCGCTGCCGCGCGGCGCCATCGATGGCGCGCTGGTCCGGCTCCAGGACCAGCGGCAGGATGCGGATGCCGGGACCGGTCGGCAGCGCACCGACGTCCAGGCGCTGCACGCGCAGTACGCCGTCAGGCAGCACCTCGACGTCATTGCGCACGCCGATCCCGGCAGCGGGCAGCGGTATCAGGCGGCCGCGCACGGGCATCCCGGGGTCCGGCAGCGCTTCGAGCCCGGGAACCCTCGCCCGGTCCGGGCCAGGCGCGAGCCAGCCGCGATCCACCAGCAGCGCGCAGGCGCAGCCCGTCGGACGCAGCAAGCCATACATCCGATAGCCCGCACGACCGGCCTCGATCTGGTTGTCCAGCAGCACCGTGGCTGGCGCCTGCCAGGCACCGGCCACGGTCACCGGACGCCACAGCAGGGCCGGCATTTCCCCCGCTGGGACCCGCGCGAGATCGATCACCGGCTGACGTGCGCCCTCGGCCCGCAAGGCCTGCGCCTCCCGCGCCTGGTCGGCACGCTGCACCTGCCAGGCGCCAAGGTGGGAGAACAGCAGCACCGCAAACAGGGTCGCGAGACTGGTCGCCAGCCGCGGCGCAAAGGTCCGGCGCCCCTTTTGCCCTGGCGACACGGCGATCCCGCGAACTATACTGGGCATGTCGCATCCCCTGCGGAGGCAGGCATGACCACACCGCTGTGGATCAAGTTCGTGATGGTGGCCGCGCTGGCGGCCATCGTGTTCAGCCTCGGTCTGGCCCTGTGGCGCCTGATCAGCGACCGCGGCGACTCGGAACGTACGGTGCGTGCGCTGAGCTTTCGCATCGGCCTCTCGCTAGTGCTGTTCCTGCTCCTGATGCTGGGCATGTTGACCGGTGTCGTGGTGCCCCATGGCGTGGTTCCATAGCCATGGCGCTGCCTACAACAGGTAAACCGTGACGAAGAGGCCAAGCCAGACCACATCGACGAAGTGCCAGTACCACGATGCGGCCTCGAAGGCGAAGTGGTGGGTGGGCGTGAAGTGGCCGCGTATCGAGCGCGCCAGCACCACGCCCAGCATGATGGTGCCGATCAGCACGTGGGCGCCGTGGAATCCCGTCAGCATGTAGAAGGTCGAGCCGTAGATGCCGGAGCTCAGGCGCAGGTTGGTCGCCGTGTAGGCGTCCCAGTATTCGTGCGCCTGCAGGCCGAGGAACAGCGCGCCCAGCCCCACCGTCAGCCACAGGCCGGTCACCAGTTGGCGGCGCTTGCCGGCCTTGAGGCCCCAGTGGGCCCAGGTCACGGTGGCGCCGGAGCTGAGCAGGATCAGGGTATTGACGGCAGGCAGGCCGGCGGCGGCCATCGCGTGTTTGGCGACGGTGAACTGGCTGGCATCGGGCAGTTGCAGCAGCGGCCAGGTGGCGACGAAGGACGGCCACAGGAACTCGTGCGCCAGGCCCTTGTCACCGCTGCCGCCGAGCCAGGGCACGGCGAACTGGCGCACGTAGAACAGCGCGCCGAAAAATGCGGCGAAGAACATCACCTCGGAGAGGATGAACCAGGCCATGCCCCAACGGAAACTCACGTCGACCTGCTCGTTGTAGCGCCCGTCCTGGCTTTCGCCGATGACCGCGCCGAACCAGCCGCAGAGCATGGTGACGAACACCACAAAACCCATGCCCATGCCGAAACTGCCAAGTCCGAGGTGACCGCTGAGCGCCAGGGCGCTGCCGCCGGTCAGGGCAAACAGGCCGACCGAGCCGACCAGTGGCCAGTAGCTCGATGCGGGCACGTAATACTGCGAGGCGGCGGTACTCATGATGGTTCCTTGCGCGGTGTGCCGGCGGCCGCCGTGATACGGCTGCCGGGCAGTTCGAAGAAGGTGTAGGACAGGGTCAGCGTGGCGATCCCGGGTGGCAGGTCGGCGTCGACCTGAAACTGGACCGGGAGCTTGAGCATCTGCCCCGGTGCCAGTGGCTGGCGCGAAAAGCAGAAGCACTCGATCTTGCGGAAATGGGACGCAGCCTGGCCCGGCGTGACGCTGGGCACGGCCTGGCCGACGATTTCGCGATTGCCCCGGTTGCGCGCCTCGAACTGTGCCACCACCATCTCGCCGGGATGGACGCGCAGGCTTGCCACCTCGGGACGGAAATCCCAGGGCAGGTCGGCGCTGGTGTTTGCTGCGAACTCGACCGTGACCCAGCGGCTGCGGTCGACGCCTTGGGTCGCCGCCCGGCCCAGATCGATGCGCGCCGTGGTGCCGTTGAATCCGGTGTACTCGCAGAACACCCGGTAGATCGGCACCAGCAGGTAGCCGAAGCCGACCATCAGCAGGGCGCCCAGCGCGAGCTGCCAGGCCAGACGGCGATTGCCGGCGGCGAGATTGGCGGCGTCGTCGGGCGCAGTGCTCATAGCATATGGTTCAGATAAACGGCGGCGTAGAAGGCCAGCGCCAGCCCCGCCAGCGCCAGGCTGGTGCGTGCGTTGGGTGACAGGCCATGCTCATGGCGGCGGCGGTCGGTCGGCGCGGCAGGCATCACGGCACCTTCGGCGGCTCGTTGAAGCTGTGATAGGGCGGCGGCGAGGACAGCGTCCACTCCAGCCCCTGTGCGCCTTCCCAGACCTGGTCGGTGGCCTGTTCGCCATGGCCACTCATGGCGCGCAACACGACGTAGACAAAGATCAGCTGGCTGGCGCCGAAGACGAAGGCGCCAAGGCTGGAGACCATGTTCCACTCGGCATACTGCACGGCGTAGTCGGGAATCCGCCGCGGCATGCCGGCCAGGCCGAGGAAATGCTGCGGGAAGAACAGCACATTGACCGAAATCGTGGACAGCCAGAAGTGCAGTTTGCCGAGGCGCTCGTCGTACATGCGGCCGGTCCATTTCGGCAGCCAGAAGTACACCCCGGCGATGATCGCGAACACCGCGCCGGTGACCAGCACGTAATGGAAGTGGGCGACCACGAAATAAGTGTCCTGGTACTGGAAGTCGGCTGGCGCCAGGCCGAGCATCAGGCCGGAGAAACCGCCGATGGAGAACAGGATGATGAAGCACAGCGCCCAAAGCATCGGTGTCTCGAAAGTCATCGAACCGCGCCACATGGTGGCGACCCAGTTGAAGACCTTGACCCCGGTCGGCACCGCGATCAGCACCGTCGAGTACATGAAGAACAGTTCGCCGGCCAGCGGCATGCCGACGGTGAACATGTGGTGCGCCCAGACGATGAAGGACAGGAAAGCGATGCTGGCCACCGCGTAGATCATCGAGGTGTAGCCGAACAGCGGCTTCCGGGCGAAGGTCGGCACGATCTGCGAGACAATGCCGAAGGCCGGCAGGATCATGATGTACACCTCGGGATGGCCGAAGAACCAGAACACGTGCTGGAACATCACCGGATCGCCGCCGCCGGCGGCGTTGAAGAAGCTGGTGCCGAAGTACTTGTCGGTCAGCAGCATGGTCACCGCGCCGGCCAGCACCGGCATCGCGGCGATCAGCAGGAAGGCGGTGATCACCCAGGTCCACACGAACAGCGGCAGCTTGGTATAGGTCATGCCGGGCGCGCGCATGTTGAACACCGTGGTGATGACGTTGATCGCGCCCATCACCGAGGAGATGCCCATCATGTGCACGGCGAAGATCAGGAAGCGCAAGGCCATGCCGGTATGCAGCACCAGCGGCGGGTACATCGTCCAGCCGCCCGACGGTGCGCCGCCGGGCACGAACAGCGTCGACAGCAGCAGCGTGAAGGCGAA
>JACRIX010000060.1 GCA_016215645.1 Rhodocyclales bacterium
CATGCTCGGCCTGTCGACCCACGCCTGGAAGGTTAATTTCTGCAAATTCACCAACGAGACGCGCAACGGCATCGAAGACTCCAGCCGTTACTCCGGCCTCAAGTTCCTCGCCGCCTGCCACGGCACCACCGCCGGCGGCGGCTATGAGCTGGCGCTGGCCTGCGACGAGATCGTGCTGGTCGACGACCGCTCCTCCGCCGTCAGCCTGCCCGAAGTACCCCTGCTCGGCGTGCTGCCCGGCACCGGCGGCCTCACCCGCGTCACCGACAAGCGCCGTGTGCGCCGCGACCACGCCGACATCTTCTGCACCCTGACCGAAGGCATCCGCGCCCAGCGCGCCAAGGAATGGCGCCTGATCGACGACTACGCCAAGCCCCAGGTCTTCGCCGAGAAGGTGAAGCAGCGCGCCACCGAACTTGCCGCCAAGAGCGACCGCCCGGCCGACGCCAGGGGCATCGCCCTGACCCCGGTCAAGCGCACGATCGACGAGGCCGGCTACCACTACGAAACGGTGGACGTCACCATCGACCGCGCCGCGCGCCGCGCCACGCTGACCGTCAAGGCGCCTGCTGCCCCGGTGCAGTCGGCCATCGACCAGATCGTTGCCGCCGGCGCCAACTGGTGGCCGCTGCAGATGGCGCGCGAACTCGACGACGCGATCCTGATGCTGCGTACCAACGACCTCGAAGTCGGCACTTGGGTGCTCAAGACCACGGGCGATGCCGCCCTCGCCCTGGCCGCCGACGCCGTGCTCGACCAGCAGCGCGGCCACTGGTTGGTGCGCGAGACCATCGGTATGCTGCGCCGGACCCTGGCGCGCCTCGACGTCACCTCGCGCACCCTGATCGCCCTGGTCGAGCGCGACTCCTGCTTCGCCGGCACCTTGGCCGAATTGCTGTTCGCCGCCGACCGCGGCTACATGCTGGCCCTGCCCAACGCCGCCGCCGAGGAAGGCCGCGTCACGCTGTCGACGATGAATTTCGGCGACTACCCGATGGTCAATGGCCAGTACCGCATCGGCGCCCGCTTCTACGGAGAAGAAGGCCCGATTGCCGCCGCGAAGGCCGCGATCGGCAAGCCGCTGGGCGCCGCCGCCGCGCTGGAACTCGGCCTCGTCACCGCGACCCCGGACGACCTCGACTGGGACGATGAGATCCGCATCGTCCTCGAAGAGCGCGCCAGCCTGTCTCCCGACGCACTGACCGGCATGGAAGCCAACCTGCGCTTCGGTCCCGGCGAGACCATGGAAACCCGCGTCTTCGGCCGCCTCTCAGCCTGGCAGAACTGGATCTTCATCCGCCCCAACGCCGTCGGCGAAGGCGGCGCGCTGAAGGTCTTTGGCAGCGGCAACAAGGCCAAATTCAATTGGGAACGCGTCTAAAACCCCAACCACAGATAGAACCCACCCCACGGAGAATGCAATGAGCATTGATTACAGCCAGAAGATCCCCAACAACGTCCACCTCAACGACAACAAGACCCTGCAGCGCGCGCTCGAGCACTGGCAGCCGGAGTTCATCAACTGGTGGAAGGACATGGGTCCCGACGACTCGCAGAACTTCGACGTCTACCTGCGCACCGCCGTCAGCGTAGACCCGGCCGGCTGGGCCCACTTCGACTACGTCAAGATGCCCGACTATCGCTGGGGCATCTTCCTCAACCCGGCCGAGGAAGGCCGCAAGGTGAATTTCGGCGCGCACAAGGGCGAGGCCGCCTGGCAGGAGGTTCCGGGCGAGTACCGCAGCAACCTGCGCCGCCTGATCGTCACGCAAGGCGACACCGAGCCCGCCTCGGTCGAGCAGCAGCGCCACCTCGGCCTGACCTGTCCTTCGCTCTACGACATGCGCAACCTGTTCCAGGTCAACGTCGAGGAAGGCCGCCACCTGTGGGCCATGGTCTACCTGCTGCACGCCTACTTCGGCCGTGACGGCCGCGAGGAAGCCGAGGCCCTGCTCGAACGCCGCTCGGGCGACGCCGACAATCCCCGCATCCTCGGCGCCTTCAACGAAAGCACGCCGGACTGGCTGTCCTTCTTCATGTTCACCTACTTCACCGACCGCGACGGCAAGTACCAGCTCTGCTCGCTGGCCGAATCCGGCTTCGACCCGCTGGCGCGCACCTGCAAGTTCATGCTGACCGAAGAAGCCCACCACATGTTCGTCGGCGAATCCGGCGTCGGCCGTGTCATCCAGCGCACCTGCGACGTCATGAACCAGCTCAAGACCGACGACGTGGCCAAGATCCGCGCCCAGGGCGTGATCGACCTGCCGACCATCCAGCGCTACCTGAACTTCCACTTCAGCGTCACCATGGACCTGTTCGGCGCCGACGTCTCCTCGAACGCGGCGACCTTCTACAACACCGGACTCAAGGGCCGCTACGAGGAAACCAAGCAAAACGACGACCACCAGCTCACCGATGCCACCTACGGCGTGCTCGAAGTCGCCAACGGGCAACTGCTCACCGTGCAGGCGCCCTACCTCAATGCGCTCAACGAAAAACTGCGCGACGACTACGTCGCCGACGCCAAGGGCGGCATCGAGCGCTGGAACAAGATCATCCAGAAGGCCGGCATCCCCTTCACCCTGTCGGCCCCGCACAAGGCCTTCAACCGCAAGATCGGGCCGCTCTCTTCAGCCAAGATCTCGCCCAGTGGACAGGTCGTGTCGGAAGGTGAATGGACGCACCAGCACCTCCACTGGCTGCCCTCGGTCGAGGACCGCGCCTTCGTCGCCTCGCTGATGGGCCGCGTCGCCGAGCCGGGCAAGTACGCCAACTGGATTGCACCGCCGGCGCGCGGCATCAACAACCAGCCGATCGACTTCAGTTACGTTCGCTTCAACTAAGACGCGGCACCCCGCCTGATCCGGATTCCGGCCACCCTCCGCGGTGGCCGGAAGGCTGGTATCGTTCGCCCGTCGAACCCCCAACCGACCGAAGGACATGACATGACCACGATCATGCGCCAGCACCTGATCGATCCCGAGATCTGCATCCGCTGCAACACCTGCGAGGAAACCTGCCCGGTCGATGCCATCAGCCACGACTCTCGCAACTACGTCATCGACGCGGCCAAGTGCAAGCTTTGCTACAACTGCATCTCGCCCTGCCCCACCGGCGCCATCGACAGCTGGCGCAACATGCCGGCGGACCAGGCCTACCCGACCGCAGAGCAGTTGTTATGGGACACGCTGCCCGGCCAGATCGCGCTCGACGCGCCTGCAGAAGTCGGCGCTGGCGGTACGGCGAGCGAGACGCCCGCAGATGTCGAACGCATCGCCGCCGCCTCCACCGCCGGCCAGGGCGGTGCTGCGCCCCCGCCGTGGTCGGCCGCCCACCCCTACATCAACCTTTACGGTATCCACAATCCCGCCGTGGCTACCGTCAGCGGCAATTTCCAGCTCACGGCCGAGGATGCCTCCAGCGACATCCGCCACATCGTGCTGGATTTCGGCAACGCCTCGTTTCCGGTGCTGGAAGGCCAGACCATCGGCATCCTTGCCCCGGGGCTGGACGCCAACGGCAAACCCCACCACGTGCGCCTGTACTCCGTGGCCAGCCCGCGCGACGGCGAGCGCCCCAAGTACAACAATCTATCGCTGACCGTGAAGCGCGTCACCGAGGACCACGACGGCAAGCCCGCGCGCGGCATCGGCTCGAACTACCTGTGCGACCTGAAGAAGGGCGACAAGGTCAATGTCGTCGGCCCTTACGGCACCAGCTTCCTGATGCCCAACCACCCGGGCAGCAACCTGCTGATGATCTGCACCGGCACCGGCTCGGCGCCGATGCGCGCCATGACCGAACGCCGCCGCCGCAAGTTCAGTGCCGGCGAATCCCTCGGCAAGCAGATGCTCTTCTTCGGCGCTCGCAGCCCCGGCGAACTGCCCTACTTCGGCCCGCTGACCAAGCTGCCCAGGGAATTCATCGACATGAACCTGGCCTTCTCGCGCGTGCCGGGCGAGCCCAAGCGCTACGTGCAAGACCTGCTGCGCGAGCGCGGCGGCGACGTGGCGCGCCTGCTGCGCGACGAAAACACCTACGTCTATCTTTGCGGCCTGAAGGGCATGGAGCAAGGCGTCGAAGAAGCCTTCACCGAAGCCTGCCGCGCCAACGGCCTCGACTGGCAAGCGCTGCGCCCGCAGCTGCTGCTACAGGGGCGGTATCACGTGGAAACCTACTGACCGACCAGGAGCGGGGCAAGAGTCGGCGCTGGCGGGACGGCGACGGCCGTATCATTGCCGCGCGCGGCCAACGGACGACGGCCGGTACGCCCCCTCCCTGAGGAGACCCCATGCAAGCCTGTTATATCCAGCGTTACGGCAATGCCGAGGTGGTTCGTGTCGGCGAATTGCCGGTGCCGACTCCCGGCCCGGGCGAGTTGCTGTTCCGCATGGAAGCGGCCAGCGTCAATCCGGTCGATTTCAAGATCCGCATGGGCATGCTGCGGGCGCTGCAGGCCTACCGCATGCCGGCGATCCTGGGCAACGATGCGGCCGGTGTGGTCACGGCGCTGGGGCCGGGGGTGGCAGGCTTCAAGCTCGGCGACCGGGTGGCGGCGCGGCTGGACAAGGCGCGCATGGGCGCCTTCGCCGAATTCGTGGTGGCGCGGCCGCAGCACCTGGCAAAGATTCCGGAGGGCGTGAGCTACGCCCAGGCCGCAGCCGTGGCGCTGGCCGGGCTGACGGCTTGGCAATGCCTGACCGAAGTGCTATGCATTGCCCCCGGCGAACGGGTGCTGATCCATGCCGGTGGCGGCGGTGTCGGGCACCTGGCGATCCAGCTCGCCAAAGGGCTGGGCGCCCATGTCACGACCACGGCCTCGGCAACGAGCCACGACTGGCTGCGCGAGCTCGGCGCCGATGCCTGCGTGGATTACCGCGACACCGACTTCACGCACGAATGCGCGCCCTTCGACGCGGTGCTCGATGCAATGGGCGGCGACACCCTGCTGCGCTCGATCGGTCATACCCGACGCGGTGGTCGCGTGGTCAGCATCGGCGACATGCCGACCCCGGAAGTGGCGACCGCGTTCGGCAAACCCTGGCTGGTGCCGGTGTTCTGGCTGCTCTCGCGCCGGCCGCGGGCGGCGGCGCGCGCGCAGGGGGTGGCCTACCGTTACTGGTTCATGCGTGAGGACGGTGCCCAGTTGGCCAGGCTGCTGGACAAGCTGGCGCGCGGCGAACTGCAGCTGCGGATCGAACGGGAATTCACACTGGCACAGGCGCCCGACGCGTTGCGCCTCATCGCGGCGGGCCGGGTGCGCGGCAAACTGGTGGTCCGGCCTTGAGCGGTACCCGCCACGCCATTGCCACGGCTTGGCGCAGCAATGGTGTCGACAGGCAGACTTCAAAGCTAGAATTGGCCGGCTCCCGTTCCTTATCCAAGAAAAGGTGATTTAATTTATGGACTCGAATCTCAAGCAAGGCAAAGCGGCCCGTTTCATACCCTTGGCGCTGGTATTTCTGGTGATCGTGTTTGCGGCATTGACCGCCATGTTTTTCGCCAAGAGCAACGATCTCGAAGCGGCGCTGACCGACGCCCAGGCCAACGCCACCAAGGCACAGCAGGATGCGCAGGCCCTGCGCAAGAAGGGCGAGGATGGCCTCAAGGCCGCCAATGCCAGGATTGCAGCGCTGGAGCAGGAACGTGCAGACGCCGAGAAGATGAAAGTCCTGCTTGCCGCCATCGAGCCTCAACTGACACCGGTATTGGAAGCGGCCAGCCGCGCCAAGACCGGCAAGCCGGATGCGCGTGCCGCCGGCCTGGTCGGCCTCGGCCTGATCGGCCAGATTGTGCACGGGCAGAAACATGACGCCGCACTGGCTACGCTGGAACGGGCCTTGGCCATTGACGGTGCCAACTGCCCGGCCGGCCTGGCGATCAATCTTGCCGGGACAAAGAAGCTGGATGTCACGCCCGAATGTGCGGCGCTGCTGCCTGCCGCACCGGCCGCGAAAGATGCCAAGCCGGCGGCGGAAGCCAAGCCCGCCGCCGAAGCCAAACCGGCCGCCGAGGCCAAGCCAGCACCCGAAACCAAGCCGGCCCCCGAGGCGAAGTCGGCAGCGCCGGCAAAGTAAGCAAGGCCGGCGCAAAGCGCCGGGGCCGTTTCGTAGCCTTGCCGGGTCACCGGGCAAGGCTACGGGTTGGCGCTCCTATTTGCGCCCCTGTCCGGTGATCCGGCGCAGCAGCACTTCACGCTCCGCTTCCTGATGACGTCGGATGTTGTCGCGCGCATGGATCCAGGGGAATACGAAGAATACCGGACCAAGCAAGGCCAGCATGACGAGGAAGGCCTCGTCGAAGCCGCAGCCGAGGAACACGACTATCGGCGCCACGGCAACACCCGTCATGAGGAAATCGACCAGATCGTCGGGTTTGGTGTAACCGCAGACGGCAAAAAATCGGGCAAGCATGATCATCTCCCTGCGCCCGCCCAGCCGGTTGAATCGATCGGCCGGCGGCCGCTTCCACCCAGGACGTCGGGGATCGATATCCTCTGGGCTTGGCCAGATTTACGGCGGAACCGGTTCCGCCTTTACCGTGGCTGCCGAATACGGCGCTCCCCGTGCGGCGACAGGATCTCTGGAATGCAAGCGTACCCGGCGATATATCGCTGGCTATTCCTGAAAATAAGCGCATGCTGGTTCGGTTGCCGGCCACGTATGGACCGGAAACCATCGCCCGACGACCGGCGACCAGGCAGAGGAGCCGCCATGGACAGCATCACCCCCATCCCCAACGTGATACCCCCACTACCCATTCCGCTCCCTGCGGCAGACCAGCCGAATGAGGTGGCACCGGAGGCGCTGATGCCCTATGGGGAGGCTGCCAAGGCGATTTTTGTCAAAGCCAACGGCTTGCCTGCCTACAGGAAGTCGATCAAGTTCGTCCGACGCGCCGATTGAGCGAGGAGCAAACCATGTCCAAGATCCGAAAAGGCAACAAGGAAACCCGCAAGGCCCCAAAGCTCAGCCCCAAGGCAAAGAAAGCTGCCAAAGTTGCGCGCAGACACGATGGTGACATCGTCCCGTTCATACCTGTCGCGGAACGGTAGCAACCCCGGCGGCGGCCGGCGGGACGGCCCTGCTCAATCGGCGAAGTGGTATTCCGCCGCGGTGACCGCGCCAGCGGTCAGGGTCACCTTGCAAGTATGGCGTCCGTAGCTTTTCGGCTCGCCGAGCAGGACCGCGCCCGATTCAGGCACCGTCCCCGCGAGTTTCCACTCCTCGATGAAAACCTTGAGCTTCGCCCCGGTCATCCCGGGTGTTAGCTGTTTGCACACGGACCGCATCCGGTCTTCACCCGTAGCATTGAAATAGGTGACGAAGATAACGGCAAGAATGATGGGAGCCCCTATCAGGAGTCCCAGACCTTTGGCAAGTGGCGTCATGGCGCGGACCGGAAGTGACGGCGCAGTCTACAACCAATGGGCGTGCCAGGGCCGTCGCCTGCACTGCTGAAAGTCGGCGCCGGCGATTCGGCGAGCGGCGCCCCTTGAATGCATCAGGGCCGAATGTAGGCCCAGCCTTCGCGCTGCTTCTGCATCAACTCGACAACGCCTGCCTTGACGTAGCTGATCTTGTCGATCATGTCGTCGCGTTTGATCTTCTGATTGGTCATGGTGTTCTCGCAAGCCACCACCTTCACGCCCTGGGCCATGGCATCGATGATGCGGTTGGCAACAGTCGCGTCGGCCTTGAGCATGCCGATACCGGGGCCGTAGGCCACGATCTCTACCTCGGTATTGGCGGCACCGAGATCGGTCTGCACGTTCTTCGCGTTATTCAGCGCAAGATTCCACTTGGCCGGGTCGGCATCGCTGACCTGGAAGATCACGCGGGCCTTGGTGCTGGCATCGGCGGCGAGCGTCGGCAAGGGTGCGGCAATGGCAAGGGCGGCGGCAAACAGGGTGGCGCAGGCGGCATGTCGAATCATGGTGTCTCCTCGGTCGTGTGGTTTTTTGGGCGCTACACGCATGAGACGCACCAGGCGGCATCTTTATTCCCAGTGCACCGCAGCATGAGATTGCGGGAATAATCCGGACTGACTTGACGTCATACGATCATCCATGACCCTGCTTTCCTTTCTGTTTCACAGCCGCCAGTGGCGCACCGCCCTTGAGGGCGCCCGCCCCGGGCTTTACCGCGTCGCCTATTCCTGGTGCCGGGACGCGGCGCTGGCCGATGACCTGGTGCAGGAAGCCACGGCCAAGGCGCTGGAGCGTGGCGACCAGCTGCGCGATCCGGCGCGCCTGAAGAGCTGGCTGTTCGCCATCCTCTCGCGCTGCTGGCACGACTACCTCCGCGCCCGACATCCGCACGAGGACATCGATGAACTGGCGGAAGAGTACCTTGCCGGCCCGGATTCGCCTGCCGACGACGTCGAGCGCAGCCAGACCGTGGCGCGGGTGCGCGCCGCGGTGGCCCGCTTGCCTGTCGGCCAGCGCCAGGTGCTGACCCTGGTCGACCTGGAGGAATTCGGTTACGCCGAGGTCGGCGCGATCCTCGACATACCGATCGGCACGGTGATGAGCCGGCTGCACCGCGCCCGCCGCGCCCTGCGCGACGACTTGCTGCGCGCCGAGGCACAGGTGCCGTTGCGGAGGGTCAAATGAAGACGGAAATTTCCGACGCGGAACTGAACGCCTTCGTCGATGGCGAGCTCGATTCCGCCGATCGCGAACGCGTACTGGCCGCGGTGGCGGTCGACGGTGAGCTGGCGCAACGCGTCTGTGCATTGCGTCTGCTGAAGGAGCAGTTGCGCCATGCCTATGCCGAGCCGCCCGCGGCATCCCGGCGCGGCGTCGCGCCGCGGCCCTGGCGAGCCCTGGCGATGGCGCTGATGCTGGCGGGCGCGGCGGGGGCGGGATGGATCGCCCGCGACCAGTCCGCCGCCACGGAAATCCTTGCGAGCCGGGGTGATGCCGCCCACGTCATCCTGCATCTTGCGGCCGGGGATGCCGAGCGCGCGCGCAACGCGCTGGACGATGCCGAGGGTCTGCTGCGCGCGGCGAACGACGCAGGCCGTCCGATCGCGGTGGAACTGGTGGCCAATCGTGGCGGCCTCGACCTGTTGCGCGTCGACCTTAGCCCCCATGCCGCGCGAATCGCAGCGCTGCGCCGGGCGCATCCCAACTTCGAACTGGTCGCCTGCGGACAAACCATCGAGCGCCTGCGCGAAAAGGGCATCGAGGTGCGCCTGCTGCCCGGCACCCGCGTTGCCAGCTCGGCACTGGATCAGATCGTCACCCGCATGAACCAGGGCTGGTCCTACCTGCGCATCTGAGGCTAAAGCTTCAGCGCGATCAGCGCGATCGAAGGTACGAAGACGATCAGCGCGGTACGCAGCAGGTCGGAAAGCAGGAAGGGTCCAATGCCGATGAAGGTCTCCTTCATCGGCGTGTCCTTGGCCATGCTGCTGATGATGTACACGTTCATGCCCACCGGCGGCGTGATCAGGCCGATTTCTACCACCATCAGGGCGATGATGCCGAACCAGATCGCCTTGCCCTCCGGATCGAGGCCCCAGAAATCCATGCCCATGATGATGGGGAAGAAGATCGGGATGGTCAGCAGCAGCATCGACAGGCTGTCCATGATGCAGCCGAGGAACAGGTAGATGATGATGATCACCAGCATCACCAGCAACGGCGAAAGGCCGAGGCCAACCACCCACTTGGCGAGTTCGGTCGGCATTTGCGTCAGCGCCAGGAAGACGTTCATGATGTCGGCGCCAAGCAGGATCAGGAAGATCATGGCCGTGGCCTGCGAAGTGCCATAGACGCATTCGAGGAAACCGCGCTTCCTCAGGCCACCCGAGCGCCAGGCGACGAACGCGGTGGCGAGCGTACCTACCGCAGCCGCTTCCGTGGGCGTGAAGTAGCCGCCATAGATGCCGCCGATGACGACGACGAAAATCAGGATAACCGGCCAGGTTTCAAGGATTGCCGCCAGGCGGTCGGCCCAGGTCGCACGCTCGGCGGCGGGTGCAGACGTCGGATCCACGCGGGCCATGATGGCAATCACGATCCAGTAGCCGAGCATGGCGACAATGCCGGGAATCACGGCGGCCATGAACAGCTTGGCGATGTTTTGCTCGGTGAGGATGGCGTAGATCACCAGCGGCACCGAGGGTGGGATCAGGATGCCCAGGGTGCCGCCGGCGGCAATCGCCGCCGTCGCCAGGCGCCCGGAATACTTGTGCTCGCGCAGCGCCGGCAAGGCCACCTGGCCCATGGTGGCGGCGGTGGCCAGCGAGGAGCCGCAGATCGCGCCGAAACCGGCGCAAGCACCGACCGCGGCCATGGCCAAACCGCCGCGCCAGTGGCCGATCAGCGTGGCGCCAGCGCGGAACAGGGCCTTGGACAGGCCGCCGTGGGTGGCGAACTGGCCCATCAGCAGGAACAGCGGCACCACCGAAAGGTCGTAGATCGAGTAGCGCGCGTAGGCCGATGTCTTCATGTAGCTGAGCAAGGGCGAGGGGCCGGCGACCCAGACGTAGCCGATGCAACCGGCAACCAGCATGGCCATGCCGATGTGGACTCGCAGCACCAGCAGCAGGATCATCAGCCCGCCGATCAGCATGCCTTGTTCGATACCGCTCATTTGTCGGCTCCGGTGAAATCGACCCAGGCGGTATAGAGGGCCGCACAGCCGAGCAGGAAGAAGGACGGCACCATCGGCGCATAGGCCCACCAGGTAGGCAGGTTGAGCAACATCGAGGCGTCGCCGTTGGCGCGCAGCTCGAACATGCCCAGCGTGATGCGCCAGGCGAAGACGAAACCGGCGACGGCGAGCAACAGGCTGGCGACGATATCGAGGAACTTGTTGAACTTCGGCGGCGCGCTGGTAGTGAAGAAATCGACAATGATGTGGCCGCGGATCATCTGGCAAAAGGGCAGCGCCATGGACACGGCGACTGCCGACATGGCCTGCACCAGTTCGTAGTCTCCCAGCACGGGCTTGCTGAACAGCGCGCGGCCGACGATGCTGCCCACCGACATCAGCGACATCGCGATCAGCATCAGCCCGGAACCAATCGCAAAGGCCCGGCAAACCTTGTTCAAAACCCTGCCAACGAGGGCCGCGGGCTGCGCGTCCTTGTCGACGTATATGGCGTCAGCCATGAGGAACTCCTAAGTGGTATGCGCTCCCCTGGCTACCCTGGGCCGACAGTGGGGAGTTTGCCGGACACCGCGCACACGGTGTCCGGCGCGCTGCGCTTGTTACTTGGTGTACTTCTTGATCAGGTCCTGTGCCGTCTTGAACAGCTTGGGACCGTCATGCCCGGCCTTGGTCATGTTGGCCATCCACTCGTCGTCGAGGTTGTCGGTGGCCTTTTTCCACTTCGCCAGTTCGGCGGCCGGGATCACGTTGATGGTGACACCCGAGGCCTTGGTTTTCTCGCGGCCGGGGCCGTCGTCGGCTTCCTGGACGCGTCCGGCCATGGCAGAAAACTCGATTCCGGAATTGGCATCGATGACCTTCTTCAGGTCGGCCGGCAGCGAGTCGTACTTGGCCTTGTTCATGGCGATGGTGAATACCGTGGTGTACAGGGCGTTGTACTTCGGATCGGTCTCGGCGGCGTACTTGACAAGCTCATTGACCTTGATGCTCGGCACCACCTGGTAAGGAATCACCGCCCCTTCGATGACGCCCTTGGACAGGGCCTCGGGCACGGCGGGAACCGGCATGCCGACCGGCGTCGCGCCCATCGCCGCCAGCATCTTGTTGGTCATCCGGGTTGGGGCACGAAACTTCATGCCCTTGAAGTCGTCCATCGACTTCATCTGCTTCTTGGTGGTGAACAGATAGCCGGGGCCATGCACATGGACAGCGAGAACCTTGACGTCCTTGAATTCGTGCTGGGCATGAGTCTGGGTGAATTCCCAGGCGGCGCGGCTGGTGGCTTCCGCGTTGGTCATGGTGAACGGCAGTTCGAAGACTTCCGACATCGGGAAGCGGTTGGCGGAATAGCCGAGCACCGTCCACACCACGTCGGCGACGCCGTCCTTGGCCTGGTCGAACAACTGGGGCGGCGTACCGCCGAGCTGCATGGCCGGGTAGATCTGGCACTTGATGCGGTTGTTGGATTCCTTGCCCAGCTTGGCACACCAGGGCTCGAATACGCCGGTGTGAATGAAGGTCTGGGCCGACAGGAAGTGGTGCACCTTAAGGGTGACTTCCTGCGCCTGAATCGCGAACGCGGTTCCGGCAATCGATGCAGCGATCATGGTTTTTGCCAGCAGCTTTTTCATCTACGTCTCCTCTTGGTTTGGCGAGTCTGTCGCCTTATTGACATCGGTTTGCCACAAACATACACACGCGATTGAATCTACAGCAGTTTTTCCGCACCGCCAAGCAACATGCACTATAGTTCATGTGGCTTGGCAACGAACTCGAACAATAATACATTATCCGCCATTCAAAAACTTGATTCCTGTCACTTCGGCCGCTTGTCGATCACGCGCCTGGCCTTGCCAACCAGCGTGCGTTCCACCTTGTCGGTCTCGACCACGTGCACCGTGGAGGAAACGCCGACCAGCACCTTGATCCGGTGTTCGACCTCGCCACCGATTTCCTTGCGCTGCTGCTCGGTCAGCTTGTCGGACAGGTCGGCGCGCACCTCGACGAAGACATCGAGCTTGTCCAGGTGGCCGTCGCGGGTGACCTGCAACTGATACTGGGCGCAGAGTTTGGGATGCTTGAGCAGGATTTCCTCGATCTGCGTCGGAAACACATTCACGCCACGAATGATCAGCATGTCGTCGCTGCGGCCGGTGATCTTCTCCATGCGCCGCATGGTCCGCGCCGTGCCCGGCAGCAAGCGGGTCAGATCGCGGGTGCGATAGCGGATGATCGGCAGCGCTTCCTTCGACAGCGAGGTGAACACCAGTTCGCCCATTTCGCCGTCGTCCAGTACCGCGCCGGTTTCCGGGTGGATGATCTCGGGGTAGAAGTGATCTTCCCAGATGGTCGGGCCGTCCTTGGTCTCGGCGCATTCGCAGGCCACGCCCGGGCCCATGACTTCCGACAGGCCGTAGATGTCGATGGCATCGATATTGAGCCGTTCCTCGATCTCGCGGCGCATCTCGTTGGTCCACGGCTCGGCGCCGAAGAGGCCGACGCGCAGACTGGTTTCGCGCGGGTTGATGCCGAGCTTGATCATCTCGTCGGCGATGGTCAGCACGTACGAGGGCGTACAGCAGATCATGGTCGGCTTGAAATCCTGGATCAGCTGGATCTGCTTCTCGGTCTGGCCGCCCGACATCGGGATCACGGTGGCGCCCAGGGCTTCGCCGCCATAGTGGGCGCCGAGGCCGCCGGTGAACAGGCCGTAGCCGTAGGAGTTCAGGATCATGTCGTCGGCGCTGCCACCGGCGGCGCGCATCGAACGCGCCATCAACTGCGCCCACATCGCGATGTCGTTCTTCGTATAGCCGACCACCGTCGGCTTGCCGGTGGTGCCCGACGAGGCGTGGATGCGCACCACATCGCGCATCGGCGTCGCGAACATGCCGAAGGGATAAGTTTCGCGCAGGTCGGCCTTGGTGGTGAAGGGAAACTTCGCCAGGTCGGAAAGCTGCTTCAGGTCGTCCGGATGCACACCGGCGGCGTCGTACTTGGCGCGGTAGCGGGGTATGTTGTCGTAGGCGTGCCGGATCGACCACTTCATGCGTTCGAGTTGCACCGCCCGCAGCTCGTCCTTGCTGGCTTTCTCGATGGCTTCCAGGCCGCTGCCCGGCGATTTCTTTGTGCTCACCCCTGCTCCCCCTATGCCTTTGCCCCGTGGGCCAATTGTTTTACAAAGCCGAGATTTTCCACGACCTTGGACTGTATGTGTGAAATCTGATCATCGCTGAGGTGGCGGAAGCGCCCCATGGCTTTCAGGTACTCCGTCACCGGCAGCGGATCATCGACCGGCCGCGTGAAATGCAGGCCGTCGGCCCGCGTGTACTCCCAGAGCATGACGAAGGTGGTGTCCACGGCCTTGCGCGCCACTTCCATGTTCTGGTCGGTGGGAAAGCGCCAGCCGGTGGTGCAGGGCGAATACACGTGCAGGTAGGCGAAGCCGCGCCTGGAAGCCTCGATCGCCTTGTCCAGCTTGTCGTAGAGATCTTCCATGCAGGCCGTGGAGGCCGTGGCGACGTACTCGCAGCGATGATTCACCATGATCAGCG
The DNA here is from genome assembly GCA_016215645.1 of Rhodocyclales bacterium. GTDB lineage: Bacteria > Pseudomonadota > Gammaproteobacteria > Burkholderiales > Rhodocyclaceae > Sulfuritalea. The sequence goes on from JACRIX010000060.1 coordinate 14,183, forward strand.
GCAGGTTCTTGGCGTCCTGGGTCTTGCCCTGCGAGTGCACGCCGCCCGCGCCCTGCCCCACCGGCGTGGTCGAGGTCCAGGCACCGTAGGGCGTGCAGCTCGAACGCTGCATGCCGGTGTTCATGTAGCCCTCGTTGTCCACCACCATGAACAGGATCTGCTCGTTGCGTTCGGCGGCGCCGGAAAGCGACTGGAAGCCGACGTCCGACGCCCCGCCGTCACCGGCGATGGCGAGCGCCGTGACCTCGCGGCCGATGCGCTTGTAGTGGCGCTTGACCCCGGCCAGCATGGGCGCGGTGTTGGTCAGCAGCGGATGGAAGACCGGCACCTTGGTGCCCGTGGTGCCGTTGAAGCCCACCGAACCCATGCCCGGCACGCAGCCCGGCGGCGTCGCCAATACCGTATCCGGCCCGACGCGACGCAGGGTGTGGCGCATCAGGAGTTCGGTATTGCAGCCCTGGCAGCCGGCCAGGCCCGGGGCGAACAGGTCTTCCCAGCCGCCGACCTCGTTGTAGATGCGCGAGGTCGTCACCAGCTTCAGCGCGTCGTGCGGGCAGGCTTTGACACAGGAAGGATTGCCCTCGCACATGTCGCACTTGGCGACGCGGCCGGTGGCCTCGTCCAGGGCGATGCCGGCGTAGGCACAGCCGACGGTGCACAGCAGGCAATCGACGCACTTGGCTGCGTCCCAGCCAATCACGCCATTCGACAAGTCTTTGCCCAGGGCACCCGCCGGGCAGACCGTGACGCACTTCGGATCGCCGCACTGGCGGCAGAGCGCGAGTTCATAGCCGGTTTCGGCCGTGCCGCCGATCTGGATGCGCGATCTCGCCGTACCCCCCAAGGGGGCTTCCTTCAGGGCGTCGTCAGCGCCGACTTTTGTATTGGCACATGCGCTCATGCAGTCGCCGCAGCCGTCGCACTTGGCGGCATCGAAGGCGATGGTGTTATAGGCGCCCATGATTATCTCCAGGTCCGCGACATGATTTCCCGGGCCGTTTTCATTGGCTCGGCGAGGAAGCGCTCCCTGAGCGGAGCCAGGTCGATGCGGCGCAGGATCAGCTGACTCATCACGCCGGCGTCGAAGAATTCATTGACGCCATAGATGCCGGTCAAGCGGCCCTCGTGGAAGATCACCTTGAGGTAGCGGCCGCTGGCTTCATCGAAGCGCGTCACCACCTCGCCGCCCTCGGGCACCTTGCTGGAGCCGACCGAAATCGCATGGCGGCCGAAGAAGTGGTAAGTATTCACCGGGATTCCACCCGGGTATGCCTTGATCCCCGGATCGCCGGCCATGGCCATGCCGGCGATGCGGCCCTGCTCGGCGGCATCGGGCAGGATCGCGTTCATCACCCTGGCATCGGAATAGAAACTCTTGGCCTGGGCGCAATCGCCGGCGGCAAATACGTTGGGCACGCTGGTCTGCATGCTTTCGCTGACCAGGATGCCCTTGTCGCGCGCCACCGTTGCGCCGTCGCCGGCGAGAAAGTCCATGTTCGGCCGCACGCCGGTGGCCACCAGCAGCAGGTCGGCTTCCAGCGTGGCGCCGCTTTCCAGCGTCAGCGTCGCCCCGGTGGCAGAAGGAGCGAGCTTGACCACGCGACTGCCGGTAAGGATGGTGGCGCCGTTGTCGGTGAAGGCCTTTTCGATCAGCGCCGCCGCCGTGGCGTCGAAATAACCATCGGTGAGTTGCCTGGCCATTTCGACGATGGTGACCTTGGCCCCGGCCTTGACCAGGTTCTCGGCGGCATGCATGCCGACCAGGCCCGCACCCATGACCACGGCCTGCTTCGAGGCCTTCATGGCCGCATTCAGTTGGGTGGCATCGTCCAGCGTGCGCAGCACGTGGTAGCCGACCTGTTCGATGCCCGGAATCGGCGGAATCGCCGGCGAGGCGCCGGTCGCCAGCAGCAGCTTCTCGTAGCCGATCTCGCTGCCGTCGGCCAGTTCGGCGGCATTGCGCGCCGGATGCAGTGCCTTCAGCGCCTTGCCGCGCTTGAGGCTGATTTTCTGCTCAGCGAAGAATTTCTCGTCGCGCAGGAAGACATTGTCGGGCGCGGAGCGGCCGGATACGACGTAGGGCAGCACCGTCGGTGAATACGGCAGGTGCGGATCGCGGGTCAGCATGGTCAGGCTGCCCTCGGGATCGTGCATGCGGATCGCGGTCAGCGCTTCGAGCGCGGCGTGGCTGCTGCCTACCACCAGGTATTTGGTTTGTTCCATGGCCCCTGTCCTCAGTCGTTCTCGTTGAGCCAGACCGGCTCGGTGGATGCCGGGCCGCTGAGCAGGGCTTCGGTCGCTTCGATGACGCGATGGAAGTGCCCAACAGTGATGTCCGCCCCGGCCAGGCCACCGATGAAGCTTTGCGCAGGCACGTGGCGGCCGAGGCGATACAGCGCGCCCAGCGTCTCCTGGTACATCGGGCCGCAGTTCCAGCGGAAGCCGACGGAACGATCGACCACGCCGAGCGCCCGGACGTTCTTCAGCGATTTCATCAGTACGTCGACCGGGAAAGGGCTGAAGGTCTTGATCTTGATCAGGCCGACTTTCTTGCCGGCATCGCGCGCCTCGTCGATCGCATCCTTGCCGGCGCCGCTCATGCTGCCCAGGGTCATGATCGCGTAGTCGGCATCCTCCATGCGGTAGTCCTCGACCAGCGGCGCATAGCTGCGGCCGAAGCGCTTAGCCCACTCCTCATGCACTTCCTCGATCACGCGCAGCGAATTCTGCATGCCGCGGCACTGACCCTTGCGGTAACGGACGAAGGTTGACGGCCCGCGGCCAGAGGACCCACCGGTCAGCGGATCGACCGCCATCGGCCGCAGCGGATCGAGGGCGACATGCCAGTTCACATCCTTGACGCCCATGAAGGCATCGACCTCGGCCTGGTCCGGCAACTCGACGCGCGAGGTGCCATAGGAAAGATAATTGCCGTCGAGGCAGACATTTACCGGCAGCATCACGTCGTGGTGTTCGGCGATCTTGAAGGCCATGATGGTGGTGTCGAGCACTTCCTGCACGGTCTCGCAATACACCTGCACCCAGCCCACCTCGCGCACGGTCATCGCATCCTGGTGCCCACCCCACACCGACTGCGGCGTGATGCCGTCGCGTGTGACGATGGACATCACGATCGGCAGGCGCATGCCCGAAGTACGGAAGTAGGGTTCGAACATGAAGGCCAGGCCCGGACCGCAGGTCGCCGTGTAGGTGCGGGCGCCGGCCAGCGCGCCACCCTGTAGCACGGAGAGCACCGAATGCTCGCCCTCGGCATCGACGATGTCGGCATCCATGCGGCCATCGGCGATCAGCTTGGCGACGTGCTCGACCAGTGAGGATTGCGGCGTGATCGGATACACCGCCACCATGTCCGGGCGCGCCAGCGCCACGCCCAGCGCGGCGGCTTCGTTGCCCTCGCAGAGGATGACCTTCTGTTTCGGCTTCGCCTCAACGGGCGCTTCGAGAGTGGTGGTACTCATGCCGCTGCCTCCGATCGCATGTCGATAGTTCTTTGGTCGGCGCGTCGGCAGCATGCAGCAATCGCGGACGCTACGCCCCCGCTCGCTTCGCTCACGGGTCCCCCTCCGCTGCTCATGCTGCCTCCGGAATCATGGTGATCGCGCGTTGCGGGCATTCGTTGGCGCAGATGCCGCAGCCCTTGCAGGTCTTCAGGTTGAAATCGAACCAGGCCGGCTTTTCCTCGACGCACTGCACCGGACAGTAGAGCCAGCAGACGGCGCATTTCACGCACTTGTCGCGATCGACCACCGGCCGCATGCTGCGCCAGTCGCCAGGCAGCATCGGACTCATGACGGTGGCGACGGGGCTCAGGTCGTCGGGTACATTGGCCTGGACCAGGTTGAACATCGGATAGCTGCTGTGCCTCATGCCACCGCCCTCCGCTCGATCGTGTGCACCGTCGTCTCCTTGTACCCGCGTTCCAGCGCCAGCAGGTTCTGCTTGAGCCCGGCGTCGCGGAAATCCGAATCCTCCAGCGAGCGCTTCAGGGCCTCCAGCGACACCACGCCGGTGGTCCTGGCAAAGGCGCCCAGCATCAGGGTGTTGGTGATGGGCTTTTTGAAGATCTCCAGCGCGATGCCGATCGCATCGCACAGACCCACGGTCGCCACGTTCGGAGCCAGCGTCACCTCGGCCAAGGGCTTGTTGCTGGCCTGGACCAGGGTGCCGCCGGGCTTGAGGCCGGCGAAGATGTCGACCGAGCGGGTCAGCGTCGGATCGACGCAGATCAGGCAGTCCGGGGCATAGATGTTGGTCATCTGGCGGATCGGCTTGTCGCTGCGGCGCAGGAAGGACACCACCGGCGCACCGCGTCGCTCGAAGCCGAAGGACGGAATCGACACCGCGTACTTGCCCTCTTCGAGCAGCGCGGCCGCGAGCATCGCCGCCGCCGTTACGGCGCCCTGCCCGCCTCGTCCATGAAAGCGTACTTCGTACATCGCCTCTCCTCCTTTCGCCGGAACTCGTCGGTCCCGCCGCTTGTATTTCAGACTTCCAGCGCCTAGCTGCCGCCCGGCATCATTTTCCAGCCCGGCTTGGCGGCCGGACCGGATGGACCACGCCCACGCACCGGCAGGTGATCCACCGCCAGTCCCTGCGTATAGGCCGCGCGCCGGACCAGGGTGTATTTCATCACCCAGCCGCTCGCCACCACCAGCAGTCCGGCGAGCAGTGCGGTCATCGACCGTCCGGGCAAACCGATCAGTGCAGCCACCAGCACCACCGCCGGCAGGCCGTGCCCGACGGTCTGGAAGCGCGGGCCGAAGGCGTCGAGCACTTTCAGGGCGGCGACAGGCGCACCGCTCCGGGTCAGGCCGCCGAGGAATCTTCGCCAGCACCAGACGCGCACCGCCAACAGCACCAGCAGCAGCCCCAGCAGACGGGTGCCCGGTCCCGCGCCAGCCAGAGCCGCGGCGCTGATCGCGAATCCTGCGCCCTCGGCCAGGCCGGTGGAAACCATCAGCGGCACGCTGGCCGGATGGCGCCAGGCCGGGATGCCCTTGTTCGCCGCCAGGATCCGTGCCTGACTGTAGAGGAAGGCGAGGCCGCAGGCGCCGACGACCACCGTCAATACCACCGAGCCGGTGAATATCGCCAGCGCGCCCGTCGCGAAAACAGCCAGCGCAACCACGGCTTCACGCGTCATCCAGGAGGTGGCGAAGTGCCGATAGACGTTCATCGCACGCCAGGGGCGGCCGATCTCGAACCAGACGCAGGTCAGGCCACAGGCGATCAGCGCCAGACCAAGCAATACGGCGACACGCGTGGCGAAAGCATCGAGCCCGGCAAAGGCCGCCACCAGCAGCAGGCCGCCACCGGAGCCGCCGCAAATGAAGTTGGCCGCGGCGCGCCAGTCCCAGTTGCGCTGCTGCTTCGGGGCCGCAAGTTCCACGGCACGCGGATTGAATGGCTTCATGGATTGGCTCTCCCCCCAGCCCCCTCGCCAAGCGAGGGGGTGACTGTGGTTCGCCGCGTCGCGGCTCCGGTTTGTGGCTGGCGCCCCTTCGGGCGGCCGTGCGTGGCGCTCATGACATGTCCCACACGTAATACACGCCGGGCTCGGTACCGAGTTCCTCGTGCATGCGGAAATGCTGTGTTTCGGCCAACAGCTTGTTGACACTGCTTTCCGGATCGTCGATGTCGCCGAAGCCCATGGCACCCGAGATGCAGGAATTGACACAGGCCGGCGTCACCTCGGGATCGACACCGGGAACCTTGCCGGTACGCTCTGCATGGTCGATGCGGTCCTTGCAGAAAGTACATTTCATCGAGACGCCGATGCGCGCCGGATCGAATCGCTTGGCCTCGGAGGCCATCGGCGAGTCACCGTAGGCATAGCGCGGTTCATGCACGATGGAGCGGGCATCGTAGGGGCAGGCCATGACGCAGTTGGCGCAGCCGATGCACAAGTCGTAGTCGATCGCCACCAGGCCGTCGGCGCGCTTGGTCGTCGCCCGCGTCGGACAGACATGCTCGCACGGCGGATCGCCGCAATGCATGCAGGCCACGGGCAGGAAGGTACGGCGCACGTCGGGAAACTCGCCGCTCTCGATGTCGAGCACGCGCCGCCACTGGATGCCCGGCGGCGTCGCGTTGGCGCCCTTGCAGGCGGCGGTACAGGTCTGGCAACCGACGCAGCGGCGCAGGTCGATGGTCATCACATATCGGGTCATGCCGCGGCCCTCCCTTCCATGCGTCGCACCGCGACCCGCACGATGTCGGCGCCGGAACCGGTGGCGTCGGTCAGGTCCAGCGACATCGGCGCGATGCTGTTGAGGCTGGGCGCTTCCATGGTCCTGGCGAAGGGCGTGGCCCAGTGGTCGAACTGGCCGATGATGACCAGGGTATCGGGACGCACGCCCTGCACCAGCGCCGCCTTGCCATAGGTGGCGCCGATGTGCGAGCGCACTTCGATGCGATCGCCCTCGGCAATGCCCAGCGAGGCTGCCGTCTTGGCATTCATGATCACGCCGGCATGGCCGCGCAGGTTTTGCGCGACTTCATGCATGACCTCGATCGCCGCGTTGCCGCCGGCGTGGTACTGCATGCTCTTGGTGGTGAGCAGCCAGAAGGGAAAGTCGGCTGCCTTGGCGCCGGACTTTTCCAGGTTGCGAATCCAGCGCCCCGGCACGTCGTGCCATTCCGGCAGCGCCGTGTATTCGGAAAGCTGCTCGTCCCACCAGTTCATCTTCTTCTCGTGCAGACGGCGACCGAGTTCGCGTCCGGCGCGCATCAGGCGCTCCTGGTAGGGCAGTTCGTAACGCAGGCCATGCTGTTCCATGGTCGGCGTCAGGTACCACTCCAGCCGCGACATCGGCACGGTGTAGAAACCGTTCTCCTCGAACCACTTCAGGTCGTGCTCTTCGCGGCCTTCCGACATCGTGCGGGTCGCGGCGCGACAGACGGCATCCCAGACCTGTTCGGAGCTCGGCGGCGTCGCGGGATCGAGGCGGAAGTCGTAGCCCTCGCCCTGCAGCGGCGAGACGCCGGAAATGCCTTTGTTGATGGCCTTGACGTAGGGTTCGAGCAGGCCGGTGCGGCGGGCCAGTTCGGTGGTGATCCAGGTGAAGTCGCGCGCCTCGCCCTGTGGCTCGACGGCCTTGGCGCGCAGCACCACGCCCTTGTGATCCCAGAACTGCTCCATGTACTTGGTGCCGCCCATGCGGATCATCTGCGTCGATTCGAGGTCGGTCGCTTCGGGCAGCAGCACGTCGGCCATGTAGTTGGTCTCGTCGACCGTATAGGCAAAGCAGGCCATGAAGGGGAACCTGGCCACGGTTTCGGCCAGGTGGCGCGTATCCCAGAAGGAAATCGAGGGATTCGAGCGATACACCAGCCAGACCTCGGGCAGGGTCGGCATCGGCATGCTCCAGTCGTCGGGGCGCTCGTTCTGGAACATCCAGGCCAACTGGGTCGGGCCGAGTGCCTGGCTCCAGGCGCCGTTGGCGCCGACGATGGGCACCAGGGTCTGGTGCAGGTTGCGGGTCGACGGCGACTGCTGCCACTCTTCCTTGCTGGTCGGGTTGAAGTACTGGACCATGAAGCCGTCTTCGCCCGGAGCGACCGAGAGATGACGGTTGTCGCGCGACTTGTTGAGCCGCACCGTGGTGCCGACCAGGCCGCCGGGGTTTTCCAGCGAGCCGACCAGCGCTGCCAGTACGGTGCGTGCCCAGCAGCACTCGAAGGCGCCCCAGCCGTTGTTGACCGACTTGCCCAGGGTCACCGACACCGGGCGCAGCGGCAGGGTCTTGCCGTCGATCGTTATGGTCTCGCCGATGCTGGCGGCCTCGAGGTATTCATTGGCAATGCGGCGGATGGTTGCGGCCTTGACGTCGCAGATGGTCTCGGCCCATTCCGGCGAATACTTTTCGATGTGCTCGGACAGCATCTCGTAGGCCGTCTTGCCCTCGACCTCGCTGTACTCGCGGCGCTCCTTGTCGGCATCCACCACCACGGCCTTGCCGACGCGATAGCAGCCGGCCACGGCGGGCTTGGCGCCCGGCGTGTCATGGGCCACGGCGCTGGCGCTGTTCTCGTCCCAGACCAGCGGCTTGCCGCTGTGCGGATCGCGCAGGTAGAGGCCGTCGGGCGCGACGAGATAGGGCGAGGCGGTGCGATCGCGCAGGAAGGGAATGTCGAGCTTCTGCAAGCCGTTCTCGCGCACCAGCACATGGATCAGCGCGAACAGGAAGGCCGGATCGGTCTTCGGCCGGATCGGCACCCATTCCGCCGAACAGGCGCCGGTGGCGGAGAGATGGGGCTCGACCTGGACGCGCTTGTAGCCACGCACGCGGGCGTCGGCATGGCGCGTCACGGCGCAGGGGCCGCCGGTGACATCGACATTGGCGCCGACGGCGATCACGTAGCGCGCATTCGGCGTATCCGAGGCGACGGTGAAGCCGCGATGCCAGAACTCGCCGTAAAGATGCTCGGAATGCACGCACTTGACGCCCTGGCCCGAGCCGAAGCTGAAATCGACGTCGCCCCAGGCGGCGAGGAAGGCCGGGAAGGTACCCATGTAGTTCGACGGCGTGCCGCCGTGGCCCAGGCTCACCGCGACCCGCGGCAGGCCGGCCTCGTCGAGCAGGCCCTTGGCGCGCACCGCCTTGAGCTTGCCGGCGACGATGTCGAGCGCCTCGTCCCAGGAGATCGGCACGAAGCCCGGATCCTCGTTGCGGCCCTTTTTCGGGTTGGTCCGCTTCATCGGCGTGCTGATGCGATTCGGGTTGTAGGTCTTCTGCACCAGCCCGTAGGCCTTGACGCAGACACGCCCCTTGGCCGGATGCACATCGGCGGCGGCAAAATTCGGTTCGATTTCGGTGGCAACGCCATCGACCACCTTGACGTTCATCAGGTCGGGCCCGGAGACGCAGTTGTAGCAGTAGCTGGGCACGCGCTTTACCGACTTGGGCTGGGCTGCTTCCATGCTCATCTTCCTCACCATTTCCCTCAATTCATCCGTTGCGGATGCGAATAGACGCAATGCCGTTCGCCGCGCGCGAAACCGATCAGCGTCACTCCCGATTCGTTCGCCACCCTGACCGCCATGCCGGTGGGTGCCGAGACCGCGGCGACCACGGCAATGCCGACAGCGGCGGACTTCTGCACGATTTCGTAGCTGGCGCGGCTGGTCATCAGCACGAAACCGCCGTCAAAGCCTCGCCGCTGTCGCGCCACGGCGCCGATCATCTTGTCCAGGGCATTGTGGCGGCCGACGTCCTCGCACAACAGTTCGATGGCTCCGCTCGCATCGCACCAGGCGGCGGCATGCACCGCGCCGGTCAGGCCGAACAGTTGCTGGCGGCCCTGCAACTGGCCGAGGGCGCGGCTTACCGCTCCTGCGGCAAGCATCGCCGCCGAGTCGACGCGGCTGCCACGGCGCGCCAGCTGGTCCAGGCTCTCCGTGCCGCACAGGCCGCAGCCGGTGCGTCCGGCCAGGCTGCGCCGGTGCTGCTTGAGCGCCTGCGCCCGCTCGGCGGTGAGCTGCATCTGCACTTCGATGCCGGTGCTGCGCTCGACGATCTCCAGATCGAGGATTTCGCCGACGCGCCCGACGATGCATTCGCTGAGGCTGAAACCGAAGGCGAAGTCTTCCAGGTCCGTTGGCGTTGCCAGCATCACGGCATGGGAAATGCCGTTGTAGACCAGGGCGACCGGCACTTCTTCGGCGAGGGTCTCGTCACAGGCGACGACGGCGCCGCCGGCACGGCGACTTGCCGGGTAGCATCGAAACGCCTCCATCTCCGTGCCTGCTGCGTCCTGCATTTAGGCCTGCTCCTCCGAGGCGGGCGTGGCGCCCTGTTTCCAATACGATACAGTTTGTTGCTTTTACAAGCAAGCTTTTTGTATCATATAAGTATCGCCTTATACGGGATACTGAATACAATCACCCCACGCAGCCGCCTCGCCTACAATGCCGCCACAAGGGATACACCCGCCCCGCAAACCAACGCACCGCATCGGAAACGAATTGAAAAGCCGACACCTGAGCCAGTGGATCAGCAACTTCCTCGACCAGCACCCGACCCGTGCGAACTCGCTGATCATCACCATTTACGGTGACTTCATCGCCCCCCATGGCGGCACGGTCTGGCTCGGCAGTTTCATCCGCCTGGTCGAGCCGCTGGGGATCAACGAGCGCATGGTGCGCACCAGCGTATATCGCCTGTCGCAGGAGAAATGGCTGGTCTCGGAACAACTCGGGCGGCGCAGCTACTACAGCCTGACCGCCTCCGGCCGGCGCCGCTTCGAGCAAGCCTATCGCCGCATCTATTTCATTCCGCAGGACACCTGGACCGGGGAATGGCAACTGGTTCTGATCCCAGGCTCACTGGCCGGGGCGCAGCGCGATCAGTTGCGCAAGGAGCTCACTTGGGCGGGCTACGGCGCATTCGCTTCGGGCATCCTGGCCCATCCATCAGCCGATTCCGAGGCCCTGCTCGACATCCTTCAGGAGACCGGCGCCCACGACAAGGTGGTGGCCATGCGCGCCGCCAACATCAGCGCCCTGACCAGCAAGCCGTTGCAGGAGCTGGTTCATGAATGCTGGAACCTCGATGCGCTGACCGCCAAATACACCGACTTCATCGAACGCTTCCGGCCAGTGCTGCGCACCCTCCGTGGCACCAGCGATCTCGATCCCGCGCAGTGCTTCATTGTTCAGACCCTGCTGATGCACGACTTTCGCCGCGCCCTGCTGCATGATCCGCAGTTGCCCGCGCAACTGCTGCCGGCCAACTGGAGCGGCGGCGTGGCGCGCCAGCTGTGCCGGGACATCTATGCGATCACCTGGCCCCATGCCCAACGCCATCTGCTGACCGTCTGTGAAACCGCCAGCGGCCCCCTGCCACCGGCAGCCGCCTACTTTCATGAGCGCTTTGGCGGACTTGCGACCCCGGCAATGGACCGGGATCAGGCAAGCGCCCTGAATTGATGGATATCAATCGATACATTTTTATTAACTGTTGCGCATAGTTTTGTATCTGATATAGTTCGGCCCTGAGGTAATCTGTCGATAGTGCAGCCCCTCGGGGGAGAACATCATGAACACGGCGTCAACGATCGCCATCGGCAATTCAAACGCCGTCCGGTTGGCGGTCGGCCTGTTTCACCAGGCCGCAGCCGCCGGCAGAGCATGCCTGGAAGCGGCGGAACTGGAATCGCTGCTCGCCGCCATGGGGCTGGATGTTGCACCAGGCGCAGCCGGCGCCACGGACGTGCGTATCAGCCTCAACCGCACCCGCGAGTTCGGCATGGTCCTCAGTGCCGGCCTGGGCGGGCTCGATGCCGACCTAGACGAAGCTAATTTCCGCCGCGACCGCGCCTCGGTGTATGCCGCCACGGAATTGACCGATGCGGACGACTTTCTCTCCCTGTTCAAACGCACCATCGCCTGGCAACGGCTCGCTGCGACGGCTCACCGCAATGGCGACGCCGCCCCCGAAGAGGCCTTGCGCTCCAGCTTTGCGGCGCTGCTGGCCTTTGCCGCCGGCCCCTGGGAGTCGGAAGATCTGCTGCCGCAAAGCCTGGAGCTGAATCCCGTGCGCGTCGGCGGTGTACTTTCCGTCGGCAACGCCAGTTGCGAGTTTTGTCCATCGCCGCCGCCACGCCTGTCGCGCCCGATACACAAGATCGACAAACTGATCCACCCCACGTCGATCGGCATCATTGGCGTCTCCTCGAGCAGCATGAACTTTGGCCGCATCATCCTGAAGAACCTGATGGGCAGCGGCTATCCGAAGGAGCAGTTGTGCATCATCCGGCCCGGCGAGACCGAGATCGACGGCGTGCGCTGCGTCGAAGGACTCAAAGCCCTGGACGGCAAACTCGACCTGCTGATCGTCGCGGTCGCTGCCAGCGCGGTATATGACCTGGTCGACGAGATCATCGAGACCGACGCCGTCGAATCCGTGATGCTGATTCCCGGCAGCCTCGGCGAAACCCGCGCCAGCCGCGAACCGGCGGCGGCACTGGCTGCGCGCATCAACGCCGCCCACGGCAAACCCGGGGGCGGCCCGATCTTCCTCGGTGCCAACTGCCTCGGCGTGGTCTCGCATCCGGGCAGTTACGATTCGTGGTTCATTCCGCTCGAGCGCCTGCCCAAGCCGCCGAAGAAGGCCGAGCGCAATTCGGTGATGCTCTCCCAAAGCGGCGCCTTCATGATCACCCGCATCAGCCAGAATCCCTGGCTGGATCCGCGCTACATGCTGGCCCTGGGCAATCAGACCGACCTGACCCACGGCGACATGCTTTCCTGGTTCGCTGATCGTCCGGAGATCGACAGCATCGGCATTTACATCGAAGGCTTCAAGGACGGCGACGGCCTCGACTTCGCCCGCGCCGTGCGCAAGGCGGTCGCCAAAGGCAAGGACGTGGTGGTCTACAAGTCCGGCAAGACGGCGCCCGGCATGGGCGGCGTGATGGGCCACACGGCCTCGATCGCCGGCGGCCCGATACTCTTCGAATCCGTGGTACGCCATGCCGGCGCCATCGTTGCCGAGGACTTCAACAGCTTCGACGACCTGTTCTACATCGCCGGCGCCTTGCATGACAAGGCGATCGGCGGCAGGCGCCTGGGCGCCATCAGCGGCGCCGGATTCGAGGCCGTCGGCATGGCCGATTCGATCGAGTCCGAAACCTTCGCCATGGAGATGGGTGTGCTCGAAGCCGGCACCGTCACTGCGCTCGAAGGCGTCCTCAAGGCCAAGAAGCTCGATGCCCTGGTCGAGGTTCGCAATCCGATCGACATCAATCCGGGCGCCGATGACGAAGCCCACCTGCAAATCGTCGACGCCTTCCTGCGGGATCCGAACATCGACGCCGTGGTGGTCGGACTCGACCCGACAGCGCCTTCGGTGCGCGCACTGGAATCGAGCAAGCTGCGCCCCGGCTTCGACATCAATGACCCCAAGAGCACGGTACATCTGATGCCGCCACTGGTGGATCGCAACGAGAAGCCGGTCATCGGCATCGTCGATGGCGGCAATCTTTACGACGTCATGAGCGCCCGACTGATGGACCAGGGCGTCTGCATTTTCCGCAACTGCGCGCGCGGCACGAAGGCGCTGGTACGCTACGTCGAAGCCCGCCTCAACGCCGAATCGATTCGCCGACGGCAGTCGAACTGAAACCAACACCCCAAGGAGGAAACACCATGAGCGACACCCTCAAGCCCGGCCTTTCCGCCACCCGCCGCATCGACATCGACCGCGAGCGCACCATCAGTTTCATGGGCGACGACTGCCGCGTGTACTCGACGCCCAAGCTGCTCTACGACATCGAGATGGCCTGCCGCGACCTGCTGCTCCAGCATATCGACGCGGGCAAGGATTCGGTCGGCACGCGCGTCGAACTCGACCACGTCGGCGCCACGCTGATGGGCATGTGGGTGGACGTCACCGTCACACTGACCGAGGTCAATGGCCCGGCCGTGAGCTTCGAATTCAAGGCCCGCGATGCGGTGGAGGAAGTCGCACGCGGCAAGCATAACCGTTTCATCGTCGGCATCGAAAAGACTGCGCAGCGCCTGCAAGCCAAGCGCGCCAAGGCGGGCTGAACCGAAGTCCGGGAGTCGGCGCTGGCGGCACGCCGATTTTCGATTGACTGCTTCGGCCACGGCAAGCGGAATCAGCCGGGCGTGATCGCAGACCTTCCCGCGCACCCCGCCACAGCACCGAATCTCAGACCTCGTCCTGCGTGCGAGCCGCGGCGTCGGGCAAGACATCGGCAAAGCCGAAGCGACTGAAATCGCGCACCCGCATCGGGTAGAGAACCCCATCCAGGTGGTCGCATTCATGCTGCACGACGCGGGCATGAAATCCCTCGACCCGGCGCTCGAAGCGCCGCCCCGTTTCGTCGTAGCCGGCATAGTAGAGGCGCTTCCAGCGCGGTACCCAGCCGCGCAGCCCGGGCACTGACAAGCACCCCTCCCAGCCCTCCTCTTCCTCGTCACCGAAAAGTGTCAGATCGGGATTGATCAGCACCGTTTCCGGCACCGGCGGGGCATCGGGATAGCGCGGATTCGACCGAAAGCCGAAAATCACCACCCGCAGATCGACGCCGATCTGCGGCGCCGCCAGGCCCGCGCCGTCGAGATGCGCCATGGTGTCGCGCATGTCCCGCAGCAACCCGGCGAGTTCCGCCGTTCCGAATTCCGTCACCGGCTGCGCCACGCGCAGCAGCCTGGGATCGCCCATGCGCAGGACTTCGCGAATCATTCCGTCGCCGTGCCGCCCCAAGGCGGAATACGCCTCCCGCGGGGGGGCAGCGCGCCGGGTTTGCGAGCGTTACCTGCCCGCGAAGCGGAATCCCAGGTACGCAAAGCGAGGGTGATCATTGTGCGCAAAGCCCCTCGATGACGCGGCGGACACGCGCCATCGCTTCGTGCAACACGGACTCGAGGTCGTCGAACTTGATGCCGTGCAAGGAATCGGCCCGTCCGGCAGCCCAGTTCGCCACCACGCACAGCGCCGCATACGGCAGGTCCAGTTCCCGCGCCAACCCGGCCTCCGGCATGCCGGTCATGCCGACGATGTCGGCGCCGGCGCCCTGCATGCGGTTGATCTCGGCGGCGGTTTCCAGGCGCGGCCCTTGCGTCGTCGCATAGACGGCGCCGTCGGCAACGGGTTCGCCGATGCGCCGCGCAACGTCGAGCAGCATCTTGCGCACCTCGGCTGCATAGGGTTCGGTGAAGTCTACATGCACCACCGGTCCATCGCCGCCCGACTGGAAAGTCATCTCGCGGCCCCACGTATAGTCGATGATCTGGTGCGGCACGACCAGAACGCCGGGCCCTAGATCGGCGCGAATGCCACCGACCGAAGCCACCGACACCACTTGTGCAACGCCAACGCTGTCCAGTGCGTGCATGTTGGCACGGTAATTCACCAGGTGCGGCGGAATGGTGTGGCCGTAGCCGTGGCGGGCAACGAATACGACATCCTGGCAGCCGATGCGACCGAAACTCAGCGGGCCGGAAGGCTCGCCGTAGGGCGTGCGCACCACTTCGCGATGCGAGACGTCGAGATTGGCAAGTTGCGTAAGGCCACTGCCGCCGATGATGCCAAGCATAAAAATCCCCTGAGTATTCAATCGGAACGAATTTTGCCCCGTGCTAGAATAGCAGGCTTTTTTTCCGCATTGCATCGCATTGCAACAACGCCAAGGTCCCTATGTCCCGCGCCCTCAGAAACATTGCCATTATCGCCCACGTTGACCACGGCAAGACCACCCTCGTCGACCAGCTGCTGCGCCAATCCGGCACCTTCGCCGCCCACCAGGCCGTCACCGAACGGGTGATGGATTCCAACGATCTGGAAAAAGAGCGTGGCATCACCATCCTGTCGAAAAACTGCGCCATCGACTATCAGGGCACCCACATCAACATCGTCGACACCCCCGGGCATGCCGACTTCGGCGGCGAAGTCGAGCGCGTGCTGTCGATGGTCGACGGCGTGCTGCTGCTGGTCGATGCCGTCGAAGGCCCGATGCCGCAAACCCGCTTCGTCACGCGCAAGGCGCTGGCGCTGGGCCTCAAGCCGATCGTCGTGGTCAACAAGATCGACCGCCCCGGTGCACGTCCCGACTGGGTCATCAGCCACACTTTCGACCTGTTCGACAAGCTCGGCGCCACCGAGGAACAGCTCGACTTTCCGGTGGTCTTCGCCTCGGCCCTGAACGGCTTCGCCATGCTCGACGCGACCAAGCCCGGCACGGACATGGCTCCGCTCTACGAAGCCATCATCAAGCACACGCCGCAACCGGACGTCGATGTAGACAAGCCGCTGCAACTGCAGATCTGCTCGATCGACTACAACAGCTACGTCGGGCGGATTGGCATCGGCCGCATCAAACAAGGCCGCATGAAGGCTGGACAGGAAGTCGCCGTGATGTACGGCGACGAGAACAAGGGCAAGGCCAAGATCGGCCAGATCATGATGTTCACCGGGCTAGAGCGTGAACAGGCGACCGAAGCGGAAGCCGGCGACATCGTGCTGGTCACCGGCATCGAGCAGGTCGGCATTGGCGTCACCATCTGCGATCCGGCGGCTCCCGTCGGGATGCCACCGCTGGTGGTCGACGAACCGACGCTGACCATGAACTTTCAGGTCAATACCTCCCCTCTGGCCGGCAAGGAAGGCAAGTACGTCACCAGCCGGCAGATTCGCGAGCGCCTCAACAAGGAACTGCTGGCCAACGTCGCCCTGCGCGTCGAAGAAACCGACGATGCCGACGTGTTCCTTGTCTCCGGTCGCGGCGAACTGCACCTGACGATCCTGCTCGAAACCATGCGCCGTGAAGGCTACGAACTGGCGGTATCCCGCCCGCGCGTGCTGTTCAAGGACATCAATGGCGAAAAGTGCGAACCCTACGAGCTGCTGACGGTGGACATCGAAAACGACCACCAGGGCGGCGTGATGGAAGAACTCGGCCGCCGTCGTGGCGAACTGCTCAACATGGAGTCCGACGGCAAGGGCCGCGTGCGGCTCGAATACCGCATCCCCGCCCGCGGCCTGATCGGCTTCCAGGGCGAATTCCTGACGGCGACGCGCGGCACCGGCATGGCCAGCCACATCTTCGACGACTACGGTCCGATGGCCGGCGTCATGGCCGAACGCCGCAACGGCGTGCTGATCTCGCAGGACGACGGCACGGCCGTGGCCTACGCGCTGTGGAAGCTGCAGGACCGCGGCCGCATGTTCGTCAGCCCGGGCGACCCGCTCTACGAAGGCATCATCATCGGCGTCCATAGCCGCGACAACGACCTCGTGGTCAACCCGATCAAGGGCAAGCAGCTCACCAACGTGCGCGCCTCGGGTACCGACGAAGCGGTGCGTCTGGTGCCGCCGATCCTGATGACCCTCGAATCCGCGGTCGAATTCATCGCCGACGATGAACTGGTCGAGATCACGCCCAAGTCGATTCGCCTGCGCAAGCGCCACCTCAAGGAGTTCGAGCGCAAGCGTGCCAATCGCGAGGACAGCAGCAGCTAAGCCAGCTGGTTCTCTTCGCCAATGGCAGCGAAGAAATCCGCGTCCAGGTTGGGTGAAAAAATCGACGGTGCGAAGCTCGCGCCGTCGACGCACGATCCCTTCGCCGGCGTCAGGCTCAGACGCCCGTCGCGCACCCAGCGCAAAAACTGAAGCGTCGAGTAGTACTGGGCAAGGAAGATTTTGTGGCGGTTCGCCGCAACGGAAAGCGATCGATCGATGGGGATCGCCGCCTGGATCACCGAACGCCCGGTATCGATGCCGTCATCCACCGCATGCAGGGTGCAACCCATGAACGTACTGGTTGAGGCAAGCGTATCCTCGAACCCGTGCATGCCTTTGAAGGCGGGCAGCAAAGACGGATGGCAATTGAAGATCCGCCCCAGGTTTGCCTTCAGGAAGCTGCCGCGAAACAGGCGCGTGTAAAAACTCAGGAATATCAGGTCCTGATTCGCCTGATAGCGCTCGTGAAGCGCGTCCGAAAAGGACAGCCCGTCCGGCGACGGAATTACGCCAGCGCGCATTCCGGAGGAACGCGCAACGTCGACAAAGCCGCATTCCCTGTCGGCGACGGCTTCAAACGTCAGCTCGCGAACGAAGGCATGGCTTGCCAGCCTGGAAAGCACTCCGCCACCGGTGCTGCCCACGAAAATCACCCTGCCGGCCCTGGCTGAATTGCTAGACAAGTTCATAGTCCCTGATCATCTCCAACACGCGCTCCCCCGGGTTGTTCATCAACACGTCGATGATCGACAATCCCGGCACGAAGCGGCTGGCCCGAACCTGAGGATACTCGCGCAGCCTTGGCCTGACGAAGGAAAGCGTCACGCCGCGCTCCAGGAAGTAGCGCTTGTCGTAAAGCGCGGTTCCTCCCATGGCATTCACATAACTTGCCGCGCCGAACGACTTGGTGATGGCGATCAGGCGATCCGCCCGCTCCATGCCGCGCGATGCGGAGGCACATTCCGACGAGCGCACAATGTGCTTGCCCGATCCAAGTGATTTGAACACTTCTTCAATCGACGCCGTGGCAACTTCCGAAATTGTTTCCCGGCCCGGCGTCATCACGGCTTCGACATAGCTGAATCCGGCGTCGAAACAGGCGGCCTTGCCGTAGGCGAGCCGTATCTGCTTGAGGAATTTCTGGCGAAAGGCCGTGTAGCCGTGGAGTTTTACCTCATGGATCCGATCGTTCTGGCTGGCATTGGCGACGGGTAGGGTGAACGTGAATTCCGATCCGTTGATCAGCAGGCGATTGCGATTGATCCAGCCCCTGGGAATGTAGTTGACGTCGTCATAGACGACGAAAACGTCGCTGGCCTCGACCAGCGAAAAATAGCCGAGATAGGGAAACACATACGGCTGCATGACCGCTACCACAGGCGACATCAGTCAGGCCTTGCGCAAAAACGGGAGCCATGGCTCCCGTTGCTGGTCTGAAAGTCGGCGCTGATGGCACGCCGAATTCCGGAGTACATCAGCCAAGCGCCTTCAATGCCGCCTCGTAATCCGGCTCCTGGGCGATTTCGGGCACCATCTGGCTGTGTATTACCTTGTCGCTCTCGTCTAGCACGACCACGGCGCGCACGGTCAGTCCGACCATCGGGCCCTCGGCAAAGGCAACGCCCCAGGCTTTCATGAATTCAGGATGGCGGAAGGTCGACAGATGGGCGACATTGGCCAGCCCTTCCATATCGCAAAAGCGCTTGGCGGCGAATGGCAGGTCGCCGGAAACGCACAACACGACGGTATTCGCCAGGCCGCCGGCCGCCTCGTTGAACTTGCGCGTCGATTTGGCACAGGTAGGCGTATCGATGCTCGGGTAGATATTCAGTACCTTGCGCTTGCCGGCGTAGTCCTTCAGGCTGACATCGGCAAGCGTGCCGCTGGTCAGGGTCATGGCCGGTGCATTGGCTCCGACGCCGGGGAAGTCGCCGTCGACGCGGACGGGAGTGCCTCGCAGGGTGATGGTTGTGCTCATTTGCCTCTCCTCTCTGGGTGGTGGGTATCGTTGGGGAAGTCAGTGTAACCGAGCAAGCCGCGGAAGTACCGCCATGGCATTGGCGGTCGTCGCCGCCGCCAATGCTTCCACGGACATGCCGCGCAGGCCGGCCATCGCACGGGCGATGGCGGGAAGCTGATCCGGGGCATTCCGCCTGCCGACCTGCCATTCGGGCGCAATGTCGGGGGCATCGGTTTCAAGGACGATCGCGTGGAGCGGCAAGGTCGCCGCCAATTCGCGGATGCGGTTGGCACGGGGGAAGGTCATCGCGCCACCGAAGCCAAGCTTGAAGCCGAGCTTGATGAATTCATCGGCCTGTTGCCGGCTGCCGTTGAAGGCGTGGGCAATGCCACCCGCTACCGGGCAGCGACGCAGCTGTTTCAGCACCGGATCTATCGCACGGCGCACATGCAGCAACACCGGCAAGCCAGCCTCGCGCGCGATCTGCAACTGGGAACCGAACCAGTATTCCTGGCGAACATCATCGCGCGGCTCGACATACCGATCGAGGCCGATTTCACCAATGGCCAAGGGCTGCTCACGGACCACGGTTTCGCGCAGGGCATCGAGATCCTCGTCGCGCGCACGATCAACGTACATGGGGTGGATGCCATAGGCCGGCAGGCAGCCGCCATGGTCGCGGCACACGGCGGCGACGGCGCCAAAATTGGCGCGCTCCACGGATGGTACGACAATCAGGCCAACGCCGGCCTGTGCCGCCGCCTCGGTCACCGCATCGCGATCACCGTCGAACGCTGCGGCATCGAGATGGCAGTGGGTATCGACCAGCATGTCCTATTCGACTTCGTCGATCCAGGCCTGCTGGATGGCTTCAAGTTTCTTCTCGCCGCAGTGGCTTTCGCTTTCCTCAAATCCGGGCAGGGCCATGACCCAGGTCATAAGATCGACAAAATTCAGGCGTGTTGGATCTACCTCGGGGTGGGTCTGCGCCAGTTCAATGGCAATTTCAAGGCTGTCGGTCCATTTCATTTCTTGGAATGCCCCTCTTTGACCATGTTGATCGTGTACTTCGGAATCTCGATCACCAGCGGGGTCTGACCGACGACGGCCTGGCACGACAAGCGCGAGGTAGGCTCAAGGCCCCAGGCCTTGTCGAGCAGATCTTCCTCAAGTTCCTCGGCCTCGCCCAGGGACGTGAAGCCTTCACGGATCACCACATGGCAGGTGGTACAGGCGCAGGACTTCTCGCAGGCATGTTCGATCTCGATGTCGTTGTTCAGGAGCGCGTCGCAGAGGGTGGTACCCGGCGCGGCATCGAGCACGGCGCCTTCCGGACACAATTCCACATGCGGCAGGATGATGATCTGGGTCATGCGTCAAGTCCTATCTGATCAATCTTCTTTCCGGACAGCGCCTTGCTCACGCTCTTGTTCATGCGCCGCGCGGCAAATTCGTCGGTGCCCTTGCTCAGCGCATCCATGGCCTGATCGATGGCGCGTCGATCGTCACCCATGATCGCCGCCTGCAGGCGGACGATGGCATTGTCGACCAGGCCGCGCTCCTGGGCGCTGAGCAATTCCGCATCTTCCTTCAAGGCCGATTGCACGGCCTCGATCAGGCGCTGCGCCTCGACCTGGGCTTCCCGCAGGGCGCGGCGGAAGGCATCATCCGAGGCGTGGCTGAAGCTGTCCTTCAGCATCGCGGCAATTTCATCGTCGGAAAGGCCATAGGATGGCTTGACCTCGATGCGGGCCTCATGGCCGCTGGTCAACTCCCGCGCCGCAACGGACAACAGGCCATCGGCATCCACCTGGAACGTGACGCGGATGCGTGCCGCGCCGGCCACCATCGGTGGAATGCCACGCAATTCGAAACGCGCCAGGCTGCGGCAATCCGAAACCAGTTCGCGCTCGCCCTGCACCACATGTACCGCCAGGGCCGTCTGGCCGTCCTTGTAGGTGGTGAATTCCTGGGCGCGGGCGATCGGGATGGTGCTGTTGCGCGGGATGACTTTTTCCACCAGCCCGCCCATGGTTTCGAGCCCCAGTGAAAGCGGGATCACGTCGAGCAGCAGCCAATCATCGCCGGCGGCACGATTCCCCGCGAGCAGATTCGCCTGGATCGCCGCACCCAAAGCGACCACTTTGTCCGGGTCAAGATTGTTGAGCGGCTCCTGGTGGAAGAATTCGCCGACAGCGTGCTGAATCTGCGGCATGCGCGTGGAACCGCCGACCATCACCACACCCTTGATGTCCTCCGGCGACAGACCGGCATCGCGCACTGCCTTGCGCGTCGGCACCAGGGTTTTCTGCACCAGGGTGCGCGTGATCTCGGTGAAGATATCGGTGGTCAGGGTCACATCGACATATTCCCCACTCCCGAGTTTGACGGTGATCGGGGCTTCGCTGTGCTGGGAAAGATATTCCTTGGCCTCGCGCGCCCGCACCTGGAGCAGGCGCACGTCCTGCGGCGACAGGGGTGCAAGACCGGCCTGTTCGATGATCCAGCAGAATACGCGATGGTCAAAGTCGTCGCCACCGAGTGCCGAGTCGCCACCCGTGGCCATGACTTCGAAAACGCCCCTGGACAAACGCAGGATGGAAATGTCGAAGGTACCGCCACCAAGGTCAAACACCGCATAGACGCCCTCGGCGCCATTGTCGAGCCCATAGGCAATGGCCGCGGCAGTCGGTTCATTCAGCAGGCGCAGCACGCTGAGCCCGGCCAGGCGCGCCGCATCCTTGGTGGCCTGGCGCTGGGCATCATCAAAATAGGCCGGCACAGTGATCACGACACCGGTAAGATCGCCGCCCAACGACGCTTCGGCACGCACACGCAGCGCCTTCAGAATCTCGGCGGAAACCTCGACCGGACTTTTGATGCCCTGGGCCGTCTTGAGCTTGACCATGCCCTCGGCGTCGATGAAATCGTAGGGCAGCATTTCGACGTGGGCAATGTCCTTGCGGCCGCGCCCCATGAAGCGTTTGGCGGAGACTATCGTATTGCGCGGATCAGAGGCCTGGTGGGTCTGGGCGGCATAGCCGACTTCGATATCGCCACTTGCGGCATAGCGCACGATCGAGGGCAGCAAGGGATGCCCGCGTTCATCGCTGAGCACGACGCTCATGCCGCTGCGCACGGTAGCGACCAGCGAGTTGGTGGTGCCCAGGTCGATGCCGACCGCAAGCCGATGTTCGTGGGGAGCAGCGGACTCGCCGGGCTCCGCGATTTGTAGGAGTGCCATGTGTATTAACGCGAAAATTCACCGCCAAGCGCACTTGACAGTTTTCGAGCGACGCGAGCCAGACAATAAGCCCCCCGCGAGGGGGGATGGGGGGGCGGGCAAAATCTACCCGCCCGCAATGCAACGTAGGTCAAAAGTTTCATGCTTTGGGTTGCCTAATCGGAGCTCTGGGCGTTCATCAGTGGCGCCCTCGCGGGCGCTGCAGATTATTCGAAAATATCAGGCGAGAACGGCCTCGAGCGCATCGTCGATTTCGGTGAGCAGCTTTTCCTGGAACATCAGTTGGCGCACCAGCCCGGCTGCCGCGACGTAGTCATGCTGCGCGTCGATCAGATCCCGCAAGCGCTGGTATTCCTCCTTGATCTCAATGACCAACTTGCGCCGCACACCATCCAGCACCGTGTCGTCAGCGCCGACTTTTGCCTCGCCCACCGCCTCGCGCAATTCCATCTGCGCCACCAGGAAATCCATGGGCATGGCCGTATTGCTCTCGATCTGGGCATCGTGGCCTTGCAGTTGCAACAAGTAGCGGGCGCGCGCCAGCGGTGACTTCAGCGTCTGGTAGGCCTCGTTGACGCGCGTCGCCCATTGCATGGCCAGCCGCTGGTTGGCGTCGGAGCCCTGGGTGTGCTTGTCAGGATGCACCTGGGCCTGGATATCGCGAAAGCGCGTTTCCAGTGCCACCGTATCGACGCCCTGCGCGCGATCAAGGCCAAACAGCGCGAAGTGGTCGGCGGAGAAATCCAGAGTAAAGGTCGTCACGACGGCCTGTGGCTCAAACGTTGAATGACTCGCCGCAACCACAAGCATCCTTGACGTTCGGGTTGTTGAACTTGAAGCCCTCATTGAGGCCTTCGCGCGCATAGTCGAGTTCGGTACCGGAGAGATACGGCAGGCTCTTCGGATCGACCAGAACCTTCACCCCGTGGCTGATGAACTCGATATCCTCGGGATTCGGGCCATCGGCAAATTCAAGCTTGTAGGCCATGCCCGAGCAACCGGAGGTACGCACGCCGAGGCGAATGCCAATGCCCTTGCCGCGCTTGGCGAGGAACTTGGCGATATGGTCCGCGGCCCTGGCACTCAGGGTAACCGGGCTCGCACGCTCGGCCCCCTGCCAATTCACGGGAACGGCCTGTGGTGCCTCCGCCGCCTCGGAAGTCGTCGTGGTACATGCGCTCATGATCAGGCTCCGTGCTTTTTCTTGTAGTCGGCCACCGCGGCCTTGATGGCATCCTCGGCGAGGATGGAACAGTGGATTTTCACCGGCGGCAACGCCAGTTCCTCGGCGATCTGGGTGTTCTTGATTTCCAGTGCCTGATCGATGGTCTTGCCCTTGACCCACTCGGTCACCAGCGACGACGAGGCGATCGCGGAACCGCAGCCATAAGTCTTGAACTTGGCGTCCTCGATGACGCCGTCCTTGCCGACCTTGAGTTGCAACTTCATGACGTCGCCGCAGGCCGGCGCGCCAACCATGCCGGTGGCGATCCCTTCGTCATCTTTGCCAAACGAGCCGACGTTGCGGGGGTTCTCATAGTGATCCAGGACTTTTTCGCTATATGCCATTTTGGTGCTCCTTTAATGCGCAGCCCACTGCACTGAATTCAAATCAACGCCGTCCTTGTACATTTCCCACAGCGGCGACAGTTCGCGCAGCTTGCCGAGCTTGTCATGCAGCAACTTGATGGTGAAATCGACGTCGGCCTCGGTGGTGAAGCGCCCCAGCGTGAAGCGGATCGAGCTGTGCGCCAGTTCGTCCGAGCGCCCCAGTGAACGCAGCACATAGGAAGGCTCCAGGCTGGCCGAAGTGCAGGCCGAACCGCTCGATACCGCGATGTCCTTGATCGCCATGATCAGGGACTCGCCCTCGACGAAATTGAAGCTGACATTGAGGTTGTGCGGCACGCGCTGCTCGATGTCACCGTTGATGTAGGTTTCCTCGATATCCATCAGGCCCTTGAGCAGTTTGTCGCGCAGCATGCGGATGCGCTCGTTCTCGGTGGCCATTTCTTCGCGCGCGAGGCGGAAACTCTCGCCCATGCCCACAATCTGGTGCGTCGCCAGCGTGCCCGAGCGCATGCCGCGCTCATGGCCGCCGCCGTGCATCTGCGCCTCCAGCCGGATGCGCGGCTTGCGCCGCACATACAGCGCGCCGATACCCTTGGGACCGTACGTCTTGTGCGCGCAGAACGACATCAGGTCAACTTTCAGCTTCGACAGATCGAGCGGCATCTTGCCGGTGGCCTGGGCGGCATCCACGTGGAAAATCACGCCCTTCTCGCGGCAGATCTCGCCGATTTCGGCGATCGGCTGGATCACGCCGATTTCGTTGTTTACCGCCATCACCGACGCCACCACGGTATCCGGGCGCAATGCGGCCTTGAACTGCTCGATGGTAATCAGACCGTTTTCCTGCGGCGTCAGATAGGTCGCCTCGAAGCCCTGGCGTTCCAGTTCCTTGACGGTATCGAGCACGGCCTTGTGCTCGGTCGACACCGTAATGATGTGCTTGCCCTTGGTTCCGGCATAGAAATGCGCAGCCCCCTTGATGGCGAGGTTATTCGACTCGGTGGCGCCGGAGGTCCAGATGATTTCCTTGGCATCGGCGCCGACCAGGGCGGCCACCTGGTCACGCGCCTCCTCGACGGCCTTTTCTGCGTCCCAGCCATAGGCATGGGAACGCGAGGCCGGGTTGCCGAAATGCTCGGTCAACCAGGGGATCATTTTCGCGGCAACCCGCGGATCGACCGGTGTCGTAGCCGAATAGTCCAGATACACCGGCAGTTTCATGCCTGAATCCATTAACGATTTCTCCAGTTCATCCGACAAGGGCGCTCAGGCCCCTGAGTTGCAAGATTGTAGTATCCAAGGCACCCAGAAAGGCGCGCACCTGCGCAACAGTGTTGTTCGCGCCAAGGCTCACGCGCACGGCACCTCGCGCCAGGCCTGGCGCCATTCCCATCGCCAGCAGCACGTGGGACGGCTCCGGATTGGCGCTGGAACAGGCCGCACCCGCCGCCACGGCAAATCCCGCACGATCAAGTTTCCCGACCAGCGTTTCGCCGTCGATGCCGTCGAAGGCAAAGTAGCAGGTATTCGGCAGGCGTTCGGCAGCCGCGGCAAAAATGCTCGCCCCCTGCGCCGACAACCCTGCTTCAAGGTCCGCCCGCAAGCTCACCAGCTCGCGCGAGCGCTGATCCATCGCCGCTGCCGCGCGCTCGGCGGCGACACCGAAGCCGACGATCGCCGCGACGTTCTCGGTGCCGGAGCGCAGGCCGCGCTCGTGACCACCACCGGCGATCAGGGGCTGTAGTTCGACTCGCTTGTCCACCACCAAGGCGCCGGCGCCCTTGGGACCACCCAGTTTGTGCGCGGAGAGCGTCATGGCATGGACGCCCGCGGCGTTCAGCGAACGAAAGTCCATCGCCACCCGACCGCAGGCCTGGACGGCGTCGGTATGAAACCATGGCCGCAGCGATGCGGCCTGCGCCGCCAACCCGGCCACATCCTGTACCGCGCCCGTTTCATTGTTGGCCAGCATCACGGAAACAATCACAGGCTTTTCGGCGAGCACCGCCTGAAAGTCGGCGCTGGCGACACGGCAATTCTGATCGACGGCGATCTCGCGCAGTCGCCAGCCGGACGTCCGCAACTGCCTGGCCGGCTCGCGCACGCAGGGATGCTCGATCGACGATATGGCAATCAAGCCTGGCGCAAGACAGGCCGCCGCCCCCTTGATGAACAGGTTGTTGGCTTCCGAACCGCCACTGGTGAACACGATCTCGGTCGGATGCGCGCCGACGGCATGGGCCACCCGCTGCCGCGCCTCGTCGATCGCCCGTCGCGCCGCTCGCCCGTATTCGTGACGGCTGGATGCATTGCCGAACCGGGCATCCAGATACGGCAGCATGGCGTCCCGCACCGGCGCATCAAGCGGCGTGGTGGCGTTGTGGTCGAAATAGACGGGGGAGAACATTGGACGTTGCTGCGATGTTCAGGCGGCGGCGAGTTCCTCGGCGGAACGACGCGGACGACGCATGGGACGCTCGTCATGCAGCACTGCCGCCTGGCCGGTCCGCTCACGCTGCTGCGCCACAAGTTCGGCCAGCGTCACGGAACTCAAGTATTCGAACATCTTCTCGTTGAGGCTGGTCCATAGCTCATGCGTCATGCACGGACGCTGATCCTCGGCACAATTGCCCTTGCCGCCACAGTTGGTCGCATCGAGCGACTCGTCCACCGCGTGGATGATATCGGCCACGGATACATCCCCCAGCGGCTTGGAGAGGCAATAGCCGCCGCCCGGACCTCGCACACTGGATACCAGGCTGCGACGCCGCAACTTGCCGAACAATTGTTCGAGATAGGAAAGGGAGATCTTTTGTCGTTCACTGATACCGGCAAGTGTGACCGGACCAGTGTGCTGGCGCAGGGCCAGATCGATCATCGCAGTTACGGCAAAACGGCCTTTGGTGGTCAGTCTCATGTCTACTCTCCGTAGGGTTAGGCACCAGGAAAACGCTCCGGGAAATCAATACCCGAGCATTTCCATCAACTATATGTGGGCTTGACCATTTTAGTCAACTATTTTCGAGATCAATTTCGGATCGAAGTTGTCGGCCGTCGCCACATCGTCTTCCAGTGCAACACCACAACGTTCCATGGTCTTGAGCAGGGCTTCGATCCGGCGATCGGTTTCCACGGCGTGGTCAAGAAGACCGTGGATGGCTTGCGCCATCGGATCGTCTTCGGCACGTGTTACGGCATAGGCCGAAAACCCCATCTGCCCCGCCTTCACCTCGCGGTCGATTTCGCTGCGGTCCTCGATGATGCGCGCCGGAATTCCCACAGCGGTCGCGCCGGGGGGAACGTCGCGTACCACCACGGCGTTCGAGCCCACCTTCGCGCCGGTACCCAGCGTGATCGGCCCCAAAACCTTGGCACCCGCGCCAATAACCACGCCGCGCTGCAAGGTCGGGTGTCGTTTGCCCTTGCTCCAGGAGGTGCCACCGAGCGTGACGCCGTGATACAGCGTGCATTCGTCCTCGATCACGGCGGTTTCACCAATGACCACACCCATGCCGTGGTCGATGAAAACGCGACGCCCGATCGTGGCACCGGGATGAATTTCAATGCCGGTGATGGCGCGCGTGAAATGCGACAAGGCACGCGCCATCCAGCGCAGCCTTGCGCCCCAAAGCCAGTGTGAAACCCTGTGCAATGTAAGGGCATGAAATCCCGGATAGCAGGTCAGCACCTCCCACGTCGAACGGGCGGCGGGATCGCGCTCGAAAACGCAGGCGATGTCTTCACGAAGATGAGCGAACATGGATGAATCTATTGAAATTTTATGAAATGGTAAAAATCCCGAGCAGAAAGGTCAAGTTTATTTCGACTTTTCCTTGTTTCCATCGGGGTTTTGATTCTTCTCCGCACGGCAGGGAGCGCCGGGCAAGGGATTTTCCAGTGCGGCAATCATGCCGCGCAGGATGTTGATTTCCTCCTTCTCCGGCACGGCACGCGCCAACAGTCGGCGCATGCGGGGTATCAGGCGCTTGGGACTTGCCGGATCGAGAAAGCCGCTGCCGACCGCCGCGCGCTCGATATGGGCAACCAGGCCTTCCACCTCTTCGTGGCTGGCGACCTTGCCGGCACCCGAAATCACCGGCGGCGAGCCCGGGTCGAGTGCCGCCAGGCGCAACTCGTAGCACATCACCTGTACTGCCGCAGCGAGGTTGAGCGAGCTGAAGTCGGGCGCAACCGGAACCGTCGCCCAACGCCGGCACAAGCCCAGCTCGTCGTTGGAAAGCCCCGACGTCTCGTTGCCGAACACCAGCGCTACCTCACCGGTACCGGCCACTTGCACCACCTCCGCCGCGGCGTCGCGTGCCCACAGCGCCGGGGTCGCCAGCTCACGCCGACGCGCCGTAAGGGCAACCGCGAGCAGCGTGCCCTGCAAGGCCGCGGCCATCGACTCCACCACCCTGGCGTGAACCAGCAGGTCGGTGGCACCGGCCGCCATGGCATCGGCCTGGGCATGGGGAAACTCCCTGGGATTGACCAGCACCAGGCGCGACAGACCCATGTTCTTCATGGCGCGAGCCGCCGCGCCGATGTTGCCGGGATGGCTGGGATGCGAGAGCACCACGCGGATACGGTCGAGAAGCTGGCTGGAAGTATCTGGCGCGGTTGTCATGCTGTGTCCCGGAAGCGCTGGGCCGGGAGGGTATCCCGAGATAGAATTGCGGGCTCGCTCACCCTGTGTGACATTACGTCCGCCCCGCCCGAATCATGCATCCCACGCTGAACATCGCCATCAAGGCCGCCCGTCGCGCCGGCCAGATCATCAACCGCGCCAGCCTCGACATCGAAAAGCTGAAAATCGACGTCAAGCGGCAGAGCGACTTCGTCACCGAGGTGGACCGCGCGGCGGAAGCGGCAATCCTCGATGTACTGCGCGAAGCCTATCCGAGCCACGGAATTTTAGCAGAGGAGTCCGGCCTGGCCGGCACCAGCGCCGACTCCGAATACCAGTGGATCATCGATCCGCTCGATGGCACCACCAACTTCATCCACGGCCTGCCGCAGTATGCAATATCGATCGGCCTGGCGCACAAGGGGGTGATGACGCAGGGCGTAGTCTACGACCCGAACCGCAACGAGTTGTTCACTGCGACGCGCGGCGCCGGCGCCTTCCTCAATGACAAGCGTATCCGCGTCAGCAAACGCGTGAAGCTTGACGAGGCCCTGGTCGGCACCGGCTTTCCGTTCCGCATGTTCGACCATATCGACGCCTACCTGGCGATCTTCCGCGACGTCGCGCAAAAAACCGCCGGCATGCGGCGTCCCGGCGCTGCCGCGCTTGACCTCGCCTGGGTGGCCTGCGGCCGCATGGACGCGTTCTGGGAACTCGGCCTCGCACCATGGGACATGGCGGCGGGCACTCTGCTGATCACCGAAGCCGGCGGCCTGGTCGGCGACCTCTCGGGTGAAGCGAACTATATGAAGACCGGCAACATCATCGGCGGCAATCCGAAGATCTTCGGCCAACTGCTGCAACTCATCGCGCCGCATCGGACAGCGGCACTTCCGGCCTAGGACGGCGCCCGGCCCCACATGGCGGCCCAGCCCTCGCCCGCCGAGTTGGCGGCCCACACCCCCGTCATGCAGCAGTGGCTGCGCCACAAGGCGCCGCATGAAGACAAGCTGCTGTTTTTCCGCATGGGTGATTTCTACGAGCTGTTTTACGAGGACGCCGAACGTGCCGCGCGCCTGCTCGACATTACGCTGACCGCACGCGGCCAATCGGCCGGCAAGCCGATCGCCATGGCCGGCATCCCCTATCACGCCGTCGACGGCTACCTGGCAAAGCTGGTCAAGCTCGGTGTATCGGTGGCGATCTGCGAGCAGATCTCCGATCCGTCGCAGGCCAAGGGCCCGGTCGATCGCGCCGTGACGCGCATCGTTACGCCGGGCACCCTGACCGATGCCAATCTGCTCGATGAACGCCACGAGAGCCTGCTGCTGGCGCTCACCATCGATCGACAGCGCGCCGGGCTGGCCTGGCTCAATCTGGCCAATGGCGATCTGCGGCTGCTGGAAACCTCGCTCGTCGCCCTGCCCGCCCATTTCGAACGCCTGCGCCCGGCCGAACTGCTGCTGCCGGACGCCTTGCGTTCCGATGTACCAAATTCACCGGCAGTGATTCAACGCCTGCCTGACTGGCATTTCGACGAGCGTGCTGCTGCTCACGCGCTGGCCGAGCACTTCGGCACCCGCGACCTGGCCGGCTTCGGCATCCATGCCGAAACCCTGGCCCTGGCCGCCGCAGGCGCCTTGTATCGCTACGCGCAGGCGACGCAGTTCCAGTCGCTCGCCCATGTCACCCAACTCACCGTGGAACATGAGGGCAGCTTCCTGCGCCTGGATGCCGCCACCCGACGCAACCTGGAACTCTCCGAAACCCTGCGCGGCGAAGCCTCGCCCACCCTGCTCTCGCTGCTGGATAGTTGCGCGACCAGCATGGGCTCGCGCTGGCTGCGCCATTGCCTGCACCATCCATCGACCGACAGGAGCATTCCGCGTGCGCGCCACGAAGCCGTGGCGGCCCTGATCGGCGAATCCGGCAACGGCCCGGCGGCCCATATCGCCAAGGCACTGGTCGGCATTGCCGATATCGAGCGCATCGCCTCCCGCATTGCGCTGAAGAACGCCCGCCCCCGTGACCTGTCATCGCTGCGTGACAGCCTGGCGCGACTCGACGAGATACGGCGAATAGTCGGCGCTGGCGGTACGGCGACCCGCCTCGCCGAACTTCTGGCCGCGCTCGCGACGCCCCATGCCTGTGTCGGTTTGCTCACTGACGCCGTGGCCGCGGAGCCGTCGGCGCTGCTGCGCGAAGGCGGCGTCATCGCGCCGGGCTACAGCGCCGACCTCGACGAACTGCGCGCGATCCAGGACCACTGTGGTGCCTTTCTGGTCGAGCTGGAAGCCCGTGAACGCGAACGCAGCGGTATCGCCAGCCTCAAGGTCGAATTCAACAAGGTGCACGGCTTCTACATCGAAGTCACCCACGCCAATATCGACAAGATCCCTGACGACTACCGTCGCCGGCAAACCCTGAAGAACGCCGAACGCTACATCACTCCCGAGTTGAAGGCCTTCGAGGACAAGGCGCTATCTGCCAACGAGCGCGCGCTGGCCCTCGAACGCCAGCTCTGGGACGAGCTTCTGGGTGCGTTGGCCACCCACATTCCCCAGTTGCAGAAGATCGCCCGCGCAATCGCCGAACTCGACGGCCTGGTGGCCTTCGCCACCGCCGCACTGCGCCACGACTATCGCGCTCCCGAGTTCTGCGACGAGGCCCTGCTCGAGATCGAGGCCGGGCGCCATCCTGTGGTTGAGCGTCAGCTCGATACCCAAGCGGCAAGCTTCATCGCCAACGACACGCGCTTCGGTGCCGGCCGGCGCATGTTGCTGATCACCGGCCCGAACATGGGCGGCAAATCCACCTACATGCGCCAGGCAGCGCTGATCGTGCTGCTCGCCCACTGCGGCAGCTTCGTGCCCGCAACCCGTTGCCGCCTGGGACCCATCGACGCGATCTACACCCGCATCGGGGCGTCGGATGACCTCGCCTCGGGGCGCTCCACCTTCATGGTGGAAATGACCGAAGCGGCGGCGATCCTGAATGGCGCCACCGAGAAATCACTGGTGCTGATGGACGAGATCGGGCGCGGCACCTCGACCTTCGACGGCGTCGCCCTGGCCTTCGCCATTGCCCGGCATCTGTTGGACAAGAACCGCGCCTGGACACTCTTTTCGACCCACTATTTCGAGCTGACGCGACTGGCGCAAGATTCGCCGGTATGTGCCAATGTCCATCTCGACGCGGTGGAGCACGGCCACAAGATCGTATTCCTCCATGCTGTCGAAGAAGGTCCGGCTTCACAAAGCTATGGCGTACAGGTCGCGGCGCTCGCCGGCATGCCACCAGCCGTGGTGCGCGAGGCCCGTCGCCGTCTGACCCTGCTGGAAAACCGGGAGGCCGGTTCACTGCAGCAGCCGGATCTCTTCGCCAGTGCTCCGCCCCTGCCCGAGCCACCGCATCCGGCACTGGATGCCCTGCGCGACCTGAATCCCGACGACCTGAGCCCACGCGAAGCGCTCGATCGGATCTACCAACTGGCGCGACTGGCGAAAGAGTGAAACGACTCTCCGCGCTGATCCTGGCTGCATTGATGGCGTTGCCATCGCAGGCAGAGACGCTGTCCTTCGGGCTCTTCGGCGATACCCCCTACAACGCCTGGGAGCGCCGGCATCTGCCCGAGTTGATCGCTGAAATGGATCAGGATGATCTCGCCTTCGTGATCCACGACGGCGACATCAAGAGCGGATCGAGCGAGTGCAGCGACACGGCCTTTCTCGACATACTCGGTGTATTCCAAAATTCGAAGCACCCGCTGATCTACGTCCCCGGGGACAACGAATGGACCGACTGTCACCGCCGTAGCAACGGCGGCTACGATCCGCTCGAGCGCTTGGCGAAATTGCGCGAATTATTTTTTGCCGACGAGTTCGCCCTCGGCAGGCGCAAACTGGCCCTGGAACGCCAGAGCCGCGACCCGACCTTCGCGCCCTATCGCGAAAATGTGCGCTGGCAAGCCGCAGACGTACTCTTCGTCGGACTCAACCTGCCGGGAAGCGAGAACAACTTCCATGGCATCACAGGCAGCGGCCCGTCGCCGGAATATCTCGCCCGCGGCTTTGCCAATCGCGCCTGGCTGGAACAGGCCTTTGCCGAGGCACGCCGGCGCAAGCTGGCAGGCATCCTGATTGCGATTCAGGGCAATCCCGGGTTCCACGCCGCCAGTGCCGGCCGTGCGCCGACCGGCTACGCGGACTTTCTGGATCAACTACGGCGCGAATCCATGAATTTCGCCGGGCAAGTCGTGCTCGTCCATGGCGACACCCACCAGCAACGGGTCGACCAGCCGATGGAGAACCCGGATACAGGAGAGATCGTCAGAAACTTCACCCGCGTCGAGACGTTCGGCTCGCCATCCTTCGGCTGGACCAAGGCCAGCATCGATCCCGCCAACCCCAGGCTGTTCCGCTTTGAACCGCGAGTTTTCGCCAGGCCGAACCTTCAATAGAATGGCCGCGCATGAATGACGGGATGCCCTGATAGATGGATGCCGACGGCAACGCGACTATCCTCGCGGTAGATGACCACCCGGTCAATTTGCTGCTGGTCAAGAAGCTGCTGCAACCGCATTACCGGGTGCGCACCGCAAACTGCGGCGCCAGGGCCCTGGAAGAAGCACGGTCGTCGTCGCCGCCGGACCTGATCCTGCTCGACGTCATGATGCCGGACATGAGCGGCTATGAAGTCTGCACCCAGCTCAAGGCAAACCCGGCGACGCATGACATCCCGATCATTTTCGTCACCGCGATGTCTGAAATCGAAAGCGAGGAGCAGGGACTGTCACTGGGCGCCGTCGACTACCTGACCAAGCCGATCAGCACACCGATTCTTCTGGCACGGGTGAGGAATCATCTCGCCTTGCGGCGCCAGGCGATCGAACTTGAGGAACTTAACCGTTCCCTGGCGCAGCGCGTTGCCGACGGTGTGGCCCAGGTCGAACGCTTCAGCCGGCTGCGCCGCTTCTTCTCACCAGCGGTTGCCGACATGCTGCTGACCGGGGATGCAGAAGATCCGTTGAAGACCCATCGGCGGGAAATCGTCGTGGTCTTTCTCGACCTGCGCGGCTACACCTCATTCACGGAAGCATTCGGCGCCGACGAAGTAATGCACGTGCTGGGCGAATTTCACGCCGCAATGGGCCAGTTGATCATGTCCTATGGCGCAACGCTGGAGCGATTTGCCGGCGACGGCATGATGATTTTCTTCAATGATCCACTGGAAATTGATGATCCGGCGGGGTCCGCGCTGCGGATGGCCCTGGAAATGCAGCAGCGTTTCAGCGAATTGCAGGCGCTGTGGCAGACACGGGGCTACACCCTGTCGATGGGCATAGGCATCGCGCAAGGCGTGGCAACCATCGGTGCCATCGGTTTCGAGGGCCGCCGTGATTACGGCGCAATCGGCAGCGTGACCAACCTCGCGGCACGACTGTGCAGCGAAGCGCGCGGCGGGCAGATCCTGATTGACCGCCAGGTGGCAAGCCATGCTGCCTCGTCGGTCACCACCCGGTCAGCCGGGGAGGTCAAGCTCAAGGGCTTTGCGGCTCCCGTGGAGATCTTCGAGCCCGCCGCCAATCGGTAAATTTCCGGCGTAGGCAGCCCTGCATCCACAATCAGTGGAACTCGTCCTCGTGGGGAACAGGCGCGGGGAGCACAAGGATGCCCTCGTCAAGCAACTCCATGGTTTCGTCCGCGCTCGCCACACCACGAATGCTTCGGGACGGAGCTTCGTCGTAGTGGATCCGGCGCGCCTCTTCAGGAAACCGCTCCCCAACGTTCTCCGCCTGTTTCGCCGCCAGCGCCAGGACCTGAAACAGCTGGGCAGCAAGGGCGGGCGGCACAGCCGGCACCACGCCTTGCTCGACCGGGGCGTCCGCAGCACTGCGGCGAACATGTGGCGCCGAAGGCAACAGGCTTACCGCCGCCGTCTGACAATGCGGACAGAGAACCAGTTGCCGTTCGCTTTGCTCGCGAAAGGCATTGGACGACGCGAACCAGCCCTCGAACCGATGGCCGGAATCACAAAGTATGTTGAGGACGATCACGGTCTGGAGTCTGCGCGACGTGGCTGTGAAACAGCCGAAGAATGCATTGTAGCCGCGCAATCTCCGCCCCGTATTTTCCGCAGCGAGCGCGTATTTTCCACAAGGGTCGCGGGACCGGCTTTCGTTTATCCTGATCCGATGCGGCCAACCGTTTGCTTGCATGCGCATGCGCAATCCAGGCCGATCCGCGATCAGGGAGCACGAGATGGCTCAGCAACAAGCCCTTCCGGTACGTACCGCATCACCCGGTGAAATCATATTTTCCGAAGGCGCGATGGGAAACCCCTTGATGTACGTGATCAAGGAAGGTTCGGTCGAAATTTCCATCACCCGTGGCGAGCGCAAGGTCGTGCTGTCCACGCTGGAGCGGGGCCAATTCTTTGGCGAAATGGCCTTGCTGTCGACGGAGCCGCGCAGTGCCACTGCCAAGGCCCTGAGCTATTGCGAATTCCAGGTCATTGAAGGCGACGCGCTGGAACGCCTGATCGACAAGTCTTCGCCCATCATCCGCTACATGCTGCGAACCCTGATCACGATGGTGAAGAGAAAAGACGAACTGGTCGCCCGCCACGCCATGGGCTTCTCCGTGGTGGTTGCCTATGCCCAGTTGCTGGAACTGATAGCCGTGCCGGAAGCAACATCCGGCAAGCTGCGCCGCGACCGTGAAGCAGAAGTATCGCTGCCTATGGACGACGCCGTTGACAAATGCATGCGCATCCTGAGGCATTCCCGGCAGGAAGTCACCGCAACGCTAAAACACATGTTCAAGCTGGGTCTGATCACCATCGAGTCCGGCCGGCCAGGCTACCGCAAGGTCCGCCTCAATGACAAAGTGGTCACGGTCGACGACGGAAAGCCGGCGTATCAGAACCTCCGCTTCAACCACGAGGACATCGTCAAAAAGGCACAGAACCTGCCGGAATCGGCAAACCAGGATCTCGCCGGATTCATCCGCACCGAACTCGAACTGGTCGATCTCGCGGAAATCGAAGCCATGATCGGTATTGACCGTGAAGCCATCCTGCGCAAACTCGCCCAGGACGATCTGGCCGACGAATTGTTCGTCTTCCGCAAGTCAGCCGTACTGCGCCATCTCGAGGAAAAGGGTGCCGGTTACTTTTCCGGCTGAGCGAAATATAAGGGGATTGGTGCCCGGAACCGGAATCGAACCGGTATGGCTTGCGCCGAGGGATTTTAAGTCCCTTGTGTCTACCAATTTCACCATCCGGGCCCGAGCTCGGCTCGATGCGGGGGGATTTGGAGGCGCGACCCGGAATCGAACCGAGGTACACGGCTTTGCAGGCCGCTGCATAACCACTCTGCCATCGCGCCGCGAAGGACTTGAACAGACGTGAAGTTAAAAGGGGGAAAGCAATGGCTTTCCCCCAGGAAACTGGAGCGGCAGAAGAGTCTCGAACTCTCGACCTCAACCTTGGCAAGGTTGCGCTCTACCAACTGAGCTACTGCCGCAAAACAGCCGCGCATTATAGCGGGAGCAACCACGCTGTCAACGACTCCGCGCCGAGATTTCGGGCCATGCCTTGCGCAGGTAATACCCCATCGACCAGAGCGTCAGCAGCGCCGCAATCCAGAGCGCCACGGTTCCCAGCAATACGATGTCCAGCGGGCCGAGCGGCGCATGCCAGAGCAGCATGGGAATCGCCGTCATCTGGGCTATGGTCTTCAGCTTGCCAATCAGTGAAACCGCCACGCTCTTGGCGGCGCCGATGCTCGCCATCCATTCGCGCAATGCCGAGATCGCGATTTCGCGGCCGATGATGATGAAGGCAAGGACCGCATCCGCGCGATCCAGTTTGACCAGCATCACCAGCGCTGCGGCGACCATCAGCTTGTCGGCCACCGGATCAAGGAAGGCGCCGAAGGCCGACATCTGGTTGAGCCGGCGCGCCAGCCAGCCGTCGATCCAGTCGGTCACGGCCGCCACCAGAAAGGCCGCGGTGGCAATGAAATTCTGTTCGGCCACGGGCAGCGGCAGGTAATACACGCCGACCACCAGCGGGATCAGCAGGATGCGCGCCCAGGTCAGCAGGTTGGGAATGTTCAGCGGCATCTCAGCGGAAGGCGCGGTGGATCGCTTCGGCCAGCCGCCGTGAAATGCCCTCGACGCGACACAGGTCCTCGATGGTCGCCGCCTTGACCCCGTCCAGCCCACCGAACTGCGCCAGCAGCTTGCGGCGCCGCGCCGGCCCGATCCCGGCCACATCCTCCAGCCTGGAACGCCCGCGGGCCTTGGCGCGCCTTGCGCGATGGCCGACGATGGCAAAGCGGTGCGCCTCGTCGCGTATTTCCTGAATCAGGTGAAAGCCCGGATGGTCCATGTCCAATTGTAGCGGCAGCGCCCGCCCATGAACGAAGAGGGTTTCCAGGCCGGGCTTGCGTTCCTCGCCTTTGGCCACGCCGACGCTGGCCAGATGATCCAGTCCAAGTTCGGCAAACACCTCGCGGGCCACACGATGCTGGCCCTTGCCCCCGTCGATCAGGACCAGGTCAGGAGCCACGGTGTCGCCCGTCGCCACTTTTTCGTAGCGCCGTGTCAGCGCCTGGCGCATCGCCGCGTAGTCGTCACCCGGCTGGATTCCGGAAATATTGAAGCGGCGATACTCGCCCTTCTTCATCGCGCCATCGACACAGACCACGCAGGAGGCCACCGTGCCCTCGCCCATGGTGTGGCTGATATCGAAGCATTCGATGCGCTGCGGCAGGTCTGCCGCACCGAGGGCTTCCTGCAGCGCGATCAGCCGTCCGCTGCTGCGCGCCTTGGCCTGCCAGCGCGCCCGCAAGGCCAGGCGGGCATTGTTCAGCGCCATCTCCATCCAGGCCCGTTCCATCTCGTTGCGCGGCCCGGCGGCATTGATTCCCTGCGGGATGTCGTCCAGGGGAAAGGCGCTCAGAATCACTCGCGACGGTGACGGCTGCTCCGCATAGTGTTGCGCGATGAATGCCGCCAGACCGTCGGCGACATCGAGTTGGGTTGCGTCGCCCACCTGCGGGAAATGGGCACGATCCCCCAGGTGCAAGCCACCTCGAATCATGGCCAGATTCACGCAGAGGCTGCCCCGCTCGACAACGGCCGCCACAATGTCCACATCCGCATCCTGCGTCGAGCTTACGTACTGACGATGCAGCACGGCCTGCAGGGCGCGGATCTGATCGCGCAGTTGCGCGGCTTCTTCGAAGTGAAGCGCGGCTGCCGCCGCGTCCATCTGTCGCGTCAACCGATCAATCACCTCGGCATGTCGGCCACGCAGGAACATCTCCGCCAGGCGCACATCGACCGCATAGTCCGTCGCCGATACAAACCCGACACAGGGCGCCTTGCAGCGTTTGATCTGATGCATCAGGCAGGGCCGCGAGCGATGCGCGAATACGGCTTCCTCGCAGGTGCGCAGAAGAAAGGTTTTCTGGATCAGCTGGATGCTCTCGCGCACGGCCAGGCCATTCGGAAAGGGGCCGAAGTAGTGTGATTTTTTTTCGAAAGCGCCGCGATGGTAGAAAAGCCGCGGAAACTCGCCACCGGAGAGTCCGATATAGGGATAGGACTTGTCGTCGCGAAAGAGGATGTTGTACTTCGGCGTCAGCTTCTTGATCAGCGTGTTCTCGAGAATCAAGGCCTCGGCCTCGGAACGCGTTGCCGTGGCCTCCATGGCCGCCACCTGCTGCAACATCAGTGCGATGCGCGGACTATGGCCGGTCTTCTGAAAATACGAGGAAACACGCTTCTTCAGGTTTTTCGCCTTGCCGACGTAGAGCACGGCTCGATCCAACGCCAGCATGCGATAGACACCCGGGGCCTCGGTCAGCGAGGCGAGAAACTCCTTGGCATCGAAAGCGGGGCTCTGTTTGTCAGTATCAGGCGTCGAGTTCGGCACGGATCTGGCGGAACACATTCTGAAAGTCGGCGCTGGTAAGACGGCGCGTTTGCGTGTTGTAGCGGCTGCAATGGTAGCTGTCGATCAGCACGCGGCCCTCGGGTAGCGCGTGACGCGCGCCGTGGGCAAAGGTACAGGCAGACTGCTTCAAGGCCGTCGCCATCAGCACGGCCTTGTGCGCCACCAGCCCCAGCGCCAGGACCACCTGAACCTCGCGCGCCTGTGCCAATTCAGCGGCGAGGTAAGGATTGCAGGTCTTGATCTCCGCAGGCTCGGGCTTGTTCTCCGGCGGCAGGCATTTCACGGCATTGCTGATGCGGCAATCGATCAGTTGCAGGCCATCATCGGCGGCGACCGATTGCGGGCGTGATGCGAAGCCGTAGGCATGCAGGGTCTCGTAGAGCAGGATCCCGGCATAATCGCCCGTGAAGGGCCGCCCGGTGCGGTTGGCGCCGTGCATGCCAGGCGCCAGCCCGACCACCAGCAGGCGCGCCGCCGGGTCGCCGAAAGGCATGACCGGCCGGGCGTGATACTCGGGATGGCGGCTGCGTACGTCGGCGAGGAAGCCGGCGAGGCGCGGACAGGCGGTGCAGTCGAGAAGTGAATCCATTCGGCTAGGATACCGGCTACATGAACACAGACAAACTCCGCTGCGACATTTTCTGCGCCGTGATCGACAACTACGGCGACGCGGGTGTCTGCTGGCGGCTCGCCCGGCAACTGGCGCTGGAATACCGCTGGCGGGTAAGGCTCTGGATCGACGATCCGGCACCTTTGTACCGGTTGGCGCCCGATTGCGCTGCCGGCCCGGTTGACCTCAGACTCTGGCCGGATACGTGGCAAGGCACCGACCCCGCGGACGTAGTCATCGAAGCCTTTGCCTGCGAGCTTCCGGCAGCCTATGTCGAGGCCATGGCGGCCCGCGTCAGGGTGCCGGCCTGGATCAACCTCGAATACCTCTCGGCCGAAGCCTGGGTCGCCGGCTGCCACATGCTGCCATCGCCGCACCCATACCTGCCGCTGGTGAAGCATTTTTTCTTTCCCGGCTTTGACGCTTTCAGTGGCGGCTTGCTGCGCGAGAGCGACTACGATCTGCGCCGTTCTGCCTTCGACGAAGCGGAGTTTCGCGCCGAATTCACGCTGCCACCGCGCGAACCGGAGGAATTGCTGGTTTCCCTGTTTGCCTATCCACACCATCGGCTGCCGGAAATGATGCCTGCCATGGCAAGCTCGCCGCGACCGATCAGGCTGCTTCTGCCCGGATCCAGCGAGGCCGCCGGCCGCGAACAAGGTTCGCTCAGCATCCATCCCTTACCCTTTCTGCCCCAGGTCCGCTACGACGAGATTCTCTGGGCCTGCGACCTGAATTTCGTGCGCGGTGAGGATTCCTTCGCCCGGGCGCAGTGGGCCGCCAAGCCCTTCGTCTGGCACATTTATCCCCAGGCCGACGACGCGCACATGATCAAGCTCGACGCGTTTCTTGCGCGCCATCCCGCCGGCGCCCTGCTAACGACTTTCTGGCATGCCTGGAACGGGCGCGACCGGCTGGACTGGCCGCTGTTCGAGGCCTTGCTGCCCACGCTGGTCGAACCCGCGCAACAGTGGGAAAAGCAACTGCGCGCGCTCCCGGATCTCACCGCCACCCTTGTGCATTTCTGCCTTGCGCGGCTAAAATAGCGGGTTTTAAATTTCCGCTGCAGGAAGCTCGCCATGAAAATCGCCCAGGAACTCCGCGCCGGCAATGTCGTGATGGTCGGCAACGATCCGCTCGTCGTGCAAAAGGCTGAATACAACAAGGGTGGCCGCAGCGCTGCCGTCGTCAAGTTCAAATTCAAGAACCTCCTCACCGGCGCCGCGTCGGAGTCCATCTACAAGGCTGACGACAAATTCGAACAGGTGGTGCCCGAGCGCAAGGAATGCACCTACTCCTATTTCGCCGATCCGATGTACGTCTTCATGGACGCCGAGTACAACCAGTACGAGGTCGAGGGCGAAAACATGGTGGATGCCGTGAACTACCTGGAAGACGGCATGCCCGTCGAAGTGGTGTTCTACGACGGCAAGGCAATTTCCGTGGAAATGCCCAACAGCGTGGTGCGCGAAGTGATTTACACCGAACCCGCCGTCAAGGGCGACACCTCGGGCAAGGTCATGAAGCCGGCCAAGCTCAGCACCGGCATGGAACTGCCCGTGCCGCTCTTCGTCGAAATCGGCAACAAGATCGAAATCGATACCCGCACCGGCGAATACAAGAACCGCGTCAAGTAATACGCTCGCGACGATCGGCAAGGGCAGCGGCGGCTGCCCTTTTCGTTTCTACGGGGCCAGTACGCGCTCAGCCAACCGCACCCAGTAGCGAATCCCGGTGGCGATGATTTCATCGTTGAAATCATAGTGAGGGCTGTGCAGCATGCAGCCTCCCTCGCCCGGGCCGTTGCCCAGCCACACATAACAGCC
This sequence comes from Rhodocyclales bacterium, assembly GCA_016215645.1. Classification (GTDB taxonomy): domain Bacteria; phylum Pseudomonadota; class Gammaproteobacteria; order Burkholderiales; family Rhodocyclaceae; genus Sulfuritalea. The sequence continues at coordinate 54,997 of JACRIX010000060.1, forward strand.
CGGCACGACCTTGGCCATGTAGGCGAAATCCTCGGCCCCCATGCTCGGCGCCAGTTGCGTGAATACCTTGCCCTCGCCCGCCACATGTCGCGCAACTTCACGCGCAATGGCACAGGGCTCTGCCGCGTTTACGGTCGGCGGATAGCCGCGTTCGAAGCGCAGGTCGATATTGACCCGGTAGGTGGCCTCGATCCCGGCGCAAATCCGGCGCAAGCCGCTTTCGAGGGCATCCTGCAGGTCGCCCTTGAAGCTGCGCACGGTGCCGCCCAGCACCGCTTTTTCCGGCAGCACGTTGTCGGCATGCCCGGCCTGAAAGCGCGTCACGCTGACCACGGCGGCATCCTGGGGATCGGTATTGCGCGACACCAGCGACTGTAGCGCCTGCACCAGCGCACTGCCGGCAAGCACCACATCCACGGCCTGGTGCGGCATGGCGGCATGGCCGCCGCGACCGGTAATCTGAATGTCGAAGCGGTCGGCTCCCGCCATCACCGGGCCCTCGGTAACGCCGAAGCTGCCTGCCGCCATCCCGGGCCAGTTGTGCAGACCGAACACCATGTCCATGGGAAAGCGCTCGAACAGGCCTTCTTCGACCATGACCCGGCCGCCGCCCTCATGTTCTTCCGCCGGCTGAAAAATGAAATACACGGTGCCGTCGAAACTGCGCAGCTTGTGCAGCGCCTCGGCGGCACCGACCAGCATTGCGGTATGTCCGTCGTGACCGCAGGCGTGCATGCGGCCATGGTGCGTCGAATGATGCGGAAAACTGTTGAGTTCGGTCAGCGGCAGCGCATCCATATCGGCCCGCAGGCCAATGGCGCGCGAACTGCTGCCCATGGATATTTTCGCCACGATGCCGGTGCGGGCGATGCCGCGATGTACTTCGAGGCCAATGCCTTCGAGATACTCCGCAACCCGCGCCGACGTGCGTTCCTCGGCGAAAGCCAGCTCCGGATGGGCATGAATGTCGCGGCGCAAGGCAGCGATCTTGGGCGTCAAGGCAGGCAGGATGTCGTTGATCATGGCAGGTCCATCGCGGCACACAATTTTCTCTACAACTCCATCCTAGCAGCCCCACCGCCGTGTGGCGAGATACCGGGGACAGTAGCGATACCGGCGGGGACTTGGCGAGCAAACGGTGCTGGTCTACCATTTCAGTATGGCAATCAGTTCGAATCTGTCGGTTACCAGCCCATACGCCCCTGCCGTGGCCCGCGCCATCTCGGTGCGCGACCCGGAGTCACTGGCGCGGCAGATTCCTGCGCTTGCCGTCCCCAGCGTCGCGGTAAGCATCGGCGCCAGTACGCAAGCCCCCCTGCTCTACAACTCGGCCGGCTTGCTGCGGTCCTTGGCGCAACTGGATTCGAACGGCTCCCTGCCCGCCGGAACGAGTTCCGATACCGGCTCGGCCGGCTTGCAGGGCGATCTTGAAACCGTGCTCGGACTCAATTCCGAGACGGGTTTCCTCGGCACCCCTGACCCCATCGGTTCGCTCGCCAATCTGTCTGCGGACTCGACACAGGCGCTCAATGCGGTACTCGCCGACGGAGCCGGCAACGATCAGGCCTTGCAGGAATTGCTTGCACAAGCCTTGAATGCCTCGTCGTCGGGAATGGACCGGACCCGCTCTGCCGCCACCGTGGTCAATGCCACGGGGGTGTTGCGGTCCGGCGCCTCGGATCAGATGCTCAAGGCACTGGATGCCCTGCGCGGAACCAATCTCGGCTTGGCCGCGACCGGAATCGATGCGGGAATTTCCAGCTCCGCCGCCCTCAACCACAGCAGCTTGCAGGCGGTGACCAGCCTCGATGCCAACAGCCAGAGCTTCAACCGGACGATGTCGGCAAAGCTGGAAGAGGCAGTCGCCGGGATTGATTCGTCCCGGCCGCGACGCCGTTCACAGGCACGCGCCGGTGCCAACGATCTGCTGATCTCGGGAGCCTCGCTCCTCACTTCTGCAACTACCGACCTCACCGCAATCGATGTCGACACGAGTTCGCTTGCCGATCAGCTGTTGGCGGCCCCTGTTCTGCCGACCGACGCGTTCGCGCGGCTCGCAGCAAGGCTGCCGCGCGTCGCCGTTGAGCCGGCCGTAGATCGCTTTGGCACGGATGTCACCACTGACAATGCGCTGGACGCGGCGCTGGCCGGGCGCCCGGTAGCGGCGACGCGAACGAGCCCGGAAGCGCTGACTGACAGGGCGGGCGGCATCACTGCCGAGGCCGCCTCGGCCACTCCGCGTACCACCACCCAGACGAGCCCCGACCTGACCACGCCGTCGGTGACTCGCGAACCCCGCTATGCTGAAATCGCGGCCTCGATGAACATGGGCGCCGCCGTATACCGCTTCCAGACCACCGTCGCGCCAAACCGGATTCCCCCCGGCGAAGTAGACCCGCTGCGGACGGTGCTGCAGATCCGCTCGACTCCCGCGATCAATAGAGTCGCCTAGGCTGGCTGACCAGTTGCGCGTGGTTTCCGGTATCGTCACCGGCCCATGGACGTCAAACTACGCCGCATCGCGCACCTCGACATGGATGCGTTCTACGCTTCGGTCGAGCTTCTGCGCTATCCAGAACTGCGCGGCCTGCCTGTGGTGATCGGCGGCAGTCGCGACCACCAACCCGAGAGCCGGCCCGATGGCAGCCGGAGCTTCTCCCGCTTGCGCGACTATGCCGGACGCGGCGTCATTACCACCTCGACTTACGAAGCACGTGCCTTGGGCGTCTTTTCCGGCATGGGGGTGATGAAAGCGGCCCGACTGGCGCCCGATGCGATTTTGCTGCCCGTCGATTTTGCCGCCTACCGTCACTATTCTCGCCTGTTCAAAGCCGCCGTTGCCCGTGTCGCACCTCACATTGAAGATCGCGGCATCGACGAGATCTACATCGACCTGACCGACCTGCCCGAGGACAGCGCAGCCCTGGCAAGGCGGATCAAGAACGCCGTGCGCGACGCCACCGGCCTGAGTTGCTCGATCGGCATCAGCCCCAACAAACTGCTCTCGAAAATCTGCTCCGACCTCGAAAAGCCGGATGGACTGACCCTGCTGGGACCGCAGGACATCAAGGACCGCATCTGGCCGCTGCCGGTACGAAGAATCAAGGGCATCGGGCCGCGTGCCGCCGAAAAACTTGCCGGACTCGGCATCACGACCATTGCCGAGCTGGCCGATGCCGAGCCAGCCATGCTGCAGGAGCAATTCGGACGCAGCTACGCGGCCTGGTTGCACGCCGCCGCCCATGGGATCGACGAGCGGCCGGTGGTAACGCATTCCGAGCCGCGGTCCATCAGCCGTGAAACCACCTTTGAACGCGACCTGCATCCACGACGTGACCGCGAGGCGCTGTCGACTATCTTCACCGAGCTTTGCATCCGCGTCGCCGACGATCTTCGACGCAAGGGCTACAGGGCACGCACCATCGGCATCAAGCTGCGCTTTGCGGATTTTCGTACCGTGACCCGTGACCTGAGCCTGACCGAGGCAACGGCCGATGCGGCATCAATTCGCCATGCGGCCACGGAATGCCTGCGGCGGGTGCCACTGGAAAGCCGGTTGCGCCTGCTCGGCGTGCGTACCAGCGGCCTGACGGCGCATGACGACCAAGGCGCAAACGCATTCTCGGCCCAGGGCGAATTGCCGCTATAGCAGTCCACTCGGCGTAGTATTGTGGCTGCACAAGGCTCCGCCGCAGGAACAACAAGAAATGGCCAGCATCGACAGGGAAAAGGAAACCACCACGATCGAGCAGGAGGAGCTACGCGGCATTGCGCGCTCCGTTGGCGAGATCGAGTGGCTGCTGTTGATCGTTGTCCTGCTGTATCACGCCTTCGGCGGCATCCATCCCGAGGACCAGCCCAGCGCCGTGCTGGCGATGGTTCTCTATGGCGCATGCATCATGGGATTTCGCTACGCCTTCTTCTTCAAGCATGAATCGCGCTGGAAGCTGGCCGTCGAAACCTGGATCATGACCGCCTTCATCACCTGGACCCTGCTGCACACCGGGCGCCTGGAGAGCCCGCTGCTCAACTCCTACCTGCTGGTCATCATCACCAGCGCGCTGGCGCTGGGAAAGCTCACCACGCTGCTGGAGCTGGCCCTGATTGCGGCCTGCATCGTCATGCTCGGCGAAGGTGAGACGCGGGACATCTTCACCCTGAAATACGCCGCCGGAATGTTCGCCCAGTTCGCGCCCTTCGTGCTGGTGGCCTACATCACCACCATGTTCGCCTCCGACATCCGCTATGGACTGAATCAGGTCAAGCTGATGGCGGAAACCGACGAATTGACCAAGGCACTCAATCGCCGCGGCTTTGCCATCATCGCCGATCGCCTTTTCGGACAAGCGGTGCGCTACAACCGGCCGATCAGCCTGGTCCTGCTGGACTGCGACAACCTGAAGCAAGTCAACGACGGCATCGGCCACAAGGCCGGCGACGCCTTGCTGGTGGGCCTGGTGAAATGCATACACGGCCATTTGCGCCACACCGACATTCTGGTTCGCCACGGCGGCGACGAATTCATCATCCTGCTGCCGGAAACGCCCATCATGGGGGCCATCGACGCAGCGGAAAAGATCCGCACGGCAATTGCCGAAAATGCCCTGGCGATCGACGGCCAACTGGTCAAGACCACGGTCAGCGTCGGCGTATCAAGCTATCCCGACGACGGCAGCACGCTCGACCTGATGCTGGCCCATGCCGACCGGAACATGTACCAGGCCAAGCTCGCGGGGCGCAACCGCGTGGTCTATCAGTCGGTCGTGGCGGCAGCGGCCGCCGCGACCGCCGAACCCAGACTGAAGACCTAGGGATACAGCCCGCGCTGCTCACGTGCCGCCAGTACCCGCTCGCAGGCGACGATGAACGCGGCGGTCCGCAGTGACAGGCCCCGCGTCTCGGCTATTTGCCAGATTGCAGCGAATGCCTTGACCATGATGCTTTCCAGGCGCGCATTGATCTCGTCCTCGCTCCAGAAGAAACTGGAGAAATCCTGTACCCACTCGAAGTAGGACACCGTCACGCCCCCCGCATTGGCCAGCACATCCGGGACCACCAGAACGCCGCGTTCACGCAGGATGTCGTCGGCCGCCGGCAAGGTCGGACCATTGGCTCCCTCCACCACGATGCGGGTACGCAAACCCGCCGCCCGCCTGGCCGTCAGTTGTCCTTCAAGTGCGGCGGGAACGACATACTCGGACTCCACGGCCCAGAATTCCTCGTTGCCGATGCCCTCTGCTCCGGGAAAGCCTGTCAGGCTGCCCTGTGTGGCCACATAGGCGATCGCCGCGGCAACATCGATCCCGGCCGGGTTGAACAGCGTCGCTTCGGCATCCTGCACGGCGACAATCACCGCACCGTGCTCGGCAAAGATACGCGCCGCAATGCTGCCCACGTTTCCGAATCCCTGCACCGCGACACGCGAACCGCGTATCGGCACCGCCGAACGCTTGCCGGCTTCACGGGCGGCGATGAAGACACCGCGCCCGGTAGCCTCGTGCCGCCCCAGCGAGCCGCCCAGGGCCACCGGCTTGCCGGTGACCACACCGCTCGCGGTATGCCCGACATTCACCGAATAGGTATCCATCATCCAGGCCATGACTTGCTGGTCGCTGCCGACGTCGGGGGCCGGGATGTCCTTGTCCGGCCCGATGACAATCCCGATTTCGGAGGTATAGCGGCGGGTCACCCGCTCCAGTTCGGCACGCGACAAGGCACGCGGATCGATGCGAACGCCGCCCTTGGCCCCGCCAAAAGGCAGGCCCAGCGCGGCATTCTTCACCGTCATCCAGCCCGCCAGGGCCATGACCTCGTTGAGTGATACGTCGGGATGGAAGCGCACGCCACCCTTGCCGGGTCCGCGCGACAGGTTGTGCTGCACACGGTACCCCTCGTAGTGGGCCACCGTGCCATCGTCGCGCACGATCGGCACATCGACCACCAGCACGCGCTTGGGATGCTTGAGCGTCTCTATCCAGTGCGACAAGCCGCCGAGGTGGGGAGCGACGCGATCGATCTGCTCCAGGAAACTGGACCAGGGTTCCGGACGCGCCGGATCGAGATACGAGAGCGTGGTGGCCGGCATTCTCGATACCTCCTCAGATGGACGACGCGGCACGCGCGCCCTGGTCGTAGCGGCCCGAGAGCGTTCGCAACAACCGGGCAAGGTCACCGATGCGCAGGTTCTCTTCCTCGGCGCCGGAAAAGCCGGGCATCAGGCACGCCTCGCGCACCTGGCGATAGCGCTCGCATAGCGACTGGCCCTCGCCAGTACAGGACCAGAACATCTCCTTGCCCCGACGTTCACCGCTGACCAGGCCGAGATTGGCCAGCTTCTTGACCGCATACGACACGACGTGGGTATCTTCGATATTGAGTACGAAGCAGATGTCGGCCAGTTTCTTCTCGCGCCCACGATGATTGACGTGATGCAGGACCAGGATCTCGGTTTCCGTCATGTCCTTGATGCCGGCCGCCGACATGCATCGGATCATCCAGCGGCCAAACGCATGGCTGGCAATGATCATGCCGAACTCAAGCTCCGAGAGCTCGGGACATTTGTCCGATACCAGATGCTCGGAGGAAACGATGCGGCGCACATCGTCCCCATCGCTGGAGGATACTGCACGTGCCTTTCTGACCATGTGAACGCTCCAATAACTCAGCGATATAATTTAAACATTTTATTGACGTTTTGTAAATGTAATGTTAACGTACCGCTCGTCTGATCTGCTTTCGAACCGAAACTTTCCTGAGGAACCCGCTGATGAAAACCTGCCTTCGCACCTTCGTCGCCGCACTCGGTTTCACCGCCCTGACCGTCTCGGCGCAGACCAAGTGGGATATGCCCACACCCTACCCGGCGGCCAATTTCCACACCGAGAACATCACCCAGTTTGCCGCCGACGTCGATAAGGCCACCGCCGGCAAGTTGAAGATCACCGTGCATTCCGGCGGCTCGCTCTACAAGGCACCCGAAATCAAGCGCGCGCTACAGGGTGGCCAGGCGCAGATCGGCGAAATCATCTTCAGTGGCTATGCCAATGAGAACCCCTTGTTCGGCACCGACAACGTCCCCTTCCTGGCGACTTCCTACGCCGAAGCGAAAAAACTCGCGGCGGCCCAACGACCGGCGATGGATGCCCTGCTGGCCAAGCAGGGACTGAAGATACTGTTCTCCGTGCCATGGCCACCGCAGGGCATCTACTCGTCGAAACCCATCAACGCCGGTGCCGACCTGAAGGGCGTCAAGTGGCGCGCCTACAGCCCGCAAACTTCGCGCATCGCGGAACTCGTCGGCGCCCAACCCGTCACCATCCAGGCAGCGGAACTCTCGCAAGCGCTGGCCACCGGAGCCGTCGCCGCATTCATATCGTCCAGCGCGACCGGTTATGACAGCAAGGTCTGGGAGCAAGTCAAGTACTTCTATGACATCCAGGCCTGGTTGCCGAAGAACGCGGTGCTGGTCTCGCAGAAGGCCTTCGACGCACTCGACAAGCCGACCCAGGAGGCCGTGCTGAAGGTCGCCGCCGAAGCGGAAGCCCGCGGCTGGAAGACCAGCGAGGAAAAGACCAAGTTCTGGGTTGAGCAACTGACCAAAAACGGCATGACCGTCGCCGCACCGTCGGCGGCGTTGAAAGCCGACCTGAAAAAGGTCGGTGACACCATGATCGGCGAATGGCAGAAGACCGCCGGCGCCGAAGGCCAGGCCATTCTCGACGCCTACCGCAAGTAAGCGCGTGTCGATCCGGCGCGCGCTCGACGGTCTCTACGGTGCCGCCGCCTGGATGGCGGCACTGTTCATGATCGGCACCCTGGCGATGATCCTGCTGTCGGTCGGCGGGCGTCTGTTCGATTTTCACATCCGCGGCACGGATGCCTATGCCGGCTACTGCATGGCAGCCGCCGCCTTCCTCGCCCTGGCCCATACCCTCAAGCGCGGCGAGCACATTCGCGTCACCCTGATCCTCGACCACACCGGGCCACGCACCCGCCATGCCCTGGAGCTCTGGAGCCATGCCGGCGGCCTGCTGTTTGCCGTGCTGCTGGCCTGGTTCTCGGCGCGCCTGGTCTGGCAATCGTTCCAGTTCAATGACATTTCGCAGGGCACGGATGCCACACCGCTGTGGATCCCGCAACTGGGCATGGCCGTCGGCTGCGCAATCTTTGCGATCGCCCTGGCCGAGGAAGCGGTCGCCGTCCTTCGCGGCGAGAAGCGGCACTCGCGCGAACCGGGCAGCGAGCCGGTGAGAAGCGAGTAAATCATGAGCCTGGCAATTACCTTCGCCCTGATCATCGCCCTGTTCGCCCTGCTCGGCAGCGGCATCTGGATCGGCCTGGCGCTGCTCGGCGTCGGCTGGATGGGCATGGAGCTGTTCACCCCGCGCGCCGCCGGCGATGCCATGGCCGTCACCATCTGGGGCGCCTCCTCGTCCTGGACATTGACTGCGCTACCGATGTTCCTCTGGATGGGCGAGATCCTGTTTAGAACGCGGCTCTCCTCCGACATGTTCAAGGGCCTCGCGCCCTGGCTGGAGGGCTTGCCGGGACGCCTGCTCCACGTCAATGTCATCGGTTGCACCATCTTTGCTGCCGTTTCCGGTTCATCGGCCGCAACCTGCGCCACCATCGGCAAGATCACCCTGCCCGAACTCGCCAGGCGTGGCTACCCTGAAGGCATCACCATCGGTACACTGGCCGGCGCCGGCACGCTGGGCCTGCTGATTCCACCGTCGATCATCATGATCGTGTATGGCGTCGCCGCCGAAGTGTCGATTGCCAAGCTCTTCATCGGCGGCGTACTTCCGGGCCTGATGCTCGGCCTGCTGTTCATGGGATGGATCATCGTCTGGGCGTTGATGAATCCCGGTGCCGTACCGCCGGCCACCGAGCGCTACAGCTTCGCCCAGAAGCTGTATGCCTCGCGCCACCTGATCCCGGTAGTGCTGCTGATCGCGCTGGTGCTGGGCTCCATCTATATCGGCGTCGCCACCGCGACGGAAGCCGCCGCGCTCGGCGTGGTCGGCAGCCTGGTCCTCGCCGCCGCGCAGCAATCGCTGTCCTGGACCACTTTCCGCGAGAGCCTGATGGGCGCCACGCGCCTGTACTGCATGATTGCCCTGATCCTTGCCGGCAGCGCGTTTCTGACGCTGTCGATGGGCTACATCGGCCTGCCGCGCCAGCTCGCGGAATGGATCGCCAGCCTGGGCCTGGGCCAGTTCGGCCTGCTCTTCGGCCTGATGATCTTCTTTATCATCCTCGGCTGCTTCCTCGACGGAATTTCCATGGTGGTGCTGACCATCGCCGTGATCCAGCCCACCATCGTAGCCGCCGGCATCGACCTGATCTGGTTCGGGATCTTCCTCGTGGTGGTGGTCGAAATGGCCCAGATCACGCCACCGGTCGGTTTCAACCTGTTCGTCCTGCAAGGCATGACCAACAAGCAGTTGCCGTGGATCGCCCGCACCGCGCTGCCGGCCTTCGTCCTCATGATCGCGGCGGTAGGAATGCTCTACTTCTTTCCGGGCATCGTGACCTGGCTGCCACAACGCATGGTGGGATGATGCCGTGCCTGCTCGCTCTTGGCGACGGCGCACTGACACTCGAGTTCGGTGATCGCATCGACGCCGGGTTGAATGCCCAAGTCATGGCCACGCGCGACGCGCTGGCGGCCCTGCACCTGATCGGCATCAGCGACGTGGTACCGACATGGCGCTCGCTGACGGTGCATTTCGATCCCCTGCAACTGGATCGCGAGCAGCTCGCCGCCTGCCTGATGCAAACTGCCGACGCACCGCTGCAAGAGTCGGCGCTGACGACACGGTGGCAGATCCCTGTGGTCTTTGGCGGCGAGTTCGGTCCCGACCTCGGCGCCGTCGCCCGCACGACCGGACACAGCGAGGACGCGGTGGTCGCCACCCTCTGCGGCATTGACCTGCGCGTATTCCTGATCGGCTTCCTGCCCGGCTTTCCCTACCTCGGCGAGTTGCCCGAGTGGCTGCACCTGCCGCGCCAGAAAACACCGCGCGCCGCCGTCCCGGCCAACAGCCTGGCCATCGCTGGCGCACAGGCCGCAATCTACCCTTGGGTCAGCCCCGGCGGCTGGCACCTGCTGGGCCGCACTCCGGTGCGCCTGTTCGACCTTGCCGATGCCGCGAGTCCCGCCCTCTTCGCGCCGGGCGACAGCTTGCGCATCACGTCCATATCCGCCGCCGAATACCACCGCATCGCCGCGGCGGTGGCGGCTGGCGAAATTGCGCCATCCCACTGGCGCGCGCCATGATCGAGGTACTCGCCGCACCGCTTCCGGCCAGTATCCAGGACCTCGGCCGCCCCGGCTACCGGCACCTCGGCGTTCCCCTTTCGGGTGCGCTCGATGCGGAATGGCTGGCGCTCGCCAATGCACTGACGGGAAATCCGCCAGCCACTGCCGGGCTGGAAATGCGCCTGATGGGGCCGCGACTGCGGTTCGGGAACGAGGTGACACTGGGACTGGCCGGCGAGTTCTCCGCCGTGATCGACGACGCCGACGGCACCCGACGCCGTGCGGCCAACTGGCGCAGCCACACACTGAATGCCGGGGATGTCCTCGACCTCGGGCCATTGAGGAGCGGCATCGGCTATCTCGCCGTACACGGCGGCTTCGACGTCCCGAACGTACTGGGCAGCCGTTCTACCTACGCCCGGGCGAGCATGGGTGGCTTAAACGGTCGCACGATCGCGGCCGGCGACCGATTGAACATCCGGCATGACGGCAGCGAAACCCCAAATCCCCTGCGCCTGCCGCACGCGCCACCACTTGACGCCGGCCCGATACGGCTTATCGCCGGCCCACAGCACGACTACTTCACCGATGCCGCGTGGGACAGCTTTGTCAGCGGCGAATACACCGTCACCCGCGATGCCGACCGCATGGGCCTGCGCCTCGACGGTCCGATCCTCGAACACAATGCCGCGCTCGGTGCCGACATCGTTTCGGATGCGGTGGCGCCGGGCGCGATCCAGGTGCCCGGCGATGGCCGGCCGATCGTGCTGCTGGCCGACTGCCAGACCGTCGGCGGCTACCCCAAGATTGCCACCGTCATCCATGCCGACGTGCGCCGCCTGGGACATCTGCTGCCGGGGCAGAAACTGCGCTTCACCGTCGTAAGCATCGACGAGGCGATCGCCGCCCGCCGCTGCGCGGCGCAGGCGCTGGCCACGTGCATCGGCGGCATCCTCCCGGTCGCATCCGAATACAACCTGGACGCCCTCTACGGCGCCAACCTGATCGACGGAGTCATCGATGCCGGCACGGCCTATTAACCTCAATTCCGATCTCGGCGAAGGCTACGGCCCCTGGACCATGGGCGACGATGCCGCCATGCTGGCCATCGTCAATTCCGCGAACGTCGCCTGCGGCGGGCACGCCGGCGACCCGGATGTCATGCGCGCAACCGTCCGGCTGGCCCGTCAGCATGGCGTCTCGATCGGCGCCCACCCGAGCTATCCCGACCTGCGCGGTTTCGGCCGCCGCGCCATGCAGCTCACGGCGGGCGAACTGGAGTCCCAGGTGGCGGCGCAGATCGGTGCGCTAGGCGCCGTGGCGGCCCTGGAAGGAATGCGCGTCACCCATGTCAAACCGCATGGCGCGCTGAACAACCAGGCCTGTGTCGACCGCGCACTGGCGGCCACCCTCTGCACCTCGATACGTGCCGTCGACCCCACACTGATCCTGCTCGCACCGGCAGCGTCTGAACTGGTCAATGCCGGGCGAAGCGCCGGCCTCGCGGTGATCGAGGAGATATTCGCCGATCGCGCCTACCTTCCCGACGGCCAGTTGGTGCCGCGCTCGCGTCCCGACGCCATGATCCATGGTGCCGATGCCTGCCTCGCGCATGTGCGCGCCATGATCGACGCCGGCGCATTGATCGCCATCGATGGCACGCGCATCCCGACGCCCATCGGCAGCATCTGTGTCCATGGCGACAGCCCCGGCGCCGTGGCCGTGGCGCGTGCGCTGCGCGCCGGCCTGCTGGCAGCGGGCCTGCACTTCGCCACCCTGCCGGAACTTGCCGGGGGCTGACGGTTACAATCGTGGCATGAGTACTCCCTTGCTGCGCGCCGTCGAGCTGCGTGCCCTCGAAACCCGCTACGCCGACGCCCATCCGCCATTGATGGAACGCGCGGGCCGCGCGGCCGCCGATTTCGTCCGCCAACACTTCGGGCAAGGTCGCGTGCTGGTGTTTGCCGGACCCGGCAACAATGGCGGCGACGGTTTCGTCATGGCGCGCGAACTGGCCCGCTCGGGCATATCGGTCAGCATCGTTTTTGACGCCGATCCGGCACGTTTGCCGAAGGATGCCGCCACGGCCTATGCATCTTGCCGTGCCACCAGCGCCGACTTTTGCCGCGCGGTACCGCCCGGGAAATTCTCACTGGTGGTCGATGCGCTGTTCGGCATCGGCCTGGCCCGACCCATCGAAGGCGCCCCTGCCGAACTGATCGCGCGCATCAACGCCTTTGCCGGACCGGTAATGGCACTCGACATTCCCAGCGGACTCGACGACGACACCGGGCGGGTGCTGGGCTGCGCCGTTCGCGCCACGCACACCTTGAGTTTCATCGGCGGCAAGCCCGGGCTCCACACCCTCGACGGCCCCGATCATTGCGGCGACATTACCGTGACTGACCTCGGCCTGGCGCTGGACGGCGTACCCGGCGCATTGTTGTCGACCCGGGATTTCCGCGGGAATCTGAGGCCGCGCCAACGCAACAGCCACAAGGGCAGCTACGGTTCGCTGGCAGTGATCGGCGGCGCCGCCGGCATGACCGGAGCCGCCCTGCTCGCCGCACGTGCCGGCCTGCAGCTTGGCGCCGGACGTGTGTTTGTCGGCCTGTTGTCGCCCATGCCCGTCGACCCGGTCCAGGCGGAACTGATGCTGCGTTCGCCGGCGAATGCCCTGGCAAGCGGCACGGCGCTGGTGATCGGCCCCGGCCTGGGCGATTCCGAGGTCGCCTGCGAGCTGATTCGCCGTGCCGCCAGCGCCGTCCCAAGGGATACCGCTGCGCATAACTTTCCCGCCGTGTTCGATGCCGACGCACTCAACCTCGTGGCCGCCCATCCGGTGCTGGCGACGGCACTCTCCCGCCGCCGGGCGCCGACCCTGCTCACGCCGCATCCCGCCGAAGCCGCACGCCTGCTGGCCACCACCACGGCGGCGGTACAGGCGGACCGCATCGCCGCCGCGCTTGCGCTTGCCGGTCGCTTCCGGGCCCACGTCGCACTCAAGGGCTGTGGCACCGTGGTCGCCTTCCCCGATGGTCGCTGGCGCGTCAATGCCACGGGCAACCCCGGCCTCGCATCCGGCGGAACCGGGGACGTACTGGCCGGCATGACCGGTGCGCTGCTCGCCCAGGGCTGGGCCGCCGCGGAAGCCCTGTGCGGCGCCGTTCATTTGCATGGCCTGGCGGCCGATTTGCTCGCCGCCAGCGGCGATGGCCCGATCGGCATGACCGCCGGCGAATTGATTCCTGCCGCACGCAGCGCGCTCAATCGACTGATCTCGGCGAATGCCTGATCGACACAAGGTCGGTCTCGCCGTGCTGCTGATGGTCGGCGCGACGCTGTGTTTCGCCGCGCTCGATGCCACCTCCAAGTACCTGTCGCGCACCTATCCGATCCCGATGATGGTCTGGGGCCGCTACACCTTCCACTGCGTGATGATGCTGATCTTTCTTGCGCCATCGATGCGCTTCCAGTTGATCGCCACGACACGTCCGCACGCGCAAGTCCTGCGCGCCCTGATGCTGACCGGCACCACCGGTTTTTCGATGGCCGGCTTCTCGCTGATGCCGCTGGCGGAAAGCACCGCCTTTCTTTTCGTCACGCCGCTGGTCGTGGTCATCCTCTCGCATTGGCTGCTCAAGGAATCGATCACCCGCGGGCACTGGCTGGCGGTCATTGCCGGCTTCGGCGGCGCTCTCCTGATTGCGCGCCCCGGCGGCGCCCTGAACACGGAAGGCATCGTCTGGATGTCGCTTGCCGCCGCCTGCTACGCGATCTACCAGATCCAGACACGGCAGCTCTCGCCCACCGAAAATACGCTGACCATGCTGTTCTACACGGCGCTGGTCGGCACGGTCTCAATGACGCTCGCGGCACCGCTCTACTGGGGCGGCCCGACGCCGACCTGGATCGACGCCGCGCTGATCGCCTCGCTCGGCATCTATGGCGGCACCGGCCACCTGATGCTGACGCGCGCCTTCCGCCATGCCGCGGCCTCCTTCCTCTCGCCCTTCCTCTACGGCCAATTGATCTGGGCCGGACTGCTGGGCTGGATGTTCTACGATCATCTTCCGGACCTGCTTTCGATCGGCGGCATGGTCGTGATTGCCGGCAGCAGCCTGTCCATCGCTTTGGGCGAACGCTTGCGCCGCCGCGCCTGATGCAGTAAAAGAAGCCGTAGCGTTCCACGGGAGGTCGTCCATGTTGCAGAAGCTCGACAGCATCGTTCCTCAGCGCTACCACGCCTGGGCGGCCTGCATCCTGCTCGCCGCGGCCTGCCTGGCGCTGGTTGCCGTTTCGACGCTCTGGCTGTGGCCCGGCCTGGTCTTCTCAGCCCTGGCCCTGGTCGGCCTCATCGACTTCCTCCAGCCGCGCCAGGCGATCCGCCGCAATTACCCGGTGCTGGCGCATTTCCGCTTCTTTTTCGAATACATCCGCCCCGAGATCCGCCAGTACTTCATCGAGGCCGACTCCGACGAACTGCCCTTCTCGCGCGCCCAGCGTTCCATCATTTACCAGCGCTCGAAGCAGGCGCTGGACAAGCGCCCCTTCGGCACCCAGCTCAATCTCTACGAACCCCACTACGAATGGATCAACCATTCGATCGCACCGGAGCACATCGAGGACCACGACTTTCGCATCGATGTCGGCGGCCCAGGATGCGACAAACCCTACTCGGCAAGCGTCTTCAATATTTCCGCCATGAGCTTCGGCGCGCTGTCAGCCAATGCCATCCTGGCGCTCAACGAGGGCGCCCGGCGCGGGCATTTCTTCCACGACACCGGCGAAGGCTCGATTTCCTGCTATCACCGGCAGAATGGCGGCGACCTGGTCTGGGAAATCGGCAGCGGCTACTTCGGTTGCCGCGACGCCAGCGGAAAATTCGACGGCGCACGTTTCGCCGACAATGCCACCATCGACCAGGTCAGGATGATCGAAATCAAGCTTTCCCAGGGCGCCAAGCCGGGGCATGGCGGCGTCCTTCCGGGCGCCAAGGTGACGCCCGAAATCGCCGAGGCGCGCGGTGTGCCCGTAGGTACCGATTGCATTTCGCCAGCGCGACACGCGGCCTTCTCGACACCGATCGAACTGCTCGAATTCATTGCCCGCCTGCGCGAACTGTCTGGCGGCAAGCCGGTCGGCTTCAAACTGGCCATCGGCCATCCCTGGGAATGGTTCGCCATCGTCAAGGCCATGCTGAAAACCGGCATTGCGCCCGACTTCATCGTCGTCGACGGCGGCGAGGGCGGCACCGGCGCCGCACCGCTGGAATTCACCGACCACGTCGGCGCACCACTGCGCGAAGGCCTGATGCTGGTGCATAACACCCTGGTCGGCGTCAATCTGCGGCAGCAGATCTGCATCGGCTCTTCGGGCAAGATCGTCACCGCCTTCGACATGGCCCGCACCATCGCCACCGGGGCCGACTGGTGCAACTCGGCACGCGGCTTCATGTTCGCCCTGGGCTGCCTGCAGGCACAGACCTGCCATACCGGCCACTGCCCGACCGGTGTCACCACCCAGGATCCCGTGCGCATGCGCGCGCTGGATGTCACCGACAAGTCGGCGCGGGTACACCAGTTCCACCGCAATACGCTGATCGCGCTCAAGGAAATGCTGGGGGCGGCGGGCCTGAGCCACCCCGGCGAACTGGGGCCGGAGCACGTGATTCGCCGCGTTTCAGCCACCGAGGTCCGCTCGCTGGCCACGCTCCACCATTGGGCGCGCCCCGGCGAACTGCTTTCCGGCGTTCCTGACCACCCGGTATTCAAGGTATTCTGGGATGTCGCCAGTGCCGAGAGCTTTTCTCCGCCATCGACCACGCTGAGCCGGCGCGGATCGAAACTGCGCTGAGGCGCGGGGGTAGAATCGACCGCATCCACTCTCTCCGGACGCATCATGGATTTTCCGCTCCACCTCGCTGCCGAAGTGCAGCGCAACGTGCTCTCCGCGCTCATGGAAGACATCGGCGGCGGCGACCTGACCGCCCTGCTGACCACTGCGTCCCGCCGCTCGCAGGGCACGGTGATCAGTCGCGAAGACGCCATCCTGGCAGGCACCGCCTGGTTCGATGCCTGCTTTAGGCAACTTGATCCGAACGCCGTGATCCGCTGGCAGGCACGCGACGGCGAACGTATCGGGGCCGGCCAGGTACTCTGCACGATCGACGCGAACACGCGGGCGCTGCTGACCGCCGAGCGCGCCGCGCTGAATTTTTTGCAACTGCTGTCGGCCACGGCCACAGTGACCCGACGTCATGTCGACGCCATCGCCGGCAGCGGCGCACGCATTGTCGATACCCGCAAGACGCTGCCCGGCCTGCGCCTGGCGCAGAAATACGCCGTCACCTGTGGCGGCGGCGCCAACCACCGACTTGGCCTCTATGACGGCATCCTGATCAAGGAAAACCACATCATGGCCGCCGGCAGCGTTACTGCCGCCCTGGTGCAGGCACGCGCCATAGGCCGCGAGGACGTCTTCATCCAGATCGAAGTCGAAACCCTGGAGCAGCTCGCCGAAGCACTCGACGGCGGCGCGAAAATGATCCTGCTCGACAACATGGACCTGGCCCGGATGCGGCAGGCCGTCGGGCTCACCGCCGGCCGCGCCCAGCTGGAGGCCTCCGGCGGCGTCAGCCTGGAAACCGTAAGAGCAATCGCCGAAACCGGTGTGGATCGCATTTCGATTGGCGGACTCACCAAGAACGTGCGCGCCATCGATCTTTCGCTGCGGCACAGCGAGAGCTGATCCGCTATAATGCGCGCCCTGCCGCAACCTGCGTTGCGACAGGAATCCGCGGAGAGGTGGATGAGTGGTTTAAGTCGCACGCCTGGAAAGCGTGTTTAGGATAATATCCTAACGAGGGTTCGAATCCCTCCCTCTCCGCCAGACACCCGGTAATCGCGCGCCCCTCGGCGCGCTTTTTCATTCCACCCTCGCATTTATACCGGCTTGATCGACTGCCCGGTCAGCTTCAGCCACAGCGTCTCGCCATTCTTGCGCTTCATGTTGAGGATGGCGCTGCGCGGCAGGCCCGCGACATGGCGCGTAATGACATCCATGACCCAACCGTGGGTGATCACCAGAACGCGTTGCCCCGGATAGTGGCGGCCGATGAAATGAAGCGCGGCGATGATGCGATCGGCGAACTCATCCATGGTTTCACCCTGCTCGAAATCAGCCGCCGGATTGCGCTTCATGATCTGCTGCAGCAGCACGGGGTTCAGTTCCGCCAATTCCGCCTTGGGCACGCCCTGGATCACGCCGAAATTGCGCTCCTTGAGCCCGTCGAGGCATACCGGAGGCGGCAGACGCAGGGCGCGGGCGATGATTTCAGCGGTTTCCAGCGAGCGCGACAAGGGGCTGGAACAGATCAGCGAGAACTGCGCCTGACTGAGCGCGGCGACCAGTTCATAGGCCTGCCGACGTCCCTGGTCATTGATCCTTACGTCGAGCCAGCCCTGCAGGATGCCAGCGACATTCCAGTCGGTTTCGCCATGGCGCGCAATGCAGACGTGGGCCGGTGGGCTTGCCGCTTTCACGCCCCATCCGTTCCCATTGACCTAAAAATACCAGCGCGTGAGCATTTCCGCGACACAGGCCGGTTTTTCGCCGCCCTCGATCTCCACCGTTGCCTGCCAGGTCATTTGCGCGCCGCCGGCGATATCGTCGACCGCGGCCAGAACGAAACGCGCGCGTACCCGGCTGCCGACTTTCACCGGCGACGCAAAACGCACACGATTCAGACCATAGTTCACCGCCAGCTTGATGCCATCGACGGCGATGCATTCGCCGGCAAATTTGGCCAGCAGGGATACCGTGAGATAGCCGTGGGCGATCGGCCCGCCAAAGGGTGATTCGCGCTTTGCGCGATCGACATCGACGTGTATCCACTGGTGGTCTCCGGTCACCTCGGCGAAACCGCTGACCCGCGCCTGATCGATCAGCATCCATTCGCTGAGGCCAATCTCCTGTCCGATTCTCGCCTTGGCATCGTCGATGCCCGCAAAACGCGTCGCTGTCATGGGTCTTCTTTCGCTGGTGGCCGGGGACGTCACTCCCCTGTGGTGTGTGGGTTGGCCCGCCCGACAGGACTCGAACCTGTTACCCCCGGCTTAGAAGGCGGATCAGCGAGTTTTGTAAAGTAGGTAAGCATTGATTATATTTAATTTTTTATCAACCAGGCGCTCTCGCAAACCGCCTTATCACTAGTTTTGC